>NZ_FNLL01000001.1:0-590673 GCF_900105645.1 Desulfobacula phenolica | reverse complement strand
CCATCTCATTAAACGTGGAGATCGCTGATATTGGATACCTTGAATGTTTTTTTTGAACAAACCAGAGTCGGTTCCCTAAGCATTAATGACAGGAGGCAGTTTTCATTTCAATATTCTAAGAAATGGTTGACATCACCTGATGCGTTTCAAATATCAATTTCTTTGCCGATGCAGGAAGAAATTTTTCCACATAACAAAGTAAAATCATTTTTTTCCAATCTGTTACCTGAAGCTGCCGTTAGAATATTAATCGCGAAACAACTTGGAATTTCCGATAAAAATGATTTTATGCTTCTCAAACGTATTGGGGGAGAGTGTGCCGGGGCAATAACAATCCTACCTGATGCAGGAATACCTGAATCACCGGATCAATACACATATCGTCTTTTATCAGACGAACAATTGGCAGACCTGATAAAGGATATCCCCGCAAGACCTTTACTTGCAGGTCAGGAAGGTATCCGAATATCGCTTGCCGGGGCACAGGAAAAGCTGGCACTTTTCTACAATGATCCTTCATTTTATATCCCGGAAAATGGTGCGCCAAGTAACTTTATTTTAAAACCGAATATGGCGCATTTTCAGTTTTCCATTGAAAATGAATGCTTTTGTATGATGCTTGCCAACGCTGTTGGTTTGGCTGTCTCGCCTGTTATGATTGCTCGAAAACAAGATCAAAAGGTTCTGTTAATCAAAAGATATGACAGGATATTGGATAATAATATTCTCAAGCGTCTTCACCAGGAAGATTTTTGTCAGGCCATGGGGCTTTCACATGAACTGAAGTATCAGGCTGATGGTGGTCCTGGGCTTAAAGCATGCTTTGATCTCGTTCGATCATACTCTGCAAATCCGATTAAAGATTTTCAGCAGCTGATGCAATGGGTATTTTTTAATTATCTGATCGGGAATATGGATGGGCATGCAAAAAACTTGTCTTTTATATATCAGGCTAAACAAATTCGATTGGCACCTTTTTATGACATGTTGTGTACGGACATATATGATACCCTGTCACAAAAACTTGCTATGAAAATAGGTGGGGAGAACAGACCCGAATGGATAATGGAAAGACACTGGAAAGATTTTGCAGAGGAGATAAAAATAAGTCATCCGATTTTCAAGAAAAAATTATTGGATTTTTGTCTTAAAGTGACCAGTAAAATTGACAGTACATATGCGGACTTTATAAACAGATATCAGCAGAACAGCCTGTTAGAGGATATCACAGTTGTTATAAAGAAAAGATCGAATAGAACGCTTAAGCAATTCAATTCAACAAAAAAATAAACCGGGTATAACCGGTTTATTTTTGGTTTCCAGGCGGCTGCGACGCCTGGAATGCGTTGCTGACTTCGTCCAGCCCGGTCACCACACACCGATCAGTACCGCGTTAAGTGTAAACATTTTGAAGTAAAGTGTAGGTACAATGAATATTCGAAAATATGGTTCAGATCCATATAAATGCGTTGTAGTACATGGAGGTCCAGGTGCGCCAGGGAGTGCTTCATCACTTGCGCGTCAATTATCAACATATTGCGGCGTATTGGAACCATTTCAAACAGAAAAAACTGTTTTTGGGCAAGTAAATGAACTTTATAACCTGATTATTCATAATACTCGGAATCAAGTCTCCTTGTTTGGTCATTCTTGGGGTGCATGGATTGTTTTTTTGTTAGCATATAAACATCCTGAAATCATAAAGAAAGTCTTCTTAATTGGATCAGGGGTATTCGATATTTCTTATCTTCCCGAATTAGAAAGACGAAGATTAAGAGCAATGAATGAAAATGAGCAGATGGAATACAAACGGATCATATCATTATTATCTGAAGAGAATGAAAATAATAATAAAAACCTTAAACGTTTGGGTGAGATAGCGGAAAAAGCAGATAATTTCTGTGTTGAAATGAAGGTAGACAATATTGAAGAATTAGTAAATATAGATGGAAATCAATATCAAAAGGTCTGGCAAGAGGCATCAGAAATGAGAAAAAACGGATATTTTATTGAAATAGCCAAAAATATAGATTGTCCTGTTCGAATAATACATGGGAATAACGATACAACTCCAATTGAGGGAGTGGTTGATCCAATAAAAGATAATATTAAAGACATCAAATGGTACGAAATACAAAAATGTGGTCACTCCCCCTGGAAAGAAAAATATGGGAAGGACGATTTTTTTAAAATTGTAAAAAATGAGCTCAATACATAAAAATAACTCCGGGTAGTTTTTCCATTGCCAGTCTTACTTTTTGCATTGAAGGATAAATATAGATTTCTGTTTTTGATTGAGTGACCCGCCACTCAGTGGCAAAGGAGTGCCGAAGCACATGGGGAGTGATCCTTTCTGTGATACCCGCTTTTTTGCAATACTGGTGCAGCTTTCTTTGAACCCGGTCGGTTGATATGGCAGTTCCTTTTTCAATTGGGAAGATAGGATCTTTTTTAAACTTTAATGTCTTGGGATGGGCCAGATATGCCACAAGGTTATCGTACAATTTATACACCACAAATAAGGCCCGCTGTTTCTTGTTTTTTCCTTTTTCCCTTAAAAGACCGATTTTAGACCCATGCCCAGGTTCAAAAGATCCAATGACAAGCCGGGTAAGTTCACTGACCCTCAAACCAAGCGCCCACAGTAAAGATAGAATAAAGTCATTGCGGCTTTCCATTCTTTTTGGGAGAAAAGTTAAAAATTTCTGTTTGGGAGGTTCTCTATGCTTTTACTACAATTTTTACACCTTACAAATCCTTATTTTTTGCTAACCGCAGGGTTTGGGGGTTATACAGTAGAAAAAATGATCGGAAGAGCAATGAAAAAGAAATTTATAGTTGGCACAGTAAGCCTAATATTATTAACGGGGTGTACGGGGAGTATGCCAGATCTGGGGATAAATAATGGAGAGTTGACGCCGTGCCCGAAAACACCAAACTGTGTAAACAGTCAGGCGATTAGTGAAAAAAATTATATCCGGCCAATCCGTTACGCAGGAACACAACAGGAGGCGCGAGCCCGTCTCTTGCAGATATTAGAGTCTGAAAAGCGAACAAAGATTCTGACAGCCAAGAAGAATTATATTCGAGCAGAGTTCAAGTCGGCTTTGTTTCGATTTGTTGATGATGTGGAGTTTTATTTCCCCAAAAAACAAACCGGCGAGGTGATCATTCATATCCGATCCGCTTCCCGCATCGGATATTCTGATCTTGGCGCCAACAGAAAACGAATCGAGCGGATTCGAAGTAAATTTTAAGATCGGGGGAAAAATGATATTGATTCTTAACATTCTCTGGTTCATCTTTGGCGGCGGTTTTTTAGCTTGGCTGCTTTGGGTCCTTCTGGGCGGACTTCTTTTTATTACCGTGATTGGGATTCCTTTTGGCTATGCTGCATTCAGAATTGCCGGATTTGCGGCATTCCCGTTCGGCAAAGAGCTGGTGGATGCACGGCTTATAGATGAAAAAAGGATTGTCGGTACCTCACTTGCCAACTTCTTGTGGATTATTCTGGCCGGGATCTGGCTTGCCGTTTCCCATATCATTGCCGGAATAAGCCTTTGCCTTACCATTATCGGCATCCCCTTTGGATTTGCACACTTCAGGCTGGCCGGAGTCTGCTTTGCACCCTTAGGCAAAAAAGCTGTTCCCAGATAGCTGATTTCAGGAGGTATCCACACATAGTTCCAACAAACCAAATGAAGATTTCTGGCTTAACCCGTCAAGAGCTGAACTTACTATCAGAAAAGTATCAGGACAGACCTACTGAATATTATTTTTAACAAATATTCTCATAGGAATCATTTTTTTTGCAATATATGCGGAACAGATAGCAGGGGTAAATTTTTTTGCTCTTTTCTTTCCCATGTTGATGCTTTTTTATTTAGCTTGTGTCGGTTTTTCTTTGGTCTGGATCAACAGGATGTTTAAGACCCTGCCTGATACCTAAAAACGTTCAAGTGATAACCCAAGGCATTTAAAATTTAAAAACCATTGTTATTAAAGGCTTTCATCTATTGTGAAATATGAACTCCCAGAAATATGATGAGATTTGATATTTCTGAATTCTATATGGACAAGCAGTATTCAAAAGCCTATGAACAGGTCTTTGAATTCTATCGACAAGAAAAAGCAAGTATTTGTTATAACAAAATGCTGAATTCAAATGGACAGATGGACAGACAAGACTGAATTTGTGATGATCAGAAATGAAATCAAAATCATGACATACTCGACTTAATATAAAAATGATAACGGAAGGTGCTTACCACAGCCCCTCCAAAACACGAGAAAGGAGGTGAATACCAGTCTGAAACTTTTCATAATCCCCGTACTTGAGGATAGGCAATATATCAAAAATAAATTATAATAAACAGAAAGGAATTGAGTAAAAAATGAACAAAAAAATATCAATTATTATTCTATCCTTAATGTTGATAGTAGGATTTTCAGCATTAAGTTTTGCAGCCAAAGTACCCGCGCCTGCAAAAGGTGGAGAAGGATTCTCAGCCGTAAGCCTGGAACAAGCAAAGAAACTTCATGCAAACGGTGCAACAGTAGTTGCATGCCACAGTCATACAACTGATTTTATGAAGGGTCATCCTTCCGGAACAATTCACATCACTTGTCTGGTTCCAAAAGATCACAAACGCACGGACATGCCCTTGGATAAAGTTGATTTTGATCTGGCGCAACTGCCAAAGGACAAAAACACAGCAATTATAACCTATTGCGCCTCCAGCAATTGATGGAAATCATATCACGCTGCCAGGTTGGCAGTTGAAAATGGTTACAAAAATGTATACTGGATGAGAGATGGTATTAATGGTTGGAAAAAAGCAGGATTCCCTATTGTGGGAGATCAAAAGCTCCTTGAAGATCTTATTTCCTTAAACAAGACTGATTTTGCCCAATTGGTCATTGCCGAAAAAGAAGCAAAAAAGCTGAAAAACTGCACATTTGTCGATTTTCGGGATAAAGCAAAATTTAATAAACATCATGTCAAGGATGCAAACCATGTTGATTACAGTGACATGTTCTCCAAACCCATGATGGAAGAACTGAACAAAAGCAACAGCCTTGTAATTATTCACGATGTCCCTGAAGTCGCAGGTGTCATTGCAGCAACGCTGAAACTTATGGCTTACCCTGATATATATATCCTCCAATAAATGCCACGGGCAGACCTGGCCATTTTTTATAACAATCTGGTCACCTTGGTTTGCCCGCGACAAAACATGAAAGTATTGGTTTAAATTTTTTAAAACTTTCATATAAAAAAAACAGGGATATTAATAAGTCGTTCTCAAAGTACGGGGATTATGATCATATCAACTTAATAGTCAGAACAGAAGCTGCATAAGACTATTACAATTTCCCAAAAAAATTATCCAACGGAAAGAATTCAGCAGACACAAAAAACCCACAATTAAAACAAAATCGCAAACAGGAGTTTTCAATGACAAAAGTAGCTATTATACGATGTGAAAAAAACCTGGACAGATGTCCTTTGACCAATTGTTTCAAATGCCTGGCAGAAAAAAAGGAGGGATTTTCAATTTACGATGATTGCACCCTGACAGGTGTTTTTAACTGCCAGTGCCCGGGTGATGTCTCGGTCAATTTATCCAAAATACTCAAATCCAAAGGAACTGAAGTTATTCACTTTTGCACCTGCACTTTTGCCAAAAAGACAGATGAGGGGTGGGTTGACAAAAACGGCGGATTTTGTGAAACTATCGATAACCTTATTGAACAGGTACATAACAAAACAGGCATTCACTGCGTGAAAGGCACGGCCCACCTTCCCAAAGATTATTCAATAAAGACATGGGGGGAGGTGTCTGCTTAAAAGCAATAACAACAAGGAATAACAATGGGGATCTTGAAATTTTCCGTACCGGAAATTTTTTTTGGGCGGGGCAGCTTGAAATATACAGGTATGTGCGCCATGCGTCTTGGTGCGGAAAAAATATTTTTTGTCTCTGATCCTGGACTGGAAAAATCAGGATGGGTTGACCATGTTTTTAAAATTATCGACAAAGAAAGCCTCAAATGGGTTTACTATTCCGACATATCCTCCAACCCCCGGGACTGGCAGATAGAAAAAGGCGCTCTTTTATATAAAAAGCACGGCTGTGACGTGGTCATTGCCCTGGGTGGCGGAAGCCCCATGGATGCTGCCAAGGGCATCGCACTTGTTGCAAGCAACGGTGGCCGTGTCAATGATTACGAAGGGGCAAACCGCATAAAACACCCTCTTGCTCCAATGATTTTCATTCCTTCCACCGCCAGCAGCGGATCTGACATCTCACAATTTACCATTATCACGGACATGGAACGGCAGGTTAAAATGTCGATAATCAGCCGGACCCTGGTGCCAAATATTTCCATTATCGATCCCATGCTTCTGACCACAAAATCCCGGGAACTGATCATTGCCGCTGCTGTGGATGCACTCTCCCATGCAATTGAGGCCCACGTCTCAAAGATTGCCTCACCCATGACGGAAGTCCACTCGCTTAAAGCCATTGAGCTTATTATCAAATATCTTCCCCTGGCCCTGGAAAGCCGTTCCCTTGATCACCTGGAACAACTGAGCATGGCAGGGACATCCGCAGCCATAGCATTCAGCAATGCAAGCCTGGGACTTGACCATGCCCTTGCCCATACCCTTGGCGGCATGCTGGATACGGTACACGGTACGATCCACCCCATACTGCTTCCCCAGGTCATGCGGTATAATCTTTGTGAATGTACGGATAAAATCGCCCAGATCGGCAAGGTAGTGCTGGGCAAATCCCTGGCATCACCCGAAGCAACCGCCCTGGCAGGTATTGAAAAACTTGAAGCTTATTTCCAAAGCCTTAAAGTGTCCACACGATTGCGTGATATTGTGCCGGACCGCTCAACATTACCCCAGATCTGCAAAATGGCCACCTATGATTCATGTCTTTTGAGCAACCCGAGAACGGCAACGGTTGAAGATATGATGCAAATCTGCAATGGAGTATGGTAATGACTACGCCCACAACCCTTGAGGATATCGTCGGTCTTGAATATACCAAACTGGGATTTTTCGGAGAGGTTAAAAACAAAGTGGCTGAACTCCAGGCAGCCAACCTCAAACTTGAGAGAAAACAGCGAAAACTCCAGGCTATTTTAGACGGCATCTCCGATGTCATGGCAATCATGTCATCTAATTTCACTATCATCTCCGTAAATGGTCTGTTCTCTGAAATTTTCAAATGTGAAAATCCGGAAGGACAATTGTGCTATGAAATCTTAAAAAACCGAAAAACTCCCTGTCCGGAATGTCCCATCATGACTGCCAAGAAGACCGGCAAGGTTTGCCGTCAACTGCTTGTTTATCCGATAAAAAACAAAAAACATCAATTTGAAGTTTCCGTATCTCCCATGGAGGACTCCAACAAAAAAATATTTCGGTTCCTTTTTCTCATGCGGGATGTGACCCGTGAAAAAGAGTTTCAGGAAAAATATTATTATTCAAAAAAAATGGCCACTGTGGGAGTCCTTGCAGCAGGGGTTGCCCATGAAATAAACAACCCGTTGACCTCCATCAGCGGATTTTCAGAAGGACTCAAGCGCCGGCTGCCAAAACTTGCGCGCTGCATGGAAGATGACCCGGAAAGTCAGGAACTTATGGAGGATTTTAATGAATATATTGGAACCATTATTAACGAGTGCAACCGGTGCCGAGATATCGTAAAAAACCTGCTGACATTCAGCCCCAGAAAGAGAATAGATTTTACCCCGGTGAATTTAAAACACCTGGTCACAGATGTTCTCAAACTGTTGTGCTACAGATTGAAGCAAAATCATTTGCTGAAAATAGAACTTAAATTTGACAACGGCATTCCAATGGTTCGGGGCAATGCTGCCGAACTCAAACAGGTGCTGCTCAACATCATATGCAATGCCATTGACGCCGTTGAAAACGAGGGAAGACTTCAGATTTACACGGCAACGGAAAGCCGTTGGGTAACCCTTTCGGTCAAAGACAACGGCTGCGGCATTGCACAGGAAAACATGGACAGGCTGTTTGATCCCTTTTTCACCACAAAACCTGTGGACAAGGGAACCGGCATAGGACTGTCCACCTGTTATAATATTATCAAGCAGCATAAAGGGGAGATCTCCGTAACCAGCAAAGAATCAATGGGAAGCATTTTTAAAATCAAATTTCCTAACCCGGAATATGTGAAAAATGACTGACCAAATCAGCACAATGAATATTCTTGTGGTAGACGATGAAAAATCCATTCGAAGACTGCTGGAAAAAGAATTAACCTCTTCGCGCCGCAGCATAACAACAGCCGGTAATGCAAAAGAAGCACTTTTAGCTGTCAAAAAAAAGGTGTTTGACATCATCATTCTGGATATAATGCTGCCAGATGCCAACGGCATTGAGTTGATGGCCGGATTTCAGGAACAGGTGCTGGCGGTTCAGATCATTTTAATTACCGGGTATGGCGATGTTGACGATGCTGTTGAAGCCATGAAAACCGGTGCCTGCGACTATATCACCAAACCCTTTGACCTGGAACGACTGGAGCAGGTTGTTGAAAAGGCCTATCAGCGGGGACTTCTTCGCAAAAAAGAGATTTTAAAACAACAGGGCCGCCAGGAAAAAATACAATACCCGGAACATATCGTGGGCCATTCCAGTTCAATGGAAGAGGTTCGCTTCCTCATTGGCAAGGTGGCACCAACAAGTGTTCCCGTACTGATAACCGGTGAAAGCGGCACAGGTAAAAATGTCGCGGCAAGGCAGTTGCACGGCCTTAGCCTGCGCAGTGCCAGCCCCCTGATCACAAAAAACTGTGCCACATTGCAGGAAGAATTGATCCGAAGCGAATTGTTCGGGTATTGCAAAGGCGCCTTTACAGGAGCCGAAGAATCCAGGACTGGCCTGCTGGGACTTGCTGACAAGGGAACCTTGTTCCTGGACGAAATCGGAGAACTCTCCGTGGGGGTGCAGGCTTCCCTGCTGCGGGTCATGGAAAATCAGACATTTCGACCCGTGGGGGATAAGAACGAAATAAAGGTGGATATCCGGTTTATCTTTGCAACCAACCGGGACCTTAAAAAATCGGTGGCAAAGGGAACATTCAGCGAGGCTCTTTTTCACAGGCTCAACGTGTTCACCATAAAAATCCTGCCGCTGCGCAAACGAAAAGAGGAAATCCCCGTACTGGTGGAATATTTTCTGGGCCAAATGAGTCACGGCACAGCCCCCTGCAAGGTTGCTAAAAATGCCATGCAGCACCTCATGGCTTATGACTGGCCCGGCAATGTACGGGAACTTCATAATGTCATAGAGCGGGGAATTATTCTTTCCGACAACAATATTATCACCGAACGCAGCCTGCCCCTTGAACTGCTTGAGACCATGGATGATATGAATACATATGCCACAGAACAGTTTCCCAGCCTGAAAGATTTGGAAAAAAACCACATCATGAAAGTTCTCAAGCATGTGGATGGAAACAGATCCAAAGCAGCGGAAATACTTGGTATTAGCAGAAAAACCCTGTATCGCAAATTATTGGATGATATTGAACAATAAAATTCAAACCCGGTCAAACCGAATCAAAAACACAGGGGGATAAGAAAATCTCCATCCCCCCGGAACCAACTTCAATCATAGAATCAGTTTCATGACCTGATATATGATCCGGTCTATGATTTGATTTATCCTACGGTAAATGTTTTGGCATCCTGAAGCTCATCTTCGGTAAAAGTCCATTTTGTGTTATGGGGTGGAAAAGTTTGGTTGAACATCTCAGGAAGCTGATCATCCTTTTTGGTGAATCCCGCCATGAGATTGAACTCATTTTCATTCTCCAGGATGGATATCCCCAGTTTAACCACATCATCCGGTGTCAGGGCCAGGCCATATTGTGCATTGAGCATGTCAACAATCAATTGAACGCCGTCTTCGCTGTCCAGGACGGCAAATGCAACAAACAGGCAAAGGCCTGCGGCATCAATTGCTGCAGTCGCAATCTGGAGGTTTTTAGACAATTCCACCTGATCGTCATTTTTCAAAGGATCAATGGAACCGCCAACCCCCAGGATATTGGCTGTGACACCATAACCGGCTGTGTGGTCCGCCCCCATGGGTGTTGTTGCATAGGTGACGCCAACCCCTTTTACAGATCTTGGATCATAGGCCGGCAATGCCTGGCGCTTGACTGCGGGAATTCTGTCCACACCCAGGGCGTCACCGGTAAAAGCCGCACCGTTTCCAAGTATTTTGCCGGTAGCTGTTCCAAGGGCCACCTCTTTAATCAATTCGATACAGGCCTTGCCGTCACCCCACTCAAGCAACCCGCCTTCCATGGCCACTCCCAGGGCCACTCCCGTATCAATGGTGTCCAGGCCGTAATCATCACACAGTCTGTCCATCAGGGCAATATCATCAAGATCCCTGACCATGGTATGGGCGCCAAAGGCCCAAAGGGTCTCATATTCAAAGCCCGAGGTCAGATAGTTGCCGTCCTTATCGTTGTAAGCCTGGGAACATTTGATAACACAGCCCGGATGACACCCTTCTGCAACAACACCCTGCCGTGCTTCAATGTTTTCAACCATTTTTTCACCACTGATATCCGCTGCATGTTCAAACCGGCCTGTCCTGAAATTCTTTGTGGGTAAGGCACCTGCCTCGTTGATAAGATTAACCAGTACGGCGGTTCCAAGACCCGGCAGGCCCTGGCCGGTTACGGGATGATTCTTGAGCAGGTCAACCCATTTTTTATTGGCTGCCTTAAACGCTTCAGGATCTGCCTGGACAATTCTGTCGCATCCCTTGTCATCAACAATAATGGCCTTGATCTTTTTAGACCCCATTACCGCACCAAGCCCTCCCCTTCCCATGGCTCGACCAGGTCTTCCCTTGGGATCGGCCTGCTGAATGCTGGCGGCCTTTAAACGCTGCTCGCCTGCCTGGCCAATAGTCATAAGCCCGGTTTTTTTCCCGTACCGATCCCAGAGTTTCTCCATTACTTCATAGTTTCCCATGCCCGCATACTCATCAGCAGCAAGGATTTCAACACAATCTTTTTTTATCACGATCATTGAAAAAGTGTCATCATCAGGCTTGTCTTCCAGAACAAGAGCTGAAATACCAAGCCTTGCGAGTTTTTGTGAAACAAGTCCGCCTGAATTACTCTCTTTGATGCCATTGGTCAGGGGTGATTTTGACCCCACGGAAAGACGTCCTGAATTGGCGGCCGGTGTTCCGGTTAAAAGTCCGGGTGCAAAAACAAGTTTATTTGAACGGCCCAAGGGGTGACAGGTTGCAGGCACTTCATCCAGAACCATCTTAGAGGTCAAAGCTCTTCCCCCCAGACCGGCAAAAGAATCAGGAATGTCCTGAAAAACTGTTGTTTTGTCTTTGGTATTTATTCTAAGTATTTTACCCATAATCTTTACCTCTACTGTTCAATTATAACGCAGCCGTGTAAATACCCACAACATCATCCAGGGTAGGACGTCTTGGGTTGGTTGCTCCGCAGGCATCTTTTTGTGCATTTTCAGCCATGATCATAAGGTCTTCTTTTTTTACCCCAAGCTCTGTCAGATTTGCAGGGATACCCACATCTGCGGAAAGCGTCTTAATCGCGATCAATGCTTTTTCTGCTGCATCCCGGACGGACAGTCCCGCGATATTTTCGCCCAGAGCAACGGCGATATCGGCATATCGCTGGAGGTTAGCGATAAGGTTGAATCTTGAAACATGGGGAAGCAGTATTGCATTGCAGACACCATGGGGAAGATCATAAAAACCGCCCAACTGATGTGCCATTGCATGGACATGACCCAGGCTTGCATTGTTAAACGCCATACCTGCCAGATATTCAGCATAGGCCATTTTATCCCTGGCAGCCAGGTCATCGCCGTTGGCAACGGCCTGTCTTAAATTTTGTGCAATAAGCTCAATGGCCTTTATGGCACAGGCATCAGTGATTGGGGTGGCAATTGTTGAAACATAGGCTTCAACCGAATGAGTCAAGGCATCCATACCTGTTGCAGCTGTCAATGAGGAAGGCATCCCCATCATGAGAAGGGGGTCGTTAATGGCAATGTTGGGGGTTACGCGCCAGTCGACAATGGCCATCTTAACTTTTCTGCCGGTATCGGTGATAATGCAGAAACGGGTCATCTCGCTTGCGGTTCCTGCCGTGGTATTGACGGCAATAAAAGGCGGCATTGCCTTTGTGGACTGATCTACACCCTCATAATCGTGTATGGTGCCGCCATTTGTAGCAACCAGGCCAATTCCTTTTCCGCAGTCATGGGCACTTCCGCCACCCAGGGTGATGATCATGTCACACCCGCTCTTTTTGTAGAGGGCAAGACCCTCCTCAACATTTTTGTCTGTTGGATTTGGAATGGTTTCATCATATACAACAGTATCTGAATCCATCTCTTTTTTAATCATGTCACAAATCTGCTGGGTAAGCCCGGCAGCGGTAATGCCTTTATCCGCCACAAGAAAAGGTTTACTCACTCCAAGGCTTTTCATCTGGGCACAAATCTCTTTGTGCGATCCAACACCCATGAGTGTGACTGTAGGAATAAAAAATCCGTAAACTGCTTCTCCGTTTGCCATGTTACGCTCCTTAACTTAAGTTTATTTGTCAACTAAAAAAAAACACTTGTTCAAACTTCATCGAGATTAATAGCAATATCAGGGCCATGGTATTTTTATTGGATATAAATTTATTTATTCGTTTTTATTTTTTTTTGGATAACAGCTTGAAATAAAAAGGCAATAATTTGAATAAAAAATTTAAAACTATTACCTTCAGCAGAAAAATTGGCCGGACTTCTTTCGAATTTCACGGCTGATTAGAGGGTCAATGTGACCCATTGCCGACATCGTGTTGAGTCAAGGAGAAACACTGTCATTAGCAGGAGCGTCTGTTACAGAATACTGGAACATCAGGCCGTGTTTTTAATCGATAATAGTTTTGGAACACCATGTCACAGGGCTGAATCGGCCAAGCATGTCAAGATATTCCTGATTGTCTATTAATTTATGACCGTTCCCGGTAAATATATTGAATTCCTCAGAACCAGGGAAAGTATAATATCTTTTTTTCGACTCATCCTGTGGAAAAGTTTCAATTTTTTTTTGAATTTCATACTTTGCTAAAAATTGTTTAAAAAGATCAATGCCAAGGGGATATAATTGGCACATATGCCATAAAACAGATTTGGAATAATCAACCGGCATGGTTTTAATATCAACTATCGGACCAGTATCAATTCCTTCGTCCACAACCCGGTGCAAGGTACAGCCGACAGTAGCCTCTCCATTTAACATGGCCCTGAATGGAGCATATACGCCCCGGTATTCAGGTAAAGATCCCGGGTGTACATTGTATATACCGAAGCCGGGAATATCGATAATATTCTTCTTGAAGATAAAATCATTGCGAACGGATAAAATCATATCCGGATTAATGTTCCGGATATAATTTTCCCAGGCTTTGGAATTAATATCATCGGAAACCACAACAGGAATATGATATTTCTTTTTGATCTGATTAAAAGTAAGATATTCCGAAAAATATTCTTCTTTGTCATTTTTCTCAAGCAACGGAAATATCTGATGAACAAGCAAATCTCTTTCATAAAATATAAAATCGGCTGATTCCTTTACTTCTCTTTCTGCTGCTGTAAATTTATCACTGAGAATCACCGTGTAATCATGTGATTCAATATGTTTCAACAAATAGTTAAGAGCTATGCATCCTTCAAGATCACGCTTGATACAAATGATGATTTTCATAAAAAATTAAAATCAAAACGATAATCCGTCCTGATTTTTTTCCTGTTATATTCATTTTTAATAAAAATTTTTAACATATCATACACTGTACAGGATTGATATTTCTCTTTGTAAGCTCCGATAACTCCCCTTAAAGCCGGATCACAATTGTTCTCCAAAAAATAGATTTGTTTTGCCGGTGTAACAATAAAATCCATCCGTGACAAATTTCTGCAATCAACGTCTTTAAAAAGTTTTCGGGCAAAATCCGTTATCGATCCAATTTTTTCTTTAACATACACATCATGTCCGTCTGTTGCTGCCTTATATTTGTCCTGAGTATTTAAAAAATCATTTTCCGTAAAGAATTGTTTTACGGCCAGAATATCAACCTCACCATTTTTTTCCATGCAATAACAACCATATTCATCCCCCTGAATATATTCTTGTATAATGGCCCGGCGATCATACTCAAAAATATTTTTAACCAGCTCTTTGATATCATCCTGATTCTTGTTGTTGCATTCAAACATCTTTACATAAATACTAGAACCCAGCGAATTGGGCTTTACAACAATTTTTCTGTCAGCAAATCCGGCAAAACATGAGTCCAGTTCTTCAACAGAAGAGATATAAGCCGTATCCGGAATTTTAATATCGGAATAATTAGCAGCAACGAACCGATCCATATGAAATTTGCTCTTGCATATATGAAAACTTAACGGCGTTCCAAACGTGCCTTTAATACCATAGTTTTCAGCAATGCTTACAAATCGTCCATCCGTGCCGACAGGGCCGTCACACATCAGGTAAACAAATTCATTGTTTTCCCTGATCAGGGAAAAGGCATCAACAATGTCACACGAAGCAGTCCTGCCGGGGTCAAAATAGAATGATGCAGGTTTTTTTAAATCAACCTGCGACACCAGCACTCTGCCGTCTTGCAGTATATAGTAAGTGCTTGACACCTCAATTTCTTCATCAACTATAGATGACTGGATATCCATATAAAAATTTTTAAAACTGAAAATACTGGCATCATGCTCTGTAGACTGGCCGCCAAATACAACGGCTATTTTTTCAGGATAGTTTATTTTTAATTCCATTTTAATTTCCATTTAGCATAAACAATTCAATTTTCATTTTGCAACTTAAATATTTCTTACGTTTCAACTTCTTTTTTTGAAACAAATACAAACAACAGGGTAAGGACGATATAAATTAAACCTATCATTGAAAGACCTTTTTCAATTTCTCCAGAAGCAAGTATAACGCTCAGCACAAGAGGACCCAGTAAACACCCTATTCTATCTATTGCTCTATACAAACTCATTGCCTGCCCGGCTCCGATTTCAGTGACGATGTTTTGCTGCAAAGCATAGACGGTTCTTGCAGAGTGACCAATGGCTGCGGCAAAACTTAAGATAAAAATAACAAAAATAATTGCCCAAACCCCTTTAAAAAACAAAAAGCACAACATCCCTGATCCACCGATTAGCCCACTGATAATAATATAAATCCGCTTATCCTTAGTCTTATCCATAAGCGGACCAAGCAAAGGAGAAATATAAATCATAAAAACCCCGTTTATCATTAAAATTCTTGCAATATTGGCCTGGGATGTCCCCATCCTGTCAAGGTAAATAGGGCTGATATAATAAAGGATGCCGATTAATGTAACAGCTGCGGGAAGACTTAACAGTACCAGCAGGGAAATGATGTTTCTATTGGTCACAAACCTGAATATCAGCTTTAAATTAGTTTTATATGACCTTGGTTTATTATTCTCCCGTATTTTTTCAGGATAATAATACGTCTTTTGCATAAATAAAATTGTGTAACCTATTGTGATCAGAGTAAAAAAAGCGGCCATGAAAAACACATTTTGAAATCCAAGCCTTTCTGCCAGCATCCCTCCCACTGCGCCTCCACAAATACTTCCTGAATACATGCCTGCGCTCATTGTGGCAAACCCGGTTGTACGATTTTCTTCCCCTGTATTAGTGTATACAAACCCCATGTAAGACATGAACACAAGGCCGTAACCAAAGCCGTATACAGCCCGTGACAAAACATACAGTTCAATCGAAGGTGAAATACCTGAAATAACCTGGGCTGATCCAGCCAGGAGTATTCCCCAGAAGTGGCTTTGCTGCCAGCCTTTTCTATCTATCCAGTATCCACCGACAAGAAAGGCAACAGTGGTAAAAAGCATGGAAATGGAAATGGGCATTCCCATGACATATGCTTTGGACAATCCAAAAATGGGAGCATATAAATCCTCAGCATACAGGGTAATGAATGATATCGGCAAATCTATTCCAAAACAGAAAAGAAACGCATCAGGTCTGATTAAAGAGTAAAGTTTTGATTTTTGTGTCATTACTGTTGAAATCCTGATTTCATTATCAAATAAAGATAAACATAAAAAAAAGCAGTTCTGTAATAAAAACTAATGAAATTAAAAGAACAGTAACACTGTCCATAATAATTTCAAATATTTTCTTTTGTATGGCAGACTTTGAAATCTGTATCTGTATATGCCCGCTGATCAATTCTTTAGATTTAAGAGTTCCTTGTAAAATCTGTTTTGATTCCATGTTATTTTTAATGGGGAAATCCTCATGTTTATCATATGCTGAACAGAGAAGTTGCATATCCTTATTTAAAACATTAATATTATCTATGTATGGAGTTGAATCGGCAATGGATTTGAGCCTTTCATCAATTTTATTCAGTTTGCAGATATTGATCCCGGCCGTTAAAAATTTTTCAATTTCTGTTGTTAACTGGTTTTGGATACCGAGAGTTTTCAAATGAATAATACCTACATATTTTTCATGAAAGTAAGTTATACTATAATAAGAATAAATCATCTGCCCTAAGCATAGAAACAAAAACAACAAGCAATACAAGCGTTTCCTCTGAAATCTCCCGGTACTGAAATCAAAAAGCCAGACCATGCTTGAAAAAAGCAGAACAGATACAACCAATGTGGTTTTTGCAAGCTTTTTTAAATTCCACTGTATTATTAAATTAAGTGGTTGTTTAACAAGTGATTCTTTAAAAGTAACATTGATCATCCCGGTAATTTCTTTTTTTTTATCCCGGATTTCAAGGAAAATATAATACATGCCATCATGCAATTTTTTTTCAGGATTATACTTACATAGGGTTTCTTTCCCTTGTAAATAATCAGGAATTAAATTTGACGGGATAACGGTATGAACTTTAGCCGAATCAAGGCTGTATAAGATTTCTCCACCGGGACGTGCAATGGATATGTCCGTAATATTTGAATTTTCCTCTTTAAATTGTTCCAATAACATATTTATCCCGTAAAATTCATGCAATTGTTTTCCAAATTTAATGGACAGTTCAATGGTTCTCTTGAGATTAACAGCAGCATCCCTGTATATGGAAAGCACTGAATCCGTATACATCTTTTCAAAAGATGAAATACTTAAAATACCATTAAACGTATTTGCAACAATTAAAATACCTATTGCTATTACAAAAAACTTCCAGTTGTTTTTAAGGATGTTAAAATAGTTATTCATCTGTCTGCTGTTTAAAAACAATACAGGTAAACGGGGAAATAAAACTTTGAAGCATGCTCATGTAATTCATTTTAAATTCTATAAAGTCACCTGGTTTCAAGTCTTCCCGGCTATCTGTAAAATCAATGACCGTATAATTGCTGTTAATACAGACAATATCCAAACCGGCATTTACCGGCGTCAATCCTGCAGGATATGTGTCGGCAATGCCAAAATTCATTACGGCTCTCTTCCTTATTCCCGTATGCTTGAACTCAGGGTTGTATCCAAAGGCATTTTTACCAAGATTTTCAGGCAAATCAATTCTTTTTTCACTTGTTTCCAGCACATCACTTCTGAATATCAAAACATCGTCATACAAATTTTCATGTTTTTTATCAATGGTCGGGATATTGCCAAGAAAAATAGATTCGCCCAGCCTGACTTGATTGATTTTCTCCGGCAAAGGATTGGTCTTAAGATACTCCAGCATGACGGAACCGCCGACTGAAACGGTTTTAACCGGCAAGCTCAATTGCGTTTCAATCCGGGTTGCCAATTCCTGTAAAATATCAACATTCAAATGAGTTGGAATAATACCGGCACAGCACCCCAGATTGGTTCCGATTCCGGAAAAAACAAGCCGTAATTTTTTTATTTCATGTATCCGTTTTACCGTATCAACAACATTTTCAGGCAGGACACCTTCACGCAAATCACCTGTATCAACCATCAGGATAATATTGTGGGTTTTGTTCCGGGCAATCGCCACTTCATTCATCTTCTTGAGAACAGACAATTCAGAATTAAAACTGGTGCCAAAATACTGAATCATATCACCTAGTTCATGAAGGGATGGCAAAGATATAAAAACAGGCTTTTTTTGAAATACATTGTCGTAGTTTTTATTAACCGGCAGATTGGAGAATCCGATATTCTCAACCCCATTTGATATCAGTTCATGAAGGATAACGGAATCCAACCCCGGCCCCTTTAATATGCCTGTAATTTCAAGGCCCAGGCGATTACAATATTGAACTAAAAATTGTATATTATGTCTTAATTTTTTTATATCTATTGTTAGCTGGCTCATAATTTTATTGCTATATCACAAAAAAAGTAAAAATTAATTGTTTTTACATAATATTGCGACGGCAAACTTTACTTTTTCTCAGCGTTCAAACCTTGTGAATCGGATAATATTGTGTTAGGAAACAGTCAATATTTTTCTTTTCTTTGTAACTATCTTGTATAACAGATATTTACAGGACAACGAATTTCAAAATTTTATTCGGTTCAGGAGGTATGTATCATGAAAGCATTAAATCTCAATTCCAAATTTATTTTATTTGCATTGTTAATTTCTGTTATTCCACTGGGATTTAGTTTGTTTCTATCAATTATGAACAATCAAAAAATGAGTTCCCTGTCAGTAGAAGAGTCAATGAAACTTGGGGATGCCGACATGACCCATATCGTTGAAAATGTTAATTCAATGTGCCTTGCACAAAATGGACTTGCCCAGGAAGTTATCAGCAATGCTCTAAAAACATCCCGTAATATTTTAGAATCAACCGGCAAGGTTACCCTTTCTATGGATGAAAAAGTAACCTGGAATGCTGTAAATCAATTCACAAAAACCTCAACCAGTATTGATCTTCCTAAAATGCTGGTTGGCGGACAATGGCTGAAAAAAAACCAGGACATGAACTCACCCTCAATCATTGTCGATAAAACAAGGGATCTGAGTGTTGAAACATGCACTATCTTCCAGAGGATGAACGAGAAGGGAGATATGCTAAGAGTTTGTACCAATGTGCAAAAGCTGGATGGAAAAAGAGCCATAGGAACTTTTATCCCGGCTGTAAACCCGAATGGTTCACCCAACGCAGTCGTATCAACCGTATTAAAGGGAAATACATTTAAGGGTCGGGCATTTGTCGTAAATGCCTGGTACATGACAGCTTATGAACCCATTTATGATGATTCAAACAATGTCGTTGGAATATTGTATGTCGGCATCAAGCAAAAGACCCTTGAAAAAAGCCTGGTTGATGAAATTGTTAAAATCAAAGTAGGTCAAACCGGCCATGTTTATGTTCTCAATTCTAAAGGAGAATATATTGTTTCAAAAAATAACGAACAAAATGGACAAAACATCCTGGACACAAAGGATGGCGCAGGCAACTTTTTTATCCAGGATATTATTGAAAAAGCCCATGGTCTTGATGCAGGTAATACTGGCTCTCACAAATACTTTTTAAACAGAAATGAAAAACTGCCCCAGACTAAAATTGTAAAAATCAAATATTTCAAAGACTGGGACTGGATTATTGGCGTTGAAGCCTACGAAGAAGATTTTCTGGTGGTAAAAGATAAGATCATTAAATTGGGAAGACACTCAAACTATTTGTTTGTTATTGCTTCCGCCATTATTCTTGCAGCGGTAATGCTGGCTTCTTTTTTCTTTGCCAGAAGAATTACAAAACCGATTATGCTGACCACGGAAGGCCTGTATAGAGGAACTGATCAAACCTATCTGTCATCAACTCAGGTGTCGGATTCAAGTCAATCCCTTGCTGAAGGCTCATCAAGACAGGCTGCCTCAATCGAAGAAACATCCGCGTCAATGGAAGAGATATCATCCATGACAAAACAAAATTCTGCAAATGCCTCTCAAGCCGATAATTTGATGATGGATGCAAACAAAGTAATAAATACAGCCACTGAATCAATGGAACAGGTTATAGCGTCCATGGATGATATTTCAAAAGCCAGTGAAGAAACCTCAAAAATAATAAAAACCATTGATGAGATCGCCTTTCAGACAAACCTTCTTGCCTTGAATGCCGCTGTGGAAGCTGCCCGGGCAGGTGAAGCAGGCGCCGGGTTTGCGGTTGTGGCCGATGAAGTCAGGAATCTTGCCATGAGGGCGGCTGATGCGGCTAAAAATACGGCGGAAATGATCGAAGGAACGGTTAAAAAAATCAACGCCGGTTCCATGCTTGTTTCTGCCACCAACAAGGCATTCAGCAAAGTTGCGGAAAGCTCGACCAAGGTCGGTCAACTTGTGTCTGAAATATCAAAAGCTTCCAAAGAGCAGTCAAATGGCATTGAACAGGTGACCAGTGCTTTTGAAGATATGGATAGAGTGATTCAGCAGAATGCAGTCGATACTGAAGAATCGGCCTCTGCGGCAGAAATAATGACCACCCAGACAGAACAGCTTCGTGAACATGTGGGAGATCTTGTCCTGCTAGTATCAGGAAAAAAAGATCAAGGAACCGCACTGGATAACTACAGAGCAATAAAAACAATTTCTTCAAGGCCCGGCTCTTCCAAAAGAAAAAAAATTCTCCCCCGACGCCCTGAAAAAATCCGGGCGGTTAATTACCTCCCCGTTGACACTGATGAAGATTTTTAAGACGTTTACACAATTTTGAGCAAACTGCCACGGCCCAAGATCAAAAGTTATCCGGGTTGACCGGTTGAATCCATGGGCTGTTTGGCAAAAAATTTCACATAAGGCGCAATATCAAATTAAAATGTTCCATCGGCTCAGTTTGCCTATAAACGGTTTGGCCACAGCCCATTATTTCCAAATTTCAGATAGCAGTTACAGATCTTTCTTGTGGGCTATTTATTTATGATATTGCGCCTAAAATCAATTTAATGAATTCTTTACATTTCCATCCAGCACCTCGCGAACAGACATGGCAAATTCTTTTTTACCGACCGGCTTCACCAGAATCTTGTCTATGCCCATGGAAGAAACCGAACGGGTGCTGATCTTCTCACTAAACCCAGTACATAAGATAATCGGTATATCAGGTCGAATTTTTTTTAATTCAATTGCCAGCCTGTCTCCAGTAATATTTGGCATGGTCAGATCGGTAATAACTATGTCATAATTTTCCGGGGCCGCGCGAAAAGCCTCTAAAGCATCGGTACTGCTGTTACGGGATGCGACTGAATAGCCAAGGCGTTCCAATATCAGGCGGAGAAGTGACGTAATGGCCTGTTCATCATCAATCAGTAAAATGCGCTCATTCCCTACTTGATCCGGCTCAGGCTTTATCTTTGGACCGGAATTAATTTCCGATATGATCCTGGGAAAATATATGGTAACTTCTGTTCCTTTTCCAGGTTCGCTTTTGACCAGAATTTCACCTTTATGGCTTTTGACAATACCGTGAACAACAGCAAGCCCAAGCCCGGTTCCCTTATTTTTATCCTTGGTTGTAAAATACGGTTCAAAAATTTTTTCCATGGTTAACGCATCCATTCCCATACCCGTATCCGAAATGGTCAAACTGATATAAACTCCTTGTTTGAATTTTGGATCAGGAGAATTTTCAGACGTTATTTCAACCTCATTCACCTCAATAGTCAAGACGCCTCCTGTATTTTCCATTGAATGAAAAGAGTTTGTGACCAGGTTCATAAGGATCTGATGAATTTTAATGGGATCTCCCATTATTGCACCACAACCTGCAGGCATAATTTGATTGATTTCAATAGTTGAAGGCAGGGAGGATCTGGAAAGTTTTATGATTTCTTTTACAATGGGCTGGATTTGCAGGGGTATTATTTGATGGCCATGCTGGCGGCTGAACGTCAAGATTTGCTTGATCAATTCTTTTGCACGGAAACAACCCTTTAAAATTTCATCCAGAAATTCTCTGCCCTGATCCTCTTCTTTGGTATCTTCAATCAGCATTTCAGCCAGACCCATTATAGGAAATAAAATATTATTAAAGTCATGTGCAATCCCCCCGGCCAGGGTGCCGATGGCTTCCATTTTCTGGGACTGTTGAAGCCGGGCTTGTATTTGTTCAATTTCAGTGGTATCCCTCAATACACTAAGCATGGAGACTGATCCGTCGCCATTTTCAATAGGGGTAGAAGAGACCTGAAAGAAACAGCCATCTTTTGGGCTGACAAAATCAAATTCACGGGGATTCCCTTTTATGACGCTTTCATAATCACACCACGGACATTGTTGGTCAAACCCATGAAACGATTTAAAACAAATTTCTCCTGTGGCATCATGACCGATTCTTTTGAACATGACCGGATTCATATATTCAACGATAAAATCCTGGCCGCAGATATACATTGGTTCTTTCATGGATTCCATTATTGCACGAAATTTTTTTTCATTTTCCTTTAGTTTCTTCTCCGCAATCTTTCGCCGGGTCACATCCCTGTAAACTACCACAACCTCTTTTGAGTTCAGTCTGTAAACGTAATTTTTTCTCCATCCGACAATTTTTTTATCCATATAAATTTTAATATCGTGATGTTCAGGCTTTCCTGAGGCCAGTACGTTTTGCAAAACATCAAACAACCCCGAACTCTTGGCATAGGGGAAAACTTCGAGAATTCTTTTGCCCTGGATCTCCTGCTTTTTGATATTTCCAATCAGCTCAACTGCATGATTCACATCTGTTATGACAAAATCGTTATTATTGTTAACGCAACAGCATACCAAAACACCGCTGTCCATATGATCGACAAGTTTTTTATATTTTATTTCACTGTTTTTTTTCTCTTTTTCTTTTTTAATAAGATTGTCACTTAATATGGCGGTTACCGCACCGATAATCAGAAACATCATTGCTCTTAAAATATCATCAACATTAAATTCAAATATTCCTCTATTAACAACAAAATGACTATGCAACATCAAAAAAAGCGACAAAAAACACGCCAGATAAAATCCTTTTTTCTGCCACCATAATGAGGCAATAATAATGGGAATATAGTACAGATGGGTAAACACTATATGGGTATTATAAAATGTATGCAAATAATAGGTAATAACAAACAGAGCAATCGTAAATACCGATACCAGCCAGATTTTTTGTTTTTCCGTTGTTTTGAGCCTTATTTCTAAAATTGAATTTTGAGTATATTCCATTTTGTTATTAATCCCCATCAAGAAAAATGCTGATTTATCAACAATGCGTCGCGTCTAAAAATCTTTAAATTCATCCTCTTCAAAAGGGATAAGCTGTTCAGGTTTAACTTCATTTTTCAAAGAAAGCATGGCACGCTTTTTAACTGCAAATTCCTTTTCAGGGGCAAAAGATATGTTATGATTATTTTGAAATCCCCTTCCTGATATTCCTTTTGTTTTACCGGTAACAAGCTTGACAAGATCTTCAACATAATCCTTGAGCTGTTCTGCCTGGGCATTCATTTCTTCGGATGCAGAAGCCGACTCTTCGGCATTTGCCGCATTTTGCTGGACCACCTTGTCCATTTCACTTATGGCAATATTAACCTGCTCTATACCATTGGCCTGTTCATCTGATGCGCCTGAGATTTCCGCAATAAGATCTCCGACCTTGACCGAGCTTTCCGCCACTCTGGCAAAGGCCTCATTGGTGCTTGACACAAGCTTTGAACCTTCACTCACTTTTTTGACAGTTCCTTCAATAAGTTCAGCTGTATTTTTTGCGGCTTTGGCAGACCTCATGGCAAGGTTTCTGACTTCATCGGCCACAACAGCAAACCCGGCACCTGCCTCACCTGCCCTGGCTGCTTCCACAGCAGCGTTCAAGGCAAGCAGATTTGTCTGAAACGCAATTTCATCTATGGTTTTTATGATTTTAGAAGTTTCTTCGCTGGCTCTGGAAATATCTTCCATGGAACGGGTGAGCTGATCCATGGATTCATTGGCTGTTTTTACGACTTTATTTGAGTCTTTCATCAGGGTATCTGCATGGATTGAATTTTCAGCATTCTGTTTTGTTATAGAAGACATCTCTTCCATTGAAGCGGATGTTTCTTCAATGGATGCCGCCTGCTGAGACGAGCCTCCTGCAAGAGACTGACTGGCAGAAGACACTTGGCCGGCAGCAGAGGCCACCTGACCTGCGCCCTCGCTCAACCCTTTAATAATGAAATTAACCGGACCGGTAATGCTTCTGGTAATCAAAAATGCAAATAATGCACTCAGTAAAGCCGCAATAGTGGCACCGAGAACTATAATTTTATTGGCAATTGAAATCTGATTTTCCATTTTTATTTTTTGATCAGCTCTTGCCTCCATACACAATTTATTGGCAGCCCTTGCGGCTACAACCATTTCAGCATCTATATTTTTTTGTTCTTTCATTATTTGTGCAAAAGTCTTAAAGGCTTTATCATATGCCTGTATTGCAGCAATAACAGCATTGATCTGTTCTATATTTTTATTGTTTTCAAACCGTGACTTCAAATCATTTGACAATTCAAATATCTTTACCAGGTTTTTATCAACACTATCCTTCCATTTGCTTTCTCCTGCAGATATGATGAACTCTTTCTCGTTTTTACGGCTATCCATAAACAAGTTGATCATTCGGCTGGCATCATCTGCCTTCTCAAGCCTGTCATCAATGACGTCATCACCTTCACCATTTTTTCTTGCTGCCGCAAGCTGCTGTTTTTGATCCGCCCGGATGGCCTCAGTCTGTGCCAAAGCCTCCCTTGCCATGGACCTCATTTCTTCCATAGCCATAGCCTTTTGCCGATCTGATTTTTCATATTTTTCAAATGCAGCTGAATACATATTGACCTTTTCAATCACCTGGTCCATTTGATCTTTGTTGATTTGACGATTAAACTTGCCTTTTGTTTCCATAGCCTGCTCAACAAGCTTTTCAACATTTCCTTCAACTTTGTTTATATAAGTTTCTCCACCACGAATAATATAATTTTTTTCATGCCGCCGGGCTTCCAAAATCGTTTTAACGATACTATTCATATCATCTGCTTTTTCCACCCTGTCAACAACTCCGGAGAGACTTTTAAAACCGATAAAGGCAACTATGCAAAGGAACATAAGCACAATGGCAAATCCAAACGCTATTTTTATCCCTAAACTCAAATTTTTCATTATGACACTCCTATTTTATATACTGATTTGCTGCTTAATATCATTTTTAATATGGTCCAGTAATAATTTCAGATTTGCTGCTTCAATCGGCTTTACCATGTAGTATAAAATACCTTGTTCCCTGACTTTTTGTTCCAATTCGCGGCTGCTTTGCCCGGTCATGGTAACAATACCTATATCAGGATTCATGCGTTTAAATTTCGGGATCAAATCAAAGGCCATGTAATCGGGAAGAATTATATCCAAAAGGATAAGATCAAAATTTTTTTTTGAAAACAGTTCAAGAGCATCTTTGCCGGTTGCTGCTGAATTTGTTCTGTATCCCCAACCGGATAATCTTTTTGTAATATAGTTTGTAACCTGAGGGTCATCCTCAACAATTAAAATTATCATAAAATCCTCCTTTATGTTTTAAAACACAGCAAAACCAATGCCAACAGGATATAAAATCGAATAACCACTTGAAAACAAAACAATAATATTATTTTTTGAGTACATACGATTGAAATCAGAAAAAATTTCATGTATCAGGCCTGACACATAGGACATGAGGAAAGATATCTTAATATTCTGAAATTATTAACAAACAACAACAAATGTGTCAACAATGCAACTAATGTGTCTGCATTAACCCATATTTGTTGATTTTTCTAAAGAGGGTACTGCGGGTGATGCCCAATTGAGCTGCCGTATTGATCCGGTGCCAGTTGTTCTTTTTCAATATTTTTAATATGTGTTCTTTCTCACATGCTTCGACAAATTTGATTAAATCTTGATGCTCACTGCTGATCAGATCACAAGAGTTATCACTGTTTGTAGGCATATCATTCTTAACGTCTAAAAATTCAAACACACCGGTTGAAAAAAACCTGAGCAGCACATTTTGAAGTTCCCGGACATTTCCGGGCCAGTCATAATTATAAAATTCACTTATTACATAATCAGGAACTCCGTCATATTGACTTGCTTTTGAAAACATCTGCGTAAAATGTTCCACAAGAAAAGGGATGTCTTCCTTACGTTCCCTTAACGGCGGTAATTTTATTGGAATGACCTGAATTCTATAATAAAAATCCTCCCGCATATTGCCCTTAAGCACTTCTTTTTTCAAATCCTTGTTGGTCGCGGCAATAATGCGAAAATCAGCCATGCGTTTTTCATTGCTTCCAATTGGATTATACCCTCCTCCATCTATTGCCCTGAGCAACTTGGCCTGCATATTGAGTGAAAGTTCACCAATTTCATCTAAAAGCAGGGTTCCGTTATCTGCCAGATCTAAAAAACCATGCTTATCAATCACAGCACCGGTAAAGGAGCCTTTTTTGTATCCAAAAAATTCACTTTCCAACAAGGGTTCAGGAATAGCCCCGCAATTAATGGTTACAAAAGCATTATCCTCTCTATGGCTTAAATCATGAATGGCCTTGGCAACCAGCTCCTTGCCTGTTCCGGATTCACCAAAGACAGAAACATTTGCATCAGAATTGGCAGCGCTTAAAATCTGATCATATACATTCTGCATTGTTTTGCTTCTGCCGATAATATTTCTGAAACGGTATCTCTCTTTCAAAGAAGATCTGAGCAGAATATTTTCCTGACGAAGCTGTTTGGTTTCCTCTATAGACGACACCTCTTTTTTCTTTTTTTCCGTCATGTCCCGGAGTGTACACAATAATGCACAAGAAGAGTTCCAGCTTATGACATTACGCTTCTCCTCCACCCATATTATTCTTTTGGTCTTTGAAACAAATTGGTATTCAATTGTATTTTGGACATCATCACTATCAGAAGTTATTATTGTGGATTTATCGTACTTGCTTATAAAATCACGGGAAACAAACCTGTTATATCTTTTACCAACAACATGTTCCGGCGAATCATAGCCTGCCATTGAGGAAAAAGCATTGTTTGCAAACTTATACTCCCCGTCCTGAATGATAACTATTCCATCAGCAAACCGGTTGGTCAGTATTTGATATCGAGCCTCTATTTCCTTTAATTTTTTATTTGTTTGTATCCGTTCAATAATTTTACCCACTCTTTTGCAGACATTGTCAACGAGATCTTTTTCTTCTTTCTGGAAAGGGTCTTTATCAAGCGGGGATATTTCACGTGTATAATAAACTTCCAGAAATCCTATTTTTTTTCCCCCTGTATGTATTTGTGAAACCAATTTTAATTTTGTTGCTTTAAAAAACCTGGATTTATAGTTTATTCCATTAACACAAGCTGTTGCACAAGCGATATCAGGATATCTAAAGCTTGACGGAACAATGTCAACCACAGATTGCATCAGATCGTCAATTGTAAGATTTTCAGTTTCAGCTACATTTGCTATGGAATACACGCAATGAAGCTCTTTAACTCTTTCTTTTAATTTTTCGCGTAATATTTTATTTGTCTGTTGATAGACAGAGACTTTTTTTTCCATTGTTTTATTATTTCCCAAAAGCCTTTTTTGTCAAGACAAGATAAGCGAAAAAAAACACTCTGATTTCAAACTTTTTTTAAGAGTTCTTTTTATTGTAAAAGTGTGGGCAAAAATGTAATGATCGCCGGAAAAATCATCAACAGGATAATACATAAAATATACGCCGGAAGAAAAAAAGAAACCCCCTTAAACACCTCTTTAAGCTCCGTTCCCTTGGCCATACCGGCAACGACATAGGTGGTTGCCCCGACAGGAGGAGTTACTGCACCCAGGGTTGTTACCACTGTAATAATAACCGCAAACCACAAGGGATCACACCCGAGTTCTTGTGCCACCGGAAAAAAAATGGGAATGGTTATCAACAGCAGGGCCAGCGCATCCATAATAGCTCCGCCAACAGCATAAATCAAAAAAATAACCGCCAGCACAACTGTACCGGAAACCGGCAGAGATGCGACCCATGATGCAATATTAAATGGGATACGGGTCAGGGCAAGAAATTTTCCAAGTATCATGGCCCCTGCAATGAGCAAAATAACCATACTGGAGACACGAAGAGTATCCTTAACAGCGGATATAAAATTTTTCCAGGAAAGGGATCTTCTGACAACGCTTATCACCAGGCAAAAGAATGCCCCGGCACCACCGGCTTCGCTGGGTGTAAAATACCCGATATACAGGCCTGTCATAATAAGAAAAAATAAAATCAGCATTTCAACTGCACCGGAAAGGGAAGATAATTTTTCCTTAAAAGAAAATTGCGGCCCCACCGGCCCCCAGGAAGGGTTTAGCCGACACAGGACATAAACGGTAAACATTAAGAGTATGGACAGCAAAATACCCGCCCCAATACCGCCATAAAACAATTTTGCAATGGATTGTTCCGTTGAAAGCCCGATGATGATCAGAACGACACTGGGGGGAATAACAACGCCCAGAGTAGAGCCGCAGGCAATGGCCCCGGTGCTTAAAAGGGGTTTGTAGCTATACTTGGTCATCTGGGGGAACGCCACGGTTGTCATGGTTGCCGCAGTTGCCGTGTTTGACCCGCATATGGCCGCAAATGCTGAACAGGCAAGAACGGTTGCCATGGCAATGCCGCCCCTTATATGCCCCACCCATTTATAAGCAGCCTTGTAAAGTTTTTCATTTACCCCGGAATAAAAGGCAATCTGCCCCATAAATATGAACAAAGGGATCACCGTCAGGCCGTATTTTGAATAAACAGACCAGAGTTCAGAACTCACCATATTCACGCCGGCATTAAAATTAATAATATAGGAAAATCCGCAGAACCCCACAATGGCCATGGCAAAACTCACCGGCATGCTGAAAACAAAAAGAAGCAGCATTAAAATCAAGATGCCGGTGATTCCTATTACCGTAAGACTCATTTATTCACATCCTTTGAAAAAGCAAGCAACATATCACTTAAAAGAACGGCTGCCAGGAGAAAACACCCTGCCGCCACAGCATAGGTGAAAGGATAATAAGCAATTCTCAAAGTTTCAGATACCTCGCCGGCTTCATACAGGGTGTATGCTTTTTTGGCAACATACAATCCTGAAACGAAAAAAAAGGCACAACAGATGCCGGCGTTTATGGCGGAAAGTATCTTTTTTATCTTACCTGGAAATTTATTAAACAGGATATCCACACGAATATGTTCTTTTTTTTTCTGAGTGATGCCCATGGCAAAAGCGGTCAGCACCGCCCCGGCAAAGCCCATGATTTCATAGGTTCCACGGACAGGAACCCATACCTGCCTGAGTACGATATTGGCAAAAGTGAGAAGAATCATGAAAACAAGAATTCCCCCAGCTATTGCCAAGGCACATTTATTAAGAACAGTGTTTATTTTTTCTAAAAATTTCATCTTTATTTATGGATCAGCCGTTATATTTTTTTATCTGTCTGTTTTTATCTGTC
The DNA here is from genome assembly GCF_900105645.1 of Desulfobacula phenolica. Lineage (NCBI taxonomy): Bacteria > Pseudomonadati > Thermodesulfobacteriota > Desulfobacteria > Desulfobacterales > Desulfobacteraceae > Desulfobacula > Desulfobacula phenolica. The sequence continues at coordinate 561,082 of NZ_FNLL01000001.1, read as the reverse complement.
TGTTTTTATCTGTCTGTTTTTATCTGTCTGTTTTTATCTGTGTGTTTTTATCTGTGTGTTTTTATCAGATTTTTTATATCGGTTACGATTTGATCCCCCGGTAGATTTTTTTTGTTTGCATCATCAATCCAGTTTTCAATAATAGGGGCAAGCTTGTTGTCCCATTCTGTTTTTTCAGCATCGCTTAAATTAATCACATTGATATCATATGTTTGTTTAGACCAGTTAATGGATTCTTCCACATGGTTATCCATGTATTCTCCCGTCCAGGCTGACTGCTCCCGGACAAGGCCGTCCATGATTTTTTTCACATCTTCAGGAAGTGCATTCCATTTATTTTTGTTCATGATAACGGCAAAAGGATAAATAACTGTATTGGTCATGGTTACATTTCTACAGATTTCCGCAAATTTTAAATCTTTCATCACCTCAAGAGAAGAAAAAAGACCGTTGACAACCCCTTTTTGAAGTGCTTCCGGTGTTGCCGACATGGGCATTCCAATCTGGTTGGCACCCCAGGATTTGAGAATCTGGGCCGCGCCTCCCGAAGCCCTTAAATCAAGGCCTTTAAGGTCTGAAAGGGTTTTTACAGGATATTTAGACATTATATTGGCCGGTGCAGATACAAACATGGTCAAAACCTTTACCTTTTCAAACGCCCGGGGCTGGTATTTATTGTACAGATCAAGCAGCACAAGGCTTCCGGTCTTTGCATCGGGAATGCCAAGAGGAAGGCTTGTGGCATTGGTGGTGGTAAACCGTCCGGGCTGATACGCCATGCAGATACAGCCGATGTCAGCCTGGCCGTTAATCACACCGTCCATCATATCTTTGGCCCCCAGCAGGGTTCCTCCGGGAAAGGTATTAATGGCAACCGCACCATGAGTTCGTTCTTCCACCTGGGTTTTCCATCTTTCCATCTGTATGCATGGAAAAGTGGGTGCCGGCGGAAAATTAGCATAGTTCAAGCTCGTGGTTTTGGCAAAGACAACCGGGGAAAACCCCATAACAAGAAGTAAAGACATCACAAAGACACTCAGCACTTTATTTATTTTCATTTTTATCCCCATTTAATTTTCATTTTTATATAACTGCCACGGGCAGGCTTGGTCTTTAAACTTGGTTTGCCAACAACAAAGATTGAAAGTCGCTTCGCTGTTTGGATTTTTGAAGACTGCGGCTTTAAGGTTTTCTTGTGGCGGTTTTACACTCTTTTATCAAACACCCTGACGCTTTTTCCATGTGTTCGAGGAAGACTGCCATAATCAACTAGTTCCACATGGCTTCTCACAAGCAGTTTTTTTCTGATTTCACGGGAAATCATGTCGGCAAATCCACTATCACTATCGTCACCTTTTACGCCATCTGCATTTTTTTCCACCCGGATGGTCATATAATCCCTTCCATCCTCGTTCTGGGCCAAATGAATCTGATATTCACTGCCGGCATCCTCAATTTTATTGAGAATATCATCAATCTGACTTGGATAAATATTCACGGCCCGAAAAATAAACATATCATCGGTCCGGCCTGAAATCCTGTCATGTTTGGGAAAACAATTGCCGCAGTCGCATTTTTCAGGTATCAGGCGTGTCACATCATGAGTTCGGTATCGAATCAGGGGACTGCCCTCTTTTTTCAGGGTGGTGACCACAAGTTCGCCTTCTTCGCCCACAGGCAGCGGTTTTAACGTGACAGGGTCAATGATTTCAAAAATAAAATAATCCGCCCAGAAATGAATGCCGTTATGCGACGCGCAATCCAGTCCCGTGCCGGGGCCGTATAATTCAGTCATACCGTAAATATCATGGATATGCTTTGCACCCGTGATCTGCTGAATCCGGTTTCTCATGGACAGGCTGTGTCGTTCTGCACCGAGAATAATGGTTTTCAAATTAATTTTTGAAGCAAGATTTCTTTTTTCTATTTCCTCTGCCAAAAGCAACGCCATGGATGCCGTGGAACAAAACACCGTGGTTTGAAGATCCAGCAGCATATCGATATGCATTTCAACATTGGCAGGCCCCAGGGGAACAGCCATGGCACCCAGGCGTTCACATCCGTTCTGAAACCCTGCCCCGGCAGTCCACAAACCATACCCCACACCAATCTGTACACGGTCTTGCTTTGTCAACCCGGCCAGTTCATAACACCTGGCAAAAAGGTTGGCCCAATTATCAATGTCCCGTGCCGTATAACACAGGATCTTTCTTTTTCCGGTTGTGCCGGATGATCCGTGAATTCTCACGATGTCTTCCATGGGAGCGGATCTTAAAGGAAACGGGTAATCTTCCAGAAAATCTTGTTTATCTGTAAAAGGCAGGTTTTCAAGGTCATCCAGGGAGGTGATATCCCCGGGCTCAAACCCTGAATCCTGTAATTTTTTCCTGTAAAACAGTGAATTTTCATATACATGATTCAGGGTCCACTTAAGCCCCTGGCATTGCGTCTTGTTTATTTTTTCCTCATTCATATCAGACGGAATAAAACTCATCGTGCAAAAACTCCCGATCATTCAAATAGTTAGTCAAATAATTTATAGCCTGACTCAAGCAAACCTAAAACGCTTTCAAGAACCTGTTTTTTACCACCCAATTTATGTTCAATGGTTTTACAAATGCCGGCCAGAGATATCAAATCACATTTTTTTTCAAGAACAGCCGTAAAATAGCCCAGCATGACAACATTGACTGATTGGGGATTGCCTGCTTTGATGGCAAGAGTTTCAGCATCCCGGGAATATACAAAAAATCTGTTTGACTCGATCCTGGAAGGACTGTTCACAACGCTGAATCCATTATCCTTTACCAGATACCCATGGTGATGAAAGGTCTCTTCTTTTAAGGCAATAAGTGCGTCAGCCTTTCCAGGCCGGATCAGCGGGCCTGAAAAATCTCCGATCTTAAGATAGGAAATAACAATCCCGCCTCGCTGAGCCATACCATGTGTTTCCGATGTCAGCACCTTGTAATTTTCTGCCATGGCTGTCTCGGCAAGCAGCTTTGTGACAAACAGCACGCCCTGGCCGCCCAGACCACTTATGATGATTTGTTGTTCCACAGACATATTACCCCTCCTGATGATTTATAATAAGAGACCCTTTAGGGCAGACAAAGCTGCACACCCCGCAACCGCTGCACAGTGTATCATCCAGTGACACACAGGTTTCCTCCTGGTTCAATGAAAGGGCCGGGCATTCAAAATGGTTGACGCAATAGCCGCAACCATCACAGGAAGACTCATCCACAACCACCTTTTGAAAATCTTCTTTGAGGATTTTTTTGTCCATATTGAGCAGACACGGATATCTGGATATGACAACGGCAGGACCATTGTCCTTACAATAGTCACACGCTTGCTTGAGCAGATCAATCAGTTCGGGAAGCTTATACGGATTTGCCTGTTTACAAAAATTCACGCCGCAGCCTTGAACGATTTTTTCAATGCTCACCGAGTCACAGGCGTCTCCGGAAGCATCAAACCCCGATGCAGGGGTTGGCTGATGACCTGTCATGGCGGTTGTCCGATTGTCTAAAATCACAAGCACATAGGGTGTTTTTCGCACAACCGTTTCAATAAGGGCCGGAATCCCGGAATGAAAAAAAGTTGAATCGCCAATGGTGGCAATCACCTGGGGTTTTTTCTTATTGTTCTCATAGGCCAGGGTGAACCCGGAGGCCTGGCTGATACTTGCCCCCATGCACAGCACCGTATCCACTGCCCCAAGATTTATTCCCAGGGTGTAGCAGCCGATATCACTGGTGTAAATGCCCCTGGGCGCTGCTTTTTTAATGGCAAAAAAACTGGCCCTGTGGGGACAACCTGCACACAGGGTCGGACGCCTTCCGGCAATTGCAGGCGGTGTGATTTCCTGATAATCAAGATTGCAAAAAGATGAGATCAATTTTTCAATGGTCTCGGGGAAAAGTTCCCCGGCCCGGGATACAAACCCTGAATTTTTTCCTTTAACCTTTTTTTTGTCGGCAAGCTGCATCTCAATCACACCGGCGGTTTCCTCTATAACAAGGATATCTTCATAAGATTCAAGTTCCTCCATAAATTTCGTATGAAGAGGAAACGGCTGAAGAACCTGATACACCGGAATTTCAAGATCCAGGTCTTTTACAATATCCTTTGCACTGGCAGCAGCAACGCCTGAAACAACAATGGCTTTGCCTGATTTTTTTGCAGTGCCGCTCATAAGCGTCGGTTGAGTGGGATTCCAGGCCGCTATTTTTGAAAGTTTTTCTTCAAGCTCTTTGTGAAGGGTTAACCGGAATTTTGGCGTGGCAGCCCATCTTGCCGGATTTTTTTCAAATTCAGCTTCTTTTCTTTCATAAACGATGTCATCCATTTCCATGTTTTGACGGGTGTGACAAACTCTTGTGGTCGGACGAATCATCACGGGAATTTCAAAGGCTTCAGACAATTCATAGGCCAGGCCCACCATGTTCTCGGCCTGCATGGGAGAAGCAGGGTCCAGAACCGGCAGTTTTGCCATGACCGCCATGAGCCTGCTGTCCTGTTCTGTTTGAGAGGAATGGGGTCCGGGATCATCAGCGCTGATAACAATAAATCCGCCTTTAACGCCTGAATATACGGCACTCATCAGCGGGTCCGCCGCAACATTCAATCCCACCTGTTTCATGGCTACAGCGCTTCTTACGCCTGCCTGGCAGGCGGCATAGGCTGTTTCAAATGCTATTTTTTCATTCACTGCCCACTGGGCATGGACAGGAATATTATATTCTTTTTTAAAGGATACGAACGATGCAAGAATCTCGGAAGAAGGCGTTCCCGGATAGGCAGTTGCAATCTCGCACCCATTTTTGAGCAGGCCGTATGCAAGAGCATCGTTACCCAACATCAGTTTTTGTCTGGTCATAATCTCCACCAAATTTAAATAATCAAATTTCATTTGCGTTTCTGCGGACAGTAACATTGCAGAGAATGAAATAAAAATCAAAGCTTTTTTGATTTTTTTACTTTTTGATCATCTTTAATTCAGTGGATAACACCCTATTTTGATGAATCCGATCCAAGCCCCGGCCGGTAAAAGCTTCTCAACGTCTCAACTCCTTTTTTCACCCCCAGGGCAGACTGGTCCAAAGCCTGTTTTTCATCCGGCGTCAGGTCCAGTTGAATAATTTTTTCAATGCCGTTTCTACCCAGCAGCACCGGCACCCCCAGGAAAACATCATAATAACCGTATTCGCCCCTCAGGTATGCAGACACCGGAAGCACCCTTTTCTCGTCCTTTACAATGGCCTCAACCATTTTGGCAACCGATGCGCCGGGCGCATAAAATGCACTGCCTTTTTTCAGAAGAGAAACAATTTCACCGCCCCCGGTACGGGTTCGGTCAATCAATTGATCAATGGTGGCCTGATCCATAAGCTCACTTACGGGGATACCATTGACCCTTGTATACCGTGACAGCGGCACCATGCTGTCACCATGCCCCCCCAATACCATGGCCATGACATCCCCGGGCCAGACATTGAGTTCTTGTGCAATAAAATACCTGAATCGTGTGGAATCCAGCACACCTGCCATGCCAATGACTTTTTTAAGAGCAAACCCTGACTCCTGAAGCGTTACCATGGCAATAATATCCAGGGGATTTGAAACCACAATAACAATGGCGTTGGGAGCGTATTCGGCAATGGCCAGGGATGCTTTCTTTGCAATCCCCACATTGATTTTCATCAAATCCATGCGGTCCATCCCGGGTTTTCTGGGAATGCCGGCAGTTATCACCACCACATCAGAATCAATAATATCCTTGTAATCATTGGTCCCCGAGATATGAACACTGTATTTTCTCATGGGTGCGGCATGAAGATAATCCAGGGCCTTTGCCTGGGGAAGGCCTTCAACCACATCAACCATGACAATATCAGCCAGATTTTTTTCTGCAATATAGTAAACGGCAGTTGCGCCCACATGGCCTGCTCCGATTATAGATACCTTATGCATTAGTCTGCCTCCTTTATGGTCTTGGCAATCAGGTCCGCAGATTTTTTCAACGTCTTTATCTGTGAATCTTTGAGCCGAGGTTGAATCACTCTTGAAATGCCTGTTTTATTGATCACACAGGGAAGGGATAAGGCTACATCCGAAATTTCAAACACCCCGGACAGGACATGGGAAACCGACAGCAACCGCCCGGTATCATGACAGATGGCTTCAGCAACTTCAGCAACCACGGCGGAAGGTCCGTAGTATGCTCCGGCCAGCCTGGCCAGGTCAACGATCAGGTTTCCGGCCTGCCTGGTTTTTTCAAATATCTCCTCCATCCGGTCTGATGATAAAAAATTATCCAGGGAGATGCCCGATACACTGCAGTAATCCTTTAATATAATCATATCATCCATGTGCCTGCCAATCACCTGGGCAGATACATTTTCCGTGGAAACCTTGAGTTCTTCGGCGATGAGAAAACGAAGCCTTGTGGCATCCAACACACCGCCAATACCCATGATCTGATTTGCCGGAAGACCGGAGATCCGGGCAAAAACCGTTGTCAGAAAATCCACGGGTTCGGTCACGATAATGACCTTGGTGTCAGAGCCTGTAATTTTTGATGCATAAACATCGATAATCTTTTTGTTTTCCCAAAAAAGTGCATCCCTTGTCATTCCCGGTTTTCGCACAGCCCCGGCAGTGATGATGATGATATCACAACCAAGTACGTCTTCGGGCCTGTCAGTACCTGATATTTGGGTACGATACCCCCGGATGGGGGCCGCTTCCATCATGTCAAGCGCTTTTCCCTTTGCCGTTCCCTTCCGGATATCATAAAGCATCACATCGTCCACCCCTTTTTCAGCCAAAAAAAAGGCAGTGTTTGCACCCACATTACCGCTGCCGATAATTCCGATCATGGTATCCTCCTTTGCTGATTTACCTTAAAGGCCCACATTTTAAAACTCCACATTGATGAATGACTTGTCTGAATCTGATTAATTGAATGGAATCTTAGCTTTGCACTGAATTGTAACATACGACAATCAAATTCCATAATGCTGCTGATAATAAAAATTTTATTCGAAACAAACAGGAAAAGTCAAGAAATTATATCGGGTCCGGCTATTTGATTGCCGCACATCAAATAGCCGGATAAATTTATTTGGCGGGAGTACAAACCTTAAAATCAATGCACGCTCATCATATCACAAATCAGGTGCAGGCCTTTGAAATAACATGTCTGCCCATTGAAATTATGCGATTATGGTTGGGCTTAAAACTTTTTTTGCCTGAAGACATGTATAGCCGTTTTCATACAAAAAAGATTCAATTTGATCGGATATTTTAGATCCTTTTTTAATAATTCCCTGATCATGTAATTCAATAATCCTGAAGATCGCTTTTGACAAATAGGTAAACCCTAAAAATATTTTTTGGGCGCTTTTTTCCTTATTACCCAGAGTAACGTCACCTCTTTCGTCATAAATTGTCTTCAAATCCTTTTTGATTTGACTTACTTCATTATCATCTTCAGCCAATAAAACAGTACCATACAAGCAGAATTTAAATATAACTCCACCACCTTGTGCAGAAGACCCCAGCAGACTTTCCAGCCCCATAAAAGCATCCAGAACGGCATCCCGATCTGTCTGCGACACATAACTTCTGCCCCAATACCAAAATGCCTGTTTTAAATCAGGCAGTTGTTTAATTGCTTTCCGGGCTTTTTTCATTAATAGTTTAACTGAATTTAAATCTATCTCTTCAAAATTGTAAACCATACCCCCACAGGTTCGGGTCTGCCTTCGAAAAACCCCATAAAAGCCGGCTGACAATCGATTGCCGATGGTGTCGTCATAAACAATCATGTCTTCTCTAAAACCGGTAATAGGCTTTTGCCCTGACATCAAGGCCCATTTGCAAAGATCTAAAGTATCACATATTTCATTTTCAATAAGAGTGGTTGCACGAACCTTTTTGTTGCCGATCTCATATGAAGTTTCAAGTAATTTAGGTAAAATGGAACCCGTAAATTCTATGAGAGCAACTTTTTCATTAAAACCATAGCGTTGCAGGTCAACATAATCGAATTTATCACGATGCTTTGAGATATAAATAAGCAGCTGCTTTGCTGAATACAGTTTTAAATAAATATTATTAGATAATTTATAACCTTTAAATTTTCCGGAATGATTCACATATAACAATGGGCATCTGGCTATATAAATAGTCTTTTGACTTACAATTTGCTCAACGATCTTATTTATTAAATTTATTTTTTTGGAAACCGGCAAATACCAAAGAGTTATGTTCGCATCTTTAGCCGCTTCATCATAGGCTTCATCACTTAAACTTCGTATTACAGGATTTTTAATATACTTTTCAAAAACCAAAGATTTCCAGGTGTTTTTATCCTGGTTTGAGTCTGTCAAAGTTATTTTAAAAGCACCTTTTTCCCACATATAGTCATAAAACTCATTTATCTCCCGTCCGTTTTCGGGTGCAATTATTTTTTTTGCTTCAATACGATCATAACAAGGAAAATTAAACTTTGAGATTGGAATATGAGTTGAATCAAGATCACAAATCCCATAAATTGTCTTTTCCACCATAGGCACTTTGATCTGTTTGTTTTTTAAAAACTCAAGATACCAGGTTATGGTTGTTTTAAGAATAATTTTAAGTTTTTCTTTTTCAATTTTCTTAAGCTTTATGTCAGGTAATGTCAGGGTATTTTCTTTTTTATTATTCATGATTAAATCTTTAATATCCGAGTAAAATCAATTTTTTTTATTTAGTGAACTATATGCAAATTAATTCAAAAGAGGCTGTTTACGAAAAAGAACATCCAAAGGATGAATTCAACAATTTTCCTTGTGCCATTTCACAACATCCTTATAAGAAATATCGCCCCCAAATATATCAAGAGCGCTACCAATGGTCAGATCAACCCTGTTTCGTCCCAAATGCTTAACTTTGTCAAGATCTGAAAAACGGTTTGCGCCACCCGCATAGGTTACTGGAATGGGAGAACAGGTTCCCAGCAATTCAACCAGATCTGTCTGGATTCCCTGCATCATGCCCTCCACATCAACCCCGTGAACCAAAAATTCATCACAATATGATGCCAGATGAATTATGGTTTCCGGGTTCACCACAACATCCGTATATTTTTGCCATCTGTCTGTAACTATCCAAAACTCTCCATTTTTTTTTCTGCAACTCATGTCAAGTACAAGATTTTCTTTACCAACGCAATCGACAAGGGTTTGAAGTTTTGCAAGGTCTATTTTTCCATTGGAAAACACATAAGATGTAACAATCACATGACTTGCTCCGGCATCAAGATATCTTTCTGCATTAGAAGGGGTAATTCCGCCGCCGATCTGTAATCCTCCGGGATAGGCTTTTAGAGCAGATAGCGCCGCATCCGTATTCCCAGGACCAAGAGATATGACATGTCCACCTTTCAGGTTGTCTTTCCGGTACATTTGTGCGAATTCTGAAGAGGCTCTTCCTGTTTGAAAATTGGTAACAGGAGACACCTTTTCCGATTCTTTCAGGGTCCCTCCGACAATTTGAACAACCTTTCCTTCCCGCAGATCAATACAAGGCCTGAATTTCATTATTTATTTTCCTTAAACAACAGAACTTTGAGTGTCGGTTAAATCTTAATATCCATTAATAGTCATTTATATAAAAACGACATTTTTTTATTTGTACCATTTGGGTGGTCATGTACCGAGGTTCCAATCCAACAACTGAATTTAAAATCAAAACAGCCAATAAAAGGCTATTCATATCAAATATATTGTTTTTTGCAAGATCTATATTGTTATACAGGCAACAAAATTAATTTTTTTCATTAGTTTTTTTCTTACCCGGAACAACAAAACAGCATATCCGGATCAATCAGTGCCCGGAGCAATAAATATCCGGATAACTTCCAATATCAATGATATGCATTTGCAAAGTACCGGGTTGCAAATAAATTGCTTTCAGGATGTGATTGTTTACAAAAAAAAACGGGGATATCTTTTTGACGAAATTGATACAGTTCTTCAGTATGGCAAGGGTTGCCGGAAAAAAGGTTCGCGGCCTCCCTGGCGTAAAAGGGGCGAATCTTGGTGAGATGACCAAAATCAAAAACCCTGTACCGCCGTGGATACAATAACCACAGAAGCATTTAAGTATGTTTGTGAAAAGTTCAAGACTGTTTTCAGCAGGAAGTCACGACATCAAAAAAAATCGTTGAGAGACCTCTTGTTTTGAAAAATCATACCAGGCAGACTGAATTTTCCCAAAGATTCAACCCGGAACTCTTTTTTCTCGACAATGGCTTTTGCAGCCAGAATTCCACCGGCAATTGCCGCATGGATACCCTCTCCCATATCAAGTGTGGACAAACCGGCTGCATCCCCGATCACAAACACATTGTCCTTTTGACATTGGTTCATACGGTGGCGCAGATAGTAGGTATGACCTTTGGGCGTTTCCGGAATTTTGTTGATCAATGAGAGCCTTAAAAGTTTTTGGGTAAAATATCGCCAATGGTCCATAATGGTTGTGCCCTGTTTTTTCATTTTCAAAAATTTTCCGCCGATACCGATATTTAACCAACCATTGCCCTTGGGAAGATACCAGGAATATCCCGGAAGTTTTTTGTCAAAAAACCAAATGTGGCATCGGCTGTCCTGGTAATCGCAAACATACTCTTGTTCAACTGCTGCAATCATAGACTTCATGGGTCTTTTTTCATCTTTGCTGAAAAAAACTCTGAACACTGGACAATGGGTGCCTCCGGCCCCAACAAGATATTGGCACCTGTATTGGTTATCAATAATATAAAAACCGTTCTTTTTAATGATTTTTTTAACTGTATGCGTATGCACAGGAACATTGGCCCGCTTCACCATCCAGTCATCAAATTCAACTCTGCGTATGGCATACTGACGTGTTTGAACCGGAATATGAACCCCGAACAGGTAAAAATGAATCCTGTCAACCGGATGAAGCAAAAAAGGATATTCCTGTTTTTTAAAATCAATGGCATTCAATGCCTTTGGGTTTATCCATCCGGCGCACAATTTGGAACGCGGAAAAGGCTTCCGGTCCAGGATAAGGATTTGTTCTTCTGCCTGCTTGAGTTTCCATGCACATGCAGAACCTGCAGGGCCTCCGCCGACAATAATTATTTTAGAATCTATCATTTGAATCTATTCTGTTAAACATATTCTGTTAAAAATATCAGTTGAGTCTATCATAGATGAAAATCTCAATTTATCCGGCAGTCCGGACGGGTCCTGCCGGGTTTGGTCATTACAATCTGCCATAATTGCATGCTTCGTGAACGGAATCCGCCGGCACAGCTTAAAAGATAATATGTCCACATCCTGTAAAACCGTTCATCGTATTTTTCTTTCAGACCTGGCCAGGCTTTTTTAAAATTCTCATGCCAGGCCATCAGGGTTTTATCGTAATCCTCACCAAAATTATGCCAATCTTCCACCACAAAAAGCCCTTCCATTGCTTTCCCCAGAAAAGCTATGGATGGCAGGGAGGAATTGGGAAAAATATACTTGACCGTCCAGGGATTGCAAATTTTACGGCTGACATTGCTGCCAATGGTATGAACAAAAGCAATTCCTTCATCCTTGAGCAGACGATTTGTCAGTTCCATATAGGCCCTGTAGTTCTTGTACCCGACATGTTCCATCATCCCTATGGAAACAACCCTGTCATACAACCCTGATGCGTTCCTGTAGTCATCGAGCCGGATATCAACGGGCAGGCCCCTGCACTGTTTTTTTGAAAACGCAGCCTGTTCCCTGGACACTGTAAATCCAGTGACATGGGCATCATATTTTTGAGCGGCATACCGTGCAAAACCGCCAAACCCGCATCCAAGTTCCAACACCTTCATTCCCGGCTTCAGGCCGATTTTCCTGCATACCAGTTCCAGTTTGGCTTTCTGGGCCGATTCAAGGGTGTCTGCCGCCTCCCAATAGCCGCAGGTATACTGCATTCTTTTGTCGAGCATGGCTTGGTAAAGGTCATTGCCGACATCATAATGTTTTTGACCTACCATGAATGCACGATCAGGTTTCTGCAGGTTAATAATTCTGGCTTTTAAAATTTCCCATGTGGTGTTCCAGTCCTGACGAATCTTGTTTACAAGATCTGCACGAAGAATTTTATCAATAAACCTGTCAAGGGCTTTGCATTCCCACCATTGATCCATGTAGGACTCGCCAAGCCCCAGTGCGGCTTTGCTCAATACCCTTTGGTACAAATTATCATTTTTAACCTGGATATCATAGGGACGTGGCCCGTTAACCTTAATTCCCGCCATATCCATCAGACCATGAAAAGTATATTTTACCTTATCATTATTCATGTCTTCCACCTTTTTTCCCAAATATGGATTCTAAAAATAATATAAGCAAAGATTTAATTGATCTTACTTGTTTAATTCTTTAATGACTCTGAATTATAGCATATGTATATAATCAATAACTAACTTTGGGTCAATAAAAGCATAAAAAAAAAACAAAACCTAACCAAACGGCCCCAAAAAACAAAAAAGCTGTTTTAGAGATCAGCAGATAATGGACAGCAATGATTTCAATGGTTGCAAATTTGCAAACATCGAAATTTTTCCAACATAAACCCACCACTGTTTTTAATTATTTTCTTTCACACTCTCATAAAAACAAAAGTCAACTGCTTGTAAAATAAGCGGATATCTCCATAAAAAATAAAACAATATTTCTATTGCATATAAAAACAAAAAGGTTAAAATGTATTGCAATATTGCAACCACTTGGTTAAAATACCGACCAATGAAACTAAAAAACTTGGGCAGATTATAGATGACAAACAAAAAAATATTTGGACCGCTTACGGAAGATACCACTAAGGTGATTCTTGAAAGCATATCAGATGGTGTTTTTACAATAAATTACAACTGGGAAATCACATCGTTTAACCGGGCAGCAGAAGAAATAACCGGCATTTCGCGCAAGGATGCCATTGGCCGGCATTGCTGGGAAGTATTTCGCTCCAACATGTGTGAAAAAGACTGCGCCCTTAAAAAAACCATGGAGGACGGCAAGCCTTTTATCAATTCGTCCGGATATATTATTAACAATGAAAAGAAAAAAATTTCCATTACCGTATCCACATCTCTTTTGATTGATAAAAAAGGAGAAGTGATCGGAGGAGTTGAAACCTTCAGGGACAATTCCCTTGTTGATCAGCTTAGAAAAGAGCTTTCAACAAAATTTAAAATGGAAGATATTGTCAGCAACAGCGATGCCATGAAAAATATCTTTAACATCCTGCCCCAGGTATCTGACAGCGATTCTTCAGTTCTGATTGAAGGAGAGACAGGTACGGGCAAGGAGCTGCTTGCAAGGGCCATTCATAACATGAGCCACAGAAAAGACAAACCGTTTATTGCCATTAACTGCGGTGCTCTTCCGGACACGCTTCTGGAATCCGAGCTGTTCGGATACAAAAAAGGGGCCTTTACCAATGCCATGAAGGACAAACCCGGCCAATTTGCCCTTGCCGATGGCGGCACCATCTTTTTAGATGAAATCGGGGATACAAGTCCAGCTTTTCAAGTCAGTCTCCTTCGGGTTCTCCAGGAACATGAATTCACCCCCCTTGGTGCTTTGGGCCAGGAGAGAACAGATATCCGCATTATGGCGGCAACCAACAAAGACCTATCCGCTCTTGTCGCTCAAAATCAATTCAGGCAGGATCTGTATTATCGGATTAATGTTATCCGGCTTTCCTTACCACCTCTAAGGCATAGAATGGAAGATATTCCGCTTCTTGTGGATTGCTTTATCAAAAAAATGAACATTCACCAGGGGAAATTTATCCAGGGAGCTGATAAAAAAGTTCTTAAGGCCTTTATGTCCCATGATTTTCCAGGCAATATCCGGGAACTTGAAAATATTATAGAACATGCATTTGTGCTTTGCTCAGAGGGGCATATAAAGCTCAATCATCTACCAGGTTTTCTGTCATTGCCATCCAGTATCACCAGCGAAAAAGACAACAATCCTGTCAAATCAGCACAGATAAAACTTATCACCGATGCCCTGGCACGCAATAATTATAACCGTAGTGCCGCAGCTAAAGACCTGGGTATCCATAAAAGCACACTTTTCAGAAGAATCAAGAAACTGGGAATGAGATTATAAGACTTTTTCTTTTGCAATTGCAACGCCTGCAATTCAAATCGTCTTATTTATGCAACCCTTTTTATTATACAGGCTAAACCATTTGGTTTGTTTTTTGGCTTAAGCTTTTGTTTTTTATGATTATATAGCCAAATGCCACGTTTTTTTTCATCCAGGCACATGCTTTGCAGTTCCTTAAAGCTTTCAGAACAAATGGAGGATATCATTGAAATTAGCCATAACAATCTGGGGAAACCGTATATCACCTGTTTTTGATGCTGCCGGAACACTGCTGGTAGCAGAGATTAAAGACCGGATGATCATAAAAAAAAAATATGCGTCTTTTAACCCTGAAACACCATCTGATCTTATAAAAACACTAAAAAAAATGGAAGTGTCAGTTCTTATATGCGGCGCTATTTCAACAAAACCTGCAGATTTGATTGTTGAAAGCGATATTAAACTCATCTCTTTTGTGACAGGAAATGCATTAAAACTTCTCGATAATATTGCCCAAAAACAAACCATTGAAAAAACATTTATGATGCCGGGATGCAGCAAACAATACTGCTGGCGCTACAAATCAAAAAAAATTCAGATTTAAGGGTACGGTCGGACTCTTCGTATAAAGGCCATGGCAGATCACTCTGCCACGACAAATAATTAAAGATATTTAATTTCAGCAGGTTAAAAGTTCTTTTATATAAAGTATTCCCGGATAAACCTCCGGTAAAAAGAACTGTGACAGGCGCTTACCCCATATTCTTGATGCCTATTGCTTGGGATGACATTTTGTACAGGACACAGGTGCAGGTACCTTGCCCTTTGGATCACCTTTTTCCTTGTTGTAATCCCTGTGGCAACCAATACAATTGGCATGAAGGGCTTCAAAATGATACCTGGCTATTTTTTCTTTTTTAGCAAGTTTTTCACCCTTTATTTTTTTTGTACCAGGGTGACAATCAATACATCCTTGGGGAATATCAGTCGCTTTTAAAACCAACGGATTTCCGGTTTCATCATGATGACAACTGCCACAGGCAATTAAATATTTTTCCACATGCTGCTTATGAGTAAATTGCACAATCCCTTTAGTGTGCTTCTCATACAAAGGATTATTCATTGAAATGATATCAATATTAGACTCAGTACCAGATTCAACGATTTCAGGCTTAATTGTTTCAGAATCTGTTTTTTCCTGAATTGCTTGCTCTTTGATTTTGATTTCCAGGGATTGAACAGTTTTTTCTTCAGACGGGACATTGACAGGTTCAGAATGACTGGCCAAAGATTTTTTCACAATCAACTGATCTTCTACTACCTTTGTTTTGTCTTTTTCATCAATATAAACTTTTGTCTGAGCTTTTTTTGATATTTTGTTATGTTTTTCAGTATCATGCAAAGGAATTGAGTAATAACTCAAAAAAAGAATGGAGATTAAAATAATCAAGAAAATAATATTTAGCCCTTTTGATTCACTGTTCACGTCTTCCCTCCTATTTAAAATATTTTAAAAAGTTTTTTATCCTCAGCAAATGCCTTTAACTTGAAATCAATTAAAAATCAAACAAATTTTTCTTTACACCAAGGCCTGCAATTGATAATCAAATGCTATCCATACGAAATGGCTTAATTTTTTGATATCATTATTTTAACAGTACATTAATTCTAATGCGGATAGGATTGCCTATGAAAACATTAAAAAAAATCGTTATTCTTGTCAGTGTTATTTTCTTTAGCAGTATTTTCTGTGTGTTTGCACAAAATACCGGTAAAAAAACCATTCTATTGAACGGTGGTAAAAAGGGAAACATTAATTTTGAACATCATATGCACCAGACTATTATCAATGATTGTTTGATCTGCCATTCTTTTTTTCCACAAAAATCAGGCTCCCTGGATGAATCAAAAGACAGCGGAACAATCAAAGCAAAGCAGGTAATGAATACCGTCTGTATCAAATGCCACAGGGAAATGAAAAAAGCCGGAAAACATTATGGGCCATTACAATGTTCCGGTTGTCATACCAAGTAGGCTTTCTTTTTGTACTTTTTAACCTTTTTGTACTTGTTAAATTGTTGATACTTTTTTTAATGTTTTCAGTTTCCCCAAGGGAGGGTTATGGTTCAAAAACCCACATATGAAGAATTGTTGATCAAGATAGAATCCCTTGAAAAAGAAGTGCAAAATGTCAAAGAAGCCTATCAGGTTCAAACGGCTGAAAAAGAAAATCATCAAAGGTTTTTAAAATTTTTACCCTATCCCGTCCTGGCAAGGGATGCAAAGGAACGGGTCACCTATTTAAACCCTGCTTTTACCAAAACCTTTGGCTGGACATTAAATGAGATGAAAGGAAAAATAGGAAAAAATTATGTTCCTGATTCACTTAAAACCGAATTAAGGGACAAGATAAAAATGCTGCCATACAGTAAAAATATCCTGCAATTCAACACCAAGCGGCTGACAAAAAATGGTGATATTCTGGATGTAGTCATTCGAATTGGTGTGGACAGAGATAAAAACAAAAATCCTGAGGGTGTGATTATTGTCCTCAAGGACGTGACCATGGAAAAACGGATCGACCGCAATCGCACGGCTATGAACCGCATCAGCAAGGTTCTCCCCCAATACCCTGGTTTAAAAAAGCTACTTTTTTATGTGAATACCGAGATCAAAGAACTTTTAAATGTTGAGAGTGCCAATACAATTTTACTGGATGAGGCTCAAAAAGAATTCTATTTTTTCAGTGTCGCCCACGATGACCCTACTACAAGGGAACATATTGAGAAAACTCGATTTGCAATGAGTGAACTTATGTCAGGCCAGGTCGTAAAGACAGGTAAGCCCATTATTGTTAACACCCCTTCCGACGACAGGCAATTGTATCAATTAAGGAACCGGAAAATGGGATATAAAATAAAAAACTTACTCCTGGTTCCTTTAAAAAATAAAGACCGCATTATCGGTATACTGGCTGCTGATAATAAAAAAACAGGCGATTTTGATGAAACTGACCTGGAAACATTGAATACAATTTCTGCAACAGTTGCTCTCTCGATTGAAAATGCAAGGGTTTCAAGGGAATTAAGAGAAGCTTATGAAGAATTAAAAAGCCTGAACCATGCAAAAGATAAAATGATCAGCCATTTGTCCCATGAACTGAAAACCCCTGTAGCAATTCTTTTAAGCTCTTTTAAAATCCTTTCAAAAAGGCTGGCGGATCTTCCTGAAAAAACCTGGCAACCAACAATGGAAAGGGTTCAAAGAAACCTGGATCGGATTATTGGAATTGAAGGAGAGGTTTCTGATATTGTTGAAAAAAAAGATTTTTTTCATCATAAGATCTTTTCCCGTATCCTGGAGCAATGCCGTGATGAATTTGAATCTCTTATTGCAGAGGAAACCGGGGAAAAAGGGATCATTGCCAAAGTAAGCCGGAAAATTGAAGATATTTTCAGCAGTCGTGATCTTGTTGTCCAGGATATTTTTTTAAACAGGTTTGTTGAAAAAAGGATTAAAGCCATAAAACCTGATATGTCCCACAGAAATATCTCTTTGATTCCCCACCTCAAATCTTCTTCCCCGATTCGAATGCCTGTTGATCCCTTAAAAAAAACTGTAGATGGATTGATTCGAAATGCCATTGAAAATACACCGGATGGGGGAAAAATTGAAATTTTTGTTCATCAAAAAGGCAATGGCATGCAATTTGTGGTAAAAGACCATGGAATAGGGCTTACACAAGAAGCCAGGAAAAGAATTTTTGAAGGTTTTTTTTCTACTCAGGAGACCATGAATTACTCATCCAAAAGGCCTTTTGATTTTAATGCCGGCGGCAAAGGCGCTGATCTTCTGAGGATGAAAATATTTTCTGAAAAATATAACTTTAAAATTTCCATGACCTCACAACGCTGCCGGCGTATTCCAAAAAACATGGACGCATGTCCAGGTTCGATACAAGAATGCCAGAATATTCCCGGACCTGAATGTGATGGCATGACAACGGTAACCTGTTTTTTTCCTTTTCCTGAAAGCAAATAAAATTTTATAACAGGACGAATAAACAAGCTGACCATTTCAGTTGTTCAAAAATCATCTAAAAATAAAACATACGGCTCACCCAATCACAGGCGAGCCGTATGTTTTATTTTTTTTTCACCTGTTAATATCGACCGAATTGCTCGGCAGCATCAATCATAGCCATTACTTTTATGGGAGCGGCATCTGCGGGAAATTCACACCCCGGAGTCAGAATAAATCCGCCGGGATTGTCTTTGCCCTGTTCAATAGCCTCTTTGCATAATTGAACGACTTGTTCATAGGGTTTTTCAAGAATTGCAATAGGATCAACGTTACCACAAATAATATCATGATCTCCAAAGGCTTTGATCTGATCCGGAATTGATGTTTCAGGACCAAAAATCCAAATATATCTGCCGTGCCAATCGCATTCTTCTCTCATCTTGACATAGTAAGGAATATTTAAATTCTGATCTGCACATGGATGCATCAATGAGACACCAATGCCGAGTTCTTTTATTCTTTTGTTCACTTTTAAATTATAAGGATAAACCAAATCTTTAAATGTTACGGGTGAAATCATACCATTGGCTTCCAGTGGACCCGCCTGAAACGGCATACAGTGCTGAGCGCCGAATTTATTAACAAAATACTCCAGGGCATTGATAAACATATCGCTGACCTTGTCCATTAGCATATGCACCGCATCCGGCTCAGTAACCACCCAGGTTAAAAAGCTATTGGTTTCAGCCACCTGTGCCGCGGCTGAAAAAATACTTCCCGCCTGAAAACCGGCCGGCATTCCCATTGCAACACATCGTTCAGCGTTTCTGTCGGCAATGGCAAATCCCCCCGGCAGAGGGCCGTCAAAGGTTGGAACCTCCAATTTTTCAATATCTTCAAGGGTCTTTACGGGAGACTCAATAACATAAGGTGCCAGTTCACCACTTCCATCGGGCATACCCACTTTTCCGCCAAATTCCCAGGGGCCGCAGGCGGCATATCCGTAAAGAGGTGTTTGTTCATAACCATGCAGTCGCATACTGGCAAAATTAGCATCAAAGTAGTTGTCTCCGTCTGACCAGAACTCACCCGGGGGCATGCCCGCAATATTTGCTGCATATCCCTGAATAAAAGGAACCACCGGAACCCTGTCCGGTTTTTCCTGGCCCATTAATACCGCCATCATTCTTTCAGGTGGGGTCATTGGTTTTGTCATCTTTGGTTCTCCTTGAATGATATGTTTAATGTTTCGGGTTGGTCAGCATCCAAACAACTTAAGCAAAATTAATTCTATATTTTTTTATTTTTTCTAAAAAAAATGATCAAGCCATTTTACCTGGACACTGTTTTTTTCACCCGGATTCTCCCGTACTTGATTGCTTTGTAACAAAAACAAAAATCACATTTTCATAAGACTTCTGGCAGCTTGAACTGCTTTTGGGCCATTTTCACCATACCCGCTTGATCCGATCCGTTCCGCAAATTCAATGGAAACAGGGGCACCGCCCACCATGGTTTTAATGTCACTGACCTGCTCTTTCAGTTCTGCCACGATTTTTTCCATGGATGGCATACTGGTGGTCAAAAGAGAGGACAATGCAGCAATATCAGCATTGTTTTCCGAAATAGCCTTTACAAATGCTGCAGTATCATTATCCACTCCAATATCCACGACATTGAACCCTGCCCCTTCCAGCATCATGGCCACCAAATTTTTTCCCACATCATGCTGATCGCCCTTAACAGTACCGATAACAATTGTGCCTTTGGACTGGATATTGGTTTCAGCCAGTATCGGTTTTAAAACAGCCAGTCCATTTTTCATGGTCATGGCACCAATGAGCATCTCCGGTACAAACAGCGTACCTTCACTATAAAGCCTCCCCAACTCATCCATGGCAGCAATAAGTCCGTCCTGAATAATTTCGGAAACATCTGTTTCCAAAGCAAGTTCTTTTTGAACCAAACCTGCAATTTCCTTATGTTTAAAGTCCAAAACTGCCTGATAGATATCATTGACTGCCATCTTTTGCTTCTCCTGTTTATGCCCATTACTATTTAACGATCTTAATATTGAGGCAAATTCTAATCCTTAACCTTATTTTTTGTCAAGCACAATTACAAAAAAATAAGTTTTTTACCACAAATTTGACAGCTACAACTCGAACACATGCGCCAAAACCCCAGTAAGATAAACCATAATGCCACAACACAATCTTAAATGTACAATATAGTTTTAAGCACTCAATCAATTATTATCCAAATATTATTTTGAATCTTACAATAACCCTTATTTTTTCGAGCAATATTCATAATAACATATCAATAAAAATCACAACCCTTGAAGTTATCCTATATTTTTTATACACCAACAAAACAATATGCTATCAGGCTGTTATCCTTAAATTAATAATATTTCAAACATTACATGACATCTAAAAACACCAATATGTCTTTTTTTCAAACAACAAAAAAACTTGACAAAATTATTCTATATTGCTTGAATATGCCTCATATAATATCAAATTCAATTCACTGACTGACAATTATTTAGTTTGATATTGGAGAATGTTCACAATTTTTAACAAATGAATCCAACCCAAAGAACCGACAAGCAAAGCCTGTTAAATCCAGTAAAGCTGCTGCCGTGAAGAATGGAATCAAAACAAGGGGTCATATAAATGTTTATCGTTATTGGAGAAAGAATAAATACCACCCTGGAACAAGTAAAAAAAGCAGTAGACAAAAGAGATGCTGCCTACATAACAAATGATGTAAAAAACCAAACAGAATGCGGCGCAACTTATATTGATGTAAACGCAGGCGCTGGAATCGGTCATGAAGAAGAAGACTTGAAATGGCTGATAGAAGTTGTACAAAAAGCCACTCACCTTCCTTTGTGCATAGACAGTCCTGATCCGAAAATTCTGGAAACAGCCTATGAGATGACTGACAAGCCTCCGATAATCAATTCGATAAGTCTTGAAAAAAACAGATTCAATGCAATGATACCATTCCTAAAAGGAAAAGATTGTAAAATCATTGCACTGTGTATGGATGATTCCGGAATGCCGAAAAATTCACAAGATATCATCCGTTGCGCAAAGACCATAGTTAAGGAACTTGAAGATATAGGAATCAAAAGGGATAATATTTTCATAGACCCCCTGATCCAGCCCATGAGTGTTGACGGCAATAACGGCACAATGGTTCTGGAAGCTGTAAGCGTGATAATGAAGGAGCTTAAAGGTGTCCATACAACCGGAGGGCTTTCCAACATATCCTATGGCCTGCCGCAAAGGAAAATAATCAACCGCAGTTTTCTTTTGATGCTTATGGCCAATGGATTTAATTCCGCCATAATGGACCCGACCGACAAAGATCTTATGGCTGCCTTAAAAACCGGAGAAATGATTATGGGAAATGACAATTTTTGTATGAATTTTTTAAAATCAGTTAGAGCCGGAGAAATAACAGCTTGATGTTATTTAAGTTATGAGCCGTTTCAATCCGCACCCCCAAGTTCTTAGTCATTTAAATGTTGCCATAACGTTAAATGATGTTTTAAAGCTGATTGAACCGTCAGGCCGTCACCCACAACTAATTGAAATCGCAGAAAAAACATTTGGTAAAGTTAAAACCATATGGAAACCAGCAGCCGTATACGGATGGTTTGAATTCCAACAGACAAATAGCGACCCTTTGTTATGCAGCCTTAAAGACACTGATAGCCGCAGCAATATCAGTCCAGGCTATGCCATTAAATTTTTGAGGCATGCCAGCCATTCACTTATATCTGTTTACACAGCCGGGCATGAATTTGAACTGCAATCCATAAAAGCATCCTCGAAAGGAGATTTTATGGAGGCTTATCTGATTGATCTCATTGGATTGCTAATTCTCAAACAAACAGAGCAGGTCATCAAAAAAATTGCCGAGAAACAGGCCCAAAAACTGGGATGGGGTGTAAGCCCCTTTCTAAGTCCGGGTTCAGTCAAAGGATGGGACATAGAAGATCAAACAAATCTGTGTTCACTTCTGCCCCTTGAACAAATCAATGTAAAAATCCGAAATGCTGTTTTATCGCCTTTTAAAACTGTTTCCTGTCTTATTGGTTTGGGGGTGGCATACAAAACAATTATTGTTGGAAGCACCTGTGAAGTTTGTACGAAGAATCATGACTGCCGGATGAAATTGATTCAAACTATAAATTAAGGAATTCATAAAATTGAATAAATATCATATCAACTTACTGCCCCATGGTAGACAGATCAACGCAAGATCAGGAAAAAGCATGATGGAAGCACTCATGGATCAGAATATTTTTTTAAGATCCGATTGTGGTGGCAGGGGTACGTGTGGGAAATGCCGGATCAAAATTATTCCCACCAATGATCCGCCTGAATTTAAAGAAGCCTGTAAATTCATAGTTACAAAAAATACTGATATTGAAATTCCCGAATCATCCATGCTGTCATCCCATATAATCAGCAAAGCCCCGTTATCTTTGCCGACTGAGTTCAAAGACAAATTCAAAACCATTGACAAAAAAAACGAATATGGCATTGCCGCAGATATCGGCACCACAACCATTGCCATGTATCTTTGCAACACAGCAAGGGGCAAGACACTTTCATCCATCTCAGTAAAAAATCCTCAAGCCATATACGGGGATGATGTCATGAGCCGTATTGGCGCCATCTATCAAAAAAAAGAGAACCTTGCATATTTACAAAAAATCATTGTCAACGCAATGGAATGGGGGATCAAGAAACTTCTGGATTCGCTTGATTTTAAAGATGAAATGGTTTCAAGAATGGTGGTTGTGGGCAATCCCACAATGATTCATATTTTGGCTGGTGTTGACCCCAAATCCATTGGTCTCTCCCCTTACCACCCGGCATTTTATGATGCAAAAAATATTTGTTCAAATGATTTGAATTTTACTTTGAACAAATTTTCAATCCAGACATTGCCCCAGGTATCAGGTTTTATTGGCGGAGATATCCTTGGTGCAGCCATTGCAGTTGACCTTGAAAATCAACCGACCGGAACTTTGCTGGTCGATCTGGGCACTAACGGAGAACTTATGTTAAAGGCAAAAGACCATTTTTTTGCAGCTTCGTGTGCAACCGGCCCGGCATTTGAAGGGGCATCCTTGTCGTGCGGGATGCAGGCAGTTCCAGGTGCCATTAATCAGGTTAAAATCAAGAACAAAAACGACCTGCCTGAATATACATTTATCAACCCTTCACAATCTTTTGGATTAAAACCATCTGGAGTCTGTGGAACAGGTGTGATCAGTGCTGTGGCCCAGTTTTTACAAAAACAGATAATATCGGCCGATGGTGCCTGCAAAAAAGACATTCATTTTCCTTATGTTCTCGCCCAAAAAAGTTCATCTGCAAATAATTCTGACATTTTTATCACCCAAAAAGATATCCGTTCCGTCCAATTGGGAAAGGCAGCTTTGATTACCGGGATTGAATTTATCTTAAAGGAAGCAGGGCTTGATAAACCTGAAAAGATCATTATTGCAGGGGCCTTTGGAACATTTCTTGACAAAAAGGATATGATGACGTTGGGAATGATTCCGGTCATGGATCATGACAAAATTGTTATTGCGGGGAATTCAGCCGGAGCCGGAGCCGTAATGATCTTGTGTGACAACTCTTTGCTTGACAAAGCTGCACAAATTGCAAACAAGGTTAAAGTTGTTGATTTTAACGCCAAACAAGACTTTCAGGACGTTTTTATCAAAAAACTTAAATTCTAAAAATTTAATATCTTTAAATCAAAAAGTTGTTGTTTTCTCAAAAAAATATATTTGTTTGTAATTATCCTGTTTGATTTTCAGAAAAAAAAAGATTACATATTGTCTCATGCTAAATAAAATAATAGAAAATAAAACAAAAATACATACTCGGGATATCCAGCTTGCCACATATCCCCATACCGATGGCCAGGTGATTGTTCACGGGATCTTAAAAGACCAGAGATACACTAAAGTGTTTGATATCACAGGAGAAGTCAAAGAACCCGGAATCGTTCACCATCTGGATGTAAAACTGCTGATCAAACCTGATCCGCTTATGATAGAAGATGTCCAGGTACAGATGGTACATGTCCCTTTGTCCGAATGTACAGACACCCTTGATACTGTTGAGAAGCTCAAAGGTCTTGAAATAAAATCGGGATTTTCAAAAAGTATTCGGGATATCATGGGTGGGAAAAAAGGATGCAGCCATCTTTGCAATCTGATCATTGTGATGGGCCAGGAGATTGTCCAAGGCTGGCTGGCCCATGACAGAAGAAAAAAGCCATTGATTCCAAAAGATCTTGACAGTATCCGTGAAAAAAACTTTTTAATTGATTCCTGCCGGATGTGGACCCTGCAAGGCCCAAAAGTAAAAAGCCTTAAAAAAGCAATAGAATCAAATCAATAAAAGCAAATCAATCGGTTTGACAAAGATCCCCTGAAATTCATAAAAATAGTTTTTGGGGATCTTGGAATCGTTATTAGGCACCTGGACTAAAATTTCTTCTGATTTCAGCTTGGAAGAAGGCCCCTCAATCAGTGAAATTCCCTGCCATGAAGAGGAAGGAACTTATGTTCGAGTACTTAGTAGTTCTTAAGCCTTAAAGCAGGTATCTTTAATTTACGGCAACAGACACATTTCTTGTGGCAATAATATTACAGGGCACACCTGCCGGATCTACAATGAGTTTATCCCCTATTTTTACAGGAGCCTTAACCGTCTTGTGCTTAATTGCCTCCATTACATCAAATATTTTGCCCAAAGGAATTGAAGCATCTGTTCTTACACTTACAAGCTCAAAATCCCCCTGGTCAACAACAACACTTGAAGCAATTGTCCGCATGGGATTTACAATTTCCTGTTTTGCCCACTCAATACCTTTGTCACAGGTACATCCGTTAACCTCCAGAACTTTTAATTCAGGTATTTCTTCAATCAGTGCCTCTACCTGACAGCCATTGGGACATACGATACAAACCAGATCTTTTTTTAACATTGAACACTCACCTCAAGTTTTTCTGCGTTTTCAATATTCTTTGCCTTGACCTTAACCCGGATCATTTCAGCAGGATGCAATCTGACCAGTTTCTTTCTTGCAACTTTTCTGTCCTTGTCTGTTACCATAATTGCCGCATTCTGCATTGGACGGGTAACCCTCAACGACAATGTAAAATCTTTTTTTCCACTGATTTTTTTGGGCAGGACATACCGGACATCCTGTTGTGTTTCAATGTGTATAAATGATTCTTCAGGCAATGTGTTTTGATTTAAATATTGAACCGCACATTGACCTACCAGGGATGCCTCTTCTGAAACATGATCCACAAGGTCATGCACATGCAAAACATTGCCGCAGGAAAAAATACCCGGAATATTTGTCATATAATTATCATCTACAGATGCACCGCTTGTTGTAGTTTCAAGATTTACCCCGGCACCAAGGGAAAGTTCATTCTCAGGAATCAAGCCGACCGACAATAACAGCGTGTCACATGGAACAAACCGTTTTGTTTGTTCCATCATCTGAAAATTTTCATCAACTTGTGCAACCGTAACACCCGTGAGCCGCTCTTTTCCATGGAGTTCAAAAATAGAAGTGCTTAAAAACAAAGGAATCCCATAGTCGTTCAAGCATTGCTGGACATTTCTGGCAAGACCGCTTGGTGTTGGAAGCAGCTCAAAAACAGCCTCAACCTTGGCACCTTCCAGGGCCATTCTTCGTGCCATTATCAGACCGATATCTCCTGATCCTAAAATAACGACATTATTTCCAATCTTTATATTCTGAAGATTCACAAAATTCTGTGCGGCACCAGCAGTATAAACCCCGGAGGGCCGGGTTCCGGGCAAGGAGATGGCACCTGCTGTCCTCTCCCTGCAACCCATCGACAATATCACTGCTCCTGCTTGAATATTTACAAAGCCTTTTTTTGAACTGACACTGAGATTTTTATTTTTATTCAATGACAGCACAATGGTTTCAAGCATGACTTCAATACCAAGTTCATGAAATTCATCTATGAATCGCTGGGCATATTCAGGCCCGGTCAAGGCCTCCTTAAAAGTATGGAGTCCGAATCCATCATGAATGCATTGATTGAGTATCCCGCCAAGGATCTTATCTCTTTCAATTAAAAGAATATCCTTTACCCCGTTTTTCCTGGCAGAAATCGCTGCAGCAAGACCTGCAGGGCCGCCTCCAATGATTACCAGATCACGTTTCATATGTTGCATCTTATACAAGTTCCTGACGCATTTTCCCTATAAACAATTGGGAATTCCTGCTGTTGAGTAAATAATCTTCAGGTTTATAGCCAAACTCCTTTTCCATGATCTGAACGATTCTGGGCAGGCAAAATCCGCCCTGACAACGCCCCATCATCGCCCTTGAACGATACTTGATGGCATTAATTGTTCTAACGCCCAAAGGATTGGAAATGGCATCCAGTACCTCTTTTTTGGTAATCTGTTCACACCGGCAGACAACTTCTCCATAATCCGGATTCTGGGAAACCAGATCCGCTTTTTGCTCATCCGGCAATTGGTGGAAATAACCGGTTATACCGGATTGAATACCGTCAAACCCGTCTTTTGGTTCCAATGTTAAAAGTTTTTCAACCATATCCTTGACCATCAGAGCAATGGCCGGAGATGAAGTAAGGCCGGGACTTTCAATTCCAACCAGGTTGATAAAGCCTTTGATATCATCACGGCTTTCGATCACAAAATCTTTAAACCCTCCAACCCCGGGTGGTGTCTGCTTGGCTCTTAATCCTGAAAAACTGCGTATAAAATCAGAAGTTGTCAGATTCGGCAACAGATCATGCCCCTCTTTTCTCAGCAAGGCCATGATATTGGCAGTACAGGCATAATCCTCGGGATCATCCTGGTATTCATTGCTAGGTCCTATGAGAATATTGCCTGAAACCGTATTGGTCAAATGGATGCCCAATCCTGCTTTTCCCTGGTGGGGTGCAGGATAAACAAGAACATTCAAAGTACCGTCCAGCCGTTTGTCCAAAATCAGATACTCACCACGGCAGGGATAAATTTTATACTCGTCTATGCCCAGCATGGTACAGATATCAGCAGAATAAAGGCCTGCGGAATTGATCAGCACTTTTGACCTGAACCGTTTGCCGGCAGCATTTACTTCAAACAGATCATCCTGCTTTTGGATGGAAGTTACGGCATGTCCCAGATAAAAATGACAGCCGTTTGCATGGGCATTTTCAGCCAAAGCAATGGTCAAAGAATACGGACAGATAATTCCGGTGGTGGGAGAATGAAGTGCCTTGATGCCGCCCACATTGGGCTGGATCTTTCGCATCTCATTTTTTTCCAGTATCTCCAGGCCGGGAACCCCGTTTGCAAGGCCTTGCTCCTTGAGCATATGAAGGCTTTTGACCTCTTCTTCATCCTGGGCTACTGTTAATTTTCCCAAATAATTGATCTTTACTTTTAAATCGTTGCAAAGATCAGCCATCATTGAATTCCCGAGTACATTTAAACGGGCCCTTAATGTTCCCGGTTTATAATGAATACCAGAATGCAGCACACCGCTGTTTCTTGAACTTGTACCCATGGATACGTCAAGCTCTTTTTCAAGGACAGCCACGCTTATCGAATACCTGGACAATTCCCTGGCGATGGCGTTTCCAACAACGCCTGCGCCGATTATTATAACATCATATTGGTTTTCCATTTAATGCCGTCTATATCCTTTTGCTAAGACCGGCAAACACTGTTTGCCGGTCTTTTTATTATGATATAAAAACCTATCCTTCAATACCTGCAAGACGCAAAGCGGATCGCTTTTTGCTTTCAAGATCACTTTCCCTGAGAATTGTTACCCTGTGGGCTTCAGGAGATCCCCCGCCGTGAATATCGGAAATGGTATCGGCAGATTCCATAGCCATTTTTTCCACGAGTCGGAACATCTTGATTCTGTTTTCTACAGGAACACCTTCAACCGCCTTAAAATACCGTTTCAGCTTGGGACCAATCTCGGGATGCTCAAAATCCTTATCAGACGGCATATCCGCCACAAATCCACCGACAATATCAATCATAAGCCGAATACTTTCAGAAAGCTCTTTGCCTTCATGAATTTTGGAAGCATTGGATAAAATTGTATCAATGAAATAGGAACCTGATGCCTGTTTTTTTCCTTCATATGAAGATGCAAGACAACAGCCGTAAAGTGTTTCCGCTCTGTGGATCATATCAATTACTTTTTGTTTGTGATGACCGACTTTTGAGGTTCCGTTGTAATCCATCAGTGTCAATGCAGCACCGATCATGCAGTCGATTTTGCCTGCCTTGCATCCGCCATGGCTCTGTCTGTGAAATGAAGAAAATTTGATCACCATATCAACTGCAAACTCGGTTTCACCGCACAGGAAAATCCTGTCATTGGGAACAAACACATTGTCAAATATCAACGTGGGACAATTTTTCGAATACCGAACGTTACCACAGTCAACTCCTTCAAGCTCACGGCCATCAAGGCTTGAACGACCAACAACATGGATAAGACCTTCGGCATCAGCAGGAACCGCAAATGCAACCGCATAATCCTCATCACCTTTTCTCATGGCACGGGTGGGTAGCACTATAATTTCATGGGATGAAAGAGATCCTGTCTGATGAACTTTTGCACCGCTTACCACAATTCCGTCAGATCTGCGCTCAACAATCTTCAAGTACATTTCATCATCTGCCTGCTGGGTCGGGCCTTTGGATCGATCCCCCTTCAAGTCCGTAACTCCGGCATTTGCCGTAAGATCGTTTTTTTGCATATACTTTAAAAACTCGGTAAAGTTCTGATTGTAGCTTGTGCCATGTTTTTGATCAACATCATAGGTCACAATTGACAAAGCCGAAAGGCAGTCAAGTCCGGTACAGCGCTGGTGGCAGGTTCCGACATGATTTGCAATAGCCCTGTTCAATTTAACCCTGTGAACCAGATCATCAATGGAACCCGGCGGGAGGGTGAACCGGTTGACAGGCTCATTAATCAAAGGACTTGTGGTTATTGCAAGATCACGATATTCATCCATTTCGGCCACTTCATATGTCGCACCTGTCGCCTCAATGCCCGCCCTTAATCTTGGATTGTCTACAACGTCGGTAATTCGTTCACCAAACATATAAACAACAGGGTTTAGTTTTCGCAATGATTCAATATACTGATCTTTTGTCATAAGTCCCATAATAATTTCCTTCACTTTAAAAATTAATAATAATTTTATCTGATATGGAGTTTTTGGTGATCTTGATAATAATGTTTAATATCAAGCCGAGAGGTTTTAGTTGGGTAAACTGAAGATAAAGAAATTAAATTTATACTAAATTCGTTCAATTTTTACAGTATAAAAATAAAATAAAAAGCCGTTCAAAATAACATATGCGATTTATTTTTAACTAATACTTAAATTCCAAAAACCACTATTCAACACATCCATACATAAAATCTTTTTGATCAACCAAAATAAAAAAATCGCTGAAAAACGATAATTATTTTGCGTTGCCTGCTTCATTAATACAAGCAAAAAAATGGCTTTATTTTCTTTGCCTGGTGGCTCATCAAACCACTGTTCTTTTTAAAATATATTTTAACAACTTGTCAAGTGTTTTTATAACTACCTGATATTATATGTTAAATATTGACAAACATAACATTGGCAATAATTTTTCATTGACATAACCCTTATTTTTTCTTAAATTTTTGAGTTGATTATTCAAAAAAAATATAAAAGAAAATTCATAAAATTTGAATTTAACAGGAATTAATTATGAGATTACACGAGTATGAAGGCGCGGAAATTTTCGAAAAATTTGGCATACCTGTTCCAAGAAGAGGAGTCGTAAGAACTGTTGAAGGCGCCTTAAAAATGGCGGATGAGATTGGATATCCGGTCGTTCTTAAATCACAGGTCCTTGTTGGAGGACGCGGACTGGCCGGGGGAATCAAGGTTGCCGACTCATCGGACGAACTTGAAATAATGACGGATGAGCTTTTGAATATGGAAATAAAAGGCTGTCGTGTCAAAGAGATCATGATCAGTGAAAAAGCAAATATTGCAAAAGAGCTTTATATGGCAATCACGATTGACGGCTATTCAGGAAAACCAATTGTTGTTGTCAGCACTGAAGGCGGTGTTCATATTGAAAAAACCGCAAAAGAATCATCCGACAAGATCGCCTCTGTAAAAATAGATCCAAAATTTGGTTTTTATCCTTACCAAGCACAAAAATTGTTACGACAGCTTAATCTATCCTCAAAACCTTTAAATGCCTGCTCTGACATCCTGGTGCGTCTTTATAAAGTGTTTGAAAAATACGAGGCCATCATAGCTGAAATCAACCCCCTTGTCATTTTAAAAAACGGTGGAATTGTGGCGGTTGACGCGGTTCTTGAAATTGATGACTCCGCCATGTTCAGACTTAAAAAATCCCTGGCATTGCCCAGTGAAAACCGAGCGGGAAATTCCCTTG
Organism: Desulfobacula phenolica; assembly: GCF_900105645.1. Classification (NCBI taxonomy): domain Bacteria; kingdom Pseudomonadati; phylum Thermodesulfobacteriota; class Desulfobacteria; order Desulfobacterales; family Desulfobacteraceae; genus Desulfobacula; species Desulfobacula phenolica. The sequence goes on along the minus strand of NZ_FNLL01000001.1, from coordinate 530,355 downwards.
AAAACAAGGGAAAAGAAATTGGGGTTACCTATGTTGATCTTGAAGGAGATATTGGATTGATTTCGTCCGGTGCAGGTCTGGGCATGGCATCAATGGATATTATCGGCAATAAATTAAAACCTTCAAACTTCCTTGAAACAGGCGGCGGTATCACGGCAGATCTTCTCTATAAATGCATGGAGTTGATCATGATGAAAGATTTGAAAGCCATCTTCATCAACATATATGGCGGCATCAATCCCATTCATGAAGGGGCTAAAGGGATTGTAAAATACATCAAAGAACATAATCTGACCATTCCTATTGTTGCAAAGGCTCTTGGAAATCACCAGGAGGAAACATGGGAAATTTTAAAATCCGGTGGTGTCCATGTTGTAACCGAAGCAGCGACTGAAACTGCAGTTGACAAGCTGATTGCCCTTCTAAAGTAATCGTCTGGTAACATAACAATTCAGCAAGACAGCAATTCGGCAAGACAATAATCTGCAGAACAAATGGACTGAAAAAATTAAATATAGAGGTAAAAATGAGTATTCTTCTTAATGATGATACCCGCGTAATTGTACAGGGAATAACCGGAAAAATCGGAAGTGTTCAAACCAAATGGATGCTTGATTACGGGACAAAAATAGTAGGTGGCGTAACACCGGGCAAGGGCGGCAAGACTGTTGAAGGTCTGCCGGTTTTTAATTATGTGGACGAGGCGGTGAAACAAACCGGCGCAAACGCCTCGGTCTTCTTTGTGCCGGCCATATTTGTTCTTGATGCTTTTCTGGAAACCGTTGATGCCGGCATTGACTTGATTGTCATAGTACCCGAACATATTCCTGTGCATGATGCAATGAAAATGAGGGACTATGCCAATGAAAAAAATGTCATAGCCTTGGGACCTACCACCCCTGGAATTTTATCTCCGGGCAAAGGGAAAATGGGCATCATGCCTGCTTCGCTTTTTGAGCCTGGCCGGGTGGGCGTTATTTCAAGGTCAGGAACCCTGTCCTATGAATTTGCCGGTATCCTTTCTGAAAAAAATGTTGGTCAAAGCACAGTTGTCGGCATGGGAGCGGATCCTGTTGTTTTTTGTAATTTACCACAAATCCTTGAAATGTTTGAAAATGATGACGATACCGATGCAGTTATTGTTGTTGGTGAAGTTGGAGGAGAACAAGAAGAAAAAGCTGCTGATTTTATCGCCAATAATATGAAAAAACCGGTTGCATCCTTTATTGCCGGACGATTTTCCCCGCAAGGCAAAAAAATGGGGCATGCAGGTGCCATTGTCCGAGGATCAGCAGGAACCTATGAAGGCAAAGTGTCCTCTTTTCGAAAAGCGGGCGTAACCGTACTTGAATCACCCATTCATGTGAATGACTGGGCTGAAAAACATAATTTAAGATAACCCTGCCCTTTACAGGGAACATTATAACCTAAGGAGAGGATTATGAAAAAAGTTGGAATTATTGGTTGGCGTGGAATGGTTGGCTCCGTACTCATGGAAAGAATGATAACGGAAAATGATTTCAAACGCTTTACCCCTCTTTTTTTCACAACATCCCAGGCTGGTCAGCAAGCTCCGGATGTGGGCATCAAAACACCCCCGCTGGTTGATGCCTATGATATTGACCAGCTGCTGGACATGGATATTATCCTGTCCTGCCAGGGCGGATCATACACTGAAGAGGTTCGGCCCAAGCTTGCTGAAAAAAACTGGGACGGATACTGGATTGATGCCGCATCCACCTTGAGAATGGATGACAAAAGCATTATCGTTCTGGACCCTGTAAACCGCAAGGTCATTGATAATGCTCTGTCCGACGGTATTAAAAATTATATTGGCGGCAATTGTACCGTATCTCTCATGCTCATGGCCCTGGGCGGGTTGTTTGAAAATAATCTGATCGAATGGCTGACCTCCATGACATACCAGGCAGCATCCGGTGCAGGTGCTAAAAACATGGAAGAGCTTGTGGCCCAGATGCAGACCATAGGCAATATGGCCTCCCCTGTTCTTGAAAATCCGGCCTCAGCTATTCTTGATCTGGACAAGAATGTAATCGACACCATGCGATCCAATGATTTTCCCGTTCAAAACTGGGCAGTTCCGCTGGCTGCAAGTCTGATTCCATGGATTGACAGGGCAATGGACAATGGTCAGACAAGAGAAGAGTGGAAAGGATTTGTTGAAACAAATAAAATAATCGGGAGATCAGACAATCCCATTCCCATTGACGGTCAATGTGTAAGGATAGGGTCTATGAGATGTCACAGCCAGGCTTTTACCATTAAGCTGAAAAAAAATGTGCCGCTCAATGAAATCCAAGCCATGCTGGCTGAAAATAATGACTGGGTTAAAGTGGTTCCCAATTCAAAAGAAGACTCCATCAAAGATCTGACCCCGGCAGCAGTTACAGGGACATTGACGGTTCCTGTCGGCCGTGTCAGGAAAATGAACCTTGGAGATGATTACCTGACTGCGTTTTCAGTTGGAGACCAGTTGCTCTGGGGCGCGGCTGAACCGCTTCGCAGGATTTTGAACATTATTCTTTGATTTTAATTATTGTTTTACAGCATATTTTTTCAAGCAAAGCAACGGATCTTGAAAAAGAAAATGTAAGCCAAAAGATAATATAAAAAAACCTGTCACCTCATAATAAAAAAGGGTGACAGGTTTTTTATTGTCTTAACACCTCTTTGTCAGGTTTAAGTTTGCTTGATTAATTTTCCGGATGCAGAAGCAACAGAAACACCAGAAGCGCTATCAGAGCTATAAGCACAGGTTGCCTCATGCTTAGGACTGCCGGTTCCGCCAAAAATTCCCATGGTGCCGTGATTAATAGTGGTAAAATCAGGATATGCATTTCCCCCATGCTCCGTGGAATCCAGCCCTTCCAATTCTTCTTCTCTGGATACTCTTAATCCTATTGTCACATCAATCAATTTGAACAAAAGATAGGCCAAAGGGAATGTCCAGGCAAAACAGGATATGATCCCGGTTAACTGAACAGCAACTATCTTCAATGTAATGCCGTCCATATTAAAAATACCTGCGGCAAGTGTTCCCCAGGCACCGCAGACACCATGAACTGAAATGGCACCCACTGGGTCATCAATTCTGATCTTATCAAAAAACACAACTGAGAATACAACAATCACGCCTGCTGCGGCACCGATCACGATTGAGCTTGCAGGTGTCACATTGGCACATCCGGCAGTAATTCCCACAAGACCGGCCAGGGCACCATTCAAACTCATGCCGACTTCGGGTTTTCCAAACTTTATCCAGGATACCACCATGGCCATGATGGCACCTGCTGCTGCAGAAAGGTTTGTATTGACAAAAATCATGGCTATATCTTTGGATGCAGCAGTGGTTGACCCCGGGTTAAACCCGAACCATCCCAGCCAGAGGATAAAAACCCCTATGGCAGCAAGGGGTATGTTGTGCCCCAGTATTGGTCTGACTTTTCCCTCTTTGGTGTACTTTCCAAGGCGGGGCCCTAAAATCATGGCACCTGCAAGAGCTGCCCATCCACCAACTGAATGAACGACCGTTGATCCTGCAAAATCGATAAATCCAAGCCCTTCAAGCCATCCGCTTCCATTGAACAGGCTACCCCATGCCCAGCTGCCGAAAATCGGATAGATCAGTCCTGAAACTACCACGGAATAGATGAGATATCCTGAAAATTTGGTTCTTTCCGCCATGGCACCTGATACAATAGTGGCGGCCGTGGCGGCAAATACAGCCTGGAACATCCAGAATACCAGTACCCATGGGTCTTCGCCCACCTTGAAATCACTTAAAAAGAAACCGGATGTGCCGAAAAAACCGGTTTTAGACACTCCAAACATCAGACCGAACCCGACAGCCCAATACACAATAGACCCCATGGAAAAATCCATCAAATTTTTCATCATGATATTGACGGCATTTTTAGCCCGTGTGAAACCGGTTTCAACCATGGTGAATCCGGCCTGCATAAAAAACACCATCATGGCTGCAACAAGGGTCCATACATAATCCGCATGGGACTGGACCAGATCAATGGCCGCTTTATTGGACGTTATGGTGGGTGCATCATCACCTGCCCAGACTACGGAAACTGAACATACCAAAAAACAAATAATTGTTAGCGCCAACTTTTTCATTTTATTCTTCTCCTTTTCCTTTTCCGCTATAATGCTTCGATACCGACCTCATTGGTTCTGATTCTAATTACATCTTCAATCGGCATAATAAAAATTTTCCCATCTCCGATTTTCCCGGTTTTTGCAGCTTCAATAATGGTTTTAACCACTTCATCCACCTGATCATCAACCACAACAATTTTGATCTCGACCTTGGGGACAAAATCCGTCTGATATTCCGCACCCCTGTAAATCTCCTTATGACCCTTCTGGCGACCAAACCCCTTGACCTCAGAAATAGTCATGCCCTTGATATCAATTTTTGCCAAGGCATCTTTTACTTCATCCACCTTAAAAGGTTTAATGACTGCCAGTATGTTTTTCATTTCGCTCTCCTTTTATAATAATTAAAAATCATTTGTATTTCTTTAGAGCAAAAGGAGTGCCACAATCAAAATAACAGATAGAAATAAAGTTAAGTATTTGAAATATAAGAGAAATTAATACAGGAAGCTTTTCAAGCCAAAAGAGAATTAATAACATTTATGTTATTTTATACATACAAAAATGTTATTAAATAATTATACATAACTATTTAATAACATTTCTTGTTACAATTTTGCTATTTTATAGATATCTATCTGCTTTTTGTTGCAGCCGCTTTGCCATAAAGGATTTGGGTTATGGTTTTCCCGTCTGCATAACCCTTTGCAAACCGTTTATGAATAAATGGAAATGATACTGCCGCTAATGAAAAGCCAGGGAACGTGTAAAACCACTTTGAACTCAAATCATAAACCCGTAAATCCGCCTGGATGGCTTTTAATTTTTCCAAATAAAGATCCCTGGCTGACAATGCGTGCAGCTCTGCTTCCAGAATGGCCCAGGCAGCCGCCTGCCCGCTTTTCACGGCAAAAAAAATACCTTCCCCAAGCAGCCGCTCAGACAAACCTGCAGCATCCCCTGCAAGAAGAATCCGTTTTAAATCAGGTCGATAATCAAACCCGCCCGTGCAAACGGGATAACCCTTAACGGCATCAAGCCGTTTTGAATGAAGCTTTTCATCAGCATAGTCAAAAAGCTGCTGAGTCTGCAGCCTTGCATTTGAATCAACCGAATAAATCCCGATATTCACATGATCATCTTTGGGAAAAATCCAATAATAACCATTGCGCGACTTTGAAAAATCAAACTCCATGTGATACATGTCCGGCCTGTCGATCTTAACATCCGCTTCAATGGCAAATTGCTTTTGATAAAACCGGCCCTTTGAAACAAACCGCCGGACAATACTGTTGGCACCGTCCGAACCAATCAGATACGATGCCCTGAAACATTCCGAATCCGTATGGATCTCTACAAAAAGCGGGGTTTCTTCAATGGATTGAATCTTTTTTATCACCCGAAAATCCGCGCCCTTTTCCATAACCTTGTTTAAAGAAAAAAGATCCAGATCTTCCCTTTTGGTCATATAGCAAAGCGTGTTGTTATCTTTGATAAAAAATGACTTTTTATTATGCGGACTAATTTTTACGGTGCTGCACTCTCTTTTTACCATGGAAGAGATATCATACCCGAACAGATGATACCCCTTGGGTGTAATCCCGCCGGCACAGGCTTTTTTCCTGGGAAATTCATACTTATCCATAATCAGCACCTTTAACCCTTTTAATAAAAGATCAAAAGCAGCCGCTGTTCCGGCAGGCCCCGCCCCTATGATAGCAACATCAAACATGACCTTTTCTTATCAGTTCTGAAATTCAAAAACAAGAAAACCCTGTAGAAGCCGGAAAAACAAAAAAAATATATTAATATTTGATTTAAAATCATCGAAAATAGCCGTATTAACTTGCATTAATTCTCTTAACTTTGCTATCTTGACTCTTATTTTTATTGGCTAAAAACAGGTAAAATTAAACTCTTAAAAGGCTTGTCAGTGAAAATTTGCAACTGGCCGGAAAACTTATGAACGCATCAATTCCTCAAATAAAAAGCCGGGAAGATCAAAACATACTGTCAATGTTTCGTTCCAATCTAAAAATCCTTGAAATCATTTTAACAAAGAAACTTATTTCAAAAGGACAATATAAAAGTATTCGAAAGATTTTGGAAGATGCTGTTAAGCTAGGACAGCAATCTACCATTGATAAAATTCTTGAGTCCCATAACTTCATTTCTCCACAGATCATTATTAAAGAACAGTTTAAATACAATCAGATTATCATAAAGCTTGCCCAACAACTTTTAAAAAATACGCTGATTCAGAAAAAAAACATTGAACAGGAAGATGAAAACTCTTTTCAAAAAAAGCTATCTGAACAAAAAGTTATTTTTTCAAATCTGCTCACGCAAATCACTGATGATTTTTTACGCAAAAGGGTTAAAAATATTGATATTATACTGCTGGAAACCGGACTGTTGGAGGCATCACAACTTGACTTTCTTCACAATGGTTTAAAGCATCTGGAAATCAAGGCAATGGACCGAAAGTTCGGTGAAATAGCTGTAAAAAATAAATTTGTCACAAAAGATATTATCGACAAAGCCCTTGTTGATCAAACCCGGCTTTATCAAAAAACACATAAAAACCATATCATTGGGGATATTTTGGTTCATAAAAAAGAGATGACCCCTGAAACCCGAGATGAAATTTTATTGCTTCAAAACAGAATTTTAGAAGAAGATTGGGAGGAAACCCTCAGGTCCATCTGCCAATCAGCTATTGAAGAACAGGAAAAAAACGCTGTTTTTGGCGTGCTTGTTGTTAAAGAAAACTTAATGAATAAAGAAAAAATCAAAGAGGCTTTAAAACTCCAGAATTTAGAAAGAGAGGCTTATAAAAAGAGACATAGCGGCACCCCGAATAGCAAGAACCAAAACCCGGAACAAATCAACACACCAAGATGGATAGGAGATATCCTTGTCGAAGATTTTGGTCTTTCTGAAAAAGACCGCAGAAAAATTGTTAAAAAACAAATGAAGAAAAAAATCGAAATTATCAACTTGAAATTAGGAGGAAACATAAAAGACGCCCAGCGGGAAATGATTAATCAACTGGATTCTTATTTTCAGCTGATCTATTCAAAAAACAGAATACAGGCGCAGCTGCAAGTTAACAAAGAAATCCCCAGTTCAATGACAACAAACAATATTACACTCTGGTTATACAATAAAAAGATCACCTATGGAATCATCACCAATGCCATTCACAAGTTGCTTGAAAACAAAATCAAACCAGGCGAAAAAATAACCGTTGCCAGAGGAACCGAACCAATTCCTGAAAAATTTATCCCAAAAATAAATTTTACCTCACCAGACGCTCTGGATAACACACAAACATTTCCTCCCATTGTTTCAAAACATTCAAATCTTCTGACACTCATCCGAATTCCGGGAGAATCCGGATTCAATGTAAACAGAAATTTTGTCATAGCTCCAAAAGGGGCGACTGATATTACCAAAGGTTCCAATGTCATCAAAAAAAAAGATTCTTTTCTGGCAACCTGTGATGGTGTGCCAACCATTTCAGATAAAGGTGTTATTTCCGTTTCTCCCATTATCGTTATCCCGGCTGATTTATCCTGCGACAACCCTGCCATAAACCACGACTGCGATGTTGATGTTCATGGCATTGTAGAAAAAAATGTCAAAATAAAATGCCGAAAGCTGATTGCTGATATTTTTAAAGGGCATGTTGTAACCAGTGGCGATGTGATAATAAAAAAACAGGCCGTCAATGCTGAAATCATTTCCAAAGGTTCTGTAACGATACCCTCGGTTCTCAACAGTACGGTGAATAGTGAAAAAAACATCCTGATAGAAAATTCAAAATCTACGGACAGTACACCTTATAACAAAGTTTCGAGTTCGATCATTTCGTGTAATAATTTTTGTATTATCACTAACTCAAAATTATTTTCATCAATAATTCGAGCAAGAAATAAAATAATTCTTCGAAAAACCGTATTTGAGAGCGACTGCAAATTGATTGTCGGTGATTCTGTTGAGGTTATCGCCTGTAAAACAAAAATCGAAAAGATCAACGCCAAAATACAGGAATTAAATAGTGATATTAAAGTCTCCCAGGAAGAGATTCGGGTTTTATTTGATAACCTTGAAAAAAAAGACACCTCAGACATTGAAAACGAAATCGAATCCATAAGCAAACGATCCCAAAAATCAAAGGATGATATGGACAAAATCCTTGAACTCAAAAAAAACAAAAGAAGATTAGAACAAGAGTCAAAAAAGAAATATGATGAATATGGAGATCTATTTATTAATATGTCAAACAGCATTTCTTCTTTAAAAAAGATGAAAATAAGCTCTGAAAAAGAGAAAGCGGAACTTGGCAAAACCATATTGAGTTTGTACAAAGAAGACAAAAACATTCCTGTCATAGATGCCCAAAAAGCAACCCTCCCCAAAGGCTTAATTGTTCAGTTCAGGCATACCAATTGGGCACTTGATGCTGATTATACCGGATTTGTTTTAAGAGAAGACTTTAACAAAAAAAAACAGCAGTATGAAATAAAAAAACAGCGCTGGTAAAAATATTTCAGGCCAACTCCATACATCTCATGTAAAATTAGGTCATGCGTCATTTATGATTTCCTTTCCAGGTTTGCAATCCCCAGAAGATGTTCAGCAACAAACTTAAGCCGAAAAATATTCTGAGCCACATGGAAGATTCGGCAAAAAGATTTTTTTTCTTTTGTGTTACGTTGGGGGTCTTTTCACCAGGAACTGTTAACGGATTTACTGTTATTGTTGTATTCACCGCGTGCCCCATACCGTCATTGACTTTAATGCCCCACATTCCAGGCTTGTTCGGGCAGAAGGCAAACCGACCCTCTTGATCAGTCCGGCCGTTTTGATATTCAACCTCATTGTTTTCCGGACTGAAAATCAGCACTTCTGAATAGCGCATGGGTTCTTTATCCGAATAAAAAAATTTTACTGCAATGACTTGTTCTTCCATGACAAGAGAGTAGTCTGTACCATGGGCAGCAGCCACGACCGGCAAAGCCAGAACAAATAAAACGAAAAATAAACAAGTAAAAGTTTTCATGGTGTTACCTCAAATGTTAAAAAAGTCATAAACCTCAAAAAATCCAGTTCACTGTTGTTTTCAGCAGGAACATTGTGCCTGGCATAAAGCAGTTGAACTCCTTTGTCTTTTAAATTGATTTGAGCCACACCGTTTTTATCGGTTTTAAACTCCTGTCCGCCCCTCATAATAATAGATGCCCCTGCCAGAGGATTGCCTTCATACAAAAGTTTAACAGAAAGCGGTTCACCTGGTTTGGCTCCCATTGGATCAGTAATTGGAACCATTTCAAATTTTAATCCCAACGGCTTTTGAGTCAAACTGGACGGCAAGAACAGGGTTTTTGAAAACTGTGTTGAAAAAAACGCGCTTACAACTTTAAAACCTGCAGATTCAGCCTCCTGGCGGTTCATAAGTTTTTTACCCCTGGTTGTATTGACACGATGTCCCCATTTGCTGACAACACTGGCCATGGCAGCCGGTGTTTCAGTTTTGAAAACCACCTGCTCAGTCTCGTTGACCCGGTCAATGGATATTTGTTTTTCATTTTCGGCATATGCTCTGATTTCCGTGACACAGACAGGGTTATAGATGTCTGTCCGTTGTGTAATCATACCGCGCTTCACTGTGTAGCAGCCATTATCGCCTGCCTCAATCCATAAATGATGTGCATGGGATGCGACTGCAAAAAACAGTATAAAAAGCATTATTGTCAATGTTAGTAATTTTTTCATGAATTTAAATTCCTTTGTTTGTGAACTTTTTGATCAAACAGATTCCTGCCGCAACCGGTTTGGCAAGAATCCGTTGATAGTTAATTGGTTTTTGAAAAAAACATTTAAAACTCGAATTTTAAACCACCCGAACATATGGTTCCCGGAGCAATGGCCTCATTGTCCACGCTGTCAAAAATATTCTCCATATTCAGGTAAACCGTTATCCCGTTAAAAAACCGGCGGGAAACACTTATATCCGCGCTCCAGAAATCGTCCGTATCCTGGGTAATTTCATCCACATTGTAGTATTTATCAATATAGTAATTCAATAGCAGGGTGGCATTGAAAAGCTCTGGATTCTGATAGGTTACGCCGGCATGAAATTTGTGTTTGGGGTCATTGGTCAGATACTGTCCTTCTTCAAATGAATTGGCCTCATTTTCCTTGATTTTTGAAACATTCCAGGTGTAATTTGTGAAAATTGATACATTGCTTGCCGGATACCAGTTCAACTCCGCCTCAATCCCGTGCATTTCAACTTCGCTGATGTTGTCCAGAACGTATTCATTGTAAGTTTTCCCCCCTTTCTGATAGGAGTTTGTCAGCCGGGTGCCGATATAATCACTGGCAAATGATTGATAAAATGTCAGGCGGCCCTGGAGCTTTTCCAGCAGCATTCTTTGTACTCCAATATCATACGCCCATATCTCTTCGGGTTCCAGTTCAGGATTGGCATGCCGAAATGATTTGCCGCCATCGCGCACATGTACCTTGTAAAGCTCAAACAGGCTCGGCGCACGAAACCCCTTGCCGCCCGAGGCACGCAAAGTGGTTTTATCATCCAGGTGATAAGTAATGCCAAGTTTCGGTGAAAAGCTGCTGTCTTCATCTGATCCGTACTTGTTACTATAAGCCGCACCAGCATCCGGGTCATCATCCCAATTGGCACCGTCCCTGGTTTTAATCCAGTCATAGCGGGCACCCATATTGACAATCAATTGCTTTTCCATAAAATTAATATCCATATTGGCAAAAGGAGAAAGTTGCTGCTGGACGCCTTTTGCCCCTTCATCCCTGTTGCTGCCGACAAACTCGTCGTCATAATCCCAGCAAACATTTTTAAAAGCTGTTCCCAGGGTAAGCTTTATGCTGTCGCTGATCGGCATTGTGGTCTGTACGTCCGCACCCCATGTTGATGAAGGCGCATCTTCTCTGCGAATAAGCGTTGCAAAATTATCCTTGGAACTGTCCTGGTAAGCGCTTTTGTCAGCACGGTTGTAATACAGCAGCCCCTTAATGTCCATGTTGCCGCCTATTTGCCGGGTATAATTCATTGAGTACTGATTCAGTTGAAGTTCATCATAAAAAAATTGCCGCCCCTTACCGGTTTCATGATCATAATACAAGGCGGCAAAATCCAAACTTGAGACATCATCCAAATCATAGCTCACCTTCCCGAAAACTTTTCCGCTTTCCCTGTGCCTTTTGATCTCGTAGTCTTCAGGATCTTGCGTCATATAAAAACCGTCTGACTCCTCATACCCGCCGGCAATCAGCAGGCCGAAATTATTTATTGTCTGGCTGTGAAAGACATTGCCGGCATAGGTGTCTGAGGTGCCAGCCTCGGCCCGGACAGAGGTCTTGCGATTGATTTCGGATTTTTTGGTGATAATATGAATCACCCCGCCGATTCCTTCTGATCCATACATGGCAGACGTCGGCCCCCTGACAATTTCAATGCGCTCAATGGCCTCCTTGGGGATGTGTCCCCAGGCCACCCAGGCAATGGAGTTGTTAAAATTATCGTTTTGCGGCACACCGTCAACCAGAAGCAGAACCCTGTTTCCGCCGACACCGCGAACGGTGATGGGATTTGAAACCCCGCTTGTCTGTGTTGCAAAATGCCGGGTATTGTAGACCCCCGGAACGATGCGAATAATGTCTTCCACCCGCTCAAAAGGCGAGGCCATGATTTTTTCTTTTGAAAGCACTGTGACACTTTGTGCTGCGTCACTGACCAGTATTTCATTTCGGGTTGTGGATACCACGATTTCATCCAGGCTATAAATTTTTTCATTTTCAACGGAATCTCCGGCAAAAATAAAAACCGGAAAAGCCAGAAGGCCTGCAAGTAAAAGAATAAAATTTGATAAAAAAATTTTATTCCGGGTGGCCGCCTTTGCAAAAAAGATTCGGGGCATATATTCCTCCATTTAATTTTGATAGAAGTATTTGTTACATTGTCTGTTTTTCAGGCGGCTGTCTTTTCCCATAAAAAAAAACCACCAATCCAGTACCGGTTCACCGGGACACTGCCTTCGTGGCTTTGTATTTTTATGATGCTGCTTTATATTTATTTACACTGTACTTAAAAATATATCATCTTCATGATGATGCTTGGCGCATATTAATAAACCATTATTTTTTGTCAACCTGTTTTTTTATCATGCAAAAACATTTTATAATCAAATTGCTTTTGTTCTTATTTTTTATTCTTCCGCAATCCTTTGATATCAGCTGTCAACTCTCAAATAGGTGATCTCAAAAGCCTTGCAGGATCTATATTGCTGAAGCCGGTTGCTCAGGGAGAACGAATCATTCATTTCATAGTGCTGAAAAATATCAAGGCCCCGGTCTAATAGGATTTTCCAGCCATGGTCGGTAACAATATGCCGCGCATGGAGGATCTGGTTTTCATCAAATTCCCACGAAAATCTAACTCCGGCTATGGCGCAATTCTCCTGGATCTTCATGAAATTTTCCACCTGCTGCGGGCCTTTGAATTCATCTTCCGCCGTTATCAGGTGGACTTTCACTTCATCGTCTTTAGGTTTGATCTTGGCTATGGTTTCAAGAAACTCCATGAAGTTTCTGATCTGATAAAAAATACGGATATATGAATCTGTCACTGTTATTTTTCTGGCACCCTGGAGATACTGATCAAAGAGCTTGTCATATGTTACGCCACGTTGATTTTCTTGCACAATGACCTGTCTTTCTTTGAGTTCGGATAATTTTTCCTTGGCAGCGTCTTGAACCCGGGGCTGCTCAAGTTGTTGCGGATCAATTTCAGTTTCAGATTCTTTGTCTTGAAACGAACCAAAATACTGAGGATACTCTTCCTCTTCAAGGCTCTTCACATGGATGGTTTTTCCACCATCATTGCAGGTGTATGCAAATCTTACAGCAGCATAGGTGGAATCAATTTTCATCAGTTGGTCTTTCACCCTTTTTCTGCCTTCAATTGCAAACTGCAGCACCTCTTTTATCTCTTTTTCAGTTGCCTCTTTGTGAGGAAATAAAATTTTCATCATGCCGGAAAAGGTTTTATTTATACCGTCCTTATCCCTGGTTGAAATATCGCTTACCAGGTTAAAGTGTTGAGCATACAGGTCTGAGTAATCATGGTTTCTGAGTGACCTTAAGATTTCAGCAAGATAGTCCACTACAAATCCATATCCATTGGAAAACATCTCTCCACGGATAATGTCCACTTCCCAGCCGGGAAGGTAAAAGTGGATTCTATCCAGGAACGCTGAATCATAATACTGTTCCGGCAATTCATCAAAGAGATCCGTGTGCTTGAGCATATACGGCAAAGTATGCCGGGTGTTTCCAACAAATACCATGGATGCTTCTGCACCGATGGTCTCCACCCCCCGGGAAAAGGATTTGTTGGCCATGTAATTTTTCATGATATCCACAAGTGCTTTGTTCACTCTTTTTTTCTTACCTGCGAACTCATCAAATGCAACTATATCCCAATATCCTACAAGGCCGATTTTACCGGAATTATTGTTTACAAACAACTTGGGTACGGTGATCTCTCCGCCTGATATCAGGATGCCATGGGGAGAAAAGTCGGAAAAGACATGAGATTTGCCTGTCCCTTTTGGGCCAAGCTCAATCAGATTATAATTTCGTTCACAAAATGGTATCAGACGGACCAATTGCAGAAGTTTACTTCTTTTGCCCAGCTTTTCAGGGTTAAAACCGATACTTTGGACCAAAAGGTCTATCCATTCATCCGTGTTGAACTGTTTTCTTGCGGCAATATAATTATCATAATTAAAATGCGAAAGCTGGATGGGTTTGAGTTTGTTGATGATCCAGGGTGAGGTTGACTTGTCCTCGAAATGTTCATACTCCATATCCACAATGGTCCAGACCCCGCTGACAAGAAGTTTGGGATGTTTTTTTACCGTATCTGAATCAACTAAAACTTTTTTGATCCCCAGATTGGCAAAAGATGCTTCATATACATCTTTTGCATCATTAAGGGCAACACTGACTTTATCAATAATCTTATGACGGCCTTTCTCCCTGATAACAGACTTGATCAATCCTGATTCATTCCGATGAACATAGTGCTTTCTTAAGACATCTTTAACAGTATCAATCCCTGTTTTGATGCTTTCTTCATCTGCCGTGGCACAATACTGCCCCAGCAGATATTCAAGAACATAGGAAGGAACAATGGCGTTGCCTTTGACTGTTTTAACCAGATCTTTTCGAACAACGAGTCCTGAAAAATGTTCATTTATCTTGTCATCAAGCGCTGTCATAATAGTTATCCCTAAAAGTCAAAATCACTGGTAAATGATCTTCTTATCACATAACGTGCTGATTTATATTCTTTAAAGTAAGCGGTTCCCGGCTCCTTTTCTTCAAGGCGCAAATAGACCTCCTGTTCATTCTGGTCATCAGCCTTTTGGGTCAGGACAAACCGTATTTTTAATTCTCTTTCTCTTGGATTTTCAGAAGTGAATTCAAAGTTCAGATTGTGGCAGTCTGAAACAAGATCGTTATTTTTTGAATAGATCCCGGCCCGCAATGATCTTGATTGAACTTTATCCGTAACCGGCTGAGCCTGATAAAAAATTACTGCGAACTGGCCGGTGGTTATAAACGATGTAGATCCGCTAAAGATATCAATACCCACTTTGGAGATATCACTCGTCCGTTTTTTATGGATATTGATGACAGGAACAACCACTTCCTGCAATGTTGCCCCCCCATGAACAAACCTGGAGCCAGACCCTTTTAACCGTAATCTGTTAATGGATTTGGGTATCTGGATTTCCATATCACCTTCAATACCGGCTTGTTTTGCAGTAAAGCATTTCATGCCGGTACTCTGTGGCAAGTCTTTACCAAGAAGGAAACGCCTGTCACGATGCAACGCCTCTATGCCGGAGATATCAGTGCCAAGAAAATCACTGTCTTCAAGCACCCGATCCTGATAGATAAACCCATGATCCGAAGTCACTAAAAGATTGGTGGCATTGGCTGAAACCAGTTTCTTTATAATTTTTATTAACGCCTCAAGGGTATCTTCAGCCGCATTAAAAACCCGGCCTTCCGACTCTTTTTTGTCTCCGGTGTCATCAATCAGATTGTGATAGACATAAACCACATCATGTTCCCGAAACAGTTCTCGGCATTCGGTTTTATTCATTCCCATGAGTTCATCCGCTCTCATGGCCCTGGCTGCTCCGCTTACAGCATTCTGGAGAATCTTTGATCTGTTTTCCGTGCCTTGAGTGCTTTTCCCGTCCACAAAAACTGTGGTTGAATGATTGTCTGAAAACCGTATGTCCTTGTTGGGCAACAAAGATGCCATGCCCAACTGGGTGAAGCTGGGAAGTGTGGTCAGCATTGGGGAGATTTTGGCATCAAACCTGTCTTCCTGTCTGATACGGCTGAGAAGTTCATGCCCGATTTCATACCGCAGGGCATCTGAGATAATAACAAACACTTTTTTTTTGTCGTTAAGAAAGGGGACCACCTGTTGCTGAAAAAAGTGTCTTTGAAATTCTATACGGGTTTTGCCCCAGCAGTCACATTTATCAACCTGATTCTGCCAATTATTATTGACCGTCAGCAGATAATTATTGGAATACATATTTTCAACCTTATCTGAGAGCGCCTTGAGCATTGAGACCTCGCCCGATTGTCTGGTATGGAAAATATATTTACGATAAAGCTGATCAAGGCGATACCAATAATTGGCATATTTGGTTAGTCCATCATCCATGGATTCGATGGCAAATTCAGTCTCATCCAGAAATTTGATGAACCGTGCCCCATAATCAATGGCCTGGTAGAGAGCTTTGTATGTTTTGTACCAGTGACTTAACTTTCTTTTTCTGATTAAGCGTTCCCGGTCACCGGATGAAACAGTCTGATCCACAACACTCTTGACCAGATCGCTTAATATTTTCAGATCCACAAGTTCAAAGGAATCAATCTCCTCAAGAGACGCGATGTCTCTTGTCTGAAGATCTTTTTCAATGGCCAGGATATCGGCACATTCTTTTGATAATGTTTCAAACGCCTTCTGATGTTTAACGCTGTCTTTCCAGCGTTTGAGAAATACCAATGCATCAGGAACAAGATTTGAATCATTGCCCAGACTCATGTCGTAGCATGATTTAAACAGCCCAATCGTAAAATCCTTAATCCCGGGTGAATCAGATGTATAACCAAAACTCAATTCCAGCCGGTTCCACAAAAATGCGTCAAGACCACTGTTTTCAATAAGCTTTAGTTTCTCATCCTTTTTAACGGCAGATTCGGAAAGAAGATTTTCAAGAATATCATCTAGCCGTGGCTCTGATGCTGCACATACGGCAAGCATCTTTATCCTGACAGCATTTTGTGTGTCATCGGACGCAAGGATCTTTTTTAATTTTTCTCTTCTTTTAGCGGCGTTAAAAAACACAGCATGATCATTGACAATATCGACAAATTCAATACCCAGACCAAGTTCATTAAGCCGGAGGGCTGACTGGTCTGCCCTGAACTCTCCAAATGCCAGTTGAACATCTAAAAGCCAGTTGTCCAGATCTGAAGGGGCCTCTGCTTCATGGTATAAAAGAAACTTCTTGTCCGGTTCTTCCCGAAGGATTCGATGCTTGACCCTGAACTCGTTATTGTTCAATTCAATTTTTTCAATGTCTTGGAATTCAAGTTCTTCATAATCTTTGCGTAACTCTTTTTTTGCATCGTACCAGAAGACAATTCTGTGTTTTTTAAATATTTTTTCAAGGGATTTGATTATCTGCGTCATCTTAATCCTGTTAAAACTTTATAGGTTCATTTAAAGGTTCAAAATCAGCACTATTTTTGAACCTTTAAATTCTTATGCCCTGTGCCTTTGTACTTTATCTTTGGTTCTTTTTTAAATTTAAATCTTTATGAGTACTAACCTTCTGATATTATCATTTTTCTTTAACTCTGCTGCTTTCATCGGTAAAATTAAGCTGTGTCAGTTTCTTTAATTTTTTGTCAGAATTACATTCAGAAATATTGTCGTTTAGTAATTTAAGATTATTCCAGAGCTGGTTATAATTTGCCCTGTTGATTGACAGGTTAGTAAAATTCTTTTTACAGTCATTGCAAAAAATCAGGTTTGAAAACTCAATATTCCTCTTATCCCAAAGAAGAGTACCCTTTCTACTGCTCTCTTTTCGCTGTTCTTGAAGCTGCTCAAAATGCCTTTTCCAATGTTCAACCCTGGCTGCATTTTTTGCAACACATTTTTTTTTCTCTATCTCTCCATTTTCATCAATTGTATCCCACAATAAAGCGATCCCTGACAAATCCCAAAGATCACTGCTTAAAAAACTGACGGCGACCGCATCAAGCATAAATGCAGCACCAAGGGAAGGCGTTTTGACTGTATTATCTGATGCCAGACAGAATTCCGATAATTTGAAGTGGTCAACACAATTAATATCGTCAATGGGGATTTGAGGGATATCTGTACTGGATATCAGGGATTTAATACGCATGGAATAATCCCTGTCCTGGTTTTTTATCCATTCCCGCAGAAAATAGTTATCAGACAGCAGAATGTTATACCAGTGGCTGTCAAATTGTTCACTCACACGAATGGGACTGACTCTGGCTTGAAATGCAACTTTAACAACCTGAAAAAAGTGAATCAGGTGGTTATTCGCATCAATTTTTGTTTTAAACGGGAGAGATTCTTCATTAAGGATCAGGAACTCATGCATCACAGATGCCCCAGCAACTTATCAAGATTCTTATCCCATTCATCGAAAAAACCTTCAGGCCATTCATCCAGCCTTCCATTTTTATCAATAAAGGGTTGTATCATATCGATTGTATGTTCAATATTATTTAATTGTTTGAAAAAATAAAAAAGTGATATGTTTTCAGGCTCAATTAATTTAGTCAATACCGCTATCCTGGCACCGTTTAAAAAATGATCACTATGGGTCTCAACAATAATCTGTACCCCCTCTTGAGCAGCCCTGGCCATAAGCTTTGCCACTGCTGACTGCCCTGCAGGATGAAGATGAGCCTCAGGATTTTCAATAATTATCAGATCTCCCTTTTTTGATGCAAGTATGGAAGTAACGACCGGCAGAACATATGTTAACCCGAATCCAACATTCTCCGGTCTGAATTTTTCAGTATACCCTGTTCCGGTTTCAAACTCGTAATGAAGACTTGCCTGATTTATATCTTCAATTACATTGGCAGTAATTTTAATTCCCGGGGTAATTTCAGACATCCAGGCATCCACCTGGGCAAGCAGGGTGGCACTTTTGGCTTTTTCATGTAGTAACTTTTTATTTAAAAGCTGTTTTGCACCATTTTCAAAAAGATAGTGGGCAGTATATTCACCATTGTTACCCAGTGAATTAAGAGTTTTTACATCATATTCTGAAACCGGATAACTGTTCTTTGGGCCGGTTCTTTCTGCTGCCAGATATTGAAAATTATCAGAAAACAAAGCTTGTGAGAAATCAAATTTGTCAGGTGTCAGTTTATTTATTGGTTGTAGATTAGATTTGCTTTTATAATTAAAACTGATATCAAGGTTTTTCTTATCTTCCCATTCAAGAACAAAAGAAAACATCTCGTTTTCCGCATCTATGGATAAAGCATCTTTTCCCTTTCCGATATTTATATAGCTGCCGTTAAGCAACAGCCCCCTGTCTGTTAAAACCTTCTGTTCAAAAGACTGCCTGAGCAGAAGCATAACCTGGATTAAAGATGATTTACCCATGCTGTTCAAACCTGAAACAAGGGTCAGGTTACTTAAGTTTAGTTTAATATTTTTAAGAATTTTATAGTTCTCAATGGTTATGGAGTGAAGCATTTTTATGCCTCCTTGACAATAGATTGAACGACCTCATTTACTTTATTGAAACGAAGTCTTACATTATCAGAATATGTAGTAGAAACAGTTATGGCATTATAAAACTCAATGTTATTCAATAAATTTATAAATTTTTGAACACTCTTTTCTTTTCTTGCTTTTAAAATTTCTCTTTCATCATAGGGCAGCAAAGAAAAAACAGTGGTAACAACTTCAAATAATGCCCTGTTGATCATCTTTTTTGACTCTTTTTTAGCAAGGGATTTTCTAAATGCATCAGCTCCAAACAGTTCCCAAGAGAGCATGACAGCATTTTTAAAATCATTTTTTAATGTATCCAATACCTGCTGATCAAGGGTTCCCAGGGTCTCCATGGTATTATTTAAGTGTTTTATCATGGGTTCTCGGTATTGGTTAAAATCTGTAAGTCTGAATGAGACAAATCTTAAAATCAACTCTTTATCCAACATCCTTCTTGAAGAAGCCATGACACACTCTTTAAAATACTCAGCATCGGCAATACTGCTTAAAAAAATTGAAGCCTGCCCATTATTTGCATTCTGGCTTAATGCATGTCGAATTTCCTGGGGATTCAGGGTAAGCCCCCCGGTATTAATACGGTAAAAAAGACTGTATTTAACATTTTTTGGAGTTCCAGGCTTTATAAGATAGAGAGTAACAGGAGCCTCTTCAATTCTACGTTGATAAGCTCTTGGCAGATCTGAATATTTTTTAGTATCAAGTTCTTTTATAAATTCAAGCCCTTTAAGCTTTAAGGTATTATCAACAACAAACTTCTTAATGGTTGAAAGCCGTTGAAGTCCATCTACAACCACCCACTTTTCATCTATTGAAGCATCAAAATAGAATGCAGGGATCGGAAGTTTGATAAGAAGTGATTCAATCAAACGGCACTGAATTTCATTTTTCCAGAGATTTGCAGTTCGCTGAAAATCAGGATTAAGATCAATCTCATCGTGTTTCAACCTTTTAATCAAATTATCCATAGTTGTCTGCTGTATCTGGATATCAATTTGTTTGGGATCAAAAGGTTCTTTTAAATCAGCAATTTCATTGTCAAGATCTTCCTGTTCTTCTATATCAAACTCCATTGTATCCTTATCCTGCAAGATTGTTTTTATCTCTTCCATATTTCATTTGTTCTCCCACAATAGCTTATGTCTTAAAACTGCATATCAACTCAACCCTGCAATTTTTTTAAGCGCTTTACCAAACTTTGGGTAGTTTACCTTTACTCCATCATCAAGGTCAATTTCTATCTGTTTTGTCGCCAGGGGATAGAGGATATCCCGTTCATATTCATTCACCTCATCCAGCACCTTTTTGATTTTTTCGATCTCTTTTAAGGCCTTTGTTTTTTCTCCTTGAGAAGCAGATGTGCTGATACTGATATTTTCAAGGTTGTCTTTTCTGGCAGCCAGCTTGGTTCTAAACTCCCTGAGGTAATCATTGAGGATTATGGAAACCGTATCCGGCCTGTATCTGTGCATGTAGATCAGGGCATTGAAACTGCCCTTTGGCGATGAAAACATCCAGTATATGGGGCGTTTTTTGTACATTTTCACATGATATGTGTAAAAATCTTTGAGAAAGAATTTTCGAATATCCTTGCCAATGGCTTTTTCAATAAACTCAAGGTTTTCCGTGTAGTGTTCTTCTCCGAATGTTACTTTTAAGAATTTTTT
The DNA here is from genome assembly GCF_900105645.1 of Desulfobacula phenolica. Classification (NCBI taxonomy): domain Bacteria; kingdom Pseudomonadati; phylum Thermodesulfobacteriota; class Desulfobacteria; order Desulfobacterales; family Desulfobacteraceae; genus Desulfobacula; species Desulfobacula phenolica. Next base: position 509,619 of record NZ_FNLL01000001.1, on the reverse strand, counting down.
AAATCGTTCGGCTATGTCATCTGTAAACCAGTCAACATCCATGATGGGGATTACGTTGTCATTGTCTGGGATAAATGTTGGTTCTGGTATTTTAACAAGATAATTTTCAAGCGTTTCTCCCTGGTTCGCTAATATCAATCCATCACTATCCAATGAGTAACGTCCGAATATACAACCAACTGAGTAAGAAATAAGTTCCCTTATAGTATCAGACAATAGTAATGCTTCAAGTTCTTCACTCGTTTTTTGGCTTCCGTAGCGATAATGGGGATTGCAATTAAGAGTAATCTCCGAAAATGACAAATCAGAAACCAACTCTTTCTGTAGATCATAAATTTCTATAACAATTTTATTATTCTCTTCTTCAAGCTGTTTAAGATGTATTGTTCTTGTTAACCATTTTGCTTTTAATTCTTCAAAAATCTCACCAATATTGTGTGATATTAATGTACGATCAAACTGCTCTTTATATCTTCCTTCAATGTTTCGTGCATGGAGAATCATAGGGGAAGCCAAAAAATCCCATGCAGGTTCGTATGAATTCCAGTCGTTTCGAGATTCATCTATACAAGATTTAGATATTTCTTGTAACTTGGAATTATCAGTCACTTTTTTAAGCTTTGGAATTGATTTTATATCTCTTAATTGAGCATGAAGGGTTGGATTCAGGATAGGAAGTAAATTTTTAGTATAATTCGAGTTTAATAAACATAGATATTTATAAATTTGCTTTAGATCTTTAAAAAATGCTGTAGGTCCTGACATATCAAATGTTGTATTTTTCGGCAAATATCTGAAGCCTGTTCCACCAGAAGTGATATCTGTCCAAGTTATACCATCCTTATACCAAAATTCCTCTGCTATAATCCTGCACGAACTATCTTTCCTGTAGTGCATCCTTGCCTCTTCTGACCAATCTACAACATGTTCTAAATTACCAAACCATTTTCTATAGGCTCCACCTTTTGAATAAAGTAGCCATTTTCTGTCTCTGCCTATATGCTTTCTATTAACTTCCCAATGATTACGAACATATTTATTATTATTTGCAGTCTTATTTTGCCCTTCAGTGATAATATTATTACCCAGTGTGGGCTCATTAAATGTGTCGAGAATACTTTCATCAACCCAATATGCTATTGGGCTCCCCGGAACCTTTTTAAAGTCTGAAGTAGAAACATGATAGAAGACTTTTGGAGTATTATTAACAATAGCATCTATCATCATTTCGTTCTTTTCTTCTTCTGAGATACCATCAACTAATCTTAAATAGACTCCCGGAAATTTATTTAAATAATTTTTGTTTAAAACAAATGCTGTTGTCGAGACAACTTCTCCGCCAATACTATTAAATGCTCGTGGTCCTAAATGCGCCATGGATAATACGGTATTTTTTCCCAATATCTGTTTTCGCAGTTTTTCATAGGAAGAAAGGAACATCCAACTCTGCATCGTTATCATTGAAACGATACCTTGTTTCATGACCATTTTTAAACTTCGTTCTATAAATACTGCAAAGAGATCTGTTTTGCTTTGTGGATAATTATCTTTCACCCATTTTCCCAACCGCCCGTTCATTCCTTTTCCCATATACGGTGGGTTGGTGATGACAACATGATACTTGGGACTTAAATAGTTTGCTTGACTTAATACTTTCAACACCCTCTCATGAATATCCTGAAGGAACATATCATCGGACACTTTTTTTTCATCCAGAAGACGCAATACATCAGGGATATTTGTTAATTCAGGACGAATCAATGAACCAAAATTATCCGCTTCCTCAAACTGATACAGTAAAGTTGAAAGATCCATGGTAAAAAGATCAGGGGCAACTGCATCCATATAACTTTTAACCTCATGCTCTTTAAAAGACACATTTTCAAGGACACAAATATTGGGCTGCACATTCTTTTTAAAGAAACGACGATACTTTTCTCTTGCTTTCATAAACAATGCAAAGGCTGCAAGCTCTCCTGCCCGTTCATCAATCTCAATACCGTATAGATTATTTTCAAGAATGAGCTGTGGAATTTGAGGGGCATCATATCCTTGTTCTTCATAAACGGCATAAAGAATTTCAAACGCATACACCAGCATGTGACCGGAACCGCAGGCAGGATCGCATATTTTTATCTCTTCCGGAGATTTGATCACAAGAAAATCTGTTTCTTCCTGCTCCGGCTTAATATAATACGCCATTTTATCAACAAGCCTGGAGTCTGGATGATTCAAAATCCACAAGCGTCCAAGAGAATTCTCCACCAAATACCGGACAATCCAGTTGGGTGTGAAAAGCTGTGTGGCTGCAGGAATATCTTCCGGTGTCACTTTTTTATTTTTTTTAAGCCCGGCAAACACCTCATCCTTTTTTTCCGAGATATAAAACTGGTACAGCCAGCCAATCACTTCAACATCGGCACAAGCCTCTTCGGACAGGGCTTCACGGGTAGCGGTCAAGATTGAACTGTCTGACAACAAATCATCGGGCATCAACAGTTCTGTAAAGTCTGCAATCTTTTCAAACAGGAACGGCATAATGCTGTTGTAATCGTTACAGACTGCGACCAGCAGCATCCGGTATGCTTCCTGCTGTGGCTCCGGGCTTGGAATGGTTTCATTGAGCAGGCCAAACACTTTTTCTTGATCAATTCTCAACCCGTCATCAATATGGCCCTGCTTGGCTTCCATCAAGATTTCCGGCTGGGAGAACCCCCGGGCAGGTGATACCACACCCATGGCGGTATATCTGTTTGCATCCATGAACCTTAATGCGCAAAACCGGTTGAACCAGATGTAGGCCACTTTTTCTATTACCTGGTCGCGGGATGTCCGGGAGATTTTTTTTTCAAGATCTTTTACGGCTTTTTCCCGTTCTCTTCTGGCCGCACTATTGGTATCCAGCACGATGGACAGCTTTGTTGCAACCAGGTCTATCAATTGTCTTCGCGCATTCTGTGCAAATTGTTTCAGCTTTGATGTGTTCAATTTTAATCTGCTCCGTCAGGATCTTCTGCTATTAAATTCGTGTCAAACCTGTACACGTTTTCCAGCGTTTATTTCCCGGATAATGGCTTTTTTGAGTACGGACAAATAGTCTTCTACTTCAAATTCATTTTCAATCCAGGCTTTGGAATAATTCACTTCAATTTTTTTGATACCCACCACTTCTTTGACAGGTTCATTTTCTTTTTCTTTTGGCTTTGCCTGCCCTTCTTTTATTTTTCCTTTTCCAAGGCAACTGTCTTCAATAGAGGTTTCATAGTCTGTTTGATCTGATTTGGACGGTTTGGGTTCAGGTGATGCCGGTTTCGGTCGGCCAAGGTAACTCAGCTTGCTTAAGATGTTATTGTATTCATCATCTTCAAACCGGCGCAGGGCGTCACTGATCATGGCGATCAGGGTCTGATCCTGCAGTGTCTCAAGTTGTGTTTCAAAAGGTTTTTTCAACTCATCCTGAAGGCTGGCAGACAAGCGTATAAAATCTTCCATGCCGATCATTTTATTGAGCAGGCTATTGATCTTGTCAATTGCCACCTGTCTGGTTGTTTTAAGTTTTTCATCCAATTTATCAGACACTGTTTCAACCAGGGATTTAACCCGGCTCATCTTATTGTTTTTGTAACAACTGCTATCCTTTAATATGTCAAGAATCTGGCCGGATTCATCCCCGTCAATATAAGAAAAATTATGCTCCTGGCGCTTTAAAAAATTGACGGCATCATCATAGATCGTTTTCAAGGGGCCATTCATGAACCTTTGAATAGGATCAACTACATCTTCTTTCATATCCAGCAGGCTGTCTTCAATTTTGTGCAAATCGGTTAAAAAGAAAGTATAGGGTTTTGCCTTGAGTTCTTTGAGTATTGCTGTAATTTTCTCCAACCCGGCCAGGAACGGATATTTATGGCGTTCAGCAGCAAGCTGTGACAGTGCTTCAATCTTTTCTTTAATGGCTTCTGCTGTTTCTTTGCCAAGCGCCTTTGCTTCTGTAGAGGATGTGGGGCTGTCAAAGAATTCTTCGTAAAATTGTTTCAGGCTGCGGATCTGGGCTGCGGTAAAATCATTTAAAGGTTCAATGATCAGGTTTGAATGGACATGGGTATTTAACAATGCTTTTTCAAGCTGGTCATCTTCAAGGATATTACTGTCAAAATTCAACTCCACCTTTCCTGCTGCACAGAGTTTGGCTGCGATGCACAAAACAGCGGCATAATACCAGCCGTAGGATTTTTTCCCAAACCGTTCAATAAGGCTTTTGACCGTGGTTCTGATACCGTTTTTTTTGTTGGCTTTAACAAATGACAGCATCTCCTGTTCTGCTTCACTGAGAAGCGTTACATCATCACCAAACAGATTCCCGCTGTCCTTCAGGCATTTGGTAACATAGCTTTCAGTATAGGTAAAATCTTTAAGCATCTTGAGATTCGGGTAAGTCCTGACAATCAGGTCATGGAATCCTTTTATGATTCTTGCCTGCGGATCTGTACCGCCGATATCAACCAGATTGGCATTGATAAACAATTTTGCTTTACCAAGAAGGTTTTCAATATGCTGTTTAAGATCGTTATACCGTTCCTGGTTCTGTAAAGTTTTGTCTGTTAAGATTCTTTTGATGGATTCTTGCTGGGTGGTGGAGATGTTTTGGCGGATATATTTATTGGTTCTTTCATACATCAGAAGATCACGCATCATGCGTTCATCCGGGGGCATAATCACCAGAAGCTCATCTCTTCCGGCCGACTGCATTTTCAGGACTTGTTCATTGTCTGCATTCTCATTAAAGGGGCTTATGACATGGACGCTCAGTTCATGTTCCCGTCCAAACAGCTTGTCATCCATCTTTCTTGAAAATGGATAGTCCTGGCCATTTTGGTCATATCGTATTTTTCGCAGCTTTATGATGGTGTCAAAAACGATTTTATACAGGTGGTCATCTACAGCAGAGGCTTCAATGTCTGTGTTTTTTATTTCTTCTTCAACATCCTTTTCTTCATCTGTCAAAAATTCAAATACCTGGCCGTTTCTCCGGATATATGTCTGCTGCTCAAGAAGGTTCAATGCTTCAGTCAGGTTCTTGTTCAAATGCCCCATGTCCTTGTTAAATTCATCCAGCATCAGAACCATAAGGTTTCTTTGTGTGGCCCTGAATTCTTTAATATATTTTACAAGAAACAGTGCCTTGAGAACCTGTACTGCAAATTTATTGTCCAGATGTCTTTCAGCAAGCTGTATGGATCTTTGGATCTGGGCTTTTAAGGCACTTCTGATTCCTTCAAACATGAGATCAAATGTGGCAAGCCGGCCCACTTCATAGTCTGAAATGTGAACCGCCACCTGCTGAAAAACCCCGAGCATAGACCGTTCTCCAACAGACCTGTGCTTTCCTTCAAAGGCGTTGTGCATGGACAGATTCTGGATGGCTGTCTGAAATAAGATGAACTGATACGGTATAAAAGGATATGTATGGATAAAGTGGTCCTGATCTTTAAAATTTCTGTATAGCTGGGCACCGTCTGCAAAATCAAACAGGGTTTTTAAATTATTAACCTGATCATCATACACTTTGGACAGTTTATGAATCCCGGTATCATTTTTTTGCAGCAACCGCTTCCGGATAACTTCAGCCACATCCGCACTGGTCAGTTTCATCCTGTTCTCAAATCTGGCCTGGATTTTTGAAAAGTCGTTGCTCTGCTGCTTGTTCATTTCACCGACAAGTGTATTCATGTCCTCCTGAGCCGTCACAATTATCCAGGCTCGCCCACGGCTTTTGGTTGCAAGGCTTTCTGCTATGGTCTGAAGATTGGTCATCAGCTTGACATTGTCCGCAACATATTGGCCGACTTCATCCACAAAGAAGTTTAACCGGAAATTGGTTTCCTGCGTTTCAATATAGCTGTTAACCTGTTCGGCAAAGTCTTCAATGGACAGACTGTAATCACTTCGATATTTATCAAGTATAGCCGTGACCTCTTGACCGGTTACGCACTGGTATGCTTCGTCAATATGGGCTGCCACACGTTTGGCCCTCATCCTTCCCCATTCCCAGTCTTTTGAGGACGCTGTTTTAAAGGCATCTTTAAATTTATCCAGCAGGTTGTCCCGGTCAAGTTCTCTTTCAAACTGGGCAATATAGGCCTGTTTCCCATAATATCCGCAGGATTCGTCAAATACTTTTACAAATACCGCCACCAGCGCATCTATTTGAGTCTTGCTGATCACATCCGCCTTTTGATCAATATTGAACAGGATGCTTTTTGAAGGAATGCTGACAGCTTTTTTCAGGTCACCTTTAAGGATCTGATTATCGCCGCATTTGGGAAGTATAATGTCCAGTACTTTTGCCCCTTCAACCTCACGGTTTTCCATAAGCAAGGCCAGTATCTTCAGCAGATGGGACTTGCCGGACCCAAAGAAACCGGATATCCATACGCCATTTGCTCCGTCATAGTTGTTATATGCGTCAAGAAAGGATTCCAGGCGCTTTTCAACTTCATTGGTTAAAACATATTCTTCAACTTCAAGACGCAGGCTTGCTTGATCATCTGCCTTAATGACACCTTCTATGGATCTGTCTACCGGTTTTTCAAATATGGTTTTTAATGCCATTTTCAAGTTCCTTAAATCAAATCTCGCAGTGATATATATTGAATGCTCTATAGTATTTGTCATCGTGCAGCCTGCCAAACAGGTCCAGGGATGCGCCTGATTCCAGTGAATGGGTATATTCCCCCGGAAAAAACATGACCATGGGGTGGTTCTTGACTGTGCTTTGCAAATTATTCAAAACATTATGAGACCGGATATAGGGGTATACTTCACCTGCACCGGACATAAAAACAACATCGTGGTCTTGTTCTGTTATGGTTTTTGCGATTGCAGGCACCAACACGGTTTCAATATCCAGAATGGACTGTAACTCTTCTTTTAACTCATCTTTGGTCATCTTGGACTCTTCTTCCAGATACCATTCCCAGTCACCATTTTCTTTCAAGATCTCAACAGATATGTCATATAAATTGATCTCCAGAACCTGAACGCCGGTTTGTGACAATTTGTTGGTCAACTGTTTTAGCATCCTTTCCATTTCAACAGCTTCGGAAGGTCGATATGGACAGATAAAAAAAGGAACTTCATTTCCAAGTCCCTGTTTTTTTAAGAATCGATCACTGCTGATCAGTGTCTGAAGATGTTTGAATCTTTCCGGTATTGGTTGTGTTTGCGTATCAACAGTCATTTTATCAACTCCTTGAAATCTGTATCTGAGACCGGCAGTACAAGATATATCCCGGATTTGTCAGTGAACAAAGCCCTGGCAACTCGTTTGGTTAATATTGCGGGCAGTATTATGTTCCTCTCTGATGTGATCTCCGCTTGCCGGAGTATTCTGAAAAGAACCTGTTTGAGTTTTTTTTTTGTTGAGTCTTTGAGCTTTCCCAAATTTTTGTGCCATTCAGCTTTGGTGTCAAAAAAAATAGTATAGTCTTCGTCTGTTATAGAATAGTTCATGAGTAAAAACTTTTCCCGAATTACTTCAACGGCAAAATCACGGATAAAATCATACCGTTTACAAACTGAAATCCAAAGAATCTGGAGTTGCTCCTGCCTTGAACCGTCGTGAATTATTTTTAATTGTTCCGAAGAAAGATTTTTTAGACGGGAGAGTACTTCACGGCATATCCTTTCAAGAGAATTGCTTGTCCTTGCCTGGAATAGGTTGGTTTTTAATATTTTTTCCCGGACTTTTGCCCAGTCTTTAATTTTCAAATATAGCTCTGCTGCTGAGACGGATTCTTGATAAAACAGTCCTCCAACGGTAAAAGACATTCGATATTTTGGTAATGAACCGTTTTTATTATGTAACCCCATTGATAAAAAATTTCATTCCCCTTTCTAACATGCAACCCAGAATCAATTGATACATCCTTTGATTCAACAACTTGAAATCCGTAGGTGATCCTTTCTGAAAAAGTCAAAATTGTCAATATCTATTCCCTTATAGTTTGATTAAGGGCGTCCCTCTTTTCCACAGAAATAAAAATGTTTATATTGTTGACCTTTTTATGTAAAGTGGAATAAAGGATAGGAAAGCGGAAACGATCATCAATTGAACCTTAACGCAAAGCACATATGGAAAGGAGTGATCATTATGGTAGATTTCTGCAGTAACATCCGACCTAATACAGTCGGAGACAGGCCCCAAATTCATCCTTCTGCCTATATTGACCCTGCGGCTGTAATTGTCGGGAATGTCCACATAGCACAGAATGTTTTTGTAGGTCCAACGGCTGTCATCCGGGCAGACGAACCAGGACCGGACGGTAAGGTCTGGCCCGTCACAATAAACGCTGAAACAAATATCCATGACGGGGTGAATATTCATGCTTCAGGAGGAAGCTCGGTTGAAATAGGGTCCCGGGTTACTTTGGCCCACGGTGTAATCATCCACGGACCGTGTACCATCGAAGATGAATGTTTTCTCGCACTTCGGGTCACGGTTTACAATGCCGTTTTAAAAAAAGAAACATGGGTTGGCCTTGGCACAATGATTATGCATGTGACGATTCCTTCCTACACCATGATACCTGCCGGAACGATAATTCGCTCCAAATCAGATGCTATCTATTTCCGGACTGTGAATAAAAAAGAATCCAGATATCACCAGGCCTCTTTAAATGCAACTAATAATTTGCGGGAGGGGTATCTGGCACTTGCCAGGGGAGAAAATTTGAAGGATTTAAAAGAATAATTGAAGGATATTACAGTCAATTATCTCTTTTCCTTTTCCAGCACCTGCTACTAACAGTCATGGCAGATTGAGTTGCAACAACAAAACATGAAGGTCGCTGTTTGGATTTTTAAAAACTTTCATATAAATATTCTTGCCTCTTTGTTCAATTTATTCATTAAGAGATGTTGAGTCAGCTCATAAATAGAATGATAAGCAGGTATTATTTTATGTGCGGTGTCATCATATTTATTATGAGGTATATACTGTTTCAGGCTGTCTCTTATCATTCTTCCCGGATGCGGATCATACGCAGTTCCATTGATATAGCTTCGGCAGGACAACTCGTTACACAAAGTCCGCAGCCGAAGCATGCGTCAATGTTATATTCCATAATAAATTTCACTGTCCATATATACCCGCGCTGAATCAAAATAGGTGATACCCTGTTCATAAGCCTCCTTAATAACAGCCTGTGCCTGGTCTTTTTGTCCAGTTGTCCGAAGGATACCTTCCCCGCCAAGGCCGACCAGGGTAAGCTTTTTATCAGAGTTTTGAAAAAATTTTGATTTTGCAAATTTGATTTTGTTCTCTGGACCATTTGTCATGACGTTCGTCCTTATATTTATTTTACTGTTAACCTTTCAGGCCGGATCATCATTATTTTTTAATAAATGTGCCGTCCCGGTATTCTTGAAAGGCAACCGCCAGTTCCTCCTGGGTGTTCATGACAATAGGGCCTCTCCATGCGACAGGTTCTTTGAGCGGATTACCTGTTAACACCAGAAATCTGAGGTTTTCATCGGCAGCTGTAATTGATAAATATTCCCCTTTTTCAAAAAGAACCAAATTGCCGTTTTCTATAAATTTGTTATCTGTAGTTCCACTGCCGCCGATCACATAAATAAAGGCGGTATAAGTCGGATCAACTTCATGTATAAAGGTTTCCCCTGCCGGAACGGCACAATCCAGAAATTCAGGATCAATTACAATGTCATCCATTGGGCCTTGTACACCGGCGATATTTCCTGCAATTACTTTGATTTTAATATTGTTTTGCGTACTTATTTCAGGAACCTGGTCTGCTGTAATATCACGGTATTTTGGTGAAATCATTTTTTGTGATGCGGGCAGGTTGGCCCAAAGTTGAAATCCATACATAGCCCCTTTTTTATCGCCTTTCGGCATTTCCTGGTGGATAATCCCGCTGCCTGCCGTCATCCACTGTACATCCCCCGAAGAGATGATTCCCTTGTTGCCTAAGCTGTCCCCATGTTCCACATCCCCCTTAAGAACATAGGTTATGGTTTCAATGCCACGGTGGGGGTGCCAGGGGAATCCTTTAAGATAATCTTCAGGCGTATCGGACCGAAAATCATCAAGCATCAAAAAGGGGTCAAACGTTGGCGCTTCATTGTATCCAAACACCCGGCTCAGATGAACCCCTGCCCCCTCTGTAGTTGGTTGACGGGTTAATATCAATTTTACTTTTCTGACATCCTGCATGGTTCCCCTCCATTTACTGTTTAAAGAACTTTGGGCCTCTCTTGCTCTGAGACTGTTATGGTATCCGCCATAAGCAGGTTGCCGAAGATCAGACAGGACGAAAGGGGCGGAAACTTTATGTTAAGCGAATTGAGGTTAGTTCTTCATTTTATATTCAATCAGACCCATGCGCAATACATGATTTGGCAGCGGATAAAATTTTCTTGGGATTAGAAAGAGAGGGAGTGGATTACGAAGAGACCGCAGCCTTTCCCGGTCCAAGTCAAATGAGTTGTTCCGCCCTCTGTTTAAGGTATCCATGTGATAATACCACCATCTGGATTTTGTTGTTTCCATTGCCAAAAAGAATCGATATCACGAATTCCGTTTTCAATAACAGCTTTATATATCTGTATTCCCATCACCTTTTTTCTAATGGGAATATCGTTTTTAATTCTGAGAATTGCTTCACGAGTTTCTTGTGTCAAAACTTTGGAAATACGTTCAGCCACATTCTCAAAATGACCAACATAGGGGGATTCATTTAAAATGTGAATCATATCGATCTGCCAAGAATACCCTTCTTGATCATCATAAAAAGCATGCCACTCGATGCATTTGTCTTCCGCTTCAAGTAGATTTGTGTAGTTAATCGTTTTAATGCGTTTATTCTCTGCAAGTCTGGATATCACTGAAAAACTATCAGCAAGCCTAAATGGGTTTGTATAAATATGAAAATCAATATCCCGATTATTTATCAGTAAGCCTGTTTTTAGTGAACCTACCAAATTGATGGTTGCGCCAATTGAAGACCATAATTCAATTATATTTATATCGTCAATGACACCCCAAGCTTTTTTTTGTATTTGTTCTGCAATTTCTAAAATATGGTTCATTAATATTTATCTCATTTTCAATTCATAGCCGATTAAATAATTTATATGAATCTGCATATCACAGCACATGATTTAAGGCATACCTTCAATACATACATGAGAAAGGCCGGCACCCATGATACCGTGACCATGGATATAACCGGGCACTCTACCCGGGAAATGTTTGACCGGTACAATACAGTTGATGAAAAAAAAAAGGCTGAAGCTGTAAAAAGAATGGAATTTTTTTTATTCAGTCATGGAGATAAGGTCAATAAAAAAAAGTTGACTTTTAGCGGCAAAAGTTTAGCAAATCGTTGACCAAACGCAAACAGAGGTTTAGATTGAACCATCTAAACCTCTGTTTTTATTATGGTACCGAAGAGAAGACTTGAACTTCCACGCCTTGCGGCACTAGATCCTAAGTCTAGCGTGTCTACCAATTCCACCACTTCGGCTTAATCCCTTAAGCACATGATTTGGTGCCGAAGGGGAGATTCGAACTCCCACAAGCGTTCGCTCACTTGTCCCTGAAACAAGCGCGTCTACCAATTCCGCCACTTCGGCTCTAAGCCTTCCATACTGCACATAAACGAGCAATTAAAGATTGCTTAAAAATCATGATTAGGCTATATATATGTGTTTGAAAGCTTTGTCAAGATTATTGTTCCAAATAGAAAAGGTAAATATGGAATTAATTGAAAATATAGATCAGATTAACAGCCCGTTTAAAAATGCGGTCATTACCATCGGCAACTTTGACGGTGTTCACAAAGGACACCAAAGCCTTTTTCAACAAGTGATAGAAAAAGCAAAACAGATCAACGGAACATCCGTTGCCATGACATTCGATCCTCACCCGCTAAAAGCTTTGGGAATTTCAGGCCCGCCCTTGATTACCAGACGTGACCAAAAGCTTGAACTTATTGAACAATGCGGCATAGATGTTTTGTTGTGCATCCCTTTCAACATGGAGTTTGCCGCCATTACCGCCCATGATTTTATTGAAAACTTTCTTGTGAATAAAATCGGAATGAAAGCTATCATTATTGGCGCGGACTATTCATTTGGGAAAGACAGACTGGGTAATGTAGATCTTTTAAAAACAGAAGAAGACAATCTTGGATTTAAAACCATTGTTTCACCATGGATAAATAATACGGATTCGGATCTGGAAAGAATCAGCAGCACCAGGATACGTGAAATTGTCAGTCAGGGAAATGTTGACCAGGCCATGAAATATCTTGGCCGGCACTATCAGATCAGGGGTAAAGTGATCAAAGGTCGCGAACGTGGCGGCAGCCAACTGGGATTTCCAACTGCCAATATCAAACTCCATGATGAGTTGTGCCCTAAACTGGGGGTCTATGCGGTTACGGTGGAAACAACAAAAGGCAATTTCTGGGGGGTGGCCAACATTGGTTTCTCACCTACATTTGGAGACCATATATTTACCATTGAGGTTCATATCCTTGATTTTAATCATGACATTTATGATACCCGTATCCGGGTCAATATGGTTGCAAGGTTAAGGGATGAACAAAAATTTGCCAATATTCACGAACTTTCCGAACAGATTAAAAAAGACATTGAAACAGCAAAGGATATTTTAGAGAAAAATGGCCATTCTTAAAATTTTAACCTATCCTGAAAAATCGCTATTGCAACCATCAGATAAGGTTGGCACCATTGACGATGACATAATAAAACTAACCGAGGATATGGGAGAAACCATGTTTGAGGCACCTGGCGTCGGGCTTGCCGCGCCCCAGGTTGGTGTGAACAAACGAATTATTGTCTATGATTCAAATGCAGCAAATCCGGAAGATGACGGGTCAAAAAAAAAATTTACAGCCTTGATCAACCCCGAAATAATTTCAGCTTCGGGCAGCATTATTTCAGAAAAAGAAGCCTGTTTAAGTGTGCTTGACTATAGCTCTGATGTTAAAAGATATGAGACCGTAACGGTTAAGGCTCTTGATACTGAAGGAAAACAACTTGAATTTGAGGCCCAGGGAATTCTTGCCGTCATCATGCAGCATGAAATTGATCATCTTGATGGTATACTGTTTATTGACAGAATCAGCATCTTAAAAAGAACCATGTATAAAAAGAAACTTGCAAAAAAGTTGAAAATCAAATGAAACAAAAAATACGTGTCATATACATGGGAACACCTGATTTCAGTGTTCCGGCTTTGCAGCACCTGGCGGCACAGGATGATTTTCATATCAGCCTGGTGGTCACGCAACCGGACAGGCCCAAGGGCAGAGGAAAAAAACTTGCACCCTCCCCTGTCAAAACTGCTGCGCTCGAGCTGGGCCTTGATGTTTTTCAACCCGAAAAAATCAACACACAAGAGGCAAAAGACAAACTTTTATCCCTTCAACCTGATTTTTTTGTTGTTGCAGCCTTTGGACAGATCCTTTCACAGGAAATTTTGGACATTCCCAAAGTATATCCCATAAACATCCATGCCTCGCTGTTACCCAAATACAGGGGGGCATCCCCCATCCAGGCATCCATTCTTAATATGGATGAGATCACCGGGGTTACCACCATGGTTATGGCCAAAGGAATGGACACAGGAGATATTCTGCTGACATCAGAAACACCCATATCAGAACATGATACTGCCCAGGATATCCATGACCGGCTGGGGGAAATCGGTGCGGACCTTATTGTGAAAACCATTCATGCCATTTTGGACAACCGCCTTAAACCCATGCCCCAGGATCACTCAAAGGCCACGAATGTCAAAATGCTCAAAAAAAGTGACGGCAAGATCAACTGGAACCTTTCCAACCGACAGATCCGTGCCCATATCAATGCCATGACACCCTGGCCAGGCGCATTCACCCATCTTGAGAATAAATTGATCAAAATTTATACCGCCAAGACATCTGACAAACCGGTCAACCATGAGCCAGGAGTCATTTTTCAATGCGATAAAGAAGGTATCCATGTAACAACCGGAAACGGCTGCCTGACAATTCTTGAACTGATGGGGTCGTCCGGAAAACGATTAAAAGCCATGGACTTTTTATGCGGTCACAAGATTGATCCGCCTGTAAAATTTGATCTTTAGATGATTAAAGATCCCCGACACATCGCCTTGAATGTTTTATGCTCCTGGCACAAGGCATCATTGACCCTTGACAAAAGCCTGGAAAACCATTCAGAAGAGATATCCTGTCTTTCCAAAAATGACAAAAACCTTTGCAATGCCTTGATATTCGGTGTTCTTCGCCATAGGGAATCTATTGATCATACCCTTTGTGCTTTTTCAAATATTCCCTTGATAAAAATAGACACAGCGCCTTTATATCTATTAAGAATAACTTTATTTCAAATTCTGTACATGGACAGAATTCCGGCCTTTGCCGCCATTAATACTGCGGTTGATATTGCAAAAAAAACTTCAGGAAAAAAAACAGCCGGATTTATTAATGCCGTGCTAAGAAATGCGGCAAAAAACAATTCAAAAATCACTTTACCTGACCCAAAGGCGGAACCGGCAAAATTTATTTCCATCCAATATTCTTTGCCCTTATGGCTGTCAGGAAAATGGAACCATGCTTTTGGATTTGAAAAATCAAGCTTGCTTTGCCGACAGATCAATACGATTCCTCCGATTACCCTTCGAACCAACACATTGAAAATTGACAGGCAATCTCTTGCCCAAAAACTTTCTTTAGTCGCAAAAAACATTGATTTGACTGAATATGCAGATCAGGGAGTCAGTTTTACCAACCCCAGTATACCCATCCGGGAATTTGAAGCATTTAAACTTGGATTGTTTCAAATCCAGGATGAAGCCGCACAGATTGTCACACAGTTATTGTCGCCCAGACCCGGAGAAAAAATTCTGGATGCCTGTGCCGGTCTTGGGGGAAAAACCGGCCACATTGCCCAGCTAATGGAAAACAAGGGGATAATTATCGCAGCGGATGTGGAACCCAAAAAACTTGAATTCCTTGAATCAGATGCAAAAAAACTGGGCATTGAGATTATCCGGACAAAACCAATAAATTTGCTAAAAACCTCGATCAAGGATTTTGACTTTTATTTTGACCGTGTCCTGATAGATGCTCCCTGCACAGGGCTTGGCGTACTGCGGCGGAATCCGGATGCTAAATGGAAGCGCTCAAAAAATGATATTGCACGGCTTGCGGCAAAACAAAAAAAAATGCTCAATGCAGCAGCCAATCTCGTCAAACCGGGGGGGATTCTTGTCTATGCCGTCTGTTCGTGTGAAAGAGAAGAAAATGAAGAGGTTATCCACAACTTTTTAAATAAAAGAAAAGATTTTTCAATTGATACCCATTTTAAATCCAACAAATATTCCAGGTTAATGACCCGGGACAAATTTTTAAAAACATATCCCGACACAAACAATATGGATGGTTTTTTTGCGGCCCGCTTAAAGAGGAAATCCAGATCTTAAGTGAAATTGATTTTAAAATATTGTTTTATTTTCCTGTTGGCATTTTCCATTGCAGGCACCATTGGCTTTTACTCGATACGTCTTTTTACCCAGAGTGCGGATGAAATTGTGTTGCCCCAATTAACAGGCAAAAACATTATTTATGTGTTGGAAACCCTCACCAACATGGGATTAAATGCAAAACTTTACGGCACCCGGTATGATGATGCCTTTCCCAGGTATGCTGTCATATCCCAGGACCCTCAGCCGGGGTCTACCATAAAAAAAGGCAGAGATGTCATTATTTATATTTCAAAGGGGGCAAAAGAAAATATTATTCCGGATTTAAGGCAAATCCCACTTGAACAGGCCATGATCCTTCTTGAAAAAAACGAATTTAAAAAAGGGCATGTCTCTTTTACATATTCTGTAAAAACCAAAAACAAATGTGTCATTGCACATTATCCGGAACCTTTTTCCACGGCTTTGAAAGGCTCTTCCTGTGATCTGCTGGTCAGCCGGGGTATCAATCCTGTGGCCGTGATCATGCCGGACATAACACGATTACGTCTTGAAAAAGCATCGGCTGTCATTGAAAATCTTCATCTTGATATTTCTCAAATCATATCAAACGTGGATCCTCATCAGGATTGGGGGATTATTTTATCTTCAACCCCACACGCCGGCAGCCATGTGACTGAAAATACGCCCATAACCCTTTTTGTCAACGCTCTGGAAAAAGGCAGGCATATGTCACCGGACAAATTAAACAGCCTTATCCTTTTGACCCATTCTCTGAGTCCCGGCATATTAAAACAGCATGTCAGGGTTGAAACCGACATGTTCGGACCTATAATAAATCTTTACAATGAATATATGAAACCAGGTGAAGACATTAATATTTTAGTTCCCCCGGCAATTAAAACCAGGGTGAACATATTTATTGATCAAACCCTTGAAAAAACAATTATTATTGATCCTTGGAAAGAGGACATTGACGCAGGAGACAGTATCTTATGGGAATCATCGCCCCTTCAATTTTATCAGCCGATTTCACCCGACTGGGTGACGAATTAATCCAAATTAAAAAAGCCGGTGCAGACTGGATACATATTGATGTCATGGATGGACAATTTGTACCCAACATCACCTATGGCCCAATCATTGTCAAGGCATGCGAACGAGCTTCGGATCTGGTACTTGACGTGCATCTAATGATTGAAAAACCGGATTTGATCATCCCTGAGTTTGCCAAAGCAGGAGCCCATTACATTTCCGTTCATGCCGAAGCCTGCACTCATCTTCACAGAAGTCTTCAGCTGATCAAAAGCTTCGGTGTAAAGGCAGGTGTGGCATTAAATCCTGCAACTCCTCTGTCTTCAATTGAATGGGTTGTGGATCAGCTGGATTTTGTTTTGATCATGAGCGTGAATCCCGGATTTGGCGGTCAAAAATTTATTGAATCCAGTGTTGAAAAAATAAAAGCCTTGTCAAACATGCTTAAAGAAAAAAATTCCACGGCCATAATCCAGGTGGATGGCGGAATCAACAAAGAGACCATTAACAAAGTTTCCAAGGCAGGTGCCACCTCTTTTGTTGCAGGATCTGCAATCTTCAACACTGAAGATTACACAAAAGCCATATCAAATTTACGCCTGAATATGTAACCGGAATATGTGAAGGATAAAAATGAAGAAAATCACAACCCATGCACAAAGCCTTTTAAAAACCTGTTATGCAGTCTATCGTCTTTGTGATCAATTTGTTAAACATGAGGGCTGGATTCAGGCCTCGATCAACAGAACAAAACATTAGCCGCCATGACCCAAATCAAATCCAATGATAACACGGTTAATTACAATATTATTTTTGTCTTAACCCTGATTCATTTTGCCGGTGATTTTTATTCTTCCTTTTTTGCCCCGTTATTGCCTGCTTTTGTTGACAAGCTGGATTTAACCCTTGCCCAGGTCGGGTTGATAACCGGAATGATAAGGCTTCTTTCTTTTATTGTACAACCTGTAACCGGATATCTTGCGGACAGGTATGAAACCAGAAGCTTTGTGCTTGCAGGACTCTTTTTAGCCTTTTTCTTTATCCCGTTTTCAGGCATTGCCCCAAATTTCTGGGTACTGATGACGGTTCTTTGCATAGGGTCAATCGGGTCATCAATTTTTCATCCAGCCACAACAGGCATGGTGCCCTTATATGCCGGCAACCGCACAGGATTCTGCCTGTCCATTTACAACACAGGAGGAATCCTTGCCTTTGCACTGGGCCCGGTATTTATCACTTGGTATGTGGGTCAATTCGGCCTTGAACAAATGCCCTACACTCTTGTTTTAGGAGCGCTTGCCCTGCTTTTCTGTATCAAATACCTGCCGGTTCCCGTCAGCGAGAACCTTTCCCATCTGGGATTTTTCGGATCTATTAAAGATACCCTTGGCAAAGTATACAAATCCATTTTCCTGATATGGCTGGTGATGGTTCTTCGGGCGGTAACCGGGCAAACATTTATGACCTTTATGCCCATTTACCTGACTGACAAAGGCCATAATCTTGTTTCCGTGGGATTGATTTTTTCTCTGTTTATTCTGGCAGGCACTTTCAGCGGCCTTTTGGCAGGCTGGATGGCCGACAGAACGGATTTTAAAAAAATCTTTTTTGTTTCCCATGCCTTTATGACCCCGGCCCTTTTATTATATCTTTATCTTCCGGGCCAGTTTGTTTATCTCGGATCTTTTCTTGCCGGATTTGCGGTTCTGGCATCACTTCCCCTTGGAGTGGTAATGGCGCAAAAATTAGCCCCCAAATCCAGGTCCATGGTATCAAGCCTGATGATGGGTTTTGCATATGGCCTTGGTGGTGCATTGTCGCCTATAGTCGGCAAACTGGCCGATATTTACGGCCTTGAAAATGTTCTTTTTTATTCAGCATTTATCCCTGTTGTAACCCTGATTTTCATTCTTAAATTTCCAAAGGTTAAATAGACGGGTTTGATATGAATCCATCAAAAGTTATTCTGGTTCAACCGCCCATAGAAGATTTTTATCTGACCAAAAAAAGAACCCTGCCCTACGGACTTGCCTCCATTGCAGCCTGTATCAAAAAAAGAGGATTTGATGTTGAAATCCTTGATGCCCTTGCAACCGGCAAATCAAAAACAATTGAATATCCTGAAGAGTTTTCCTATCTTAAACCTTTTTATGGACAAAAGGATGTATCCGCGTTTTCCCTGTTCCATGAATTCAGGCATTTTGGATACTCTTATGAACATATCGGAACAAAAATCAGGGAAAAAGAACCCTTTTTAGTTGGCATCTCATCTTTGTTTACAGCCTATTGCAACCAGGCGTTAAAAACGGCTCAAATTATTAAAAAGTTTTATCCGCAGTGCAAAATCGTATTGGGCGGTCATCATCCCACAATGTTTCCTGAAAAAACATTAAATTGCAGCGCTGTTGATTTTGTGCTGCAAGGAGAAGGTGAAACCAGCATGGGCCTGCTGTGTGAAGCGTTAAAAACCAATTCAGATTTAGAACAAATCCCGGGAATTGCCTTTAAAAAGGATAATTCCGTGTTCATATCACCCCCATCCTGGATGAAAAACCTTAACAGCCTTCCTGTCCCTGCCATGAACCTGATCAATTATAATTTTTACCAAAGAAAAAACAGGCGGGCAACGATTGTTGTTTCAAGCAGGGGATGCCCTATGCAGTGTTCCTATTGTTCCGTATCCGCTGCATCCTCCCATGCCCCCTTCCGGCAAAGAACCGTTGAGGATGTGATCAAAGAGCTTGAAATGCAGACAAAAAATCATGATGTCGGGTTTATGGATTTTGAAGATGAAAATTTATGCCTGAACAAACAATGGTTTGTTGAGCTTTTCTCAAAAATAAAACACCTGGTTGCAGAAAAAAATATCGAACTTCGGGCTATGAACGGCCTGTACCCTCCTGCCATTGATGAGGAAACCGTCTCTTTGATGAAACAAGCGGGGTTTAAAAACCTTAATCTTTCTCTGGGATCAACATCAAAAGAACAATTGAAAAAATTCAGGCGCCGGGATGTAAGAGCATCCTTTGAAAACGCTCTTGACCTTGCCCAAAAGTATGGTCTGGAATGTGTCTCATATATTATTGCCGCAGCACCGGATCAGACCGCACAAAGTTCTCTTGAAGATCTGTTATACCTGGCGCAAAAAAGAACCCTGGCCGGACTCTCTGTTTATTATCCGGCACCAGGAAGTCTGGATTACCAGCTTTGCAAGGACAAAAAAATCCTGCCCAAAAGCTTTAGCCTGATGCGGTCTACGGCACTGCCGTTGAATGACACAACATCAAGAATAGAAGCCCTTACCCTGTTAAGGCTTTCAAGAATTATAAATTTTATGAAACATCTGAAGGATACAACAGGGAACATACCTGAGCCGGAACCTTTTTGCGACTCAAAGACAGATCTGTCTTTTGACCGACAGACCGTATCGCAAAAACTGCTTCAATGGTTTTTGCAGGATGGTAAAATCAGGGGTATTGATGCCGGTGGAAAAATTTATACCCATACTGCCGACAGCAGCTTGACACAGCAGTTTATTGAAAGAATCAAAACCCTTACGGTTGCCGGTGTAAAATAAGCAGGAAACACCGGGCAAGATTTCTATTTTAGATCAGTTCGCTGGTATGCCAATGTATTTTTCCTGTTCAAGGGCAATGTGTTCTTTGACATGGGAGCTGATCATCTTTTGTACCATCTTTGCAATATCATCAATCTCCATATGCTCAAAGGTTGAGAAAGGTATTTCATCCAACACTCTGATCTCCATCCATTGCTTGCCCTGAATCATTAAAGAATGTTTTGGCAAGGCATTCTTTGTATTGTTAATCACCAGAGGAAGAATGGATTTTTTCATTTTTTTTGCAAGAATAAACGCACCCGGTTTAAAGGGTTTTACCCGCCCGGTTTTTGAACGGGTTCCTTCAGGAAACAAGATGATGGAAATATTTTGTTTCAGCAATTTTTCACACTGATCCATCATCTGACGGACACTGTCTTTATCTCCCCGCCTCAATTTCACATACCCGTTCAATACCATGTTCCAGCCGATAAACGGCAGTTGAAACACCTCGGCCTTGGAAACCCATCTAAATGGATAAAAAAGCCGATATGCCACAAGAATATCCAGTTGCGACTGATGGTTGGATACAATGACATAACTATTTTTCATATCCATCTTCTGCCGGCCCGTTATTTTAACAGACCATATGGGCATGCACCACAGATACAAGGAACCCCAGAAAGATGAAAAAAGATTTAACAAAACAAGTCTTCTGTCAAAAGCCTGCGTCAGCAATCTAATCAAACAGGCAACCATAAACATTATAACAGAACTTAAACCAACAAATGCGATATATGCATATGAAAAAAAGGCAGTTCCCAGACTTTTAAAGCTCATAAGGCGTAAGACTTTCCCATCCTGTTTCAGTTACAACTATGGTCTGTTCAAACTGGGCAGACAAGGAACCGTCATTGGTAACGGCCGTCCACCGGTCTTCAAGCACATGGAGATCTCTTTTGCCCAGATTAATCATGGGTTCAATGGTAATGACCATACCCGGAACCAGGGCAAGACCCTTTCCCCTTCTTCCGAAATGAAGAACCTGGGGCTGCTCATGAAAATCAATGCCCACACCGTGACCGACAAACTCTCGAACCACGGAACAGCTCTGAGCCTCTGCATAGCTTTGGATGGCATGACCAATATCCCCCAGTGTAGCTCCCGGAGCAATAATTTCAATCCCTCTTTTCAAAGACTGGGCTGCAACATTGACGATTTTTTTTCCTTGTTCAGTTGGTGTTCCCACAAAAAATGTTTTACTGGCATCAGCATAATACCCGTCCAATATCGGGGTTATATCCACATTGACAATATCACCATCTTTTAAAACACGATCTCCGGGAATGCCGTGGCAGATGACGTCATTGACCGAAACACAGACACTTTTCGGAAAACCCCGGTAATTTAACGGTGCCGGAATTGCACCTGCCTTAATGGTTTCCTCATGAACCAGGGTATTGATATCGTCTGTCTTGAGTCCTGGTTTTATAATTTTCTCAACCTTATTGAGAATAGATATTAAAAGGTCACCACATTTTTTAATGCCTTCTATCTGGTGGGGTTCTTTTAAAGTGATATCATATCTTTGTTTGTATTCTTCTCTTATGCTTATTTCCATTTTTTTATTTCGGCAGCAGTTTTTATATTTTTTTCCGCTTCCACATGGGCAAAGGGCATTTCTTCCGAT
The DNA here is from genome assembly GCF_900105645.1 of Desulfobacula phenolica. Taxonomy (NCBI): domain Bacteria; kingdom Pseudomonadati; phylum Thermodesulfobacteriota; class Desulfobacteria; order Desulfobacterales; family Desulfobacteraceae; genus Desulfobacula; species Desulfobacula phenolica. The sequence goes on along the minus strand of NZ_FNLL01000001.1, from coordinate 487,800 downwards.
TTTTACAGCTTTTTTTTTCATCTATACTCACAATCTCCAACAGGATGTCCCCATAATGAATGGGGATAAGCATCTTTAATTCTAATATTGATCCTATCGCCTATTTTGGCATGTTCGGATGGAAAATGCACGATTTTATTGGACTCACTTCTTCCGGTCATCTGTTCCAGATTTTTACCGATTTGTTCAAACCCGTCCCGTTTTTTTCCGCTTTTTCCCTCAACAAGGACTTCCAATACCTTGCCGACCAAGTCTTTGTTCTTTTTTTCAGTATACTGCTCTTGTAATGCCAACAACTGATTTAATCTGTCAAGTTTTTCTTTCTCGTCAATCTGATTGGGAAACTTGGCGGCAGGTGCGGATGAACGGTTTGAATACGCAAACGCGAATATGGAATCAAATTCAATCTCACGCAGCAAATTCATTGTATCATAAAAATCATTTTTACTTTCCGAAGGAAACCCGACAATCATATCCGTTGAAAGAGCAATATCAGGACATTGCTTTTTCAGGTCATAAATCCTGTTAATATATTTTTCCCGTGTATACCCCCGGTTCATTTTTTTTAAAACCTGATTTGAACCCGACTGTACAGGCAGATGAAGATGGTTGCAAACTTTATCAAGATCACGGATTGCATAAATCAAGTCCATGGAAAGATCCTTTGGGTGTGACGTGGCAAATCGTATCCGATAAATTCCGTTGATTTCATTGATCCTGGCCAGAAGTTGAGGAAAAGAGATTCCGCCTTCTTTTTGTCCGTAAGAATTGACATTTTGTCCCAAAAGAGTGACTTCCCTGACACCTGATTCGGCAAGCAAGGTTATCTCTTCCACAATTTTTTCCGGATCACGGCTTCTTTCCCTGCCCCGGACATAGGGAACCACACAATAGGTACAAAAATTTTCACACCCCTGCATAATAGTGACAAACCTGGAAATTTTATTTTCATCAAAACAGGTGCTGTCCGGCATGGCTTCATAAATCATTGACGAGTCTTCAATGTCCACCACTCTCAGCTTACCGGATTTAACCGCATCAATATGCTTGCCAAACCTTGAAAATGCCTGAGTGCCTAAAACTATATCAAGATGCGGAATTCGCTCAAAAGCTTTTTTACCCTCCTGCTGAGCCACACATCCGGCCATGACAGTTATCAGATGTGGTTTTTTCTTTTTGATTTTGGCAAACCTGCCCAAAAAACTAAACGCTTTTTCTTCTGCCTTGTGCCGGATCGAACAGGTATTGCAAACCACAATATCGGCTTTATCCATATCATCGGTTTTTTCAAACCCGTAAGAACTAAGTATCAAGGCCAATTTTTCAGAATCATAAACATTCATCTGGCAGCCAATTGTATAAACATATGCATATCCGCTATACTTCATTAAACAAAAAATCCTTTTTTAAATCTTCAACGATCATTTGGGCTGACTCCATGCGCTCAGGTGCAATGGCAAGCCTTATATGACCTTTTTGAGAATCCAGGGTTGTGGCAATTGCCACACCTTCATGGGCTTCTAAAACAAACCGGATAAATCCTATTTTGGTTTTATCAACCATATACTCTTTATGAACCGTTTTCATATTTTCCCACTCTTATTTTCTTTTAAAACTTGTTAATATATCACTATTTTTACGAACTTAACATAATTAATACAAACCAGATCAAGTTTACGCTATACCACTAAATGTTTCATTTTTAAACTTTATTAATTGATGAAATTTTTATATCAAATTGACTTTCTAATGGTTTACTTATATAAATTCTTTCTAATTAATATGGATACCATACTCAAATATCTTGAACCGGACCGGGAAATAGTCGAACGATTAACCAAAGGTCTGAACTGCCACCCGCTTCTGGCAAAAATGCTTTCAGCCAGGGGAATTACAAATATTGAAGATGCGAACTTCTTTTTAAACCCCAATGTTGAAAATCTTACCAATCCTTTTTTTTTAAAGGATATGGACAAGGCAGTGAAAAGAATCTTTACTGCAATTGAAAACAAAGAAAAAATTCTTATTTTCGGCGATTTTGATGCAGATGGCGTGACCTCCACAGCCCTGCTCAGTGACTTTTTTGAATATTGTGATGCCAATGTGTCATGGTATATCCCTCACCGCATCAAAGAAGGCTACAGCCTTCAGACAGATCATATTCAAATGGCATCGGATCAGGATATTGACCTGATCATTACGGTTGATTGCGGTGTCAGCAGCCACGAAGCCGTTATCAAAGCCAAGCTGGAAGATATTGACGTAATCGTAACCGACCACCATGAACCGGGGATTGACCTGCCTGCTGCCCTGGCGGTCGTAAACCCAAAAAGAAAAGACTGCCGGTCCGGATTAGACTACCTTGCAGGTGTGGGGGTTGCCTTTTTTCTTGTCATGGCACTTAGAAAATTCTTACGGGACAAAGGATTCTGGGAAGACATCAAGGAGCCCAATCTCATAGACTATCTGGATCTGTTTGCCATTGGAAGCATCGGGGACATGGTTCCATTAATCAATGAAAACCGTGCGCTTTGTATTGCAGGGCTAAAAAAAATCAAACAGGGAACAAGGCTTGGATTAAAATCCCTTGCTGATATTTGCCGGGTTGATCTGAAAAAAATTGATTCAGATGATATTTCATTTAAACTTGTCCCAAGAATTAATGCTGCAGGCAGGATATCTCATGCCAGAATCTGTGTTTCGCAGCTGACCTGCACAGATGTTGTCAATGCGGAGAAAACCGCATCCCTTCTGGATCAGTTAAATCTCAAACGGCAAAAGATAGAAAAAGAAATTATCCTTACCATAGAACACAGATTGTTAAAAAAACCGGGCTTGCTGAATAAAAAGCTTCTCTTTTTATGGGATGACCACTGGGATCCAAGTGTTCTTGGAATTGCCGCATCAAAACTGTCAAAAAAACACTATTGCCCTGTAATTTTATTGTCCAGCGCGGGTAAAAAAGCCATTGGTTCAGGCCGGAGCATCAATAACATCAATATTCACAAAGCACTCACAAACAGTGAACACCTGCTTGAAAAATTTGGCGGCCATGCTATGGCTTCAGGCCTTACGGTTAAAAAAGACAATTTAAAGGCATTGTGTCAAAGCTTGAACCGGCATATGGAAAATTTCTATTCTGAAAAAGATTTTCACAAATCAAAGACCATTGACGCCACTCTTGATTTTGAAGATATCAATTTTAATCTGGCCAAAGAGATGGACAGGTTAAGACCTTTTGGTATGGCCAACCCGGAACCGGTTTTTATATGCAAAGATATCTGTGTCGCCTCTTCTTATATCATTGGAAACAGCCACAGAAAAATGATTCTTAAAAGTGCAGGCTCCATTTCTCAGCATCTGGTTGAAGCTTTTCATTTTAACATCAGTGATCCTGATAATCTGCCCGATTATTACCCTAAGATTGCCTTTAAGCTTAAAATCAATAAATTCAAAACACACGCTGCCCAGATAATTATCGAAGACCTTTAGATTTTTTGCTTGAAAAATGACCTGTTTTTATTATATAAATAAAGATTGGTATTTTATGTTTTTTTTTATAACTGCCAAGGGCAGATTTGCTGTTTTATTCAGCGTTGCCCACAACAAAAATTGAAAGTCTCTGTGTTAATTTTTCAAGACTTTCTTATAAAATTTAAGGATAATTTTATGGCTAAAATTTTTTATACCGGAAACAGGGAAGCAAAGCTTCTTTCAAAGATCGAATCCTCTAAAGAACGGGAAAGAATCAAAACCATCAATACAATCCGGGACAACATAGATATTTTTAGCAATAAACTGTCCATGAAACTTATTGAAACCGGCCTGGTTGAAACCGTCTCAAAATCAAGCATTGAAAATCAAATCGCAAGATGTCTTGATACGCTCTGCAAAGCAGAGGATTTTGATATTGATTACATGATTGCACCTTTGAGGACCCTTATTTCAAATCCCAATATTGCCAGCCTTTATCTGACAGCATTTATTGTGGAGAAGCTCATTAATCACAAAGATGTTATTGATGTTTACGGCAGTGATGAAGATATTTATTATTGTATTCAAAAAGAACTTACCGCTATTCTGTCCAATGTCTGATCCGACACGACTTTAAATTCAAATCAAACTTCCAAATAAAATTTGTTTTTATTTGATGTCTTTGTATTCACCCCCCTCCTATTTGTACCGTTAGGTATGCAAATAAAAGAACAATCAAAGGACAAAAAGTTGTTTCCGGCCAAAGGCTATTAATGATCTTCAAGCCCTTCATGGCAAATAATAATTAATTTAAATTAATCATTATTCATGAATATGGGGCTGCTTACCATGTTTGTGAATATGCTCATGACGATGGATGTGAATTTTATCATCAGTTAAAATTCTGCCGTTTTCCATGGAATATATTTTATCTGTCACTGCTTTAACAAAATCGAACTCATGTGAAATCACAAAGTAAGATATATCAAGACCATTGAGAATGTGGATTAATTTTTTTTGAACCATATTATCCAGGCCGGCAGTAGGTTCATCAAGCAACAGGATTTCAGGTTCCATGGCAAGCACTGCAGCCAGTGCCACAAGCCGTTTTTGTCCGCCGGACAGCCGATGGGTCACGCTTTGTTCAAAAGACGGAATTCCAAGTCTTTCAAGGGTTTTTCTTGCAATTTCAATTGCATCGTGTTGTGAAAAGCCAAGGTTTAACGGCCCAAATGCCACATCATCCAGCACGGTCGGACAAAACAATTGATCATCGGAATCCTGAAACAACAAACCTATTTTGGATCGAACCGGTAAAAAATCTTTTTCATTTTTTAACACATTACCAAACACTGTTATTGTTCCGGAATCAGGTTTGCAAAGCCCCATGATCGTATGCAGCAAAGTTGTTTTGCCTGACCCGTTGGGAGCCATCATCCCAATCCTGTCACCTTTATTGATCTCAAGATTCAGGTGATCCAAAACTTTTTCATTTGAGCCGGGATAAAAAAAACAAATGTCTTCTAACTTGATTACGCTTGAATTGTCATTCACTGTTAAACCCAGATAATTTCAATTATGACAAGACTTAAGCTTGCCGCAGATACAATTATTAAAAAGCTGGAGTTTAATCTATTTGACGGGTAAACGTCAAGGGTATGAAATTTTTGATTGAATCCACGGCACAACATGGCCTGATAAACTCTCTGGGCTCTGACAGATGCCCTGACAAAAAGCATACCGGCCAGATAAGCAAATGTTTTATAGGAATGCAGATTGGTTCCGGGTTGAAATCCCCTGAATTTAGCCGCCCGCAAAAGCCGTCTGTATTCCGCCTCAATAACGGATATGTACCGGTAGGACATCAGGATCAGAAAAACCATCTTATCAGGCACATGAATTCTATGAAGTCCGTTTCCAAGGGAAGCTATGGTCATTGTGGCAATAAGGGCTGTAAAAAAAAGCAATATGGTGATGGATTTGATGGTGATCTTGCAGCACAATAGAACACCGGGTTGTGTTATTTTCAAGCCATAATATTGATACAGGGGCTCTCCGTCAAAGGTTAGCGGAAGAATGATCCAGATCATCAACAAAAACCAGAAAAGGGGTTTTAACCGTTTGAGAACATCAACCGGATTCAATCTTGCCATTGCAATTAAAATCATTGAAATACCAAAATAAATCATTGCAAGATTTAAGTTGTCACAAAGAGCTGTGGCAACAGACAAGACAATCGAAGCAATGATGCGTATTTTGGGATCCAGCCGGTGGATAAAAGACCGGCCTGCTGCAAATTTTTCTTCTATCATTTCAGGATGCTTTCCTTTTTAAAAGCCTTATACCCAGAGCCAGCAAAAAAATAATGCCAATGCCCCCGATTATCTTAAACGCAGACGGATTTTTTTCCAGTTTTTCTTTTTCATCCATGGCTGTCCGGATATCCACAGGTGAAGGAACAGCAACCAGTTCATCTTTGGACAGTCGCCACTGTCCCTTATGACCGGTTCCCGCATCAAGATTTAAAATAAGATCTGAATCAATATTTTCAGGAATCTTGAACACATGGTTTCCGTCCTGGTCGGTCTTCCCGGTATAAACAACCATGTCTTTTTCATCAACAACCGTTATTGTGCAGTCTTTGGCCTTTCTTTTCGAGCCAAAGCTGCTCTCAGTATGAATCATTCCATCTTCCACCCAGGCAAAAATGATCACCTTGTGGGCAATGGCACGGCTTGCAGGAATTATCGCTAAAATAAGGGCTAAAATAAGTGTGTTTTTTAATTTCATTTTTTCTTCAACGGTATAATTTCAGGGTAAACTTTTAAAAGGAATGCCACACAAAAGCCGGTTACAATTCCTTCGATGATCATGACGGGAATATGAGCCATGATAATGGTCAGGCTGGTTTCAAAAAAATTTTTGTCCGTGAACCATAACGCCCCGCCCAACAAAAGGGATGACAACAATATGGAGAAAAACCCTGCGCAAAATCCACCGGCAAAAGTCAACCTTGATGATTTTCCCAGCAGGGGCAAAAAAAGATAATGGGACAGCACGGCCGGCACACCCATCACCACAACATTAACCCCTAATGCAGTGAGTCCGCCATATTGAAAAAGAATGGACTGAAGCAGCAATGCCGTCAGGATTGCCGGGAATGCTGCAAATCCAAGCAGCAATCCCACAATTCCGTTTAGGATCAGATGGGCGCTTGCCGGTCCGATATTCACATGTATCAGTGATGCCACAAAAAAGGAGGAGGCCAGGATAGCCACATGAACAATGCGGTCGTAATTGATTTTTTTCAGTCCCAGACCGGTTCCGGCAATGGCTATTGCCGCACCGGCAGCCAATACCGGACCGGAAAGAACGCCTTCTGAAATATGCATCTTATTTTTCCTGCCAATTCTCAAATTTTACCCATAAAACCGCGCCCAACTCTATATCTTTTTGTTGGTTATCCTGCATCATTTTTTCATCGGATGTGTTTAACGCTGCAAAACCCCACCATCCTGCAATCGGTGCGGCATAAGTAAACACTCCGTTGCCGTCGGCTTTTACGGCCTGAGTCACCATATAATCTGTTGGTGCGTGGGCTTTTTTATCCTTATTATAATATTCCACTTCAACCTCTGCATATGGCACAACTTTGCCATCCAGCTTTACAATCCCCTGAAACACGTTTCCGGCATACAGACCAAAGGGCTTGGACAACGGCACGATTTCAGTTTTCAGTCCAAGTTCACTGTCCCATCCTTCATCATCACCAAAGGCTGCCACAATGGTTTTGGTATAATGAACAATAAAACAATCTTCAGCCGGTTCCCAATAGGGCTTTGGTTCCATTACAAAGGCATAGGCCCCGGGTCTTTTAATGGCATACCCTGTCTTCCAGGCGTCATGGTCCATAACTTTTGTTGCTTGAAGTTTTTCATTCAAATCCTGTTGTTTGCCATCTTTGACCACAAAAAAATTTTCCGGCTTGACCAGCGGCATTCCAACTATTTCAAAAGGATGGGAAAAAGACAGTTGGATATCAACTTGTCTGGAATCATCCTGCATGACCATATTGTCTGATGGTATAACCATTCCAAAATGAGCATATGACGACCCAAAAGAACAAAAGAACATTAAAACAGTTGAACAGATCACATTTAAAAATTTCATTTAAACTCTCCTTAAAATAAAAAAACCACAAAGGTGACGGCATTATCCTGCCGATAAATCAACCTTCATGGTTTAAATTGTTTATTAAAAAATATTTTTTTCAAGCTTCTGCTTGAGGTTGGTTTTACTTATCCTTTCATGATCCAAATGTCAACGGATAAAACAATAAACCTCTGTTCTTAAGGATACAAAGCCCTGTTAATATAAATTTATTAAATACACCCTTTAAAAAAGATGCTATAAAGAAAAAATTTTTTAACTTATAAAGAAACAATAAAATTGCAGGAATATTTTATGGAAATGGAAAAATTTTACAGAGCGGTCATGGAACTCAACCAGATGGATGACAATGAACAAAAAGAAAAGGCTGCCAAAGCATTCTTTGAAAAATTAAATTTCATGGAGTTCCCTGAATATTTTAATTGGGTTGAAGAAGTTTTTGATAATATACATGTCAAAGAAAGAGGAGAAAACCTGGCACTGCTCTGGACGGATATTGTTACAAAGGAGACAAAGCGTTATACATACAAAGAATTTTCAGCAAACGGAAACAAATGCCTTAACTATCTTCGAAATGCAGGCGTGAAGCAAAACGACAATATGTACATGATGGTTCCCATTGTCCCTGAAACCTGGTTTGCAACTTATGCCGGCATAAAAGGCGGCCTTGTGGCAGTGCCTACGGCTACGACCATGACCATGAGGGAACTGCAATACAGATTTGAAACATATGAACCGGATGTTATCATCGCTGATCAGTCTTTTACCGATTTGATGGATGAGGCCTTAACCGTAACCGGGATCACCCCCAAGACAAAAATCGTACTTGGCACCAAACCGGGATGGACAAGTTATGCCGATATTGAAAATGAATCATCTACAGCAGATGCTGCCAGAACAAAATCCCATGACCTGTTGTTCTGTTTTTTTACTTCCGGAACCACAGGGCTTCCCAAGCGGGTTGGACACAGCGCAACCTCTTATCCTGTGGGGCATTTGTCCACATCCGTAATGATCGGGATAAAACCGGATGATATCCACCACAACCTCAGTGCGCCGGGATGGGGCAAATGGGCATGGAGCAGTTTTTTTGCCCCCTTGAATGTTGGTGCGGCTGCAACAGGATTCAATTTTACAACCCTTGACGGAAACCTGTACTTAGAAGCTGTTGCAACACACAAAATAACAACATTCTGTGCGCCGCCCACTGCCTGGAGAATGTTCATTAATATGGATATATCAGCATATGATCTGTCCTGTCTGCGCCAGTCCATCAGTGCGGGAGAACCCCTCAATCCGGAGGTTATCATCCAGTGGAAAAAATTCATCGGCACTGAAATCCGTGATTTTTACGGACAGACCGAATCTACGGCAATGATTGGCAATCCCCCCTGGATGACAGGAAAAATGCGTAACGGATCATTCGGATATCCGTCGTTTATGTACGATGTTGCCCTGATTGATGACGAAGGAAATGAAATTTTAACCCCTGACGAGCCCGGTCATATTGTTGTAAAACTGGATAAATTCAAATCCAAAGGCCTGTTTACAGAATATATTGGAAGCCCTGAAAAAATGAATCAGGTGTTTATTGACGATTATTACTATACCGGGGACCGCGCATCATTTGATGCAGACGGGTACTGGTGGTTTGTAGGCCGGGCAGACGATGTTATCAAGTCCTCGGACTACCGTGTGGGTCCTTTTGAGGTTGAAAGCGCCCTGGTTGAGCATCCTTCCGTTGGTGAGGCCGCTGTTATCGGAACACCAGATCCAAAAAGACACCAGCTTGTTAAAGCCTATGTTATCCTGAATAAGGGATTTGAACCTACAAGGGAACTGGCCCTGGATCTGTTTAAACACACCATTGCAATTCTTGCCAAATTCAAAATTCCCAGGATCATTGAATTTGTTCCGGAGGTTCCCAAGACCATCAGCGGCAAAATAAGAAGAATAGAGCTAAGAGAGCAGGAACTCGCACGATTGGAAGACAAAAAAGAAACAAGCCCCAACGAATATTTTTACTGGGATTTTCCCGAGTTAAGTTCAAAAAACAAATAAATCAGCAAAAACTTTGTCAGTCCGGCACACTCTTCCTTGGAAAACAATCTTTCCATTGCATTATTGGGCTGGACTGATTATCATACCCTACCCTGTTGCCATGGAATGTTATTCATAAAATCTTTTCCCCGGAGGCATGAATGCAAAAAAAAATATTTTTTTTATTTTTTATCGCCATAGCCCTGGGCTCCACTCTTATTTTTTTAAGCCGAAAACCAACTGATCCCACAGAAAATAGAATAATATCTCACAATACCTGCTTTTCTGCTGATGACAGGCTTTCACCACTTGAAAACCCTTTGAGCAGAAAAACAATTGATTTTGGTGTTTCAATTTCAAAAACAGGCCGGTTTTCCGTAGAAGGTAACAATGTGATTCAAGGTTACACGCTATGGCAGGAGCATGCAAATAAAGCCGGGGGCATTAAAATTGGAACCCGGTCATACCGGGTGAACATTAAGTCTTATGATGACAAGAGTAACATTGAAACCGTAAAAAAAAATATAACCCGGCTGATAAAAGAAGATAATGTTGATTTTATTTTAGGGCCGTTCTCCAGTGAATTTAATTTTGCCGCCAGTCAAATAACGGAAAAAAACGGTATCATTATGATAGCGTCCGGAGGTGTGTCAGACTCTATTTTTACCAGAAACCAGCATTTTACATTTGCAACTCAAACCTCGGCCAGTTGGTGGTTTAAAGATTTTTTTAATCTGATATCACAGGTCAGGCCAGCTCCCAAAACATATGCTCTGATATCCCCGGATAAACTATTCACCCGAAGTGCGGCCAAAGGGGTTCGAATATGGGCTGCCGCACAAAAAATTCAAGAAGTCTATTATCAAATCATTGACAAGCAAACAGATGATTTTACCCCCTATTTACAGACAATGGCGTTAAAAAGACCTGATATTATAATATTAACCAGCCATTATCAGGATGCCGTGAACTTCAGCAGACAATTGTCAAAAATAAAACAACTGAAACCAAAAGCAGTGGTCATGACCATTGGTCCTTCTGAAACAGATTATGTTCAGGATATTGGTGACGCGTCAGAAGGGATGATCGGTATTGCACAATGGGCTCCCAAAAAATCATTTAATGGACCTGTTTTCGGCACACCCAGGGATTATATAAAAGAATTTAAAGACAAATACGGCCGACAGCCCAGCCAACAGAATGCCACATCAAGTGCCAGCGGGGTTATTTTTCAACTGGCCCTGGAAAAATGTACTGCCCTGAATTCAAAAGAACTGATAAACAACATCAGAAATATGGATGTAAAAATATTTTATGGACGGATAAAATATAATTCAAGGGGAATGAATATCGGGCATCAAATGGCGCTTGTGCAAATTCAACAGGGCAAAACAAAAACCATATGGCCCCCGCAAGCATCTGAAAGCACCATCAATTATCCCCTTCACAGCAAATATTAAACAAAGCCGCTCATATGAAACAAGACAAAGGGATTACGCAAAATAGCACGTTTAAACGAGGCACAGGTCTGTTTGATAAAATTTTAATCTTACACGTTTTTTCAACAACTGTTTTATTTCTTATTATTATAGTTTCATATTATTTTATTGAAAAAAATGATTATGATAATAGCCTATTAAATAAATCTATCTTAATACATGATCTTTTGGAAATTTCATGTGTTGATCCCGTTGTAAGCACCATTGCATATGATAGAATTAGCCCGGCCATTGAAACATTGTATAGAAAAAATCAAGAAATTGTTTATATTGAAATCTATGATGACACAGCAAATATAATAGCTTGCGTCGGAAACTTTCCAGCGCATCACCTGGATATCGAAAAAATCGTCCACCTGTCCAGAAATCAAACCATTTCCGAACTGCAGACAAATAAAAATGATTATGAACTGATCACACATCTAAATGTTGAAGACCGCCATATAGGGCTTATAAGAATAGGAGTTACAAAAGAATATCTTCAAACACAACTGGAAAAAAACATTCTGTATTTTCTCGGTTCTTTTATCATTGCCATTGCCCTCACCAGTCTTGTTTTTTATTGTTTTACCAACAAATGGATTGTAATGCCCATTATTAAAGTCAGCAAGATAATGAAAAATGATGGACATGATTCCTTGCCGACTCTTTTTGACAAAATAAAAAAATACAACATCTCAATAACAAAAGATGAAATCGGGGTGATGTCCATTGCTTTTGAGAGGATGATTTCATCCATCATGAACAGAACAAGGGAAAAAGAGAAAGCAGAAAACCGTTACCGATTAATCGCAGAAAACGTTTCAGACGTTATATGGACAATGGATATGAACTTTGTTTTCACCTATATCAGCCCTTCAATCCATCAACAAAATGGATATACCGTTGAGGAAGCAATGAAAATAACGCCAAAGGACATAATGCCTCCCGACTCATTCAAAAAGGCAACAAACCTGCATCAAAAAAAACTAAAAAGTATTGAATCTGGTGATCCTGAGGGCTGGGAGTCCACCATATTTGAAATAGAACAATACCGCAAAGACGGTACAACAATCTGGACCAGCATTAATATAAAATTTTTACCTGACTTACACCTACAACCTGCAAGCATTCTTGGGATAACCCGCAATATCACAGATCAAAAGCGCGCAGAATCAGCACTTGCAAAAAGTGAGCGCAATTACCGGGAAATATTCAACGCCACCAGTGATGCCTTATTTATATTAGACAATGAAAAAAACAAGTTTTTTGATGTAAACATGTCTGGATTGACTATGTTTGGCTATGAAAAACAAGAACTATTGAAATGCACTGCTACAGATATAAGTTCAGGAATTCCTCCCTATGATCAGAAAGGTATTGATGAAAAAACAAAAAAGGCAGTGGAGGAAGGATCGCATATATTTGAATGGCAGGCAAAGAAAAAAAACGGAGACATATTCTGGACGGAAATAAATCTCAAGTTTTCAAAAATCGGTAATAAAGAAAGGATGCTGTCAGTTGTCAGGGATATTAATGAACGTAAAAAAACCCGGGAGATGATGGTACAATCGGAAAAGATGCTCTCCGTAGGCGGACTTGCCGCAGGCATGGCCCATGAGATCAACAATCCCCTGGCAGGTATGATGCAGACAGCAGATGTAATGAGCAAACGCCTTACCAATATTGAGATACCGGCCAACATGCGTGCTGCAGAAGAAATAGGTATTCATATGGATGATATAAAGGCATTTATGGAAAAAAGAGGCATTCTGCGCATGATCAAAACTATTAACGAATCCGGCGCTCGGATGGCGGCTATTGTCAATAACATGCTAAGTTTTGCCAGAAAAAGCGACACTCAGGTATCTTCACATTCTCTTTCGGAACTCCTGGACATAACCCTGGAGCTTGCAGCCACTGAGTTTGATTTAAAAAAACATTATGATTTTAAAATGATTGAGATTAAAAAAGAGTATGATGACACTGTACCACCTGTCCCCTGTGAGCGGGCAAAAATTCAGCAGGTTCTTCTCAATATCCTGCGCAACGGTGCCCAGGCCATGCAGGAGAATCAAACCCCAAACCCTTTGTTTATTGTCCGAACACGCTTTGAAAAAAAGCGAAAAATGGTTTCCATGACAATACAGGACAACGGCCCGGGAATGAATGAAGAAACCTGCAAACGGGTGTTTGAACCATTTTACACCACCAAACCTGTGGGGATCGGCACAGGCCTGGGGCTGTCCGTATCCTATTTTATCATCACTGAAAACCATGCAGGAGAAATGAGTGTGGAATCCACACCCGGTTCCGGGGCCAAATTTATAATCCGCCTGCCAATATAGCCGGGAACCCGGTGCATAAAACGACACGATCAACCCCTGCCGTTTTCAAATCATCAAATTTTCAGATCGTCAAAATTATTGTTGAAATCACTTTTTGTGCCATGATCCATCCTGATTTTGAAAAAATTCTCCCGGGTCTGCCTTTTCTGCTTTGCGCTTGGCCTGAATTTTTTCAACAACTTCCAGTGAAGTATTCTGCTGTTTTGCAAAATGAGTGTAAATGGCTTTCCTGTCTTGATTTTCAGCGGCAATAACATCTTCCAGTTCCCTGGCAGCGGTGACAAATCCAAGATAGCCTCTGTTATCTTCTCCTATAATGCCTTTTGCTTTCAAACCTGTAATTGCAGGCAGCCGCTGTTTCATTCTTTCTTTAATGCCGGCTGCAAAGGCAACCTGGAATGATATAAAAAAGCAGACCATCAGTAAAACATATATTTTTAAAATATTGCGCATATTCATACTTTCTCCTATTCTTTTATTTCATCTTCAGCCGCTTCAAGGTCATCGAAAAAGTCATCAAGGGCTTTTTCAACCCTGACATTCACATCAATGGTAATGTGAATGGGCTTGATTTCAACAGGCTTCACCTCAATTTCATGGCTTGACTGACACCCTGCAAAGGCAAAAAGAACAATGAACAATGCCATGAAAAAAACTTTTCCGGACATACGCTCTCCTTTTTTTAATTTAGGATTGATTTTAATTTATTACCAAATTTCATCACTTCATTAAAGGGAAGATTTAAATTCACATCCAGTTTTATTCCCTGGAAACTTGATCCGGGACTTGATGCATCCACCCGGATAAATCCTCCCAACTCTTTTCGATATTCAAAGGGTAATAGTTTCGACGGTTTTCCATCAAGCTCCATATTCACATAAAGCATGTCTTCAAATGAATTAAATATAAGTTTTGCCCATTTATAATCAAAATCCTTCAAAGCTTCCTGAGCAATATCGAGTTGCACAAACTGCGGACTGTCCATTGGAATACCCGCTGTAATCCTGCCGGCATTCTCAATCATCACCTTTCCCCCACTTCCCGGAGTTGAGAATAAAAACCCATTGTCAAATGCAATATTCCCGTCAGAATAAATCACGGGAATTCGTCCATTTAATGTGCCGGTCCCCTGGGAATTAAACAAGCCCATCTGTTTTAACAGTTGTGTCAATTCCAGGCGATCACAATAAAGGGTTAGAAAATAGGCATTATTCTTCTGGGGAAACCGTATGGATTCCGATGAAACAAGGCCGTTACACCACTTGAACCGGATGTTTTCAATGAGCAAAGAACTGGCATCTTCCAGACTGAATCGAATTTTTGCATCCGATATTCTGATCTTGTTCGCTTCAATTGAATCGATGGTTAACATCTGACCCGGAACAGTTTCCGGCACCAGCAGGTCATTGAAATCCACGGTGGTATTGATACCTGTTGCAGTAAATTTCATATCCGGCATATGAATTTTACCATCATTTATTTTCACCTGCATGGATGTGTTTAATTGACGATTACTATAATCAGCCTTTCCATTGGCCCAGGCCGTTACTTCAATATCGGCGGAGTCAAGCTTTTGAGGAATCATTTTTTTAATATCCTCATAAGTTAATTTAACAGGATTTATTTTAAAATCCAGTGATGCCCAAAGCTCTTTTTCAAACCCTACAATTGAGTTGAATTGAGCTGTTACATCCTTCACTGTCTTAAAGTCAAGACCTCCGCTGACACGGAACTCTTTTGAATCAGTTTGAATAATTCTGCCTCTTGTGCTGAAGTTATACTGGTTATTGTATGAAACTGCCGGTATAAAATATGTTCCATACGACCTTTTACCGGTATTGGGATAATGGATCGGAATTTTAAAATCAATCCCCGAAGCTTTGATCTTAAACTTTGAAGATCTCAGGTTGCCTTTGGAAGCCTTTAATATCATATTACCGGAAGGGATGTTGTTCCTGTCAAAAAAGAACACTCCTGACCCCTCTGCCAAAGGAAAGGCTGATTGCACTAAATCCGATTTGATTTTGACCTTGTTTGCCGCAAGCATCCATTTTGAGCTTAAACCTTTTCCTTTACCTGTAAGATCGACATCAATATCCAACGATAGTTTTGTATCGGCAAAAGCAAGTTCCTGTTTTTGATTTTGAATGCGGCCTTGTTTCAAATCAAGACTTATTTTACCTTTCCCTTTTGACTGCGTACCACTGAACCCGGCTTTAAATTCAGGCTGTTTGATATCCACAAGAGTTGATCCATGTGCAAATTCACAATGTTGTATTTTACTGTTTTCAAGTGTCACATCAAACTTATGATCTTTTTTCAAATCAAGTGTCACAGAGTATTGCATCCGGGTTAGCGGCAGCATAGGCCAGTCAATATTAAAGGTGCCGCCCGCACTTATTTTTTTGTTGTCAATCAAACAAGTGGCGGCAACATCAGTAACAGACATCTCAACAGGTTGCCCGACAACAACTTGGGAAATATGCATATCCCATTTCTTTTTAGGTGAGGATGATACCAGCTTAAAATCAACCGGACCTTTTAATTGAACACCTTTTGTTTTTTGGAAGAGCAATGTGTTCATATGCTCTAAGTCAAATGAGTTGCCTTCAAGTTTTAAAAACTCAACCCCCTTATGCAGATCATAGGTAATACGAATATTGAGTTTTTCGCCAAAAGGATATAATAAAGCCCGGACAAATATTTTTTCATCTGTTGCGCTCAGGTTGGACAACACATCAAAAGGAATCAAAAACTCATCATCAAATGCGTGTAAAATAATTTTAGCATTCTGCAAGACAATTTTTTTTGGCAAAAAAGACAGCAACGATGTATCCGGCTGTCTGGTTTGATCTTTTGAGGTGCCGGGAATCGTAAATCCATGAATTTCAAACTGATTATTATCATCAAGACTTGCATGAACATTTAATCCCGATACGGTCATTTCACTCAAATGAATGGACGGCAAATTAATACCAGGCAAATATTTGATATCATAATCATAAAATCCATAATCAATATTAAGCAAATCAATAAAAATCCCTTTGCCTATGCGAATTTTGGAAATAACAGTATTTGAAAAGCCTATTTTTTGTATATCAAATTCTATATCCTTGGAATTTAAAACCTGCTGCAATTTTTCTTTGATTTTGGGTTCCACAATATGGGGAAGATTGAGGAAAACAAAAAACAAAACCATAAAAAAAACCAGGAAGAGAAAAAAAACGATTTTTATAGCTTTTTTAAAAAACATTTTTGATATTCACTGTAAGATACATATCCCCTTTGATACCGCCTGGAAAAACCCTTCCCATTCCGGAAAGCCGTAAACGGGTTCCGTGTTTCACTCCGGGAGGAATCCTGACCTTGTAAAGGGGTTTATAAAATCCCCATGGAATCGTCACCATTTTATTGACACCGGTAATGGCTTCAATGGATGTGATTTCAATATCTCCAAAAAGATCCGGGCTGTCCGGCGTGTTTGATGTAACAATCATTTGAAGCTTTGGGGTTCGCTTTTTAGCGGTAAATTGACTGATTTTTTCTCTGGTGCCTGTTTGAGGCAGTGTTTTGTTAACCTTAACCAATAAAAGCCCTGCAACAAATCCTCCAATGTGTGCCCACCAGGCAATACCCGATCCGGCACTGCTGCCGGCTGCATTGAAAAACTGGATTAAAAACCAGACTCCCAGAAAAAGAAAGGCGGGAATTTCAACAAACCAGGGAATAATAATAATTGGAATCACTGTTAAAATCCGTGATTTTGGATACAGCAGAAAATAAGCCCCCATAACACCGGCAATAGCACCGCTTGCGCCAATTGTCGGCACCACGGATACAGGGTTTAAAAAAAAATGGAAAAATCCTGAAATAATGCCGCAAATCAAATAAAACCCTATAAATCTTAATGATCCGAAATATTCTTCAACATTGTCCCCGAAAATATATAAAAACCACATATTCCCAATAAAATGGAAAAACCCGCCATGTAAAAACATATAAGAAAAAAAAGAAAAAAATTGATTGGCCGTTGAAAAATGCCTTGATACTTCATGTACCGTATATTTAGCCGGAACCAATCCGTAAACATAAAAAAATGCCTCATGATCCAGCCCGATTTGAAGTTGCAGCACGAATACCGACGAGTTAATGCCCATGAGAAGATATGTCACGACAGGAAAACAATTGGATGGCTGATTATCCCGAATAGGTATCATTTAACCACTCTTAATATATGGTCTGTTTCAAGATATTTCTTAAACCGTTTTAAAATTTCCATAACAGCATCTTCAATGGTACAGGTATCATCCTCTGTCTTGGAACAACAATCGTTTAAAAGTTCCTGATTTCCACTGTCAAATCCCATTTTATGCCTTAAATAGTCCAGCAGGGTAAAGTACAGCATATGGATCTTTTGACAATCAAATTTTGCAATAAATATCCGGGTCTTGAGCGGCAGGTCGTCACAAAACATGACAACCGCCTCTTCCATGGTTTGAGGGAAACTCTCTTTAACCGGGCCACAAGGAATGCAGTCGTAGATGCCATTGTCCTGATCTATGTCTGAAAAAATAAGGTACAAAGTGACCTCAAGAACAGTTTTTACATCCTTGTATATCCAGGGATGATAACTTAACCTGGGGCCTGCAACATTCAAAATCCGGATTTTATTTTCCATTATAAATGATTTTAAAATCATGGCAGCCTCAAATTCATCTGTCTTTAAAAGATCGATATAACAATTGGGTTTGCCAAGAACGTTTGCATAGGTCTGTGTCAACTTTGATCCGCCGGAAAGATTCCCCCGTGAAATAATAACTGTCCCATGGGAATCAATAATATTTTGTTTTGTTCTTTCCCGGTAATCAGTGGTCTCCATTTCAACCAATTGATATTTCATTGGCAAAGGCCCTTGTTCGGTTATTCTGCCCTTTGGAATCCACCCGCCATGTTCAATATTGAATTTAATGGCAAAATCTAATGCCGCCCTGTCCGCACCGGTTTGTCCGCCTGAAATTATTTTTTTCAACATTTTAATAGTATCACTGCCTTATAAGAATTTTTTTCTATAACTGCCACGGGCAGTCTTAGCCTTTCACCCATGTTTGCCCACAAAAAAACATGAAAGTCACTGTTTGGATTTGATAAGACTTTCATATAAAATACCAGTGAGAAGTATAACTTCAATAAAACTATAACTTCAATAAAATTTTATTATTTTAAATTTTTCTCCAGTACCTCGCGTATTTTATCGGCAAAATCCTTCATTACAATCGGTTTCATTAAAAAACCCTTAATTCCCAGAGCCGCTGCTTTTTCTTTAGAAACAGCTTCGCTGAACCCGGTGCAAAGCAATATAGGAATATCAGGGTTTATTTTTATCAACTGCGCCGATAATTTATCTCCTGGCATATTGGGCATAGCCATATCAGTTATAACCATATCAAATTTATCGGGATCGGCACGAAAAATTTCAAGAGCTTCAATACTGTTGGTACTTGAAACAACTTGATAACCCAACCGTTCAAGCATATGTTTTTCCATTGTAACAATATCTTTTTCATCATCTACAAGCAGAATTTGTTCATTCCCTTTTTTTATTGGACTGTTCTTTTGAACAGGCTGTTCTTTATAAAACTTCTTAAATATCGGCAGATAAACGTAAAATTGAGTACCTTTGCCAGGCATGCTGTCAACCCGTATGGAGCCTTCCATGCTTTTAACAATACCATGCACGACAGAAAGCCCCATCCCTGTGCCCTTCCCTTTTTTCTTGGTGGTAAAAAAAGGATCAAAGATTTTTTCTATCAAATCTTTATTCATACCTGTGCCGGTATCGGCAATTGTCAAGCAGGCGTAAAGCCCCGGTTTTATATCCAAACTCAGCACATCCTGATTGCTCAATTGAATTTGCTTCAAGTTTACGTTCATCTCTCCACCGGTCGTCTCCATGGCGTGATAAGCGTTTGTCGCAAGATTCATCACAATTTGATGAATCTGAGTCGGATCAGCTTTGACTTCACCACAATCAGTATTAATATCCTGTTTGATTTCAATTGTTGTGGGAATTGTCGATCTGATCAATTTTAATGCTTCTTTTATAATAGGCTGCATCTTCATCAATTTCAATTTACCACTCCTTTGACGGGAAAATGTAAGGATCTGTTTCACCAGATCCTTAGCCCGCATGCCACCGGAATAAATTTTATCCAGACTATCACGAAACGGACTGTTTTCCGGGATATCCTGCTGCAGCATTTCAGTATAACCGATAATCGGGAACAGTATATTGTTGAAATCATGGGCTATCCCCCCGGCCAGGGTGCCGATGGCCTCCATTTTATAGGCCTGGCGAAGCTGTTTTTCCACTTCCAGGTCATGAGTGATATCTCGTGCAATACCGATCACATATTTGGTATTTAAAGGGACGCTGCTCAGCTTGGCAATCCTGCATGTACCATCCGGCCGGTAATAGGTGACCCTTCCAAGCTCCCTGACTTCACAGGATTCGGAAATAGCGGCAAGCAGATTATCTGCATCCTTTGATGTAATATCACGGGTGGTCATCTGCTTTAGTTCATCCAATGTTCGTCCGGTAAGATCAAGAGCGGCTTTATTGGCATCTGTGTAGCGGCCCGTGGCTCTTTCTGCAATAAAAATAGCATCGTTTGTTTTCTCAAACAGGGTTCTGTATTGTCTTTCGCTTTTTTGCAATGCTTCAAACGCTTCTACCGCACGCATGGTTTCACAGCTGTACGAGGCCAGTATGATGCCGATTTCCTTATCCTGTTCGGTAAATGGCGGTTGGGTTTTACTGTGAAGGGTCAAAACCCCGGACACCTTCCGGGAGGTTCCAAGAATCGGAAAAACCAGAAGTGAACCATCCAGATATCCACCCCATCCACTGGACTTTATAGTATCATTTTTTGCCACATCATCTACAAGAGAAGGCTTTCCGCTTTCCATAACCTGCCTTAAAATCGAAAACTCATCCAAAGGAAACGACAAATAATCAGGGGCATGGCCAGGGTCAAGGCAATGCAAAAGCCGCAGACCTTCTTCTTCTACAAAATAGAGACTTCCTCCTGAAGCGGTCATGTGACTTGCAAATTCCTCAAGCAGTTTGGGTCCAAAAGAACTGATTTCAATACAACCTGTCAACCCCTGTGTTGTTTCAACAATTTTTCTGAGCCTGGTATTGTTGTCTGAAAGATGGGCGTTTGCCCTCTCAAGTTCCAGGGTTCTCTCCCTCACAAGCTGTTCAAGCCCACTTTTCATTTTATAGATCTCCAGAAATACTCTGACTTTGCTCATCAGAATAAATTCATCCAGCGGTTTAAATATAAAATCAACAGCTCCTTTGCTGTATCCTTTGATCTCTTTGGCATTGTCCCTGTCAATTGCAGTGACAAAAATAATGGGAATATTTTCAGTGCGCTCGTCATCCTTTAAAATTTCCGCTACTTCATAACCGTTCATTTCAGGCATTTGAACATCTAAAATAATCAGGGCAAACTCATTATAAAGAGTGGTTGAAAGAGCCTCATTGCCGGAACCGGCACTTATGATATCGGCATCAAGCTTTTTAAGTATCTTTTCAAGAACAAAAAGATTTTCCGAATTATCATCCACGATAAGTATTTTAGGTTTATGAATTGCAGCCTTCATGATCATCCTCCAATAAACCGGTTATGAAAGAAGGGATATCTTCCAGGGATAAAACAAAATCAACACACTGTGTTGCAATTGCCGAACAAGGCATCAGATTCACCTCTGCCGTGTTCGGGTCCTGTGCTATTGTCAGCCCTTTGTTTGCTTTTATGATTCTGATGCCATTACTGCCGTCACAATTTGCACCCGTAAGAATGATTCCTATCAGATGAGGGCCAAAAGCCCGGGCTGCCGTTTCAAACAAAACATCAATGGAAGGCCTTGCATAACACACAGGTTTGTCCACTGACAGGGAAAGGGTGTGATCTTTTTCAACAAGAAGATGATAATTACCAGGAGCAATATAAATTTTTCCGGTTTTTAACAGTTCCTTATCTTCTGCCTCTTTAATAATAAGTTTAGACATTGTGTTCAGTGAGTTCACAAAAAAATCATCGTCTGCAGGCATTCCATGGTGAACAATGATAACAGGACAGGGAAAATTTTTTGGAAACATGGGAAGCAGGATATTAAGTGCCTTAAAACCACCTGCTGACACTCCCATAACCACGGCATGAAAATCAAATTTCATCTTTTTTCTCCCGGACAGGTTTTTATTTTTTTTTGAAAAATCCTTTGTTTTTTAACAACAGGCACAAAAAAATATGAGATATCTGAAAAATCAATGGTTTCACGGCTTCCCAAACAGAGAAACCCATGATTGCAAAGACTTGTTTTAAAAAGTTTTAACACCCTTTCCTGCAGGTCTTTGTTAAAATAGATCAATACATTTCTACAAAAAATCAGGTTCATCTCCCCGAATACATTATCGGTTGCAAGATTATAGTTTGCAAAAACAATATTTTTCTTAAGGGATCTGTCAATAATAACGGAATCATAATCCGCATGATAATACGTTCCAAACGACTTTTTACCGCCTGCTCTCTGGTAGTTCAGGGTGCTTTTTTTTATATCATCACCTGAATATATTCCCTTTTGTGCTGTTTTAAGTACTATATCGTTAAAATCAGTTGCATATATCAGGGATTTTTCATACAAGCCTTCCTCTTTGAGTACAATTGCCAGCGAGTATACCTCTTCACCCGTGGAAACTCCCACTGACCAGACCTTGATAAAGGGAAAGGTCTTAAGATATGGCATCACCTTTGTTCTTAAAGATAAAAAAAATTTTGGATCACGGAACATTTCAGTGACATTTACGGAAAGATTATACAAAAAAGAACTGAAAAACCTCTTGTCATGAATAATATGAGGGATCATGTCTGAAATGTTTTTAACTCCTGCATCAGACATGCATTTTTTTACTCTTCTTGTAAGGGATGCACCTGCATACTGGCTGAAATCATACCCGTATCTGAGCCGTACAGCCTCCATGAGAACCTTTATTTCTATCTCTTCATTATCCATATAATTCACACCACCCAAGTCTACGAATAAAGCCATATTCTGAGCATGGTCAGCAATTTTGACGTGTCAATAGGTTTGGACAGATAATCGTTTGCCCCGCATTTGATGCATTCCTCTCGATCCGATTCCATTGCTTTTGCAGTTAAGGCAAGGATGGGCAGGCTCTTAAATTCCTTTTGTTTTCTGATTTTTTTCATGGTTTGATAACCATCCATCACCGGCATCATAATATCCATCAGAATAATATCCGGTTTTATGCCTTGATCAAGGATATCAAGAGCTTTTTGCCCATTATCTGCAATCACGACATCCATGCCTTTGGATTTTAAAAACTTGTTGAGCGCAAAGGCATTTCGCATATCATCATCCACCAGTAAAACTTTTTTTCCTGGCAGTATGGATTCACGCTCTCTTAAGCTTTGTATTATTTTCTTATGATTTTCCGGCATATCCTTTTCCACACGGTGCATGAAAAGGGCTGTTTCATCCAGAAGTCTTTCCATGGACACGGCACTTTTCAAAACAATGCTGGAAGAATATCTTTCAAGTTTTTGTGTCTCTTCGCGGCTTAAGTCACGACCCGTATAGATTATCACTGGAATTTTTTGCACAACAGGATCGGTATTAATGATGTCCAGCAATTCAAACCCTGTGATATCTGGAAGCCCCAGATCCAGAATCATACAGTCAAATTTCTGTTTTTTTAACAGCCCAAGTGCCTTGTTCCCGGTTTCAACGGCAACTGCATTGATGTCATTGGTTTTCATAAGCTTGAGGATGCTCATCTTAAGCTCTTTATCGTCTTCAACAATAAGAAGTTCTTTGACATCGCTTGCCAGGACACTTTCAATCCTGTTGAGCGCTTTTTGAAGACCCCTGGTATCAACAGGCTTGGTAAGGTATCCCACAGCCCCTTTTTCAAGCCCCTGCCGTGTATTATCAAAGGCGGACATGATATGCACGGGGATATGCCGTGTGGCCGGATTATTCTTGAGTTCACTTAAAACCGCCCATCCGTCAATACCGGGAAGCCCTATATCAAGTATGATGGCAGTGGGTTGATGTTCGATTACAAATTTAATACCTGTTTCGCCGTCTGATGCAATAATACTTTCATAACCGTTTTTTTGGAAAAAAGCGGCCAGTATAGCGGAAAATTCATTATCATCTTCAATAATCAGCATGGTTTTGCCAGGGAAGTATGCTTCTTGTGTCACCAAAATTTCTTTTTGGCTCTCTTTTTTTTCAGGAATTGTTTTGAGTTCTTTTGTTTTTTTCTTTTCAGGCGATAAAGCAATTTTTTCATCCGCATAAATTTCAGGAATATAAAGGGTGAAAAAAGACCCCTTGCCGGGCGTACTCCTGACTTTAAGTTCGCCTCCTATGAGAATGGCAAGCTCACGGGATATGGACAGTCCAAGACCTGTTCCGCCATAGCGTCTGCTAATGGTTCCGTCAACCTGTTTAAACGCCTCAAAAATGAGCTGCAGTTGACCATGTGGTATTCCAGGGCCTGTGTCGGCAACACAAATGGCTATTGTTTTTTTTCTGTCCCGATCTTTTGCGTCAAATTTCACATCAGGATCAGGCCGGGAAATAATAAGTGCAACAGACCCTTTTTCAGTAAATTTAACGGCATTTCCCATAAGGTTCCTGATGATCTGGTTCAGCTTGAGTTCATCTGTGGTAATTGTTTTTGGCAAATTTTGTTTTAAATCCAGTTTAAACTCGATCCCTTTTGCTTTTGCCATGTGCATAAACTCTGTTTTGCAATTGGCACCAAGGCTCTCAACGCTGATTTTTGAGATATTCATATCAATTTTTCCAGCCTCAATTTTTGAAAGGTCAAGGATGTCATTGATCAGGCGTAAAAGGTTCTGTCCGCTTCTGTGAATGGATCTGGCGGATTCAACCTGTTCTGCTGTGAGGTTTTGATCTTCATTTTCCGCAAGCATATTGGCAAGAATCAATAGACTGTTGAGCGGTGTTCTAAGCTCGTGGGACATATTGGCAAGAAATTGGGATTTATACCGGGTGGCAAGTTCCAGCTGTTCTGCTTTTTCTTCAACCTCTCTTTGCTTTATCTTAAGGGAGGTATTCTTTTTTTCTATCTCATTTTTCTGGGCTTCAAGAATTTCAGTTTTTTCTTCAAGTTCTTCATTACTGGCCTGTAACTCCTCCTGCTGGAGTTGCAGTTTTGATTCTGATTTTTTTAAAATAACGGTCTGTTCTTCAAGTTCTTCATTTGCCGCCTTTAGCTCCTCTTGTTGTTCCTGAAGCTCCAAAGACTGTTGTTTTGTTTGCTCCAACAACTCTTCAAGCTTTTCATTAAACATGGCTGTATTTAATGCAACTGCCAGAATATCACCCGCAAGTTCAATAAAATCGATCTGAAGTTTTGTAAAAGATGAGACCATACCTATTTCAATCACTCCCTTGACATCCTGTTCAAATATAAGAGGCAGAACCAGAATGTTTTTTGGCACTGCAGCTCCAAGAGAAGATTCAATTTTCATATAATCATTTGGCACTTCAGTAAAAAGAATTCGCTGTTTTTCCAATGCCGCCTGCCCGGTAAGACCCTCACCAGGTTTAAACCGGTTCATAAAACCTTTTCTTTGTCTGAAGGCATAATTTGTTATAAGAACAAATTCCTCTTTTTCAGTATCCCTGACAAAAAAAGTAGCCACTTGAGCGCCGACATATTTGGCAATACATGTGATTGCTTTTTGACAAAGGGTTGTCAGATTTCTTTCTCCGCTTATAGTGTTGTTAAGGTTTGCCTGGCCTGTTTTCAGCCAGTCCTGACTGCTTGTTTCAGTATCCGCTTTTTCAAGGGTTGCAAGCATCTTGTTCATGGATACGACCAGATCATCTTTGTTTGAATCAGGTGTAAATCTGAATGAAAACTCTTTTTTATTTATGGCATTCTGCAAATTATTAAAGATCAACCGATACTTTGACTCGCTTTTTTTAAGGATACTGGATGACTCGTTGATCTGCTCCAGCATGGCATTAAACCGTTCTGCTAAAAAACCGATCTCATCTTTTGAAGTCAAACCTGCTCTTACGTCCATATCCCCTCTCTCAGAAGCTTCAAGAACGCGAACAAGCTCTCTTGTTGAGCTGGTAATGGATTGAGCAAGAATAAAACAGATCAAAAAGATAACACTGCAGCCGATACCTGCGACAGCAACAGCAAAACCCACAATCTTACGAAAACTTGAAAGAATATCCTTTTGCGCTACAAAAACAGCAAGATAAATATCCGGTTTAAAATCCCCTGTTTTTTTCAAGGTCAAAAAAGTTGATGCCATAATCAGCGGCTTTGATATAACATATTCCACACCACGTTCAGTTGAAATTTTTACAGCCTTTTTGTCTTTTGCAGGCTTGATTTTTTCAAGAGATCTGTCAGGTGAAAGTCTGCGATTTAAAAATTCTTTGACTGAATGACTGATAATGATTTGAGTGTTCGCGTCAATCATAGCAATATGACTGCTTTTAAATCTGTTTTGAATCATCTGAACATACAACTGGTCAATCATTCCCTGGATTATTGACCAGTCAAGGTATGCAAGAAAAAATCCATTCTGCCTGCCTGAAGAATCTCGTGTTTTAAAACTATAAAGAGCGGTATATGAATTCTGCCAACCGTTTTTTTTTACGAAATCGTTTTTCACAAGAGACACACTGTGATCATTGCCCTCTTTTAATTGAGCAGTCTGTGTGACAATGGTTCCTTTTAAGGTTTTAATATCCATAAGTTCCGTATCTTCGCGAAAAGCTGCCTCAAGAACTTTTCCATTTTCATCTGTAAACAAAAGCAACAAGAATTCAGGATGATTTTTCATCAAAGAGGAAAAATACTCTTTCAACTCTATGATGGTGTTAAATTCAATTGCCATGCCGAACACATCATCTTCAGTCCAGTTGATAAAAACTCTTCCCCTGGCATTAAAATATGCGTTCAGTCTTTCGGAACAGTTTTGAGCGGAAAGCGCCATCAGTCGGCATGCAGTCTGAATCGTATTCTCACGGGTAGGATAATAATTAATAAAAACTATGATTATCATGGGAATTACTGCAATAAAAAACCCGATAAAGATCTTGGATCTTATGGTTCCTTTAAAAAAAGTTCCAATATTCATTGCCTTCACCTTATCCTTGTGTTCCGCATGTTATCATACAGCACAACAAACCATATGAACCGCCATACCTTTTTAGTTAATTCGGTTTGTTCAGTTCGGTTTAATCAATTCGGTTTGCTCAATCAGGCAGTTTTTCCAAATCAATTGGCATGCCTGAATTCAGGCGCAAAGCATTCCATTCTTCTCGTGTGCGGACAGCTTCTTCTCCTGTCATTTTTTCAATAATTTCAAAATAATCCAGATGAAACCTGTCTTTTATGACATCAATTTCAGGTTTGCATTTTACAGTGAACACACTCTGCACCGACTGGTGGTCAAACTTACGCCACATTTGTTCATCTTTTAACGAAACATAATTGTGGCCTTCAAGGCTTCTGATCACTGAGGAAGAATCAAAGGAACCAGCTCTTTCAACTGCTTGCTTGTATTGATATAAAATTGTATAAGCACAAGCCCCGGATGTGGACGGATATCTATTATACCTTTTGACAAATGATTCAACAAAAATTTTTCCTTTTGGATAGTCATACTGATACGGCACTTGCCAGCACCAGGCAAGCGTTCCGATAACGCCTTGCATAACCCTTGGTCCACCATCTTGTGCCATCCCAAGGGTAAGATTTGGAACGATAATTTGAATTTTATTTTCAAGTCCGAGAATTTTTACCTGCCTGATTGCCGTACTCATATTCCTTCCAAAAAGAACCAGTACCAGGACGTCCGGCTTCAACATCCCGGCAAACAGGATTGCTTTTCTAAATTCTTTTTCTGTTGCATCTGGAAAGGATGTTTTTATGCCTTTGTGTCTCTCTTTGTCTTTGGTTCCTGTAAAATGTCTTACAGAAGCTTCTGTTGTGTCTCCCCATGTGTAATCTGCTGTGATGTAAAAATATTTTTTTTGTTTTGCAGGAAAATGCTTTTTAAGATAACCGCCAATGGCCTTGGCTCCCATCCATGCATTGTAGCATTCGCGGAATGTGTGGCGATGGGCATGTGTTCCTGTTGTTGCTGTTGAATAGGTCAAAGTGCCAAAAAAGATGATCCTTTTTTCCTGGCACAATCGGCCGGCTGCCAGGGCAACATTGCTGGCAGAGCCTCCAAAAACCATCTTTACCTGCTCATTATCAATCAAGTCCGTGACATTTGAAATTGTTGTATCAACCCTTGATTGGGAATCGCGCCAGACCACTTTCACCTTTTTTTCCAGGATACCGCCGTTTGAGTTTATTTCATTCACGGCAAGTTCTGTTGCCCTGATCTGATCAAGGCCCTGAACTGAGTATGGGCCGGTTCGTGGATAATTCAAACCTATTTTAACTATTTTGTCGTAGGCATACCCGTTTACAGACCACAAAAAAACAACTGAAAGTGCTAATGAGAATATCAATGACAACCTCCGCAATGACCTTTGACATCTCGTCATCATCTCCTCCCTATTTTCCCAGGCTGGTGATTTTCGCCACAAACAAACTGATCTTTTCTTTCAACAAAGATCAACCCAAAAAACACCTGAATTATTATTTTGACATCTGAACAAGAAAAACAAAAACACGGCTGAACAATACAGAATTTTATTTTTTAAAAAGGCAATAAGCTTAGGTATTCAGGACAATTTCTATAAATTCAACATACACCATCTTGTGTTGCAAAACAAATTGATTTTCAAGCGACATGACGCCAAAAAAACAACACACTAAAAAAAACCTTTCCTATATTATCGGTAAATAGTATAATTTTAACCCTTTGAATAACTGCCACGGGCATACTTGACCATTTTTTACAACGATCTGGTCTTTTTGGTTTGCCCACAATAAAGCCTGAAAGTCGCTGTTTGAATTTTTGAAGACTTTCATTTAAAAATTAAGAGATTAGCCTATGAATATACCGTCCCAAAAAGAATGTTTTAAGCTGATAGAGAAAATGGATATGATGGACCATATCATTGACCATTCTATAATGGTTTCCAATG
Organism: Desulfobacula phenolica; assembly: GCF_900105645.1. Taxonomy (NCBI): domain Bacteria; kingdom Pseudomonadati; phylum Thermodesulfobacteriota; class Desulfobacteria; order Desulfobacterales; family Desulfobacteraceae; genus Desulfobacula; species Desulfobacula phenolica. The sequence continues at coordinate 459,092 of NZ_FNLL01000001.1, read as the reverse complement.
TGGCCCGATTTCTATGTCTAAAGCTTAAAAAAACCTCTCCTGATCTTGATACCAGGTTGGCTATTTCCGCAGCACTGCTCCACGACATAACGAAAACCAGAAGTTTTGATACAAAAGAGCGCCATTCTGAAACCGGCGGCCGGATGTTAACCGAATTAGGATATCCGGAAATAGGTGATATCATACGTCAACACGTTATTTTGGACTCTTATGAAAACGATTCGCCTGTGACGGTGCAGGAAATAGTCAATTATTCTGACAAACGGGTATTGCATGACAAAGTAGTATCCCTGGACAAAAGACTTGAATATATCAAGGTTAAATATGGAACAAAAAAAAGTTTTAAAGATCGTATTCAAATAATGTGGACCAATACAATAAACCTGGAAAAAAAAATATTCTTTCATCTCAATATAACACCCAACCAATTATCAGATTGTATAACGGAAAAAATCAAAAAAGATGAATATTTTAAATAAATGTGATATCTTGTCTTCCTAATAATTTTCATACATTTATTTGATTGGAAACCAATTCAAAGTAAAACAGGACAAAAAAAACGCATGCTGTTAAAAATCAATCCGGACAATCCCCAGGAGCGACAGATCTCAAGGGTGGCAGATATTATTAGAAAAGGCGGGATTATCGCATATCCCACAGATACATTTTATGGTATCGGATGTGATATTATGAACAAAAAAGCCATTGAAAAAATTTACACCATAAAGCAACGCAATAAAAACAAACCCTTTAGTTTTATCTGTCCTGATTTAAAAGATATCTCCAAATATGCCAAAGTATCCAATTTTGCATATAGAAATATGAAAAGGCTATTGCCGGGACCGTACACATTTGTTCTGTCCGGTTCCAAACTGGTTCCCAAGATAATGCTGACCAAACGGAGAACAGCAGGAATAAGGGTTCCTGATAATAAAATCGCACTGGCACTGGCCAATGAACTTGGCCACCCTATCATTTCAACCAGTGCCACCCGACCGGATGGAAAGGTTTTTGATGACCCGTCACTGCTTCATGATTATTTTGCAACCACCATTGATATAGTTATTGATGGGGGTTCTGTGCCGGGGTCTCCTTCAAGCGTAATTTCTTTAATTGATGACGTACCGGAAATTATCCGTTACGGTGCTGGAAATGTTGAGATTTTTCAATAAAATACCTACAAACTTATTTAAAAATACTCGTCTGGTACTCAAAAAAAATACTGGCAAACAAAATTTTCCAGAGTTTTACCAGATTCAAACACCTTACAATCCAATCCTCACCATTAAGCAAACACTCGATATTTATGCTTCCAATATTTTCACATGCCATGACAGACCCCTCTGCAGCTGCCTCAAGGCATAATGTTCTGCATGATACCATATTTGGATATTATTTAATCATGGATACTGAGCTGATGTTTTAGATGATAAGAAATAGAATAGTGCAACCTATGCACAACCAAAACAAAAAGGTTTTCAACCCCAAAAAAAAAGCTGAAAACCTTTGTTTGTTTTTTATGGTGGGCCGTCAGGGAGTCGAACCCGGGACCTACTGATTAAGAGTCAGTTGCTCTACCAGTTGAGCTAACGGCCCATAAAGTTAACCCGACAAATCTATCAACCAATCTTAAAAATGTCAATAGATTTTTTTGATTTTGATGCATATTTGTTACAATTTTGTACTGATTTTTATGTGCCAATATGACTTCTTTGATTGATAAAGCATCTTCCGGTTTATTGGTGACTAAAATATAAGCCACGCAGAGCAGATTCTTTGCCAAGTGCTGTTCAATGGCAAACCCTGGCTTTAGTTTATATTTGTTCAGCTTTTCTCGAAGTTCTTCAAAAAGTAATTGGGTTTTGGCTGTTCAAAAATGGAGGGAATTACGTTTTTTAGCAGCAACCTTATGATCATATAAAGGGAATTTAGAATATTCACATGCGTTATCCTTGTCAAACATCGAGTTAAACATTGACTTTTTAGGCATTTAAGCTTATTCTTAAAAACAATTGATCTTTTACAATTTGGGGGCGAAATGGCTTCGACGGAGATTTTGAGGCCCATGGTAGCATACCGAGTTTTTTGTCAGCTCGTAAAATTGGCAAAGCATTAAACATAATCGCAGATGATTATAATTACGCTGTAGCTGCTTAAGGCAGCTTCCGTCCTCCTGAAATCCTTCTTGCAGATCTCAGGTCAGGGCGTCGACTTTGCAAGACCGCTTTTTAAGGGCGTCTGAACCTTAAAAGTTAAACTTTTCAGACTATATTGTTTTGTATCCATCTCAAAGGAGACATTACAACAAATATAAATTTTGAGATAAGTATGTAGAAGCCTAGGTTGATTGTTTTCGGACGCGGGTTCAACTCCCGCCGCCTCCACCATTTTTACAAATAAAATCAATGGTTTATATAGTTTTGGCTCGGTATGTACTCCGGTCGGTAACTATTATATTCACATATTTTTTCATAGGGGATAGCTCTTTTACAAGAGTTATCCCCTTTTTTGTTCTTTTTCCATGGGATATCTGCAATATCACTGTTATTTCATCGGTAAAACTTTATTTCCATTCAAATAGATAAAAGACTCCAGTGAGTGTTCCATCAAGAATAAGCAAATAAAACATGTGTGTGTCATCATTAAATTTTTTAAATATGAGGGGAAAAATGATATCCGTGTATATATGAAATTGTGGAAAAAGCAGCGGGCAACCAGAAGTTCAACTGCTCACAAATGCAGAGACACCTTCACAAGCTTGAAAAAGACCTGTTGTAAACCCAAAATTTCCTTTTGGAATTATCTCAAGGATCGTTTGTGCCGATTGAATATACTTCCTTCCATAGCTGATCCTGTTGCTTTGAAAGCAAAGAAAATATTCAGTGAACCGGTTTATAGCCTCTGTACTACCCGCACTTATTTAGAACTTATGATTTTTACATGCGATTACCCTGCTAAAAGGATTCTTTTTTTCTTTCCCTGTCAAGATCTCGCTTCATATCTTTTTTCTTGATGCTTTCCCGCTTGTCAAATAATTTTTTGCCTCGGCCAAGACCAATGAGAACCTTAATTTTATCGTTTTTAAAATATATTTTTAACGGAACCAGAGTATATCCCTTTTCCTTAATCTTTGACCAAAGTTTTTTAATCTCATACCCATGAAGCAGCAACTTTCGTGTTCTCAAAGATTCATGGTTACTGTAGTATGCATATTTGTATGGTGAGATATGCAATTGTCTTAAAAAAATCTCACCATTTTTAATATCTGCGTACGCATCCTGAAAACTGACTCTTCCTTCCCGGATAGATTTAACTTCAGTCCCGACCAGAACGATTCCCGCTTCATATTCTGATTCAATAGAATAGTTGTGCCGGGCTTTTTTATTGGTTGCAATGAGTTTAATATATTCTGAGTTCATAGGTTTTCATCCGTCTCTCGAAAAGGGAGGATATCTTTATATTCCTTTAAAATAAAATCCGATATTTCTTGCACAGTATTGAATTTCATAATTTCTTTTACGTTCTTTTCAGCCTTTTGTGTATCAAGGTCACGAATCAATTTTTTAACTGCCGGAATGGAAGCAGGGTTCATGGAAAAATTTGACAATCCCATACCCACAAGAACCGGCAGATTAATTGGATCACCCGCCATCTCTCCACACATTACAAGATCTATACCTTTTTTCTTTGCAGAGTCATAGGTCATTTTAATCATTTTTAACACCGCCGGATTCAATGCCTGGTATAAATGCGCTACCCGCCTGTTACGCCGGTCGATCGCCATGGAATATTGAATCAGGTCATTTGTTCCAATGCTAAAAAAGTCCACATGCTCTGCAAGGTACTCAGCCATAATTACGGCAGAAGGCACCTCGATCATTATGCCAAGGGGAATATCCTTATTAAAAATTTTATCTTCATGGTCAAGTTCAAGGATTGCTTTATTAATAACCTGCTTGACCTGAATAATTTCTTCGACACAAGAAATCATCGGAATCAGCAATTTAATATTTCCAAAGGCTGCCGCCCTTAAAATGGCTTTCAACTGTGTAATAAATATATCCTCATTCTCAAGGCAAAACCTTACTGCCCGCAGCCCTAAAGAAGGGTTAGCCTCCTCAACCGTTGACAAATATGGATTAACCTTGTCTCCATTAATATCAAGTGTCCGGATGGTGACGCTCTGCGGACTCATTAATTCGACAAGTTCCTTGTATTTACATAAGAGTTCATCCTCGGTCGGGAACCTTTTCAAATCAAGGTATAAAAATTCGGTCCGGAAAAGGCCTATATCTATTGCCCCGTAGTCTTTGACTGCAACAACTTCTTCTACAAGCTCAATGTTGGCCATAAGATTTAAAGATCTTCCGTCTTTAGTGACAGCCGGAAGATGACTCTCTCTTTCCAAACCGGCCCTGTATTTTTCAAACCTTGCCAGGCGAGCTTCATATTCAAACAATGTGTCTTCATCAGGATTGATGATCAGAGTTCCGGAAGAACCGTCAACAATTAAAATATCATCATTTTTAACATTGATTGTTGCCCGGCCCAGTCCCAGCACAGAAGGAATTTTTAATGATTTGGCAACAATACTTGTATGGGAATCTTTTCCGCCACGGTCGGTAACAAACCCTTTTATCCTCTCAAGCTGTATCTGACTTGCGTCCGCAGGCGATAAATCATGTGCAACAATAATCACACGCTTGTTTATATCGGAAATTTTAATATCCTGGGCACCAATCAAATATGACATAATCTTGTCTGAAACCTGAACAATATCATTTACCCTGGCCTGCAGATATTTGTCATCAATCTGCTGAAACATGGCTTTGACTTTTCTTGATACTTTTCTCAAGGCCCATTCCGCATTGATCTTTTCACTGGTAATAATATCAATGGTTTTGCCATACAGCATTTTATCCTTAAACAGAACCATATGTGTTTCAAGAATATTCAAATTTTCACCAATATCATCATCAAGGGCCTCAATGATCTTGGCATGGTCGTTTTTTGCTTTTAGAACAGCCTGCTTGAACCGGTCTATCTCTTTTGGCACCAGTGCGTCACTTACCGGATACCGCTTAATGAGGTTGACACCTTCTTTGTCAACGATATATGCCTTACCGATGCAGATACCGGGTGACCCGCTGATTCCTTTTATAATTATCTGACGTGACTTTGAAATGACCATCTTTTATATTTCTCCAAAACCGGTTTCAAAAAAATCAACAATCCGATCAAGAATCACCATATCTTCCTGATTTTCGATTTCAATCACAATCCGGGTTCCTTTCACAGCACACAGGGTTAATATATCAATGATACTTGTTGCATCAACCTTTGTTGAGTTTGCACAAAGCCAAACCTCAGATTGAGCCATTTCAGCCATTTGTGCGATTTTGGATGCGGGTCTTGCGTGCATTCCAAGTTCATTTTTAACCAATGTTTTACGAGTAATTATTCCACTATTCTTCAATATTGTTCTTTCTTTAAAAAAATATCTTTTTTCTTATATCTTTCCCCTGAAAATGTCAATGTAAGGGAAAAGGCTTATAATTGACAGTTAAATTTATATATGATAGGCCCTTGATTTAGCGGTTAAAATAGCACATATTGTTTAAATTTACCAGTTCCCACAATACAATTGGGTTTAAAGATAAGGAATTTATTGGAATTATCAACATGGAAAAATACCCTGTTAACGGAAAATACCCCATTAATGATTTTAAAACAGGCGAATCCTGGCGTTTGTTTAAAATTATGGGAGAATTTGTTGAAGGAATTGACTCACTGCATAATATCGGCCCTGCAGTATCTATTTTCGGATCTGCCAGAACCGATTGTGACCACCCGTATTATAAAAAAGCCGAAAACCTGGCAGCAGTATTTGGCAAAAACGGATATTCGGTTATTACCGGCGGTGGGGGTGGGGTTATGGAGGCGGCCAACAAGGGAGCTGCAAAAGAAAATGCAGATTCGATCGGCTTGAATATAACGCTTCCCTTTGAACAAAAACCCAATCCATATGCAACCACACAAATTGAATTTAAATATTTTTTTGTAAGAAAGGTTATGTTTTTAAAATATGCCCAGGCCTACATCATTCTGCCAGGAGGGTTTGGAACCCTTGATGAATTGTTTGAAACCATAACACTGATTCAAACTCAGCGGATCAGGAGATTCCCGATTGTCCTTGTGGGCACCGAGTACTGGGAAGGCCTTATCCAATGGGTAAAAAACAAGCTTTTAAAAGAAAAAATGATCTCAAAAAAGGATCTCAACCTTTTTCATCTCCTTGATGATCCGGATGAAATCGTCAAGGTGGTAGTGGATTTTAATCAAGAACCAATAATATAGCATGCATGGTGCGTGACAGAGGGGGACAAATTTTAAATCTGTTCCCCTTTCCCCATCTTATCCTATCTGACAGCCCCTTTTGAAAAATAAAAGACTGTATTTTTCGGTAGTCTTTCCAAACCGATTCTGTTAATGAGATCTTTTTTTGTTTCTTCCATTGTTGAAAAACCCTGATCCGAATAAAATGATTTACAAAATATTTCCCCCCATGAATTCAAATAAACTGCCGTATATTCAGTTACCTTTCGTTGTTGTCTGGGGGAGTAAAAATTGATGGAGATAAAGAGGTATACCACTTCCTTTTCCTCCGACAACTGATCAAAAGTGATGACTTTTTTGTATACAGGACTGAAAAAATCATACATGGCTTTATAAAGTTTGCGGATATCATTAAAGCTTACATAGGTCGGATTAGGGATTAAATTAATGACAGCAGTTTCTTTATAGAGGTTATTGTTAATCAACCATGCACCAATTTCTTCAATGGTTTTTGCTTTAATCAAAAATTCTTCATTATGATAAACCGATTTTTTATTTTTATTAAATAGCTCCCAAGTCCCTATCGTATCATCTTTTTTAATATATTTGAGATGCAAACCCTTAAAATACCTGTCATTTTGTGATACGAGAAGAATCTTATCAACCTTGCCCGGTTGTTTTGAAAATTCAATACTCACCCTTCGCTCAAGCACTATCCGGTCTTCAGGACTGATTCTTGACCGATCATGAGACATGCCGTCAAATAATGTTTTTACTGTTGCATGTTTTTTTTCCATATATTTTTTAATGCTGTTCGAAAGCTTCACAATATCGCTGTAAGGCCATGTTTTGAACCCTCCGATATAAAATACCTTATTTTTTTTCCAGCCCCATTTTATCAAACATTTTTCCAGCAGTATTTTTCTAAGGCCAAAAACCGTGTTATCAATTTGGGCATCTTTTGAAATGCCGAGCTTAAGGAAAAAACAGGTCAGCATAAGGTTAACAGAATACTCATCTTTTGCTGTCTGATAATAATTTATCAAATTCTTTAACAAAATATAATAAGCATCATTCTGGGCAAGTTGCAAATGGATGCCGGAATTCATCCATTCATCCTTATACTTATTGCAAAGCAATGATTCTTTACCATACTCATAAATATATTTTTCAAGAAGAGCTATTTTGATCACGGATTTAAACGGACTTTTCAACCATTTAAACATCTGCCAGATGGACGCGCCAAAATATTCGTTTGTTGATATGGCATGAATATCACCTAAGTCCATATATCTGACAAAATTTGAAAAATTTGAGATTTCATTTAAAATAGTATTATAATAATTAATACTGATTGCAGTAGGCAATACAGACCAAAGGGGTATTTTTCCCGCAACATAAATCATTGTCCTGTAAAATTCTTCTTTTAAAAGTCTTGTCTGAGCAGAACCGGAGCTTTCAAATGTTGATTCCCCAAAATCATTATGTTTTGTTTTTAGAATATCCACCAAAAAAAACATGACCGTAGTGTCAAACTGTTCCAGGGCCAGATGCTCGATTGTTTTCAGTTTCTTTTTTAAAAGATCAAATTCTTTTGCTGTGAAGTTATCCTCATTAATACAGATCCAGTAATCAATATCCGATTCTGATGTCTGGGCAATAGACCCTATGCTCCCAATGGTAAAAAGCCCTTCAATCGCATGTTTTTTACACCGTCTGATAGGTATGTTATCTATGCTTATATATTTTTTTAAAACTTCTTGGGTTTCAAAACTCGGCACATAATCGCAGATACCAAGGGGTGTCTTATCCCGAATGGCTGCAGCGCCTTGAAACTCAATATTTTCATGAAGTAAAAGAGGTATGATTTGAAATAAATCCGCTTGCTTGGTCTTAAAAATATCAAACGCTGTCAGCAGGCTTAGTTGATTTTGTTTCAAAAACTTGTTCTCACCATAATGAATAAATTCACTGAAAATCAAAATATTGATTTGAGCCACCGTGGTTTTATTCATTTTCGGCATATCGTTTAAAGAAACTTGAAATTCTCTGGCATTATAATCCATATCTTGGGTTTTAACGATGAACCCTGAACCGGAAGGAAATCTGCAAAACCTTGCAGATACATTTGAAAAATCAGCCTGTTCAATGTTTGAATCGACAAAGGATACCGCAGAAATTCTTGAATGAGCAAAACAGGCACCGGCAAATTTTGTCCGGTTAAAAGAGGTTTTTGAGATAATAGCGTTCAAAAATGATGCATCCATCATCTCCGCACAATTAAAATTACAATTAAAAACAGAAACATTTTGAAAACTGCAATTCTTAAATATGGCGTTCTGTGCATTAACATTTATAAAAACGGCGTCATCAAAATTAACCCGGTCAAATTCCGTTTCGTGCATATCAACATTGTAAAAAAGGCTTTTTTTAAAAAATGCCTTGAAAAAGGATGCCTTGGAAAAGTCACAATTACGAATATTACATTTACAAAAGAAAAGAGAGACGGAAAAAAAGGAATAAGAGGACAGGTCGATATTTTGTATTACTTCATCTTTAAAATCAATCGACTTCAGCACGGTATTCTTTTTAAGAGCTTCTATCTTTTTTTCACTTGGGCTTAAAAAAAATCTTTGTATAAAACCCCTGTTTTTTTTTGAATTCTGTTTAGCCAACCGGATGATGGGATCAAATTCGGTTTCAATACTTTTTTTTTCCAGATGAAGAAACTGTTTTATTTTTTCTATGAATTGGACAACATCAGCTCTTAAAGAATCTTTGGAATCAATATTATATCGGTTTAATATATTAACTACCCTTTCCGGCCGTTTTTTGATCATCCCCAGAACACAGGCAAGATTCACATCAAAATTCTCGCTAACATATCTTTCTTTATTCAAAGCAATATCCTGAATAATGAAAAAAGAAATTTTTGATAACTCTGATATTTCAATCATGATCACCGGCATAAGTGCGGGATATTTTTTCCTTACAAGTTCAAGCAAGGCATAAGGCGGCAGTTTTCCCGACACAAGCAGCGCTTTGAAAGCGGCAAAGGCTTCCGTCAAATCACTCTCATAAAAAATTTCCAAAATCGGACAAAAAAGCTCCGGATACATCCCCTTTGAAGAATTTTCAATGATTTTATAGATTACAAGCCTTACGTTTTCATTGGTGTCTGCTTTCAAGATGCTGATCAATAAATCCGGGGAAATTTTTTTAACCATCATGGAGAGTGCTTTAAGTCCCATGATTTTTATATCAGGTGATTGAGATTGTATCTCATTAAAAATTATTTTATCCGGATCTCTTAACCCGGCATTAATATTGTGTAAAATAGGATCTGCATCCCTTCTCCGGTCAAAAAGGCCGGCATAAAATTCCACAACCGCCTTTCTATGCTGAATTGATCTTAAAATGCCATTAAATGAAAATCCGAATTTTAACCTGGCACTTGGGCTGGTTTGAATATATTGATCCACAAAAGCAAGCTTCCTGGGTTCAGAAACATTGGAAATGATTTTTTCCATGTCACTTAAAGAGATAAGACCCCTGTAAACAAGCCTGTAAGCAAAAAAAGCCCCTTTGCCTTCAAATTCAAGCAATGTTGTAAAAAGATAACTGAGTTCATTAAAGTGCAGGCCGGGACGAATATACTCACAGATCCTTGCACAAACCGAGGCGGATGCTTTCATGCCTTGCAAGAATCCCTCTTTATCTGATGGGTCTGCTAAAAGGGCATGGATTTTATATTGAATGGTCTCAAGGCTCTTCTTGGCATTGTTTCTCAAATGAAAATGATAGGATGTGATTCCGGCTAAAACCGCTATAATTGCATCTGCCGGATCCAACTGCCCTGCTATTTCGACAACAATAGCTTGTTTTTCTTCAGATAATTTTTTCCATTGGGCTTCAAACATATTGAAATCAAAATCTTTGAGTACAGCATCCATTATGAATATAGTCTTTCCATTTTTTACATTTATAAATAAAAATGCTATAGGGTATGTTTAAAAAATTTATAGCTGCTTAACTTTATACCACAACAGAATCATTTATGAAATTATTTGAACTTAACACAGAAAATAAAAAAAATGCTGCGGCCTATACTGCCGAATCAATTGAAGTCTTAAAAGGGCTTGATCCGGTCAAAAGAAGACCGGGGATGTACACTGACACTTCAAGCCCGGATCACCTGGCATTTGAAGTTATCGATAACGGCGTGGATGAAGCCATTGCAGGATATGCCAACCGGATTGATGTGGTGTTAAAGACAGATCAATCCATTATTGTTTCGGATAACGGGCGCGGGATGCCTGTTGATATTCATCCCGAAGAAAAAATATCAGGTGTGGAATTAATCATGTCAAAACTTCATGCAGGCGCAAAATTTTCCAATAAAGACTATAGTTATTCAGGCGGTCTGCATGGTGTTGGGGTTTCTGTTGTCAATGCATTGTCCAAAAGTTTGACAATCCATATTAAAAGGGATGGAAAAGAATATTGTATTGGTTTTAAGAACGGATTTAAAACCGAAGAGCTGACAATTGTCAAAGAAATCAACAAAAAAGAGTCTGGAACATCTCTTCAATTTTACCCTGACATGTCTTATTTTGATATCCCTTTATTTTCAAAAACAGCTTTAAAAACTGCCTTGAAATCAAAAGCCATTCTCTGTAAAGGACTTGTCACAAGTTTTTATGATGAAACATCAGGTGAAAAAAAAACCTGGAAATATGATCATGGAATTGATGATTATCTCAGTGAAAATTTAAAAGAAAAAAAATGCATATTCTCATCTCCTTTTTCAGGAGATATCAAAGGAGATGATCTTCAACTCATATGGGCGGTTAACTGGACCATGGACACCGGCCCAAACCCTGAAGAAAGCTATGTCAACCTTATTCCTACACGATTAGGCGGAACCCATGTAAACGGTTTCAGATCTGGTCTTTTAGAATCTGTAAAAGAATTTTGCAAGTTTCAAAATCTTTTGCCCAAGGGTTTATACCTGGCACCTGAAGATATCTGGAATAAAATCGGTTATATCCTGTCCGTCAAACTTAGCGACGCTCAATTTTCCGGACAGACAAAAGAGAGACTGTCTTCGCGTCATTGTGCCAATCTGGTGAATATTCAGGTCAGGGATGCCTTCAGTTTATGGCTGAATCAAAATATTGAACAAGGTGAAAAACTGGCAAATTTTGCCATTGAAAATGCAAAAAACCGAATTAAAAAAGCCAACAAAATTACTAAAAAAAGGTCATCAAACGGCACTACCCTTCCGGCCAAATTATCAGACTGTTCGAGTGTTGATCAAGAAAGGCGTGAATTGTTTTTTGTGGAGGGAGATTCTGCTGGCGGCTCGGCAAAACAGGCAAGAGACAGGCGGTTTCAAGCCATTATGCCGTTGCGCGGTAAAATTTTAAACACATGGGACATGGAATCTTCCGCCATTGTTGAATCAATGGAAATCCGGAATATTTCACAGGTTTTAGGCGTCATACCCGGTTCTGATGACATTTCAAAACTCCGGTACAATAAAATATGCATCCTGGCGGATGCCGACTCAGATGGATTGCATATTGCAACGCTGGTATGCGCACTGTTTTTAAAACATTTTCCAAAAGTTGTAAGCCAGGGTCATGTTTATATTGCCATGCCCCCATTATACAGAATTGACGTGGGCAAAGAAGTTTTTTACGCATTGGACGACTCGGAAAAAAACAATATTATCAAACGAATAGACCGGCGCAAAAAACATGGCAAGATAAATATCCAAAGGTTTAAAGGGCTGGGCGAGATGAATCCGGCACAGCTCAAAGAGACAACCATTTCACCGGATTCCAGGAGGCTTGTCCGGTTGTCTGTAAACGGCAGTTGTGAAGAATCATTAAAAGAGGTCTACGAGGTAATGGATATGCTTTTGGGTAAAAAAAGAGCAAAAGACAGAAAAACCTGGATAGAAACCAACGGCAACATAAAAGAGATTGAGTAATGAAAGATACGCTTCCGTCAGCCATTGATGATTATGAAAAAATACCTTTCCAGGATTTTGCTGAAAAAGCATATTTGAACTATTCAATGTATGTTATTCTAGATCGTGCCCTGCCCCATATCGGTGACGGTTTAAAGCCGGTGCAGAGAAGAATCATATATGCCATGAGCCAACTGGGATTATCGTCATCAGCAAAATTTAAAAAATCAGCCAGAACCGTGGGAGATGTGCTGGGAAAATTTCACCCTCACGGAGATACGGCCTGCTATGAAGCCATGGTTCACCTGGCACAACCTTTTTCCTTAAGATATCCTTTGGTGGACGGCCAGGGAAACTGGGGCGATCCCAATGATCCCAAATCTTTTGCAGCCATGAGGTATACGGAATCTCGTCTGTCACAATATGCACAAATTTTTCTTCAAGAACTGGATCAGGGCACCGTGGACTGGTCACCGAATTTTGACGGAACCCTCAATGAACCCACGATTCTTCCTGCACGCCTTCCCAATATTTTACTGAACGGCTCAACCGGTATTGCCGTGGGAATGGCAACCAGTCTTCTTCCCCATAACCTGAGGGAAGTGGCAAAGGCTTTGATACATTTAATCGATAATGAAAACGCGGATCTTGATCAAATCTGCAAATTCATCAAAGGCCCCGACTTTCCAACGGACGCTGAGATCATCACGCCCTCTGAGGAGATAATAGAAAGCTACAGGACAGGAGCCGGCCGGATAAAGATGCGTGCCGTATTTCATGTGGAAGATTCGGAAATTATTTACACAGCCCTGCCCCACCATGCTTCCACAGAAAAAATATATGAACAGATTGCCGCTCAGATGGAAGCAAAAAAACTGCCAATGATCAGCGATATACGAGATGAATCAGACCATGAAGAGCCCACACGGCTGGTTGTTATTCCAAGATCAAAAAACCTGGATCTGAACGCGTTGACAGATCATTTGTTTGCAACAACCGATCTTGAAAAATCTTACTCTTTCAACATGAACCTGATTGGAATCGACGGCAGGCCCAAGGTTAAAAACCTGCTTGAAATATTGACTGAGTGGCTTGAATTCAGAGCAGAAACAGTAAGAAAAAAATTAAACTTCCGGTTGGAAAAAATTTTAGACCGGCTCCATATTTTAGAAGGTTTGCTCACCGCTTTTTTAAATATTGATGAAGTGATTAATATTATCAGAAATTCTGATCATCCCAAAAAAGATTTGATAAAGGCCTTTTCATTAACTCAACTCCAAGCTGCTGCAATTCTGGAAATCAGGCTTCGCCAGCTGGCCAGATTAGAAGAAATTAAAATCAAATCAGAACTCAAAGACCTGGAATCCCAAAGAAAAGAGCTTGAAAAAATCCTTGGGTGTGAAGAAACATTCAAATCCTATATCAAAGAAGAAATAAAATCTGACGCAAAAAAATATGGAGATAAAAGACGATCTCCCTTGCAAAAACGCAAAGAAGCGGAAAAATTTTCTGTTACCGATTTAATGGACATTGAACCGGTAACCATTATTTTGTCAAAAAAAGGCTGGATTAGATCGGCCAAAGGGCATGAGATTAATCCTGAAACGGTTAAGTTCAAATCAGGAGATTCGCTTATGGAGTGTTTAAGGACCAGGAGCGACAAACCCATTATTTTTCTGGACAATACAGGCAGAAGCTATATGCTGTTTTCCCATTCACTTCCTTCTGCACGTGGAAATGGCGAGCCATTAACAGGTCAATTGTCAATTGCACCCAATGCACATATCAAATTCATGCTGTCAGGAGCAAGTAACGATTATTTTCTGGTCGCTTCCGATAATGGTTACGGATTTATCATAAAATTTACCGATTTTTTAACCAATTATAAAAACGGCAAAGCTGTAATCAATTTAAAAGAAAAGCATGAATTATTAAATCCTGAAAATATTGTTGATCGTTCAAAAGACAGCATTGCTGCGTTTTCATCTCAAGGCCGATTATTGATATTTGCATTAAGCCAACTGCCAAACCTGAAAAAAGGACAGGGAAATAAAATCATTTCCATTTCTAAAAAAAACTTAAACTCAACACCCCCTGAAAAGCTCAAGTTCCTTAAAGTTGTGCCTTCAGGATCTAATATTATAATTTATTCCGGCAAGCACTTCCTGAAATTAACCCCCGGGAATCAAAAAGATTATACAGGGAACAGGGGACAGAGGGGAAAAAAACTTCCCCGTGGATACCAAAATGTGGATCGTGTGGAGATAATACCGATTAAATCTGTTGGCGAGTAAAAGATGAAAAATTTTTATTTGCATTATTTTATCTTAATTCACCTACTGGTGCTGACATCTTTTTTTGTTTTTTTTTCTGTATTGATTCATAACAGGGAAGCCGATCCGAATTTAAGCCGTCTGGAAAGAATCGAAAAAACCCGTGTTATGAGGTTGATCACCACCAATTCCATAAACACCTGTTATTGGTATAATGACAGGCCCACCGGCTTTGAATATGATCTTGCCAGGGAATTTGCCGATTTCCTTAATGTTGATCTTGATATTGTTACCCCTGGCAGGAACAATATGTTTTCTTATCTTGAACAGGGAAAAGGAGATTTTATCGCATCCGGACTTGCCATAACAAAAAAAAGGCTTGAGGATGTCAATTTTTCAATTCCTTATATGACCGTTCAACAGCACATTGTTCATCACAAACTGGTTTTCGGGCCAAAGAATATTAAAGGCCTTAACCTTCAAACCATAGATATCCCTCGCGGCACATCTTATCAGGCCAGGCTGGAGGAAATTAAAAATTCAGGCATTGACTTAAACTATATTCTTCATAACAACATACCGAAAGAAGAATTGATCCGCATGGTTTACAACCAGGAAATAAAATTTACCATTGCCGACAATACAATTGCATATCTAAATCAAAGATATTATCCTGATATCCGAATCGGGATTCCGGTTCAGGAAAAAGAATATCTTGCCTGGGCAGTTAACAAGAATGATTCACAACTTCTGGAGCAGATGAATAAATTCTTCTTGTATGCAAATGAAACAGGGATATTAAACAGGATAACAGACAAATATTATTCAAATATTGAAAATTCAGACCTGTTTGACTTGAAAATATTTCATCATCGAATCAAAACCCGGCTGCCAAAATACAAAAAAATAATTGTGGAAGAGTCCATGAAATATGATTTTGACTGGAAACTTTTGGCAGCAGCCATTTACCAGGAATCCCATTTCAATCCCAATGCAATAAGTTTTACAAATGTCATGGGGTTGATGCAGGTTACTACTGTTACAGCAGAAGAAATGGGGATTGAAAATCGTCTGATACCGGCACAAAGCATTAAGGCCGGGATAAAATATCTTGATAAAATGGTTAAACGCTTTGATTATCTTGAGGATGAGTATGAAAGGATGCTGTTTGCTTTGGCCAGCTATAATGTCGGATATGGACATGTGATGGATGCCATAAGGATTGCCGAAGACATGGGGTGGGATGGAACAAAATGGCAGAATTTAAAAGCAGCCCTGCCATTATTGTCAAAATCAAAATACTATACAAAAACCCAATATGGTTATGCAAGAGGTTGGGAGCCGGTTCAATATGTTGAACGTATACTTACCTATTTTGATATCCTCAAGCAAAAAAAAATTTATTAAACATCAATACCATTTTTGCTTTATTTAATTTAACAGTCAGGCATTAAAAAATACTGATAAAATCATTTAAACGGTCAAACCCAAGGTAAATCCTTGATAAGCAAATAAAATAAAGATATCTTGATGAAAATAAATAAAGTCTATCAAAGAAATAAAAAATTTGACTTGATTCGTTCAATTTATTAGTTAAAAACTCAATAATTTTAATGAAATTCACAACTAACAAAGAATAAAAACACTATTCAAGAGAAAAATTAATGACACAAAAAATTCTGATCAATGCTTTAGATTCTGATGAAAACAGAATTGTTGCGCTAAAAGATAACAAACTTGAAGAATTTCACATTGAAACCACTGCAAAACAGGTCACACAGGGCAATATTTACAAAGGGATTGTCACAAGAGTCGAACCCAGCCTTCAGGCGGTGTTTGTGGATTATGGCGAGCCTAAAAATGGTTTTCTTCAAAAAAACGAAATCCATAAAGACTATTTTCAGGATGTTGAAGCTGGTGAAAAGGCCCTGTTTAAACTCATCAAAAAGGGCCAGGAACTGATTGTTCAAGTTACAAAAGATCCCATAAGCCAAAAAGGGGCCATGCTGACAACTTTCATCTCCCTTCCCGGAAGATTATCTGTTCTGATGCCGGGCAATTCAACAAAAGGGGTGTCCCGGAAAATCAGTGATGAGGATGAGCGAAAGAGACTTGTCGGTATCATAAAAAAAATGGATATTCCTTCAGGATTCGGCATGATTGTCAGGACCGCCGGAAAAAACGCCACGAAAACCATGCTGACGGCTGATTTAAAATACCTGATGCGAGTATGGAATAATATTGACAAAACTTCAATCAAAAGCCCTGCCCCTTCGTTGCTTTATAAAGAGCAAACACTTGCCGTTCGATCCTTAAGAGATTATTTAACATCGGATATTAAAGAAATTCTCATCGACAGCCCTGAAATTTTTAAAGAGGTAAAAGATTTCATTGGGGTTATCGCTCCCAAACAAAAAAAAATAGTCAAGCAGTTCAAGGGCGAAAAACCCATATTTACCAAATATCAGCTTGAAGATCAGATTGCCTCTATTTATAAAAGGGAGGTAACCCTCAAATCCGGAGGGTTTCTGGTCATTGAACAAACAGAAGCCCTTGTTTCCATTGATGTTAATTCAGGAAAATCCACCAAAAAGAAAAACATAGAAGAAACCGCTTTTCATACCAATCTTGAAGCATGCGAGGAAGTGGCCCGGCAATTGAGGCTGCGCGATATGGGCGGTCTGATTGTGGTTGATTTCATAGACATGAAAGAGAGCCGCCATAAGGCTGAAATCACCAAAACACTGAAAAAAAATTTAAAATCCGACAAGGCTAAAACAAAAGTCGGAGGTATCACAAAGTTTGGTTTACTGGAAATGTCACGGCAACGGATAAGGCATTCAATCACTTTCGGAAGCTATGAAACCTGCAGGCATTGTAAAGGCAGGGGCCAGACGCCTTCAGTAGAAACCCAGGGTCTGGCATTTTTAAGGCAGTTGAAGCTCAGGACATTAAAACCCGGAATCAAGGAAGCAACAGGAGTTTTACCCAATGATGTGGCAGGTTATCTGTTGAACAAAAAAAGAGCTGAACTCACTGAAATTGAATCGAAAAAATCTGTTTTCATTACGATTGAGGGTGATCCCAATATGGTTTCCGGTGAAAACAAAATCATTATCATTCCCCATAACAATTGAAGACGTTTCTTGACATAAAGGGTTCTATTGTGTATCTGAAACAATTTCAATCTTAAGAAGGAAGCTGGATCCATGAGCCTGCAAAAGAATGGAAAAAGAAGCGGATTAATAACTATTGCCGTAATTTTATGCGGGGTGTTTTTTTTGACCGCCCTGTATTTTACCAAACTTCAGGAAAAGGATTTACCAGCATCAAAAGGTAAAATTGTAATGTCACAAAAACAGGGAATCAACAAAAAGGACATTACGGGCAATAAAAACAAAGCCGTTAAAGGTGACATTATCATTATGCCGACCATTGATTATAATCATCTTCAAAAGGACAAAACCTTAAAGCAACTCATGGTATCACGCAAAGAGGGCCTGGGCATTAAAAAAAGCCTTGATATGATTGTCAATTCTGATGAAAGCTTCAAAATTGGTGATGTTCAAATCTCTATGAGAGATATTTTAGAAAATGCCTTTATAAAAGACGGAGAAGTTTTTGAAGAAAAAATTTATGACTCCGGAGCTATTTTGCCTCAAAAGATAAAACCCTATGGAATTTATGTGGTTCAACCCGGCGATAACATATGGAATATTCATTTTAATATTTTAAAAGAATTTTACGGCCATCACGGGATACATGTTACACCCAGAGCCGATGAACCCATTGATCAAGGGAAAAGCTCAGGGGTTGGAAAAATTTTAAAATTTTCCGAAACACTTGTAATCATATATAATCTTATTGAAAAAAAAGTGGATTCAAATATTGATATTATTGAACCGCTAAGCAAGATTGTCGTTTACAATGTGGATGAAGTTTTCTCACTTCTTCAGGAAATTAACTATCATAATATAGACAGAATCCAGTTTGACGGAAAAACAATCTGGATTCCTGCAAAAAAAATATAAATTTATATATTTTATTTATTCTAAGGAGGATTTATTTTGATTAGTACAGCATATGCAATGGGACAGGCAGGCGGGCAAGCGGGTGGACAGGCAGGTGGAATAGCAGGCTTTTTACCCATTATTATTTTATTTGCAATTTTTTATTTTCTTTTGATTCGGCCACAGCAGAAAAAAGCCAAAGAACATAAGGAAATGATATCCAATTTAAAAAAAGGCATTCGGATTGTAACATCCGGCGGCATCTATGGAACTATCCAAAGCTTGGATGATACAACCATTGGTCTTGAAATCGCTGAAAAGGTAAAAATTAAAATTTCCCGTGGAAATGTTGCAGCGGTAATTTCTGATACAGATGCTGTCCGTAAAGATGATAAAAAGAAAAAATAATTCCATTAGGAGCAATTAGATTGAAACCATTTACCTTTAAAACTGTATTTATTCTATGTGTTGTTTTAGCGGCTGTTGTCTGTTTGCTTCCCACATTCCTTGATTGCTGGCCCCATAAAAAAATCAATTTAGGGCTGGATCTTCAAGGAGGGATGCATCTTGTACTTGAAGTCCAGAATATCAAAGCAGTTGAAGCAGAGGTGGAAAGAACAATACAGGAGATTAAAAAAGAACTTAGAAGCGAGGGGGTGAAACACCTTGGTGTTTCACGTCTGAACGACAATTCCATTCTTGCAAAATTTCAAGGGAGCGAAGACAAATCCAGCATTGAAAACGTTCTTTCAAAAAGTTTTGACAATCTGATCATCCAGAAACCTCAAAAGGAAAATAACAATATTTCCTATAAATTAGCCTTGCCGGAAAAAGATATTGAAAACATCAAAAAAATGGCAACGGAACAGGCTCTTGAAACCATCCGTAACAGGATAGATGAGTTTGGTGTAAGTGAGCCTGATATCCGGATACAGGGCGGGAACAGAATCCTTTTACAGCTGCCGGGCATTAAAGATCCGGAAAGGGCAAAAGGGCTG
Organism: Desulfobacula phenolica; assembly: GCF_900105645.1. Classification (NCBI taxonomy): domain Bacteria; kingdom Pseudomonadati; phylum Thermodesulfobacteriota; class Desulfobacteria; order Desulfobacterales; family Desulfobacteraceae; genus Desulfobacula; species Desulfobacula phenolica. Next base: position 439,498 of record NZ_FNLL01000001.1, on the reverse strand, counting down.
ATCGGAAAAACAGCCCAATTAACATTCCAGCTGGTTGATGATGAAGCTGATGTTGATCTGGCCATCAATGGAACCCCTCCGGTTGGAGATGAAATACTGTATCAGCATAAAATCAATTCAAACTCCGGCACATCAACTAAAATTCCTTTTTTAATCAAAAAAAGAGTTCTTCTGGATGGCAGCCTCCTAACCAATGCCAGAGTTGAGTTTGATCAATTTCAACAACCCTTGGTAGGCATTGAGTTTAATCGAAAAGGAGCAAGGATTTTTGACCGGATAACCGGGGAAAATATCCACAAACGTCTTGCCATAGTTCTTGATAAATCAGTTTATTCAGCTCCGGTCATCCAGGACAGAATTGCCGGGGGCAAAGCCACAATAACAGGTAGTTTCACATTGAATGAGGCAAAAGATCTGGCCATTGCACTGAGAGCCGGTTCTTTGCCGGCACCTGTTAAAATTATTGAAGAACGAACAGTCGGCCCCACACTGGGGGCTGATTCCATCCGAATGGGTCTTATTTCAATGCTTGTGGGCGGACTTCTTGTGGTACTGTTTATGAGCATCTACTATAAGGGTGCAGGCTTGATTGCCGATCTGGCACTGATTATTAATATTGTTCTTATCGGTGGCGGCCTTGCCGCATTCCAGGCCACACTGACTCTGCCAGGAATAGCAGGCATAATTCTTACGATCGGCATGGCTGTTGATGCCAATGTGATTATTTTTGAAAGAATCAGAGAAGAGCTGCGATCCGGAAAAACCGCTCTGGCATCCGTTCATGCAGGGTTTGACAGAGCAACCCTGACGATTCTCGATGCCAACGTGACCACTTTTATTGCCGCCCTGGTTCTTTACCAGTTTGGTACAGGTCCGATCAAAGGTTTTGCCGTTACCCTTTGCCTTGGTATTATTGCAAGCCTTTTTACAGCGCTGGTTCTCTCAAAAAATATTTTTGATTTTATTCTTAAAAACAAACAGTCGTCAAAACTAAGCATATAAAGGGAATACATAATGCAAATTATCAAGTCTGATATTAATATAGACTTTATTGGTAAACATAAAATCGGATTTGTTTTATCAACCATCCTTATCCTCTTGAGCATCGGGTCTCTCATCATTAATAAAGGGCCTAACTATGGTGTCGATTTTGTTGGCGGAACCTTAATTCAACTAAAATTTTCAGAACAGGTTCCTGTTGGAAAAATACGATCAGCCCTATCCGATATAGGCTTTAACGATGCTTCGGTACAAAATTTCGGACAACCCCAGGACCATGAATTTTTGGTTAGAACCAGCAACCTGGAAATGACCAGTAAAGGCTTGTCTCAATCCGTGATTGAAGCTGTCAAATCATCCACAGGAATTGCTCCTGAAATCCGAAGAGTGGAAATGGTCGGCCCCCAGGTCGGACAGGATTTAAGGAAAAAAGCGCTGTTAGCCATTTTTTATTCCCTGCTGTTTATCACCATATATATTTCAGGCAGGTTTGAGTTAAAATGGATGTTATCGGGTGTAACAGCGGGTTCTCTTATGACTGCGGTATATTTTCTGTCCGTATTTAATGTAAGCATGGTTGTTCTGATCACGGCAGCCCTGGTTGTAACACTGGTATTGTTTTGGATGTTACACCTCAAATATGCCATGGGTGCTATTGTTGCGCTTTTGCATGATGTATTGATCACCGTGGGAATCTTTTCGATGTTAAACCTGGATTTTTCATTACCGATTATTGCGGCACTCTTAACCATTATTGGATATTCATTAAATGATACCATTATTGTCTTTGACCGGATCAGGGAAAATGTAAAAGGAGCCAAAACAACGGACTCACTGCCGTTACTGTTTAATAGAAGCATCAATGAAACCCTTTCAAGGACGATTTTAACATCAGTAACAACATTGATCGTTCTTTTGGCCCTTTATTTTCTGGGTGGAGAAATTATTCATAATTTTGCATTTGCCATGATTATCGGTGTTCTTATCGGCACCTATTCTTCCATATTTGTGGCATCCCCCATTGTTCTTGCGACCAACAAAAGGTAGTGAAATGCCCTGTTTAAAAAAACGATTGTATAAACCTGTTTATTTTCTTATCCTGTCGTTTTTCTTTGTTTCCTGCGGTGCGATGCATTCTGTTAAAACGCCCGCAGGAAACGACAAAGAAGAGACTTTATGTCACACAAAGCTTGTGGAATTGGAATCTGAGCTTACCGGTATAAAGCAGGATCAGGCAACTTTAAAATATCAAATAGAAAAAAATAATACCATTATACAAACACTTCAGGATATCATCTCAACCCCGGAGAAAAAAATTTCATTTCTTGAAAAAAAACAACAACTTGCAGCCCCTATCCAGTATAAAATTGAGGCCCTCAAACCGGCTGATTTATACAAAAAAGCAAGAAATCTTTTGCTTGAAAACAATTTTTCAAAGGCTGCAGGCTTGTTCTCCGAATTTATTAAACATTATCCTCAAAACAGTCTGGCAGACAATTGTGTTTATTGGCTTGGTGAATGTCATTATTCTCTGAAAGATTATAAAAAGGCAATTGAGGTATTCAAAGGCCTGGAAATAAAATATCCCAAATCGGAAAAAGTGCCTGATGCCATATTAAAAACAGGCTATTCATATTTGTTGCTGGATGATTTCAACCGGGCAAACCACTATTTAAAACAAGTATTAAAACAATATCCTTTTTCACCTGCTGCGGAAAAAGCTCAGAAAAAACTTGGAGATTTTGAATAATATCCTTTTTACGAAAAAATAATTCTTTTGAAAAATATCTGCCTTGGTTTACGCTGCGGGAAATCCCGTTTTTGGGCAATATAATGTATAAAAGATTAATAGATCAATTTGGATCACCTGAAATCGTTTTAAAAACATCCGAACATCAGCTTGGAAAGGTTAACAGACTTTCTGCAAAAGTAAGAGACAACATCGTCAATCATAAAGCATTTGTGTACCGGGCAAAAAAAGAATTGGAAATTGTTTTAAACAAAAATATTAACATTGTAACTTTAACGGATTGCGAATATCCTGTGTTGCTCAAACAAATCCCTGATCCGCCGCCTTTTTTGACATATGTGGGCAAACTCGATAACAGCTCTCCTTGTATATCCATTATCGGCTCAAGAGCTGCAACCGGCTATGGGTTAAGCGCATCTGAAAATTTCGCATATAATCTTGCCGGAAAAGGATTTCAGATTGTCAGCGGCCTTGCAAGAGGAATTGATTCCATGGCACATAAAGGTGCGTTAAGAGCAAAGGGAAAGACCATTGCCGTATTGGGATCAGGATTGAATAAAATATATCCCAGGGAGAATAAAAGTCTGTTTCAGGCTATTGCGGAAAACGGCACTGTTTTTTCAGAATTCAAACTGAATACAGAGCCATATCCATCAAATTTCCCCACTCGAAACCGTATCATTGCAGGTTTATCCTGTGGAAGTATTGTTGTTGAAGCAGCCAAAAAAAGTGGATCTCTGATCACTGCCCGACTGGCCACGGAATATAATCGAGAGGTATTTGCAGTTCCGGGCAGTATAAAATCAAAAAAAAGCGAGGGCACCCATTCTCTGCTCAAGCAAGGTGCAAGGCTGGTTGAAAATGAAAATGATATTATGGATGAACTTCATCATTTTATTCATGAAAAAAAAGAAAACTTTCAAGCAGCTCCTTTACAAAAACAAAAATCAACTGATTATAAATGTTGCAAACAAAATAAATCTTTAATTATGAATTTTCTTGACCCTTACCCTGTACATATTGATGTGTTAATCGAAAAAAGCGGGATGACAAGCTCTCAGGTTACATCCCAATTAATTGATTTGGAACTGCAAGGCACAGTGATGCGCCATCAGGGTAATTATTATTCGATCTCGGAGGAATACCATTGACAAAACCCCTAATCATCGTCGAGTCCCCAACAAAAATCAAAACATTAAAAAAATATGTTGGAAAGGAATTTAATGTTGCTGCAAGTGCCGGCCACATAAGGGATCTTCCTGTTAAAACCCTTGGTATTGATATTGAAAAAAATTTTCAGGCAGAATATGTTAACATAAAAGACAAATCCAAAGTTATTTCCAATCTGAAGAAATTGGCCAAAGATGCCAAAGAAATTTATCTTGCACCTGATCCGGATCGCGAGGGTGAAGCCATTGCATTCCATATTATGGATATTTTAAAGAAAAAAGACCGGATTTTTCATCGTGTTCTTATTCATGAATTAACCAAAAAGGGAATTCAAGAGGCATTACAAAAGACCCTTATACCGGATGCCAATAAATATGATGCCCAGCAGGCAAGAAGAAAGCTTGACCGGCTGGTTGGATATCAGATTTCCCCTTTATTATGGCAAAAAGTCCAGAGGGGGTTAAGTGCAGGAAGGGTTCAATCTGTTGCCGTTAAAATTATTTGTGACAGGGAAAGGGAAATTCGAAAATTTATTCCGGAAGAGTTCTGGACGATCACAGCCGACCTTCTTTCACAATCCCCTCCTAAGTTTAATGCTGCCCTCATTAAGATTAACAATAAAAAGGCCAAGGTTACCAACGAAAAACAGGCTTCAGGTATTTTAAAAGATCTTAAAGCTGCGCAATTTGTTATTCATGAAATAAAAACCAAAACTATTAAACGGAACCCGTCACCTCCTTTTATCACCAGTAAACTTCAACAGGATGCAATCAATCGGCTAAGGTTTTCCGCAAAAAAAACCATGATTGTTGCACAGCAGCTTTATGAAGGCATTGAAATAGGAACAGGAGGCCCCGAAGGTCTCATTACCTATATGCGTACGGATTCAACCAGAATTGCTCCTGATGCAGCCCGGGAGGCACAATCCTTTATTGCACAAACAATAGGAGATGAATTTGCATTAAGCACCCCCAGATTCTTCAAAAACAAGAACAAGGTTCAAGATGCCCATGAAGCCATTCGCCCGACATCTGTGTTTCACTCACCTGAAAAAATAAAAAATTTTCTGTCTCCAGACCAGTTTAAGCTCTATGATCTGATATGGAAACGATTTGTTGCATCTCAAATGGCACAGGCCATCATTGACCAGAAAACAATTCTGATTAAGGCAACGGATAAATACATGTTTTCTGTCAGCGGTTCAACAGTTAGATTCTTAGGATTCATGAGTCTTTATTCCCCAAATAATGAATCAAAAGAAAAAGATATACAGGCTTTACCTGATGCCAAAGAAGGAACTGTTTTAAAAACACTGGAAATTTTTCCAAAACAGCATTTTACAAAGCCTCCGCCAAGGTTTTCCGAGGCATCACTTGTCAAAGAGCTTGAAAAAAACGGAATCGGACGACCCAGTACCTATGCATCCATCCTGTCAGTGATTAGGGACAAAGGATATGTTGATCTTGTAAATCGATATTTTGCGCCCAGTGAGCTTGGATTTATTGTGAATGACCTATTGGTAGCTTCTTTTCCAAATATTTTAAACATCTCATTTACAGCCCAGATGGAAACAAATCTTGACGATGTTGAAACCGGCAACCTGGAAGAAGTGCAGCTTTTAACTGATTTTTATGCATCTTTTAAAAAATATCTGGATGCTGCAAGTGAAAACATGATCAGCTTAAAAGGCGTCGGAGTTGAGACCGGCCTGGTCTGTCCGTCCTGCGGGAAGCAATTGAATATAAAAATCGGCAGAAACGGCCATTTTCTTGCATGTACGGGATATCCGGACTGTTCTTTTACCAGCAATTATCTTCGGGATGAAAAAGGCAATATTTCAATTGTTGAAAAAATTGTTGACAATACAAAAGTCAAAGATTGCATCAAATGCGGCAAACCCATGGTTCAAAAAGACGGCCGTTTCGGTCTCTTTCTCGCCTGCACCGGATACCCGGACTGTAAGCATACTGAGTCCGTCAACGGTGAATACAGCAGTAAGGATATCGGGGTAAAATGTCCAAAAACAGATTGCTCAGGAACAATTTTAGAAAAAAAGACAAAAAGAGGGAAAATCTTTTTCGGCTGCTCAAAATACCCGGATTGCACATTTGCATCCTGGGACAAACCAATTGATAGAGCTTGTCCGGATTGCAGTTCTCCCTATCTTGTTGAAAAAGAGACCAAAAAGGAAGGAAAATTCTTAAAATGCCCGGATCGAAAGTGTGGGTTCAAAGAGCATCAATAAAAAAAATCCGTCCTGATTATCTGCCCGGTTTTAATTATTTAACAATTGTTGTGTCATATGGTGCTTTATCATATTGTGGTGTATCGCATGATGGTATGTCGCATGAAATACCATCACTATACAGATTCTCCGGATAGAAAACTTTTAAAATTTCAAACCATATTATTCATTAACCCGTTCTACATATTCGCGGGTTCTGGTATCAATTTTTATCATTTGTCCTTGTTCTATAAAAGGCGGCACCTGGACTTCAAACCCTGTTTCAAGTATAGCGGGCTTGGTGCTTCCGGTGGCAGTATCTCCTTTTGCCCAGGGTTCTGACTTGATCACTTCCAGGTTAATAAAATTTGGCAATGTTATGCCAATGGGAAGTCCGTTATACAAAAGGATTGTACACAGCGTATTGTCCTTTAGCAGATCTATTGCATCCCCTAACTGATCTTTTGTCAAAAAATGCTGCTCATAATTGGATGTATTCATAAAGCAGTAGCTGTCCTTATCCGAATACAGATATTCCATTTCCTGTTCTTCAAGATCCGCTTTTTTAAATTTATCACCGGATCGGTAGGTTCTTTCAAACTGGGACCCGGTGATCATGTTTTTTAATTTACATTTATACAGGGATTGCCCTTTTCCGGGTTTTTTAAATTCAAATCCAATAATAACATAAGGTTCTCCGTCTATTTCAAACTTTAAACCCTTTCTCAAATCACTTGCTAAATACATGTAATGCTCCTAAATTTATCTTTCAAACATAACAGACTTTCTCACAGATCTCTCTTTTATATGAAAATTTTGAAAAATCCAAACAAAGACCTTCATATTTTGTTGCGGCAAAGCTTAAGGTGAAATACCAAGTCTGCCCGTGGCAGTTAATCACATTAAGGGCAAATTGGCAACCTCAGGATAAAAACAACTTGCTTTTTTATCGGTATTATAGGAAATATAATGTTTTAGAAAAATATTATTATAGGAATAATTTATATGATCATTGTTATTGATTTTGGTTCTCAATTCAACCAGCTTATTGCAAGAAGAGTTCGAGAAAATAACGTTTATTGCCAGGTAGAGCCGTCAAATATTTCAGTTTCCAGAATAAAGGAACTTAATCCCCAAGGCATTATTCTTTCCGGAGGCCCTTCAAGCATATATGAAGAAGACAGTCCTAAAATTGATAAATCCATTTTTGATCTTGGCGTCCCCATCCTTGGCATCTGCTACGGGATGCATTTTATGGTCCATACGCTCGGCGGCAAAATCAAAAAAGCAACAAAACGGGAATATGGCTTTGCAAGCCTTGATATAAAAGAGCCTGCCCCTTTATTCAAAGACATGGAAACAGGCTTCCAATGCTGGATGAGCCATGGAGATTCCGCAATTAAATTGCCGGAAAATTTTGTTATTACCGCTTCAACTCAAAATACGGCTATCGCAGCCATTGCAAATCATGAAAAAAAATTTTACGGTCTTCAGTTTCATCCTGAGGTGGAACACTCTAAAAACGGAACCCTCATGATCCGTCATTTTTTATTTGATGTCTGCAAGTGCCGGGAAAACTGGAATATGAAATCATTTTGCGATGGTGCCATTTCCCAGATTAAAGAAGCTGTTGGAGACAAAAAAGTGATCATGGGGCTTTCAGGCGGTGTTGATTCATCAGTTGCTGCAACTCTTATTCATAAAGCAATCGGCAAAAATTTATTTTGCATCTTTGTGGACAATGGACTCTTGCGAAAAGGTGAGAAAGAGGGGCTTGAAAAAAACCTGACAGCCGGACTTGATCTGAACATCAAATTTGTAAATGCAAAAGAAAATTTTCTAACTGCATTAGAAGGCGTAACCGACCCTGAAAAAAAACGCAAAATCATAGGAAATCTATTTATAGATGTATTTGACGCCCAAGCCAATAAGATAGACGGAGCAGAGTTTCTCGGTCAGGGAACGTTGTATCCTGATATTATTGAATCCAAATCAGCCTTTGGCGGTCCCACCTCCATCATCAAATCTCATCATAATGTCGGTGGTCTGCCGGAAAAAATGAAACTCAAATTAATTGAACCTTTGCAACTGCTGTTCAAAGATGAAGTCAGAAAATTAGGCTTAGAGCTTGGCATCAACGAGGATCTTGTATGGCGCCAACCCTTTCCAGGACCCGGTCTTGCCATCAGGATCATGGGGAAAATCACTGCTTCACGACTTGAAATTCTAAGAGATGCCGATGCCATTTTGCTTGAAGAAATCAAAGAAGCCGGGCTTTACAGAAAATTATGGCAATCTTTTGCAGTTCTGCTGCCCATAAAAAGCGTGGGGGTAATGGGAGACAAAAGAACCTTTGCAAATTGTATTGCGATCAGAGCTGTCACCAGCAATGATGCCATGACGGCTGACTGGGCAAAATTGCCCCATGATCTCTTGGGTAAAATTTCCAACAGGATTATCAATGAAGTTGAAAATATTAACAGGGTTGTTTTTGATATAACATCAAAACCTCCCGGAACCATTGAATGGGAATAACTGCCACGGGCAGACCTTGTATTTCATCTTGGTCTGCCCACAACAAAACATAAAAGTCGCTGTTTGGGTTTTTGAAAACTTTCATATAAAAATACCAGTAACGGGCATGGCAAATCAAGTTGCTATAAAAAAAAGCAGGATATAAGAATGGGTTCAATGAATTTAAAAGATTTCAGACCTGATAACCTGAATTTTGACGATGAGGAAGAGCTTTCCAAACACACGGGCAGGCCAATTCCTGCATCAACACATCACGAAGAAATCAACACATTGAAAATCGAGAAACTTTCCAACCGGGTGACGATCATTTCCATCATTATTCCCTGTCTTATCAGTGCCATTCTAATATTTGCCTACCTTGATATGAAAGAACGAGTTGTGGATGTTGATCAGACCAAACAAAACCAGGTCGACAGAATTTCACAACAATTAGAGGAAAAATTAAATGCGCTTGATATAAAAATAGCAAGGAACCGGTATGATCTTGATAACAAGCTGCCGGAACTTAACAATAAAACGGTTTCAATTGAAGGCAGTATTGCGAAATTAGTCAGCGGAAAAGCTGACAATAAAACCATTCAAAATCAGTTTATTAAACTTGAAAAACGTGTTTCCAATAACACAAATCAAGATAAAGTAACTCTTCAGACCCTTGAAAGAGTCAACAAAGAAACCCTTTCTGCCGTAACAAAAAATCAAGTTATCTTTGATAAAACCACGCGGCAAATAAAAGAAGAAATAGCCCTGTTCAAAGAAACATTTAATGACGGACTGTTAGAACTTTCCGATTATGAACAGCAAATAGGTGAACTTCAAATGAATTTAAGTCTTCTGGATAAAAAACATAAAAGATTAGACCAGGAGACAATTTCTCAAGCACAACTGGATGAAAAATTAATTCAATTGAAAACGGATTTAAACACTCATATGAAAAAAACAGACGAGAAGGTATATACCTTGAACCAGGAACTCATTAGCAATATAGCCCGGATACAAAAAAGTCTTGACTTGCTTCCGGCATCTTTTTCACCTCAAAATTCAACAAAAAAAATATCAACCCAAAACGAACCCAAAAAGCCTATCAATATTGATTCATCCGGTTTCATGATAATTGAAGAAGAGTCCTTAACACAATAGGGATCACTGAGGGATTTTCTTTTTTTGCCTTCGTACTCCAGGCATATACAACCGGTGCATCTGGAAAATGGGTTGAAAGGTCATGAAAATTAAGGTATATATAATCCATTCTTTGGGGATACCATTAAAAAGGATTTAAAATGTCTAAACAATACCCGGAATGCCCGCTTTATAATCACGCAACCTGCAGGGAATTGCATAACCCAAAGCTCTGTGCCATCATAAGAGAGGATAAGACCTGCTTTAAAAAACAGCAAAAACCAAAAAAAGAAAATACAGCCGACACCACCTCCTCATAATTTCATTCAATCGTCAACCTGTCGCCTGGATGAATCATACCGTTCGCAGAAAGATCATTTAATTTTAACAGTGAAAACAAAGATATCTTATATGCTTTAGCAATTCCGATCAGACTTTCTCCCTGTTTAACAATGTGAAATTTTGTGTTATATGTTTTTTCCCAGTTTTGATAATGAGCGGTAAACCGTTCCTTAAATCCTTTTGCTTTTCCTTTTGGTATCAAAATTTGAATATCTCCTTTACCAAGGAAATGTCCCCGTAATTCTGGATTATAATCTTTAATCGTTTTAAAGGGTATGCCGGCAGCTCGGGCAATTAGGGCAATGGGCATTTTAAAATCCGATTTGAAATTAACTTTATCAAAGGTAAAACCAGGATATAAATCTGATTTTTTCAAATAAAAACCGTATCTTTCCTGATTTTCAAAAATCAATTTGGCACTAATAAGTTTAAAAACATATCTTTGGGTTTCCAAGGGAAGATATAATGAAAAAAAATTATCGTTTTTTTGAATTTCAATTTCACCTTCCAAACCATATTCGCCCATATTATATGCACTCAAGGCAAGCAGATATGACCCGAATTGCACATTTAACGCCTTTATATATTTACATGCCGCATGGGTTGATTTAAAAATATTTCTTCGTTCATCTACTTTAGAATCAATCCTGAGACCATATCGTCTTCCTGTAGACTTTAAAAACTGCCAATATCCCACAGCACCTTTTGAGGAACCGGCATGAGGTCTTAATGCACTTTCAATGACCGGAACATATTTCAAATCAAGGGGCAATCCATGTTGTTTTAAAATGTGTTCCACATGAGGAAAATACCTTGCAGACCGTTTAATCCAGAGAATCACCTGGGGCCGGTCCCACAACGCCAACAGCAGTTCTTTTTCAAGCCTTTCTTTTATTTCTTGATGATCCAACGGGATTTTAATATCACAATAGTGAATCTCATTTTTAAACCGGATACTTTCCATTAATGATGGAACATCCTGTTGAGCAGTTTGATACTTGATCTGTTCAGTGCCCAAACAGATCAAAGGAAATAAAAAAAAATATACAATGGATATAAAAATTGCGTTACATAAAGATTTGTATTGCATAAATTTATCCTGATATTAAAAATTTTTATGTAATGAATCATCTCAAAATCAAATATCAAAGTCAATCTGCCATGGCCTTTTTATATGAAAGAACTTCTAACTTGTTGAAATCAGATCTCTTTCATTTTTTGTTGTGCCAGCTTGATCTGCTATGGCCGTTAGTTAAAAAAAATCATGCTTAAAATGTGTTATTTTAAAGAGGCCTGAAACTCAAAAAAAGGTTCATGGATAAGCAGATGATACTTTTTTATCAAATATCCGGTTGATCCAAAAATACAGTTGACAGATCATGTTCAGGTTCAAAACCAATTTTTAACATTTTTTTATTATCAAAAACCAAGTTTAGACTAATTTTTTTGTATGCTGCAGTGAACCATACCTTTCTTTTTCTCATCACATAAGCAGCACACTTTGTGATCACTTTAATAAAAAAAAGGGGAACCCTGATAATAAAACGGGTGGGTCGGTATGAAGATTGGTAAAATATAGTAATAATCTGCTTAAAAGTATAAGGCATTTTATCCGATACATTATATGTATTGCAAAAAATGTGACTGTCATTGTTCTGATCATTCACAGAATTAAGTCTATATTGAATAAAACCAACAAGGTTCCCCCTTGCCAGTGCCGACATTTTCTGTTGACCATTACCTATCAAAACATAGGCCAGTTTTCCAGGCGCAAAAATTCTTTTATCAATATTAAAACTATTGTTGCGGTCATAGACAGGAGACAACCGAAGCAAATCTACTTTTTTCATGACGCCTTTATTGAACAAGTCAATCAAATGGTTTTCCGCATCAAGTTTGCTGAATGCATAATCGCTCGTAGGTTTACAAGAACTTTCTTCGGAGATCACATCCCCATTATTTTCTTCTCCATAAACCGATATGGATGAAAGAAATATAAAATAAACTTCCGGGTTTGATCTTGAGGCAGCCAGGGCCAATTTTTCAACAGCCCTGCTGTTTATTTCCCGATAGGAATTGGCGGCAACTTCCCAGGTTTTCTGGTGGGCGATCCCGGCACAATGAATCACTGCATCAAAACAGTGTGTATCACATAATTGGGTTATCAAGTTATCATCCGTAATATCTGCTTTTACAAACAGACAATTTGAATAAAAACAAGAAGACTCATTCCGGTCAAATGCCACGACCCGATAGTTTTTTGCAAGCTTTTTACATACTGCCTGCCCGATAAACCCCAATGCCCCTGTCACCAATATTGTTTTCATCATTCCCTTGTTCATAAACATTCCAGATCCTTAGAATTTACTTGACTCTTCATACCATTTCAATTAAAAATCGGCAAAACATATAACTCAACTTTCGAACTTAAGCTTAGCAGACTCCGAAAGATTACCATGACCCTGATTGCGTTTTTAAAACACCTTGTTTTTGCCTTTGGACTTTTTTTGTTTTCCAGTATGATCTGTTGGAAAATCATACAGCGGGCCAAAATTATGGACACCCCGAATCATCGGTCCTCACACACAAAGCCAATACCCACGGCAGGTGGTTTAGCCATTGTCACCACTTTTTTTTCAGGCATGGGGATCATATATTGTATAGCCCATGAAACCATGATCACACACAAAATTTTCATGGGCTTTACCGTTTCCAGTCTCTTGATTGCCGGCATGTCCTTTTATGATGATTATAAGCACAAACCCTTATCTTTAAGATTGCTTACGCAAATTGTGGCCATCATAGCGGTCATCTCTTTTGGCATGGTTATCACCCGGATAGACCTGCCCTTTCCAGGAAGTGACGCCTTGGGAATCGTGGGTTATCTGATCACTTTTGTGTGGATACTGGGGCTTACAAACGCCTATAATTTTATGGACGGATTAAATGGAATGGCAGGCGGGAATGCAGTTATTACGTCCTTTTTTTTAGGCATTATCTCTTTTGGCCAAGGGAGTAATTTCACCTACATTGTGTGTTATACGCTTATGGCGGGGACGTTGGGGTTTTTAATATTCAATTTTCCAAAAGGCAAATTATTTATGGGGGATGTGGGAAGTACCTTTTTAGGGTTCACCTTTGCCACCCTTGCCATTATCTCATCGTTGTATGATAACGCACACACATCTTTGCTGGTCATGCCCTTATTATTGTTTCATTTTATCTATGATACCTTTTTCACATTTCTTCGACGCCTTGTTGCAAAAGAAAATATATTTCAGGCCCACAGAACACATTTATATCAATTGTTTAACCAACTTGGATATTCACATACAGTTGTCACGCTTTTTTATTGCGCAACCGGACTGGCCCAGGGATTCGGTGCATTCAAGTTGATCAACACACAGGATACCCAAAAATTTCTGCTGTTTATTCCATATCTGGTATTTCAAATCATCTATTCAATGGTCATTCTCTATTGTGCCAAAAAAAAGCAACTGATCTAACGCCCAAGTGCCCTGGGCTTTTCAGCATTTCAAATACCACTTCAGGGTTTTGTCCATACCGGTTTCAAAGGATTCTTTCGGACAATACCCCAGCTCCGAAGAAATCTTGCCGGCATCAATGGCATACCGCCGGTCATGGCCGGCCCGGTCCTGAACATGAGTAATCAGATCCCTTGATTTTTTGCCTTGACCGAATGGTGATGCGGGAAAACGGTCTGCAAGCCCTTTATTTACTGCAAACAGCCTATCCATACGATCACAAACCAGGTTTACCATATTGATATTGACCGTCTCGTTATTCCCGCCGATATTATAGGTTTCACCGACTTTTCCGCGATGAAGAATCAAATCCACCCCATAGTTGTGATCATCCACATAAAGCCAGTCCCGAATCTGGTTACCGTCGCCGTAAACCGGCAATGGCTTGCCATCAAGAATATTTGAAATCAGCAGGGGAATCAGTTTTTCAGGAAATTGATACGGCCCGAAATTATTGGAGCAATTGCTGGTGGTGACCTGGAGTCCATAAGTCTTGTGATAGGCACGGACCAGGTGGTCGGATGCCGCCTTACTGGCAGCATAGGGCGAGTTGGGGGCATAGGGTGTTGATTCTGAAAAAGGCGGATCATCCGGTTTTAATGTCCCGTAAACCTCATCAGTTGAAATATGATGAAACCGATGATCAGGTGTATGGGAATCCAGCCAGATATTCTTAGCTGCTTTGAGCAGGGAATGGGTTCCGACAATATTGGTATTAATGAATTCATCCGGTCCTGAAATGGACCGATCAACATGGGATTCTGCAGCAAAATGAACAATGGTATTGATTTGATATCTTTTCAACAGGTTTTCAACCAGATCCTGATCCAGAATATTGCCATGAACAAATATAAATTTAGAAAATTTATCTGCCCCGGATAAATTTTCCCTGTTTCCGGCATATGTTAACGCATCCAACACCACAACCCTATCGTCAGGGTATTTATCCAGCCAATAATAGACAAAATTCGTACCGATAAACCCGGCACCACCGGTTACCAAAAGAGTTTTCATCAATTCAGCTCCTTTAGATTCACTTGCTTTAACATGGCCCTTAACTGCACCCGCCAATGAACAGGAGTAATGCCGGTTGCCTGCCACATGGACCGTTTGTCCAGAACTCCGTACATGGGCCGTTTGGCCGGTGTCGGATATTCACTGGTTGATACAGGGAAAATGGGGATTGCCCTGGAAAGCAAGCCCGCATCAAGCCCTTCTTCCTGGATTGCCATGGCAAAATCATACCAGGAGGCAACGCCTGCATCTGTCCAGTGAAATATGCCTTTCACCTCTTTTTCAATCGCCACCCAAATGGCCTTGGCAAGACCCAATGCCCATGTGGGAGACCCGATCTGCTCATCAATAACCTTCAAGCTCTCTTTTTCAGCCATGAGTTTGAGCAGGGTTTTGACAAAATTATGACCATGGGCGGAATACAGCCAGGCTGTCCGGATAATCAATGCAGTACTGCCAATTATTCTCTTAACAGCCCTTTCCCCTTCCAGTTTTGATTTGCCGTAAACAGACCCAGGACAGGGATGATCATACGGAGTATAGGGCTTGAAATTTTCACCGTTAAAAACAAAATCCGTGGAAATATGAACCAGGCTGATCTTGTTTTTTTTTGCTTGCATTGCAAGCTCTGAAACACCATCCCGGTTTAGCTGGTATGCCGCCGCTATTTCCTGCTCTGCCCTGTCAACTGCCGTATACGCCGCCGCATTAATAATGCAGTCCGGTGATGTATCGCGGATACAGCGTTGTATGCTCTGTGTGCTGCAAAGATCAATCCTGGAAGACCCCAGGGCCGTCAATTCAACACTGTCCGATCCGATACTGTCCGGGCAGGTTCGGGCAAGTTCCCATCCCAATTGACCGTTTGCACCGATCACCAACACTTTCATGGATACACCTCGGCTGTGTTAAAGGAGGTGCCAGCCTCATCTTTAGGGGATAATACGGGCTGTGCATCCGTGAACAAAGGCCAGTCAATATTCAATACCGGATCATCCCATCGAATGCATCGCTCACTTTCAGGGTTATAATAATCCGTACATTTATATTCGAATTCCGCTTCATGACTCAGCACATAAAACCCATGGGCAAATCCCGGGGGAACCCACAGCAACTGCTTATTTTCCGAGGACAGCACCACCCCCACCCATTTGCCGAAATTCACAGAAGTTTTACGCAGATCCACGGCAACATCAAACACCGCACCGGATGTGACCCGCACCAGTTTGCCCTGGGGATGACGAATTTGATAATGCAATCCCCTTAATATGCCCCGGGTGGATTTGCTGCAATTGTCCTGGACAAAAGAATAATCCCCCACCTTTTTTTTAAACCCATCCGCACGCCAGGTTTCCATAAAAAAACCCCTCTGATCCGCAAAGATTTTTGGAGTCATTAAAACAACATCGGGTATCGCAAGTGGCTTGTATTTCATTATATTTTCCGTTTGATCAAATCCATTAAATATTGTCCATATCCATTTTTTTGCATACCATGGGCCAATGCTTCAAGTTGATCAATATCAACAAGTCCCATTCTCCAGGCGATTTCTTCAGGACAGGCGATTTTCAACCCCTGGCGATCTTCCATGACCTTCATAAAAATACCGGCATCCAGCAATGATTCATGGGTGCCGGTATCCAGCCAGGCCGTACCCCGACTGAAAAGCTCTACGGTCAAGGCACCTTTGGACAGATAGGCATTGTTGACATCGGTTATTTCAAGTTCACCCCGGGCTGACGGCTGAATCTGTTTGGCAATATCAATCACCTCATTATCATAAAAATAGAGCCCGGTGACGGCATAGTTGGATTTGGGCACATCTGGTTTTTCTTCCAGGCTGGTCACATTTCCATGATCATCAAAGCCCGCCACCCCATACCGTTGGGGGTCTTTCACATAATATCCAAAAATAGTGGCCCCGCTATCATGTTGTGCAATCTTCTGAAAACGAGCGGACAATCCTTCACCATAAAAAATATTATCTCCCAGCACCAGGGTGACCGGATCTTTTCCAATGAACTCTTCTCCAATAATAAAGGCCTGGGCCAGACCATCCGGAGACGGTTGAACCGCATATTGCAGACAAATCCCCCACTGGGAACCATCTTTGAGTACAGCTTTAAAATTCTCCAGATCATGGGGCGTGGTGATGATCAAAATATCTTGTATCCCCGCCAGCATCAACGTTGACAAGGGATAGTAAATCATGGGTTTGTCATAAACCGGCATCAACTGTTTGCTGACTGAATAGGTCAACGGATAAAGCCTGCTGCCCGATCCTCCGGCAAGTATGATTCCTTTACGCATTTTCATTCCTATTAGGTTCAGTCCGAATGTGTGACCCCATATTATTGGGGCATATACTCAGGGACTATTTCCTTGAGAAGGGTTCGAATTTTTTCACCGTCACGGGCCCTGGCCATTTCTATTATGCGGTCGATACTGCCATTAAGCTGGTCTGATTCACCAGCCTGACCCGATAGAACCATGATTTTTTTATGTTCGGTGGGCACAATGTCTTCCCCTTCAAAAATAAGCTCCTCATACAATTTTTCCCCCGGCCTGAGACCCGTATACTCTATTTTGATATCAAATTCCGGCTCAAACCCTGAAAACCGGATCAAATCCCGTGCCATATGGTCTATGTTTACAGGTTCACCCATTTCAAGAATAAAAATCTCACCTCCCTTACTCATTGCACCGGCCTGAAGGATAAGCCGACATGCTTCCGGAATCAGCATAAAATACCTGATAACATCCGGATGGGTAACCGTAACCGGCCCCCCCTGTTTTATCTGTTTTTTAAAAAGGGGGATGACGCTGCCCGCACTGCCGATCACATTACCAAACCTTACTGTAATAAAACTTGTTTTTGAAAGGCTGTGAGCGCTCATATCCTGAATAATCATTTCGGCAATTCTTTTACTTGTGCCCATAATACTGGTTGGATTTACAGCCTTGTCTGTTGATACCAATACAAATTTATCACAATCAAATTTTTCCGACACTTTTGCAACATTCCGGGTTCCCAAAATGTTATTTTCAATCGCTTTCCACGGGTATCCCTCCAGCATGGGAACATGCTTATATGCGGCTGCATGGAAAACAATATGCGGCTGATACTCTTGAAACACTTTCTCAAGTTCATCTTTATTCTGGATATCACCCAGGACCGGGATCACAATAACGTGTTCAAATTCTTTTTTAAGTTCAAGATCAATATCATAAAGCGGACTTTCCGCTCTTTCAAAAAGAATAATCTTATCCGGTTGATAGCTGCATATCTGCCGGCACAATCCTTTCCCGATCGATCCTCCGGCTCCGGTAACAATAATGGTTTTGCTACCCAAATAATTACCTATACTTTCTCTGTCAAGAACAACAGGCTTTCTTCCTAAAAGATCCCGGTATTCAACGTCTCGAATAGACTGAACAGACACTTTCCCATCAATCAGCTCTCCCATACTGGGAACTGTTTTATATTTAAGGCCACAGGTCTTGCAAAGTTCCACAATGGTTCTCATTCGACCGGCACCCAAAGAAGGAATTGCAATAATAGCTTCATCCGCACCAGTGGCTTTAACCACAAATCCGATATTTTCAATCTTGTCTAAAACAGAGACGCCGTGTATTTTCCTGCCAACTCTTCCCGGGTCATCGTCCAGAAAACCCAGCACATTATAATGGATTGATGAATTATAACGAATCTCACGACAAATTTTTTGTCCGCAATCGCCCGCCCCAATGATAATTGTGCCGATCCCCTGCCGATTTTTTATTTTAAAAAAAGAAGATACGCCGTTAATAAAACTTTGCCACCCATTATGTTTACTGAATTTTTCAAAACATAACCTTATAAGCAGCCTCAATCCCATAATAAAAAACAGCGTCAAAAACCAGTCAATAACAAATACAGACCTTGAAATTCCTTCAAACCTGTTCGTGTAGAGAATTAAGACAACAAGAAAAACAGTCCCGGCAGTTGAGGCTTTCCCAATATTTAAAAACTCATTAAGGCTCGAATATCTCCACATTCCCTTATACAAATCAAAAAAGAAAAAACAGAGGAGCTTGACAAATAAAACAACCCCAAGCATCCGGATAAATTTTTCAAATGCCCATTGAGGAATGGAAAATTCAAACCGGATCAAATGTGAAAAATAAAAGGCACAGCATAGCAGCAGAATATCCGCAACAATGATAAGCAGTCGATTCCTGTAAATTTTCATCTTAAATTATCAAATATCCCATACATATATATCAAGAATTTCTTTTGAAGTTACTTTTAATAAATCAATAAGGCATTGTCAATTCCCTGACTGATTATGGCGATGAGAAAAAGCTTCCCCACATTGTTTATCAATAGATACCATGCGATTGCCTTGACAGGGAAACAAATTGCCATTGAAACCAATATATGATACAAACCCTTCATCATCGATAATATTAACATATAGCAATTAAAATAAGGAGTTATAATAAAATGTTTAATAAAATCGAACCTCTGGAACATTCAAAACACCAGGATCTGAGACTGACAAAAACATCCGGATTCACCTTTGCCAAAGATATTTCCGCCGTAAAACTGTCTTTTTCCGAACTGCGGCATGCCTCCCGGTTTTATCCCATTGTCTTCCTGAACAACGCGCCCGGAATCCCCCAGGCACTGCTTTCCCTTGAAATCGGCAAAAACGCCTGTGTGGATGAAGCCGGCAACTGGAAAGTCCCTTATATCCCGGCTTATTTCAGACTTTACCCCTTTACTTTGGCCAAAATCCAGGAACAGGAAGACAAATTTGCCCTGTGCCTGGACCCGGAGGCGGAACATTTCAAATCCGGCATGGGAGACCCCCTGTTTACGGCTGACGGAGCGCCCACCGAGTTTGTCCAAAAAAATATTCTCAATTTCCTGCAGGTCTATCAACAGGAGCTTAAAACCACTCAGGCCCTGTTCAACGCCCTGGAAGAAAAAGAGCTGATTGTGGATAAAGCATTCAAGTACACCCTCAACCAGACGGAAAAAAGCATTAACGGCTTTAAAGGCGTGGACATGGAAAAACTAACTGCTCTTGACGACAAGAGCCTTGCCGACATGGTGAAAAACGGCACTATGGGGCTGGTATACGAACACACCCATTCTCTATCCAATTTTTCCAATTTCCTGGCCCCTGCACCTGCTGCGCCCAAGGGCTAACCTAATTTATTCAAACATTGAGAACCTGGCCTTCGGGCCAGGATTCTTTACTTTTAAAAAAACAAAAACCTTTCCGTTTCTCCGTCACTTGCCAATATAAAAAATATTTTGTACATAAAAAAAGGGATAAACTATGCAAAAAGAATTTTACGTGGTCATTGAAAAAAATGAGGATGGTTTCTTTTGATCTGGGTGTCGAGCCATGAACGTAAATCGTTCATCTGTGAGCCACTATGGACCTGGTGAAATGCCCGCCGCTCATCTGCTGTCATGTTCTGCTCTTTGGCCTAAGCATCCACATGATAAACTTCTGCCAAAGTCTCAATGACATAGCGGCATTCATCCAGGAAGCTGGAGATTACTTCAAAAAAACCCCTGCGGGCATGGGTGATGCAATGGCACAGGATGATTTTAAATTCACTGGACATGTTCCTTGAAAGGGTATCACACATTTGAATAGGAGGGTCTTTTTTTTATCCCGAATTTCAAAAAGAATGATCTCATAGTCCCCTTTCTCGAGCGCATTGGCTTTCACCCTCTGCAAAAGAGCTATGCACTCCACCCAACCGGTGGAAACATCTGTTAAAACAAGTGTATAAAGGAATGATCCTTCCATGCTCCAGCCACAATGTGCAACTAGGTCGGCTTCAAAAAAACCGGGTTCTTCATCTTCCCAATCGGCAAACGTTCTTATTGGAATTTGGTGTTTAAGAAGTTTCCATGATTTGACGGTAGCCAACAATTCTCTTTTTGCATGAACACTCATTGATAACCTCACAATCTACCCTCCGCATTTTATAATTATCTGTTTTGGGTAACATTATTCGTGAGGCAATAGAAGCGCTATGGTTACATTTAACGCGAGTCAATGCGAAGGAAAAAAATATTTGTCGTTGATCAATCCTGATCAGAATTCCATAGAACATAGCAATGGTTGGCATCTGGGCTCTTCCCTCTTAATATTGTATGATCATAAGATTACCATCAATTATACCACGCGTCAATCTTCGAAAGACGGCAGTGACGAGTTTAATGCATAAACTAAAAATAGATCTGTCCCCTTTTTCAATAGGATATGCTTGATATATTTTCCAGAAGCGTGTAGAAAATTTTACATTGATTCTTGTTACTCTTTTCGTTTCCGTGGCCTGCCAGCTACACCAGGTTTTACTCGACGCCCCAGCATTTGAGCCATTTCATCTTGAAAACGATCATTTCCCAATGCGAAATTGCCATTGGTGGCTTTGCGGATGTTATCGATTATACCCGGCTCCAATTGAAAACGAAATAATTCCCGGTAGGCTGTTTGTCTTTCGTTATTTGTTGTTCCCAAAAGTAAGTAAATGGAATGATGACTTAAAATTTCACAGCTTTCACCTTGTGCATTTGTGCGGTAACTGGACCAACGATATTCCCCTGGATGCTCAACCATTTTGGCACGGACTGGATTAAGTTCAATATAACGATGGCATGCCAGAAAATAGTTTTCCTGCTGTATGATGCATGAACGGAAACGCCCTTCCCAGAGTGTTCCACTCCGTTTATATGTTCGATTTATGTACTGAACATAACGCTGTCCCAATCTCTTCATCAATTCTCCGGCACTGCTTTTATCAGCCGGGGTCAAAAGGAGGTGGACGTGGTTGGTCATCAGGGAGAAGGCATGAACCGCACAACCAGAAATCTTAGCATATTCATCTAACCAATCAAGATAGAAGAGATAATCATCATCAGCGAAAAAACATGCTTGGCGGTTGTTGCCCCGCTGAATGATATGGAGTGGAATTCCAGGATAAATTAGTCGAGGTCGTCTTGGCATGGTTACTACTAACTTATTATATGCTCAGTGAATTGTAAAGAAAAAAAACGTGGTCTGTCCCCTTTTCCTAATGTCCCCCTATAAGTATAAAAGGAGCCAGTCCCTTGCGAGACCAGCTCCTGTTTTACTTCTTACCTTCTTACCTGCTCTTATGGGTTTAGGAAAATGCATTATTTACCTGTCCCCAAGTTTCTAAAGCTGAACGCTATGAGCCCTACATCTTGGAGAGGTATGGGGCTTTTTTTGTTAATATCAGTAATATCAGGACATGCATTATTTACCTGTCCCCAAAGCCTTTAATTAGGCGATTTCGAGTGTGCCGTCATCAGAGTTGAAGGAAGCTTCGGACAATTCTACAATTCCTGTGAGCTTAACTACAACATCTGAACCTGCGTCAAAGGCATTTGTTCCATCAGCATCGTTTGTAACGATGTATGTATTACCACTGTGCTGGAACCAAATAGACTCATCTGCATCAGTTTGAGCAAATGCTGCATTTAACCAGTCAGAAGTCGTTGGATCATCAAGCGTCATATTTACTTGTGAAGCTGAAAAGCTTGCTGAGTCAAGTACGAATGTATCACCTGAATTTACGTTGTTGAATGTAGCAAATGCTTCAAGACCAAGTGCAGCTCCAGTAATGTTGAATGTATCATCACCTGCACCACCGTCGATTACTGCAGCAGAAGCGTTTGTTGTTACAACGATAGTATCATCACCTTCACCACCTTCAATGATTGCTCTTGCATCATCAGCGATGATGAAGTCATCAGCAGTACCACCTTTGATTGTCTGGTCTTCTACACTTGTAGCTGCAAATAGGCTACCATCCATATCTGAACCATCAATCATTGTTATTGCTGTTGAAGTTACTGTAGAAGCTTCTGAACCATCTAAACTAGCAAGAAATGTTGCAGTTGTTGCATCATGTGTACGATCAAGCAAGTTGATTGCACCCTCACCACCGATATCGATAGTTTCAACTGAATCACCATCTACTACCAATGTTTGCATATCAAGGGCAGCGTTTTCAGTCGTTGTGATGTTGATTGTTTCTACATCATCAACTTCTAAAGTACCTACATCAATATCACCTGAAGTGATTACATTTAGTGTATCTTCATCACCAGGAGCATCTTTCATGTTTACAGTGAATTTTGTTCCTGCAGCTGCTGCAGCGTTCATTTCAATCGTACCGTCATCTAACATATTATCAAATGTTAGAGTAGTTGCATTTGCACCATCTGTTTGAGCGATAGCACCGATTGTAACACCTGTCGTGTCTGTATCTGCAAAGCTGATTTCTGATTGGTCACCAAAGCTAGTCCACTGAATATCTACTTTTGGTAATGCTGTATTAGCAGTAGGTGCTTCATAAGCTGCATTCCCATGAACAGCAGTTTCTATTGCAGTTGCAACGGCATTGTTTGTTGCCGCATTTCCATTATCTTGATCAGTACCATCAGCAGCTACATCATCAGCGGTTAAAGATACAGTTACGCCACCTACTGTGATATCTCCTGATGGATCAGCGAAAGAAACTCCTGTACTTGTAGTTGTTTCATCTGGCATTGTTCCATTTGTTAAATCTGCAGTACCATCAACAACACTTAATTGTGCAGCTGGTGCTCCATCACGTGTATCATATGTAATAGTAACAGTAGTAGTAGTACCCCCACCATTTGAAGCAGCTACTACTTCTGTTGTTGCAGATCCGCCAACAGTCGGTTTACTTCCAGATAAAGCAGTAACTACTTTATCTGCAATCTGCTGTGAAGTGTCTGTTGCTAATACACTTACAGTAACTCCACCAATAGTAAAATCACCATTTGCATTTGCTGAGATGTTAGTTAAGTCAATTGTTTGTGTTGCGTTTGTTTTATTAGCAACAGCACCTGTTACATCAAATGTTTGAATCTCTTTTGAAGCACCACCACCAGCAGCTAAACCGTTAGTAATAACATAAGATATATCATCCATGTTATCCAGGTCGATTGTACCGTTACTGTTACCTAGTGCTTGACCTACTTCTAATTTCTGGAAGTTAGTGAATTTACCTTCAAATTCAGCTCCACCACCTGCAATAACAGCATCAGCTGCATCCATGTAAAGTGTATTTGATCCAGTTCCACCATCAATTGTTGCACCAGCTAAGTTGATACCACCATCAAGTGTTACTTTATCATCACCTGCACCAGTTGTTACTTTGATATCAGTTTTATTGTCTCCGTCTGTATCTAATACAGTTACAGTATCAGCACCATCAGAGAAGATATACTCTGTAATATCACCAGTTACAGTTGTTCCACCGGCTTCTACAGTTGCTGTAATACCACCAGTGTTTCCTGAAGCATCAAAGCTATTTAATACTAATTCATCTTGCAAGATTGTACCAAAGTCAACTTCGCCTGCACCAGTTATTGAAACGCTCTCTACTGTATTGTTACCAAAGTCTGCATCAGCAGTATTTGATAGGTCTAAATCAGCACCTGCAGCAACTGTTAAGCTTTTCAAGCTTGCAACAACCAAATCAACATCTGATTCATTGTTTTCAGTAGTGATTGTTAGGGTATCTACTTTTGCAGTTTGAGCATCTAAAGTAATATCTGCTGTTGCAGTTGATCCCATGTTATCAAGTATCAGTGCAAGAGTTGTTACATCATCAGTATTTAATTCTGTATCACCAACGCTATCTTTTAGTGTTAATGTTTCTAGTGCGTCAAGTTCATCTGCTGCACCAAGATAAGCATCTTTAAACCCATCAATAGTGATGTTTTTAACAGTTGAATCTACAGCAGCTTTATCATCAACATATACATCGCTTAAAATAACAGCGTTTGCAGTGTCGATAGCAGCTACAGTATTGGTTCCAGCTACGATTGCTGCAGTCGTATCTGGCAAGCTGTTAGCCGCGTCTGAAGAAGCTACAACTATTTTAGTAGCTGTATTCCAGGCTGGAGCTGTAAATGTTACAGTTGCACCGTCTGCTGAATCTGAAGTCCATCCAGAAACATTGTCGAAAGCACCAGTATAGAAACCGTTTGCAGTGCTACCACCAGCATCTTGAGTATCATCTTTTGTTAATCCAGCAAATGCCTCAGCAACTTCAGCAGCTGTCAAACCCCCAGTTTTCGTCGCTTCAAAAGTTAAGTTGTTAACAGTTACTGTTTCACCTTTTGCTAAATCTTTAAAAGTGACATCTTGAGTAGGTAGTACGGCATCAACTTTTGCTTCTTCAAAATCAGTTGTAGTAGTGTTTTGAGTTACCGTTACATCAGTCAATGCTTCGTCAGAAACTACTTTGATATCTTGTCCAGAGTTGTCAATATCATCACCAGCAGTTTTATCTGCTGCTGTTACATCACTGTTTACTGTAATATCAACAGTTGCTCCACCCGTTACAAGGATATCACCTGTATTAGCCATATCTCCACCAGAACCATCAAATGAGTAGTTCTGAGTTACAGAGATATCTCCAGATGCAGTACCATTAGTTGCATCACCAATAGCTGTATCTCCTGTTACAGCAGCTTCTGCACTTAGCGTTACAGCTACATCGGTACCACCTTCTGTGCTAATGGCGTTAGCACCGGAGTTATCTGTATCTGTAATAGTAATAGTTCCTGAAGCATCACCAGCTGCTGCACCATCACCTACAGTGATTGCATTAGCTGCTGTAGCATCAGTTACTGAAACATTTTTACCACCAAAAACTTCAATATCACTGGTTGCGTCAGATACGCTGATATCTACAGTATCGGCTGCTTCAACAAACGCACCTGCAGACTCAATGACATTTAAGTTTTCAAGTCCAGTATAGCTGCTAAAGTCTAGCGGGGTTCCGGTAGCACCTAAATCCACTGCAGAACGGACGTTTACTATTTCAATGTCTGTGAGTGTAGCACTGGGTAAAGCTGCAAGGGCAGTTCCTGCAACACCGACACCATTCAGCACGTTGAGGTTAAAGGTATCATCACCATCACCGCCATCAAGATCATCCAGTGCTGTGAAGGTAGAGGTTACTAAATCAGTTGTACCGTCTATAGTACCTCTATAAGTATCATCATAATCAGTACCGGTGTACTCGGGTGCTTCATCAATACCTGTGGTCAGAGTAAAAGTACCAGCACCGTCAGTAAGAGTCCCCTCTGCAGTATAGGTTTCGGCATTAACAACAGCTTCTACCGAGTATGTTTCGTCATACTCAGTCAAGCCATCATTCGCACCAGTCACGTTAAATGTCGCACTGGTTGTACCCTCAAGAATCGTTACGGTTTTTGCAGCAAATGTACCGCTAGCAAAGTCATCCAAGTTGGTCAGTGTGCCGCCCTGATCATCAGCATTTACATCACCAGCATAAACATTGACTGTCACTACGGTATCTTCTGTTACAGCTTGACTTGCCTCAATGGTAAATACCTTTGCTACGCCTTCAGGTGTTGCAGTGGCATCAGTAGTCAACGTATAAGTAAGTGCTTCAGAGGTATCATTAACTGCTACAGATGCAGCAGCACCATCAGCAAGAGTTACGGTTAAAGTCTCAGCACCTTCAGTTGTTGCATCCTCTTTCAGAGCAACAGAAATCGTTGCTGTAAGATCAGCACCGAGAGTAGCTGTTCCAGTTAATACACCATCTTCTATATCGTCAGCATCAACACCGGTAATTGTATAGTCTACGGTATCTCCTTCAGCTTGAGTTGAATCACCTGTTACGGTAAATGTAGCTGTTGCACCTTCATCTACTGAAGTTGCATCAGAAGTCAGCGTAAAGATTGAACCCGCTGCTTCAATCTCAGCAATAGAAGCTTCCACTGTCGTAGACAAGTCAGTAATTAATGGAACCGCTGTGCGGATATCACTGCTTGCTGCAGACAATACCAGCGCTACAGCAATTCCACCATCCTGACCTGCTTCAATCATTTGCTGCAATCTTGCAGCGGTTATCGTTTGAATTGGAGTACTCATAGTTACACCAGTCGATGTAAGAACAGACTCCAAAAGGTTTGCACCTGTAATCGTAGCCATTTTTTTCTCCTAAATCTAATATTTCAATAAATTCTACTATCGTGTGCCTTCAATCATATTAAAGGCACACAACTTTTATAACTATTTAAATGATGAAATCACCAAAGGCAGCGTCAAGGACAGCAAGCTGAGCATCAACAGTTCCTGCAAGGACCACATCAGCAACAACGGTTGCATCAACACCTTCAAGATTAATCAACCAGCTTGGGGCGTAATCAGTCAAATCCCCAGCAATGAAATTGATCTCAGTGGTACCTGTAGTTGTAATAATGTAATCAGCTGATGTATAAGTGGCTTCATCAATATCAATTGAATCGCCATTAGCAAACCCTGTGATAGTGGCAATCAAAACACCGGTACCCATATTAGCTGCATATGCATTGTCACCAGTTGTTGCATCATATGTCTGAAGGTCTTCCATAGTAACCAGATTGTCATAACCACTAGGAACATCGGCAGCAGTGGTAAAGGTAAAGCTGGTGCTGTCAAGGATACCTGCGAAGGCATTACCGGCTGAATCAACAACGGCAGTTGCCTGAACAAGAACACTGTATTCATGTCCGGCAACCAGATCGGTTGCAGGGTTAAGTGTCACGGTTGTACCGTTAAATGTTGCGGCAGAACCAGTAGCTGGAATTACAACAGCGCTAGCGGTAGTATCGGTAAGATCGTTTATTCTGAAAGCACCTGTTCCAGCAGCCACAGTCTCGTCAAAGGTCAGCACAAGGTTAGCGCCGACTGCAACATCAGTTGCATCATCAACAGGGCTTAAGCTTACAAGGGTCGGAGCAGTGGTATCAACTGGAGGATCAACAACCACGCCGCCATCAAGCTCAGTTTGGAATGCAGTTTCTAACGCGGCAACAGCAGCAACATAATCCGTAGATCCGGCAACATTCAAGTTAACACTCGCACCAAAGTCAAGCGTACCTAACAATGTAGCACTTGTATCAAAATCATCAGTATCAGCAACAATAGCACCCGTAGTAGCATCAACAGTCGTACTCAATGAGAATACTTTATATTCACCTTCATTAAGATTATTCTCAACCATAACAATATGTTTCTGAGTGGTTCCTATGAATGCAGTCGTCAAATCAGCAGGAGACAACAAAGCTCTGGTAAGATTACCGTAATCGCTGGCGCCACCAACACTATTAAATGCGGCAACCAAGTTTGTAGCAGTTAAGCTGTCAAATGTATCAGTCGCATTTTCAACAAATCTTATGACATTTACAGAGTTTGCAGCAGCTATATTTGTGTTTGTTTTACTACCGGCAGCAACTGTGCCGGTAAATGCTTCCGCGCCATTTACAATGTTGACAGTCGTTGCAATAGGCGTTGCTGAATCAGTAGTTGTTGTAGTTGTAGACGGGTCTGTAGTGTTTGTTAAATACGCAGAGAAATCCAATGCATTTAAACCGACATCAGCACCATTATTAGCAGCAACAGCATTTGTAGCTTCATTATGGAAGTTTACAACACTTACTTTACCAAATGTTTCACTAATTTTGATTGTGTTAATGTTGTTGTCTCTTGAATGTAAAACAACAAGGTCATTAGCTCCATCACCCAAATCGATAGTAGAAAGGTTATAACCTGTAGTTGAATCTGATGAACCACCCAATGAGTATGACTGATAAAGAGCGCCACCATCAAAAATATCTGTTCCTGCATCTGTAGTTCCGGCTGTAAGCGCAACATCATGAGAAATGTTTTTAGTTGTCCACGTTGCTTCAGTTGAACCGCCATCCTGGTCTATTGAACCATAGAAATCATTCATAAGATCCGTGTTGGTGGCAATTAATGCCGCTGTATCCAACTCATCCGAATCTAATGTGGTTGTTGCAATCAATCCTGCTTCCAGTGCGTCAACATCTGCAGAAGCAATCAAAACATTACTTCCATCTGTTGCTGTAGAACCGGTTGCTATTAACTGAGGCTGATAGATAGCAATCGCCAATGAATTATCACCACCAACATTTGAGGTAATCGTGATTTGCTGCTCTCCAGTACCTGAAGTCACATTTAATAACTTGGTTAACTCAGGGTTAGCAGCAATGGCAGCTTCAATAGCCTTATTAATTGTTAACTGATTGGCGATGAAGTTTCCTGCTGAATCAGTATCAATTGAAACAGTTTCTTCAAAACCTGCAAATGAAAGTGTTAAAGTCGCATTATATAAAACACGTCCGGTTGCCGCTGTATCGGAACCAACACCATCAACACCGAATCCGGCACCAAAGGTATCAACACCCGTAGCATTACCAAATGTCCAAGTACCGGTTGTTGCACTACCATTATTATCAACAGAGTTGATTCTAACATAGTCGGACTCAGAACCTGTTGTAATATCAAATGTACCATAACCATTAAGGTGAACTGTATCCGCACCCGTTGATGTATCGATATCCAAGTTATCCAACAAAGCCATGGTTGCTACAGAAACGCCGTCTGGAGCTGTTTCCGAGACCATGTTGACGGTAACAGTGTCGGCACCGCCGTTAGTAGTTACAGCAAAACTTGTTCCGGTTGTATCAACAGCATCACCATCCAAAGCAACAGTGATTGTGTCAGTACCTGCGCCAGTAGTATTAGTGAATACACTTTTTTCAGTACCGTCGATGTTGGCGTTGTAAGTTACATCACCGCCACCTATGGCTGAGAATGTATCAACGTTTAACGCAGCAGTAACTTGACCGATATTTAAATCGCCCGATAATCCATCGGCATTCAAGATCGACAAGTCGCCGCCAAAGGGCGTGAGACCAGCGCTGCCTTCAACAACCAGATCTCCGTTATCCGTTGAGCTGTCACCGTCATTTTTAATGTAAACATTCTCAAGGGTATTGTTGGTAGAGTCGATTACCCCAAGTTCACTTGAACGCAGAACAGTGATGTCAAACTGCTCAACACCTGTTGAGTCAGAAGTCAGGCCTGTGGACAGACCACCGACGATAAGATCTCCACCCATTGAACCACGACCTACATCATCAAGAATGATGGTACTGGTGACAAGTGAGCTGGAACTTGTAGGACTTACAAGACTCTGGGATACATAAATTTCAGAAGTAGCAGGCACGACACCGTCGGCTGACCAACCCTGTTCTGTGAATACTTCTGAACCTGAGTTCGTTAATACGATTCTATCTCCTGTTAACGTAGTTCCTGAATCAGAGTCTATAGTAGTGAAAGTTCCGCTCTTTGCTGCAGTTACTGTATCATCAATGCCTTCAACGACCAGGGCAGCCTGAACTGCGGCTAAAAGCTGATCATAAGTGTTAATATCTTCTACGTTTAAAAGCTCAAGTCGAATACTTGTAGCCCCAAGGTCAAAATGAATGAAATTATATGGATTGTCTGAAAGTGGATCGTTTCCTAATGCTGCAGCCTTAACGTCCATAATATCAAGATTGATGGAACCGCCGGAGGTCGTGGTTGCGCTGGCACGAAGTGAGGGCTGGTCAAAATAGAGACTAAAGTCAACATCGCCGGGATCAGTTTGAACCATGGCAACAGTGATATCTTTTGTGATTTGATCAGCATCGATACGAACGTCTTCAATGATCAAGTCGGCACGAGAGTTGTCAGACGCATAATAGTCCGTCCCCACCATGCGCTGAGCATCAATCTGAACATCTGCTGTCATATTATTGTCATTTGTATCAGCAGCTATAGCTTGAGCCCGAACAGTGAATTTCTCAATGCTGTTTGTGTCTAAGGTGATTGCGAAATCCTGTGAGTTTCCGATATCACTATACAATGAATCCGTTCCTGCGCCACCTTTAAGTACGTCACCGGACTGGGCTGTATTCTGATTATCAAAGATGTATCCCAAAAATGTGTCATCCTCAGCTGTTCCCGTGAGAATATCCTGATTTACAGTCAAATAAGCCAAGCTCTGGGTACCGCTTGTTATGCCGGTAGTGGGTGATGTTCCATCATCCGTAGCATCTGCACTACTGGAGATTAATGCAAAAGCAGTAGCAAGACTTGAGGCACTATCATCAACATCGGCAATATAACCGGCAAAAACAGCAAGGGCCGCATCAGTATCTGCAATTGTCTGTATTGTATCGGCAGCATAATTGGACACACTCACTTTATTATTAAAAGTAGTCTGAGCTGCTCCGGCATTTGCAGCGCTTTGCGCAGCATCTATAATTTCGGCGACCACCTGGCCCTTACTCACGCCTGAATCCAGCCGAGCAGTCCAATAGTCCTGTCCTTCTTCATCAGCAAAATAGGATTTTTCAAAAACATTTGTATAAATGTGTTCTATAAAGTCAGCATTATTATTCATTGTTGCGCCAAAATAGTCAATTGCTGCTTGACTGGCCAGCATTGCGTTTGCTCCGCTCGCCAAATCGGAAGCAGCAGCTTGCCAATACGTATTACCTTCACCCTCGGATGCTCTACCAAGAACAGCTACATACAATTGTGAAACCTGGGTCTGAGTTAAAGCCATTTAAAATCTCCTTCTAAAACAATAATTAAGTAAAATTTTGCAAAATTAAAAAAAACACCTTTACAATGTTATCCTTTCCATGAAGTTTATTATTATTCAATTTACCCATCAGAAAGGCTATAGCCAAACAAATAGTTCAAATTTATGCAATGAACGTACCAATTGACAAAAATTATTACTTTCTGAATTTATCGATGTGGTCTTCCAAATATTTTACCCCGGAATATGCAACCAGAGTCGAACCAATGATTATCACCGGAATATATGCCGCGGGGTACTCTTTTGTCAAACCGGTATGATCCAGCAACCATATCATTAAAAAATGGCTTAAAAAAACGCCATAGGAAAGGGATCCTAGAAGGCCGTTCCAAGGCAGTTTCACCCGAAGTTTACCCATAAGACGGACAAGGGGGATGCCTACGAGGATACCGATGAATGTCTCCCGGGTATAAGCCGGGCTGAAAAGGTTTTGCCGGGAAAACACTGCACACAGGACTGCGGTAAGGAACCACAGAAGCCATGGATAGAGGGTGTCAAAGTCAAATCGAAACCGGCTTTGGGCTGCCCTGCCGGCCTGGAGGGAAGCTCCTGCCACAAAAACAAAAAAAACCCCGAAGATCAGCCGGTAGCCAAAGTAATCCGGGTGAATCACGCAAAGGTTGGCCAGCAGGTAAACCCCGAAAGAAGCGGCGGCCAGCAGGAGTTTGAGCTGTTTCTTCATCAGTACCAGGGGCAAAAGCACATAAGCCTGCAGTTCTGCGCCCAGGGACCAGGCAGGCGGAACCAGGCACCAGTCGGGCTTTGTCAGAATGGTGGTGTCCACAACCATATAATAATTCAACGGCACCACCAGAAAATTACCCGCCAGTTTCAAAAAGGAGAATTCGGGTTTGGCATAGCCCGTAACAACCAGGAAAACAAGGGTTAGCAAGGAAACATAGATGTAAAGGGGAAATATTCTCAGCGCCCTGTCCGTATAAAATTTTGCCAGCTTTCCCGGCCCGCAAGGAAGGATATCCGACCACAGACGGGACACCACATGGCCTGCCAGCAGATAAAATATCACCACGGCAATCACCCCTGGATTGAGTCCGTAAAATCTTATGCCCACATGGGAAATAACAACTAAAAAAGATAAAAAAAATCTTAGGTATCCAAACATGAATTCTGCTTCCAACTGGTTCTATATATACAAAACCGGTTCAATTTAACCAAGTAAACAAAAGAACAGATTTCAAATCCGTCCCCTGTCGATTCTCTCCCGGCAAAGGCCTTTTACCATGCCGCCCAGTCGTTTTCCCAAAACATCCCAGGAATGTGCCGCAAGCCACCTTTCCTGGAGATTTTGTCTGTTTTTCAAAAGATCCGGATTAAGGAACAGATGTTCAATACCGGCGGCAATATCCCCGGAAGAGGTTCCGGGCAAAAAGTGAACAATATCCCTTACATCGGAAAAAATTTCAAGGGGGGTGCAGACAACCGGACGGCGTGTTGCAATGCCGTACCGAACCGCGCCGCTGGCCGATTCCGCCGTTTCCTGGTATGGAAAAACAACCATGGCAGCGGTATCAAGCAGGGCAAAGCTTTTTTCATCCTCCAGAAACTCGGTTATCAGGGTCACGCAATTGTGCAGCCGGTGCTGTTTTATCAACTCGCTGCATCGCAGTTTTGTTTCATCCGACACCCTGTCCGGATACAGTGCATTGACCATTAACAGATGCACATCCGAACGGGTTTTCCGTAACACGGAAAAGGCCTGGATCAATTGTTCCAGCCCTTTATGGGGCAGCATAAACCCATAACTGGCAATAATGGTTTGGGATTTCAGGGACAGATTTGAAATCTGTCCCCCCGGCAAAATCTGTCCCCGATTAAAGACCCCATGCGGGAAAACAGTCGTGTTTTTATATATGCCCCGGGATTTAAACCGGTTCAGGTCTTCCAACCCATGGACCAGCAGGCGGTCAACCGTTGCAAGGGCATCGGTGGCAGGCGCAAGGGAGGCTTGAAAACCGGGCAGGTTGACATCTTTTGTCGCGTGAAAAAAAATGATCAGGACAATGCCTTTTTCTTTT
The DNA here is from genome assembly GCF_900105645.1 of Desulfobacula phenolica. Taxonomy (NCBI): domain Bacteria; kingdom Pseudomonadati; phylum Thermodesulfobacteriota; class Desulfobacteria; order Desulfobacterales; family Desulfobacteraceae; genus Desulfobacula; species Desulfobacula phenolica. The sequence goes on along the minus strand of NZ_FNLL01000001.1, from coordinate 406,219 downwards.
GCAAAGCTGATAATCTTTTTAAGATGGTCTGCCCGGAAAAAAGCAAAGCTGAACTGGACCACAAGGGCGTCAAGATTTGCCGTTGCCATGGCGGCCAGGAGCGATTCAACATTTCCCGTACAATCTGTCCAGCAGCGAAAAACATCGGCTGTATCTAATTCAGACACGTTATCTGAATTAGAAGCAAATATTTTGATATGAAAATCTTCTTTGGGCAAAGCATCGGTAAGAAATTTCGAATAGGTGGCAATACCGCATTTAGCCTTCCAGGAAGATACCCACCCAAGACGAATTTTTTGGGGGCAAAGGGGTTTTGTCCGGCAGATCTTTTGCTCAAGCGCTGTTAACCTGTCCGCGCATTGATCCCAGGTAAACAGGCGCTGAATAAGTTCTAAAGCTGCATCAAGCCGGGGTTTGAGCTGCTCTTGTTTTGCCAGCCGCACTTGAGCCATTAATTTTCCAAGATGCTCCACATCCGGTTCCATCCAGACAGAGTTAAAAAGATCCATGTGGGTTTCCGCCGCCTGGAACGTAAAATCAATCAGCCAGCTTGTATCAGGCGTGCAGAAATCAGACTGCCCCCCATAGGCGGTGGTAATCACGGGAAGTTTGTGCCACATGGCTTCAGCCATGGGAAGGCCAAACCCCTCCCCTCTTGACGGCGCCACAAGGGCATCACACTGCCGGTACAGACCCGCTATTTGCGAAGCACAAAGGTCTTTGTTGATGATCTCAATGGGCGGACTGTCCGGAAACCTTTTTTTTATCTCTTTCACCTGTTCTTCAATGGTATTGTGAATGTTTGGAAAAGTTTTAATCACAAGGCCGACATCGTCTTTTGAAGTAAAAGTCGATGCAAAGGCTTCAAGCAGCAAGTCCGCGCCCTTGCGGGGAAAGCACGAAGAGATATGCAAGAATTTATAAACATCAGGGGACAGATTTGAAATCTGTCCCTGTGAAATCTGTTCCTGTCCGCGCTGTTGAATATGATCAATCCCGCACCCGGCTGCTGTTATCGGCAAATGGACCCCATTGTCAACAAGGATTTTTTTTATGAATTTTGAGAGTACGGGCAGGCCGTCAAGGTGGCGGTTAAATGACTGGGTCCATTCAAAGGGAAGCATGGACTCTTCCCAGGCAAAATACAACAGATTGATCCGACCGTCCATGTCCGCCACCCTCGGCGGATAGAGATTGCGAATCACCACCCCTGCCCGGCTGGCCTTTCTGCCCTTTTTCCAAAGAGTTTCAACGCCGGGAAGGGATCGGATGGCAGCCGGGTCCGGTTCATAATCACCTGGTCCCTCCGTGGCAAAGAGCCCTACCTTTCCGGGATTTTTCCTGTCCAGGGCCAGGGCGACTTCCCGGTTAACAAGGGCCAGGCTGTAGGAGGATTCAAAGGGGCCTTCAACCTGGTACTGCAAGGGGACGGATTTGTGACAATGTGGACGGATTTCAAATTCCGGAACATCAATCCCCTGTTCTTCTAAAAAGCCGTACAATTGTTGTGACAGCCGGTTTTCTGTAAAGTGAGCGGCATGGCGTTGCTGGTCTTGTATCAAAGCCCTTTGCATGGCATGATCACGGGACAAAATTTTTATGAGGGCGGCCAGGCGGCGATGGTCTTTTTGAGTAACCAGAATACCGGCATTACCCAGGGTATAAGGAACATTGCTGCTTTTAAATGCCATAACCGGCACATCAAATGCCATGGCTTCAATTAAAGGAACACCAAATCCTTCGTGTTCGCTCATGCACAGAAAAAGATCGGCTGCCCTGTACCAGCCATATAGCTCACTATCAGGGATTTTTCCCGTGAACCGGACCTGATCGTTTAAACCGGCCGACCTAACCAGGGCCGATAATTTTATATAATAGGGATCCATTTCAGAATAGCCGCCCACAAGAACCAGCTGGAAAGGCCGGATCAACATGGTTTTCAAATGCAATGCAATGGTGATGAGATCTTCCTGGCATTTATTGGGACAAACCCGGCCCACAAACAAAATTGTATAAAAACCTGACGCTTCACTCACAAGGGCTTCATCCCATTTTCGGTTTTGAATCGCGTCCGTGTCTATTAAAAGGGGCAGTTCTTTGACATTGGTGTACCCCAGATGTTTCAGCTCATCCGCGTTCAGCCGGGAAACACAGATGCTTGCATCCATAACAGGAAGAAAAGCGTTCAGCTGCTCCCTGCCAAGACGTGCATAGTATCTATAGGGGGAGTCTTTGGGAAAAAAATATTCCGGCGTAATATTGTGATATACCAAAATTTTTTTCCCCGGAAGATTCATTACCCAGTCGGCAAGATCATGTCCCATGGAGTGATGGACCAGGAGAATATCATCTTTTTTCAATTTCAGCTTATTGTGGGGGACAAGATCTTCTTTTAATTCCGGTACAACCCGTTCCACAAAAATTTTTGAAACAAAGCCAAACCGTAAAAGCATCCGTCTTATCAGAAGCATTGAATTGGTGACTGCATCACCATAGGCAGATCCCGAGTGAAATTGGTGAATAACTGTTTTTTTCATAATTTTTATTTTATATTCAATCAAATTACCGTAAAGACGGCAGAACAGCTTTTAAAAAAAGATCTTCGATTCTTTGATTCGAAAACCGGTGGATATTTTTTCTGCCTTCTCTTGCAACATAGTCACGATAGTTTTTGTTATTGGATAAAACATGGATGGCGGCTGCAAACCGTTGATAATCCGGCGTATCAAACAGAACCTGGTTTTCACCCAGGGTTTCCGGCACTGCGCCTGCATCCAGTGCAACAATGGCCAGAGAATGAAACTGTGCCTCTAAAATCGGCAGACAAAACCCTTCATGGCAGGACATCAGCAAAAAAACATGGGAAAATTGATAATAGGTGTGCAGCTCATCAAAGCTTACAGAGCCCCTTATATCCACCATCCCATTTAACCGGTTCACCCGGATTAAATGGTTCAGTTCCTCCAGATACCCGCTCAAACCGGGATCAATGCCACCCACAATGGTCAGCCGTATATTTGAATCATACATGGCGGCATAACCGGCAATAACCCCGAGCAGATGCTTGTGACCCTTGTTGGGCACCAGGCGGCCCACAAACAGGATGTTCACCTTGCCGTCGTCTAAACTGCAGGCCAGATCCGTATGGATGCCCGCGGTTTTAAAATCATCCAGTTTGTGGAAAGGGGGAATGATCCTGATTCTGGACGCATCTATTTTCTGCATTAAAAAATCTTCTGCATTAAACCGTGAATCGCATAAAAATGTCGTATCCTGCTTTAAGCCCGCAATGGCAAGGGTCTGGTCCATGCCGTGTTTACAATAGGTTTCATGGAACCGGTTGTAAGGTTCAAAAAATCCGGGTGGTGTGATGTTGTGATATTTAATAAAAATTCGGCACCTTGCTTTTTCCAAAACCTGTTGGCCATCACCCCAGCAACCGCCATGGTGATAAATCAATATATTGTCAGGATCATCAATCATATCATACAGGGTCGTCTTGTCTGTCACATATTGGGCCATGCGGTCATTTGCCGTTTCCTGGGCATAAATAACCGTTGGGATATGGTTGCTGGTCAGCAGGAAAAACTGATGGGAGACATCGTTTCCAATGGCATCATGTTCCAGCAGGGAACCGACGGCAATACAGATTTTCATGCCTTAAACCCAATAACCGAATAATCCCTGCCAATGGTAAAATAATGATTTAAAAATTGATCTTCGATGTGAATGGAATTTTCCGGGTGAAGTCTTAAAATTTCAGGATTTACAAATCCCCGCGCTTCAATCAAATATGCCAGCGTATTGGGCGGTATGGGATTCTGATGGGAGGGATCCGTGTAAAAATCACACGCCCCCACCATTAAATTTTCAGGATTCGGAGTTTCAAAAACAACCATCCCGCCGGGTTTTAATACTCTCAGGGATTCATCAAACAGGGCAATCATTGTTTTAAAGGGCAAATGCTCCACAATGTGAAAACCTGTAACAACCGAAAGGGTAGTGGATTTCTGATCTCTCAGATACGCCAGAACCTCCGATTCCACAACATCCAGGCCCGCCTCCCGGCATTTTCCGACCATCAAGCGGTTTAAATCCAGACCTGTGGCCGTAATCTTATTTTCTTTTAAAACCTTGAGCCATTCCCCGCGACCGCAGCCCACGTCCAGTACGAGTCCGTTGTTTGTCTTTTCACAAGCCTTTTGCACATAGGGCAGATAAACGCTTACCCGCTCTTTGATATCAGCTTCCTCACCCCTGAACCGGTCTTCAAAACTCAGGTACATGGCATCCATGATATGATCTTCTTCTTTGACCATGTTTGTAAGCGCTTCATTTGAAATAGGTTCAGGAAGCCTTTTCCGGGCCTCTTCCAGGAGTAACAGAATCCTGCGCTGCATATCCAGGAGCGTTATTTTTTGATCTTTTATCTGTTTTGGCAGTTTCAAAAAATCATTTTTATCTGCTTTGCCTATCATTAAAGCCTCTTCACCAAACCTGGCCTGTTCCCTGGATATCTCTGTAATCCGGGTGTCCCGAACAGCTCCGGCCCGGATGATATCTTTTTTCAGGTTTTCAATCTCATCTTTTAATTGGCGCAGTGTCTTTTCCATCTTCTCTTCCATCAAGAAAGTTTGCTCAATTGACGCACTTTCAAGCTTCCGTATGTTTTTCAAAACAGCGGGAAGATTCAACAAACAGGTAACAAATCTCAATCCCCATCCCAGCAAGGGTATTTTAAAAAAAATCCGGAGCAGAAAGGGAAGCAAAAGACCTTTTACCAAAACCTTTTTCCGGCGTCCTTCACGGGAATACCGGAGCCGGCCGATAATATCCACTTTTGTCAATTCACCACTCTGCAGTTTATCAAGATAAATTTTTCCCCCTTGGGGATCGGGTTCCCGGTGAAGAATTGAAGCATAAACCCGGTTGATAAACTCCTGCCCGTGAAACTGTAAAAAATAGTCTTTGGAAACATCCCTGGGGACAGATTCGACATCCCTGGAGTCTCTGGGGACGGATTTGAAATCCGTCCCTTTTAAAAGAGGATGCACCGTCTTGTGCTGTTGAAGCTCTTCCTCTATGCGGACCTTTATTTCATCGATATTTATCTCAGGATTATTAATTTCAATCATAATTTAATCTCCCCCCTGTACATTCAAATCCGGTGTAAGCCTTACCAGGCCGGTGAAAAAATATCCATCTCCTGCAACGACCTCAAACACTGCACATCCATCCATCCAGTGAACACACTCGTCAATATGACTTGGACCTGTGTGAATTGCTGCGGTGATGGAATATTTGCCGGCTCCCAGATTAAACTCTTTAAAGGCATAGGTCACATAACGGGTCTGTCCTGATTTGATACTGATCGGTGTTTTAAGATAAAAAGAATTTGTTCCGTATATATCCTGCCCGAACCTGTCCCGTATGACAATCCCCAGGGTAAGATTCTCCATGGCAACATGGCCTGTAAAACAAACCCTGATATTAACCGGATGACCGCTCATGAGTATTTCAGAAGCATTGTTATTTTCATCCAGAACTGCAACCTCATCAATCATGACCTTGTGGTTACCGTACCCGGAAGACGCAAGATCATCCCTGTAGCTGATCTCTTCGCCCCTGGATCGCTGCGCAATGAAAAAATTATAACGGTTAATGATGGCTTCCGGCTCGCCATATTCAACCGCTGTGCCGTGATCCAGCAAAATCGCCTTGTCACACAAAACTTTTACCGCATTCATGTCATGGGAAACAAAAACAATAGACCCCCCGTTGTCCTTAAACGCCTTGATCTTTTTCATGCATTTCTGCTGAAAATAAGCGTCTCCAACGGACAGGGCTTCATCTACAACAAATGCGCGGGGTTCCGCATGAATGGCAACGGAAAATGCCAACCGCATGACCATGCCTGAAGAATAAGTTTTCAAAGGTTCGTGGATAAACTCACCCAGTTCCGTAAACCCAATGATGGTATCCAGTTTTTTATCGATCTCCCGGCGGGAAAGCCCGAGATAGGTGGCATTATGAATAATATTGTCAATGCCTGAAAACTCAGAGTTAAACCCTGTCCCAAGTTCCAGCAGGCCCGTGATCTTACCGGAAATATGGATAGAACCTGAATCCGGTATGAGAATCCCGGTCAACAACTTTAAAATGGTTGATTTACCGGCACCGTTTTCCCCTACTATCCCAAGTGTTTCACCCTCCTGAACCTCAAAGCTGACCGCATTGACCGCATGAAACTCCTTGTGATAACACCGCCGTAACAAGATCTCCTTGAGCCTTTCCGATGGTTTCCGGTAAAGTTTAAATGTTTTTGAAATTTTTTTAACCGCTATCATTCTGCCACCCGTTTAAAAACATCAAGGGTTTGCCCGGCTGTTTTCTCCCAGGTAAAAGCGGCTGCCCGCAGCCGTCCTTTTTTCACCAGATCGTTTCTCGTTTCAGTGTCATGGACAAGAATTTCAATGGCATGGGCAAGATCATCGCTCCGGGCAGGATCGATCAAAACGGCAGCGTCCCCGGCAACCTCGGGCATGCTGGCCGTGTCGGAACAGATAACCGGACAATTGCAGGCCATGGCCTCAACAATCGGAAGCCCGAATCCCTCGTAAAGGCTGGGATACACCAGGGCAGTTGCCCCGGTATAAACCGCCCTTAAATCATGGTCGGGAATATGACCGGTGAGATAAATCCTGTTTTTAAAATTTTTGCCCTTAATTTTCTCAAGCCAGCGTTTTTTCCCCCATCCCTGCCAGCCCACAAAAACCATGGGAATATCGGTATGGGCAAGGGCAAGGGCATCAATTAAAAGATCAATATTTTTTCGGGGCTCAAGGGAACTGACAAACAGCAGGTAGGACTCGGGCAGATTGTAGTAACGCCTTACAGCTTTCACACCCTCATCACTACAGGGAAAAAACAAAGGATCCGGTGCCAGGGGAACGGCTGTTACCATAGAAGGCGGAACCTTGAATTCATCCATTATCTCCTGCCTTATGAACTCGGAAATAGTGAGGATATGTTTTGCATAGCGCAGCCGGATTTTTATGAAATATTCAAACAGCCACACCCGTTCTTTTGGATGGGTATCCCTATATCGGCGCAACGACAGATCATAAACCGAATAAACCGTTGGAATAGCTGTCAGCTTTGCCGGGGTAAAGGCAGTTTCATGATAAACGGAAAAAGCTGACGGGTCTTTTCTGCAGATTTTATTGAGATAATATTCATATTTAAACCACCGGGCGGCCCGCAAACCAAAGACAAGAGCATCCGGCAGGGTTCGCACCGACCGGTTGGTATTCTGCCAACTGAGCGAATCTGCCGACGGCGGCATGGCATCTGTTGTAGTCCTGCCGTTAAAATAGGCGACATCAACCGGGTCCATGCTATTCATGGTAGTGTACAAATTGCGCAGATACCTGGCAATGCCGGTCAAAAGCCCGCTCATAGGAATGGAATCAACTAAAATTTTCATAACCTGCCCGACATTGATAGAACGATTGGATATAAATAAAACAGTGTGGCAAGAAAAACCAGGTTCAGCAGAATCAAAAGATAAAGCCGGATACGATTGAGCAGCCGCCTCCAAATCAGAAAAGCCCCGGCCATAAACACGAATGTCAAGCACACGAGAAAAAGCAGCTCCATTATAAAAAGTCCCTGATATCTTTTTCCAGATAACGAAGCATCAGAAAAGAAAAAAACAATACAAAATGAGTCATAACCGTTAACAAAACAAGGGCCTTAAACGGTGGATAATCATTAAACACAAATATCCTGTGGTAGGATTGAATGAGAATATATGCCGGGTTATAAATCATGAATTTCTGTAAAACAGACGGAAGGATATCCGGAATATAAACAATGGGCGTAAACCAGAACCAGAGTTGCAGAATCACACCTGTGATTTCACGAACATCACGAATAAACACATTCAATACGGCTGCAAACAATCCAAGACCCAGCGCCAGCAGTTGTTGAAGGTAATAGAGAAAAGGAATCAACAAAAAAGATCCGTGAAAATCATACCCCTGAAAAACCAGGATGATAAAAAAAACCAGCATGGAGATGCCATAGGTAATGGTTTCAGACAGGTTGATATGCAGCAGTAAAGAGGAAAAGGATGTATTCACCTTGGTAATGATATGCTTTTTTTCCAGAAACACCGAAGCACTGCGATTGATCGTTGCAGCAAAGGCTGTCCAGGGAATAAGACCTGCAGCCAGATAAATGCCATAGGCATTCATCTGGGAGGTTCCCGGAAGACGCGCGCCCATGACCTTGCCAAAAATAACAATATAAATAAAAAGATTGACCATGGGCCATATAATGGCCCACAAAGACCCGAGTACCGACCCGGCAAACCGTTCTGCAAAATCACGCCGGGTGATTTCCATGATGTATGAGACATTCAGCGTTGACATGGTTATTCTATTCCGGGGACAGATTTATAAATCTGTCCCCCCTTGCATTGTTATTCAAATCTATTCATAAAAATTACAGACCTTGAATCCCTCCTGCCGGCAAAGGGCATCCCGTTTTGCTTCTTCCATGTCATGACAGACCATCTCCCGGACCAGTTCCTCAAAAGAGATACAGGGTTTCCAGCCAAGCTCCCTGTTGGCCTTGGAAGGATCACCCAGAAGAGTTTCAACTTCGGCAGGACGAAAATAGCGGGGATCAATTTGAACAATTACATCCCCGGGTTTTAAAGCCGGGTATTGATTCACATCCCCGGGGACAAATTTGACCTGGGGGACAGAATTCAAATCTGTCATCTTGAAATCCTCAACAATCCCTTTTTCCTCAACACCGTTTCCTTCCCATGCAAGGGTCACCCCCAGCTCTGCTGCTGCAATCTCTACAAACTGTCTTACAGAATGCTGGACACCCGTTGCAATGACATAATCATCCGGTGTCTCCTGCTGGAGCATAAGCCACTGCATCTCCACATAATCTCTTGCGTGTCCCCAGTCTCTTCGGGCATCAAGATTCCCCAGATAAAGACAGTCCTTGCTCCCCAGGACAATCCGGGCCAGAGCCCGGGTAATTTTCCGGGTCACAAAAGTCTCTCCCCGAAGGGGGGATTCATGGTTGAACAATATCCCGTTGCACGCATACATGCCATAGGCTTCCCTGTAATTCACCACAATCCAGTAGGCATAGAGTTTTGCAACAGAATAAGGACTTCTGGGATGAAAAGGGGTTTTTTCCGTCTGGGGCGTCTCCTGCACACTGCCATAAAGTTCCGATGTGGAGGCCTGGTAAAACCGACAGGTTTCATGAAGGCCAATGGTTTTAACGGCCTCGAGCAGACGAAGCGTCCCCAGGGCATCCGTATCAGCCGTATATTCAGGTGCCTCAAACGATACCGCCACATGGGACTGGGCTGCAAGGTTATAGACCTCGTCGGGCTGAACCGTCTGAACGATCTTGATCAGATTGGACGAATCCGTCATGTCACCGTAATGAAGTATGAGATGTCTGTCTTTTATGTGCTGGTCCTGATAAAGATGATCGATCCGATGGGTATTAAATAAAGAGGCCCGCCTTTTTATTCCATGTACTTCATAGCCTTTATTGATAAGAAACTCAGTAAGATACGCCCCGTCCTGCCCTGTAATACCTGTTATTAACGCTTTTTTCATTTATCGTCCTGGTGTCAGGGGACATATTTAAAATCTGTCCCCGAGTACTGTTAAATCTGTTAGGAGACAGATTTTAAATATGTCTCCAAGCCCTATCCGTTTTCCAGCTCAGCATCAACCATCATTTCGGCCACGTCACAGCCATGAAATTCGGCTTTCCAGCTCAGTTCTTTTTCTGCTTTTCCAGGGTTGGCACGGATGGTCTGTATGTCAGCGGGACGTAAAAGCCGAGTGTCGATTTTTACATATTTTCTCCAGTCCAGATCAAGGCGCTTAAAAACCTCGGCAATAAAATCTTTCAGGCTAATGGTGGTGCCTGTGGCAATAATATAATCATCCGGTTTTTCCTGCTGCAGCATCATCCACATGGCATTTACATACTCGGGTGCCCAGCCCCAGTCCCGCTCAATTAAAATATTCCCGAGCAAGAGTTCTTTGCTTTTTCCTCCGGCAATCCGGCAGGCTGTTTTCACAATCTTGCGGGTAACAAAATGTTCCGGCCTTAAATAGGATTCATGGTTAAACAAAATCCCTGTGCAGGCAAACATATTATAGGCTTCCCGATAGTTGGCTGTCAGCCGGTAAGCGGCCGCCTTGGCAATCCCATAGGGACTTCGGGGGCTAAAAGGGGTGTCTTCCGTTGCCGGTCGACCGTGAATATTGCCGAAACAATCACCTGAACCTGCATTGTATAACCTTACTGGAATGTTTAAAATTCGAATCACTTCAAGAATATTCAGGGTTGCCATACTGATACTTTCAAAGGTTTCAAACGGTTCATCAAAAGAACGGGCAACGGAACTTTGCCCAGTAAGATTGTAAACCTCATCCGGTTGATGCTCATTCATAACTTTTATAACATTTCTAAAATCGCATAGTGATGATGAAACCAGTTCTATATTATTCCGTATATTTAAACGGTCAAGATTATCAAAAGAAGCTGCATGGATATTTCGGGAAACGCCTGTCACCCGATAACCTTTTTTCAGCAATAAGTTAGCTAAAAAAGCCCCATCCTGACCTGAAACACCAAATATAACAGCCTTCTTCATTCACTTACCTAATTTTTAATTAATTTTTGCATGCCAAAGAATGCAATTATGTATCAAACATCTCTTTACATCGCAAGTTTTTCATGAAAAAAATGGAATATTCCTACAGAGGATGGGGGATGCAGGGCAACTTGACAAATTTATCCGTGGCTACAAAAATTTTTTCAGAGACAGAAGAACCTTCCGGTTCAGAGCTGAAAAAATAATTTTTATTGGATTCAAGTGTTATGGAAAAATGACCGGCATTATTGGTAACAACACTTTTAAGCGGGTTCAGGTCTTCATCATAAACCATAACCGTTTCCCGGGCAATTTCCTCTCCTGGCGTGTAAAGGCTGTTTTCATCATTATCCCAAAAGAGAATTCCATAGATCCTTGAATTTTGTTCATCCGTATCATTGACACCGATTCCGACATCAAGCGTTAAGACCATATCAAATTCTTTTTCGGAACATAACGATATCCCCAGGCCGGCATTTTGAAACTCACTCGAAAAGACAGTGGCACCAGCAGGCCAAGCTTTAAATTCATTCAGCACCAGGGATGAAAAAATTTTATTGACACATGCGACAGTATTATCTTTTTCACAGGCAACCTCTACAACTGATTCCAGGACAGACGGCCCGTTGTATCCATAATGAACACTTCTTTCCGAAGGAGTCATGGGAAATAGCAACGGTTCTGGATAAATTCCGTTGAGCATATAAAAAGAACCGGCAACGGCCGACAAGTGCAAAGAAGAATCAAAAAAAAGAGGGGAATACTCTCGTCCAAGCGAATGAAAAACATTCCAGTTTTCATAAAAAATTTCAATCAGTTCCTTATCAAGATATGCCTGTACCTTCCATGGTTCAGACCGAACCTGGTTTATCAGGTTTAAAACCTGTCCTTCAGATTTTAAAACCGAAGACCCCAGACGAATTGTAAAAAACCATGCATTCATCTGGGCTTCCGTAACACCTGATTTAATGGAAAAACCCACATAGGCGTAATCACTTGAAAGGATATATTGGAAATTTTTATTTTCAAGCTCTTGTTTAAAAAGGTAATCAATAAAAATTTTACCGGCAATATCTGAAGACATGAAATTTAAAAAAGTAACAACCCCGCCTGTTTCAACCGTCAAAAGATGGACTTGGCCGTTTTCCTCCGCCGCTGTACTTTTTTCATCCACAAAAATATTTTCATCAGCAGCCCCGGAACTTAAAGATTCATCCATCACATAAGGTTCCAATGCGGTATCCGGCAGAATGCCCTTCTCTTTCAAAAATTCCGTGTCATACCCCAGAGAGAGGGCATAAGAAAAAGGGGCCGTTCTGATCTGATTTATAAGACCCAGAAGAGAGGATTGATTCCCGGATGTCTCCGCAGATGAAAAGCTGCAGACACAAAAAATGATAATAGCCAAGACTGTCGTATATATTTTAATTTGTTTCAACATAATACTTAAATGAGAAAGCAAGATACATACCATATTATCAGCGAATTCTGGCACAACCTTGATGATTCGTTCATAAAAAGGCCTTGGCTAAGGGCCTTTGAACTTTTTTATCAGATGTTTTATTTTTTTTTTGGCAAGATACTGGGCATGGCCGCTGTTCAGAACTGGTCATATCCGGCCCCATTTGGTCAGGACCGAAGAAAAGATCTATAGATCCGGATATATTTATCTCCCTGAACAGCAGCCGTGAAATTGTCCAGGTAGTGGTGAAACGCATTTTTAGAAAATCTTTCACACAGCGCCTCATCGTTTACGATGGCATTGATTGCTCCTGCCAGAGCAACGCTTGATCCGGGCTGAACAACAAAACCGGTATAATTATGCCGGTTGACAAGGCTTGTGCCCGTACCCAGCTGTGTTGAAACAAGGGGTTTTGAAAAATAGAGCCCTTCGAGAAGGATCTGGCCGAATGCTTCGGCCGGCGTGATTGAAGGCAGGACAATAAGTTTTGATTTTTCAATTAAAAACTTAAGATTATTGTCACCCTGGAATCCCATCAAATGAACATTTCCCAGGTTTTCATTCTTTATTCTGGATGCAAGTTTGTAATACAGATCCCCTTTGCCCACTATCACAATATCATTGTCGATTTTCTTTGCGGCATCCAAAAGAATATCAAGCCCTTTATACCATCTTAACACACCGACAAACAATGCATATCCTTTGAATTTTTCCGTGAATTCAATGATATCAGGGTCTGGATCAGGAAGATTGAAGAATCGTTTTTCGTTTATAAAATAAGAGACCTCTTCTATTTTATCCCTGAATTGGGCAAGGTATGGTGTTATTTTTAAAAGGCCTCTGGTTGAAATGCAGATTTTATCCATTTTTTTAAAAAATTGCTTCATAAACGGAAGGTAAATTCTTTTTAAAGGCTTAATTTTATGAATATCACAGTGGAATGTCACCAAAGCGGGTTTTCTGATGGTATGAAAAAGTGCCAGAAGTTCTGCTGTCGGCCAGGGAAAATGAAAGTGAAGGATATCGGCATTCGCACATATTTCCCTGAATGAACGGGCAAAAGCCATACTGAACGGATTTGAAAAAACATCAACCGTTGTTTTGTAAAATTTTGTTTTTATACCGTCAGGTGTTTTAATGGTATAAGTTTCAGCCCCCACAGAGACAACTTCAACATCAAACCCGTTCTTTCGGGCATGGGTTCCGTACTGCCGGATGGCCTCTTCCAGGCCCCCATTGGTTTCCGGAAAATAGGTTTTAAAAATATGGGTTATTTTTGCCATAAATAATCTTTCTGGGGACAGGGACAGATTTCAAATCTGCCCCCAATGTCCCCAAAGCAGAACATTCGAGCATTCAACAGAGCAGAGCAGCCAAGCAGATTAGCTCTACTCCCGCATGGCCATGTCAACATTTTTAAGCAGAGGCCCCAAAAGATAGCTGATCACGGTGCGCTTATCGGTTGTAATATAACAGGACACGGGCATACCGGGTGACAAATAAGCATTTTTGGCTTTTAAATCATTTTTATCCACTTCCACATGGGCTTCATAATAGGACATGATACCCTGGGCCGTCTGCTGGCTCATTAAATCCGGAGACACATAGGTAACCATGCCTTTTACGGGGGGAGTGGATTTTCGTTGAAACGCAGCCAGCTGCACCTTGGTATCCTGCCCTTTTTTCACACTGATGATATCCTGGGGCCGTACCTGTGTCGTAATAATCATTTTCAAGTCTTCCGGCACGATTTCAAGCAAGGGCATACCAGGCCGGATCACACCGCTGTCTTCGGAATGTACCTGCATATTAATGACCACCCCGCTGACAGGTGCCCGTATTTCCAAGCGCTCCTTGGCATCCAGCTGAGGTTTGATCTGTTCTTTTATTTCAAATATTACATCAGTCAGATCTCCCAGCCTTGACACGGCCTGTTCCCTGTACTGGTTCTCTATGTCCACAATCCGAAGTTTGAGTTCCTCAATCATCTGAAGAAATTGTGCAATATCCTGGTTAAGTTTGCCTTTTTGTCCCTTGTAAGTGGACAGGCTTCTTTCAAGTTCAAGGATATTTGTTTTTCCCATATATTTTTCTTTTAGCAAAGGCCGTTTGCTCTTTAAATCTTCTTCCAGGTTCTCGATGATCTCCACCTGACTGGCAAGTTCTTCCCTGGCTCCTTCAATACGGTTTTCCAACTGCTTTATCTGTGAATAGTGCAGTTCTATCTTTCCTTGTATGTCAGAACGCCTGGATGTAAAAATATCTGTTTCAGTAGCGATATTCTCAACAATCTCAGGGTTGGTTTTTAATTTTTCAAACTCTTTGGGCCAGACAATCTCTGATTTCATGCCCGCTTCCGCCCGGAGCCTTGCCGCCTCTGCCTGCTTAGCCCGCAGCCGCCCCCGGAGCAGATCCACATTGGAACTGACCTGGGAACCTTTCAGCTCAATAAGAACATCCCCTTCCTTAACCGTGTCCCCTTCCTTTATAAAAATTTTATCAATGATTCCACCCTCAAGGTGCTGAACAACTTTTCTTTCTCCAGACACCTTGACCACCCCAGAGGCAATGACCGCACCCTGAAAAGGAAAATATACAGACCAGACCGTAATCCCCCCGAAAAACAGGGCAATAACAAATAACCCGGCAATGATATATTTCAAGGGATTTGTATTTAATATTTTATTTTGTTCTTCCATATCTATACTCCTGCTGCTCCTGCTGCCTGCTGGGGCTGTTGTTTGTTGGCAAGCTGACTTAAGACCTCCTTACCAGGTCCATACATAGCCACCTGGCCTTCCTTAATCACTAAAAGCTTATCCATGTTCACTAACAAATTGGGCCTGTCCGTGACTACGATGGTTGTAATTTTTTCCTGCTTCAAATTATTCAAAGCAACTAACAACATCCTAAGCCCCAGTTCATCCAAGTGGGTATGGGGTTCATCCAAAACCACGAACTTCGGATCATCATACAGGGCCCTGGCCATAGAAATCAACTGCCGCTGACCGGCAGCAAGATTTTTCCCGGTCCGGTCAATTTTTGTATCATACCCTTGAGGAAGTTTTAAAATCATCTGATGAACCCCGGCCTTTTGAGCCGCTTTCACAACTTTTTCCGAATCCACTTTCCGGAGTCTTGAAATATTTTGAGCCACACTTGCCGGAAACAATTCCGGTTCCTGGGGCAGATAACCCACATATGTTCCAAATTCATCGCGTGGCCAATGGGCAATCTCAGCCCCGTCCAGCCTTACTTTGCCTGCCAAAGCAGGCCAGATACCCAGCAAAACCTTGCACAAAGATGTTTTTCCGGACGATGAAGGCCCGAAAATACCCAAGGTTTCTCCGGGTTCCAGGGCAAAGGATATATTATGTAAAATTGTCCTGCTGTTTAATGCCAGAGTAACGGCCTGTGCATCAAATTTTCCGGCCGGTTCAGGCAAAGAAAGCTTCTTTTTCTGCTTCCTGGTATCCACAAACTGTTTTAACCTTTTGTATGCCGCCATGGCCTCA
Organism: Desulfobacula phenolica; assembly: GCF_900105645.1. Lineage (NCBI taxonomy): Bacteria > Pseudomonadati > Thermodesulfobacteriota > Desulfobacteria > Desulfobacterales > Desulfobacteraceae > Desulfobacula > Desulfobacula phenolica. Next base: position 390,531 of record NZ_FNLL01000001.1, on the reverse strand, counting down.
ATGGAAATTTTCATATCTGACAGGCTTCGTTCAAACGGATAAAAAAGCCGTGCAAGGATTATCACACTTGCAAAAATAACCCCAACAGTAATCTCATCTCTGAAAAAAACAAAGGCTCCCACTCCAAATACCGCAGCCAGGGACATCACATGAAGCAAACGAAGAACAGCCCCGGCAAATGCTTGATATGCATCAGCCCCGGACCTTTCAGCCAAAATCTTTTGGTATCTGTCCCGGTATGTTTCCATAACATCCGGCAGCATCCCCATCCCGGAAACAATCCCGGCATGCTTCAGACAGGTTCCGGCAAAATCGGCATTTGCCTGAAACGCCACATCAGCAACCATATAACGCTTTTTTGCAAGCTTTCTTAGCAGAATCTGAAAAAGTGCTACCAGGAAAACCCCGGCAATGGCCACAACCCCGACCAGCGGATGCATGATATAAAGGATGCCAAGATAGATCAACACCCAGGGCAAATCAAGAATATAAAAAATATGACCGTGGACAACGGCATCCTTTAACAATTCAAGATCATACAACCCTCGGTTATAACCATGACCGGTAGTCCCTGCTGCATCAGCCTGCATACTTTTAACCACAAAGGGCATCATTTTTTGAACCAGGTTGTTTCCAGCCTGTCCCAGTATCAGCATACGCAAATAATCCATCAGGCCCATACCAATAAGGCTGATCAGCACACCCACGCTCAATGCATACAAGGTTGCTCTGCTGAAGCTGAACAGAACCCGGTCATACACGACCATCATGTAAACGGGTATGGCAAGGTAGATCAGGTTGATACACACCCCGAAAAGCCCCACAAAAATAAAATATTTAAACCAGGATTTAATTATAGTTTGCATTCACATCTCCCATCATTTGTCCAAAGACCTCATCCCTGTCACCGAACCGGGCCTGTTCTCCGTTTTTAAGCACTAAAATTTTATCCACTGTATACAAAAGACTTGGCTTATGCGTAATCATAATTGTTGTAGCTCCCATTTCCTTAAGGTTTTTTAAGGCTCCCAGCAGGGCCTGTTCCCCTGCTTCATCCAGATTGGAATTGGGTTCGTCCAGAATTACCAGTTTAGGATTACCGTAAAGTGCCCTGGCAAGTCCCACCCGCTGCCGCTGCCCCCCGGAAAGGCTCTGGCCTGCCTCCCCTATATCGGTGTCATACCCTTGGGGAAACCTTAAAATAGTCTCGTGGGCACCGGCTTGTGTTGCGGCATCCAGTATTTTTTTCGAATCAACCTTACCCATCCGGGCAATATTTTCCGTAACAGTACCTGTGAACAATTCAACATTCTGGGGCAGATACCCTAAAGATTGTCCAAGGGCATCATTATCCAGCTTGAACATATCATGACCATCCAGAGTGACCACACCCCGGGTCGGGACCCACATTCCCAAAATCATCCGGCACAAAGAGGTTTTGCCTGCGCCATTGGGCCCCACAAGCCCCATTATCTGACCGGGTTTTAATTCAAAAGAGATGGATTTCAACACCTTGGCTTCCCCGATATCAAGGCTGACATCATCAACTTTTAACTCCCCGTTCACAGTCTCGAGTTCCAGCGGATCTTCATTGTCAGATGTTTTTAAAAGTTTATTTAAATTATCATATGCGCTCCTGGCACCGGACGTCTGTTTCCAGGCTGCAATACCCTGGTTCACTGGTGCAAGGGCCCTTCCCATGATAATGGAAGCGGCAATGATTACCCCTGGATTGGCCTCGTGGGCCAGCACCAGGGCAGCTCCAGCCCCAAAAATAATCACCTGCATGAGAACCCCGAAACTCTGGCTGAAAGATCCCAGTATATGCCCGATATTGCCCACCTTGTCCTGCAATACAATTTCCTTATCATTGATTTTACAAAACCCGTCTGCCGCATGGTCAATCATTCCCATACTTTGAAGCTCCCTTGCCGTTCTAAAGCTTGTGAAAAGCCACTGCCGCCCTTGAATATTCAAGGCTCCTGTATTTTCAATATCTTTTTTTGTCAAGCTGTTTTGCAGCAGCCCGATGATAAATATCACCACTGCACCGCCAGTGGCTGTCAGGCCCAGTACGGGATGAACAAGATAAATCACCCAAAGATAAATAAAAATCCAGGGCACATCAAAAAAAGCAAAAATGGAATTACCACCAAGATAGTTTCGCAAGGTATTAATATCTTTAAGCCCCTGGGTGTATTTCATGCTGTCAGCACGACACAGATCCCGGAGCATATCCTTTAATACTCTCCGGCTCAACAGGCCGTCAAGCTTAACCCCTGCCCTGACCAGAAGTCTGGACCTGCAGAATTCAAGACTTCCCAGGACTGTCAGGGCCACAAGTGCCAGCGCAGTTATCGCATAAAGTGTTGGAAAACTGTAACTGGAAAGGACATTGTCATAAACTGCAAGCATATACAATGAAAAGGTTAGGTGCAGGGTATTGATAAACATGGAAAACAGCCCTGCAAATAAAAAATATTTAAAACAAGACCTCAGAAAAAAAATCATGCCGCCCCCGTAAACTTTGCAAACACTTCATCTTTTGGCCCGAACATTGCTATCTGGCCGTCCCGCATCACCAGAATCTTGTCCATGGAGTGTAACAGAGACGGTTTGTGCGTCACCATAATACAAGTGCATCCATTGTGCTTTTTCATAGAGGCTAATGCAGCTAATAACTGTTGTTCTCCCTGCTCGTCCAGATTGGAGGTGGGTTCATCCAGAACCAGGAACTTTGGGTTCTTATACATTGCTCTGGCAAGGCCGATTTTCTGTTTCTGCCCCCCGGAAAGACGGAGCCCGTTCTCCCCCTCCAGTTGTGTCTCAAGCCCCTGGGGAAAACTGTCCACCATATCTTTTATACCGCAGATATCCAGGGTATTTTCAACCTGTTCCCTATCCACTGTTCCAAGCCGTGCAATATTTTGTTCCACTGTTCCGGGAAACAATTCTATTTCCTGGGGCAAATACCCTATGTACTGTCCAAGTTCTTCCTTGTTCCAGGAAAAAATATCTTTCCCATCAAGATAAACCTTGCCGCCAAGGGAAGGCCATATACCTAAAAGCAATCGGCACAAGGTGGTTTTCCCTGCCCCGCTGGGTCCTATGACTCCTAAAAACTCTCCGGGTTTCAATTCAAAGGACACTCCTTTAAGCAGCACCTGATCTTTAATCCTGAAAACAGCCCCGGCCACATTGAGATGACCTTTTGGCTCCGGCAGGGGCATGGTTTGGGCCTGCTGTTCAAGCATGGCTGAAAACCCTTTCAAGCGCTGGTACGACTCTTTTGCCTGAGTGGTCAAACGCCAGGAAGACATGACTTGCATTAAGGGGGCAAGCCCCCTGCCCATGATTATGGAAGCCGCCACCATTAGTCCGACATTAAATCCCTCTTTCATGGCATAATAGGCCCCGGCACAATAAATCAGCACCTGGATAACATTCTGCATGGGCTTGATCAAAGCCTGTATAGTACCTGCATGACAACTGGATTTTGTCTGGTTCATCAGCACCTGATTATTTCCTTGAACAAATCTGTCACTTATGGCATTGATCATTCCCATTCCGTTGATCACCTCGGCATTTCTCATAAATGAATCCACAAAACGATAATTATGGGCATTTTTAATATTGGCGGCTTTCATGCTCTTACGGACAAGTATTTCCTGCAATGCGCTCAAACCAACCATAACAAGAGCCCCGCAAGTGGCAATAATACCAAGTACAGGATGAAACAAATAAATAAGTGCAAGATAAAAAGGAGCCCAGGGTGCATCAAACAATGCATAAATGGATGGAGAAGACAAATAATTATGCAATACTTCAAGATCGTTCAATCCACCTTGATATGCTCTTTTATTGTCCAGCACACACCCTTTGATCATGCCAGAATAGATTCCCTGTCTCAGCTCAAAACTTAAATCTTTTCCAGCCAGAGCCAGAAGCCTTGATCTAAGATAGCTGAAAAGCCCTAAGACCATGACTGCAAAAAAGGCCGCAGTCGTAATATTTGCAAGGGAAAACCCACTGTAGGAGATTATAACATTGCGGTATATGGTAAACATATAAAAGGGAAAGGTCAGTTGAAGAATATTAACAAAACAGCTTAAAAGCGCGGCAAAAGTAAAATATTTTTTCCATTTTTTAAAAAAAGCAGTCACAGGTCAGATCCGGTCCATATAAAGGTCAATATCATCATTTGTCCATACGGCAGGATCTTTTTTTCCGGTTATCTCATCCTGACTCTGCCGGACAGGTTTACCGGATCTGTCAAGAGAATCAAACAGAACATAAATGGCAAATAAAACAAGAGGCCCCAGAGTGGTATACAGCAACACAACATCAATAGCAATCAACGGTCCCGGACCAAGCATTTTTATCTCCTTAAAAAAAACTGTCAGTTCTGCGTTAACTTAAAACTCGGATCATTATAATAAAGCCCACGGTCAATGCGTTACGTTACAATAACCAGCATTAATATTGTGTCAATAGAACCGACAGCCAATCAAATAAATGGCGTGCATTTATCGTTTCTAAATTAACAGTTCCAGCCTTTTTTTATTTTTCTGCCGTCATCAATTTCAATTCCGATTTTGCCAGCTGATAGTCTAAAACAGCACGGGTCTGATTTCCCTGGGCACGAATCAAGCGGTACTGGGCATCCAAAAGCGATGGAACTGTTGAAAGACCTGCATTGAGGCGCTTTTCTTCCATCTCGTAATACTCTTTGGCAGCAATCAATGCTTCACCGGAAGTTAAGATGCGCTGCTGAGCTTCAGACATGGAATAAAGCGCCTTATGGATTCCTGTGGAAATCATGTTTTCTGCTTCTTTGATCAAAGATTTTATCTTTCTTGCTTGTGCATTGTATTTTTCTTTTTCATACCATGACCTGCCGCCGTCAAACATATCCCAGGTGGCATAAATACCGGTTGACCAGTAACGGTTTCTCTGATCCCTGTCATAGTCCCCGGATGTTGAAGTGCCCGGTTTGTCATAATCTCTGTCCTGGTCATAATACCCAATGTCAAATCTGACCATAGGCAGATATTTTCCCATTGCAATCCCGGCATCTTTGTTTGCAGCATCAAGCTGATATTCAAGACTCTTGATATCCGGCCGGTTTTCAAAGGCTTGCTGCAGGCATGATTCAAAAGAAGGATCATCCGTTACAGTATTATACTGTCCGCCGGAAAATTCCATGTCCGGATCCAGCGGCAGGTCCATCAGGGCGAACAATGCTACGCGCTCGCGGTTTAAATTATTTTTTGCGATCCCCAACTGCTCTTTTGCATCTGCCAGGTCCACGCGGGCCTGAAGGACATCCACATAAGGAACAAGTTCTTTTTCAAAAAACGCTTTGGCAGACTTGATGCTTTCACTCAACCTGTTGACTGACTCGGTAACTGTAATCACATCCTGCCGGGCTTTCATTACTCTATAAAAAGTTATTTCAATATTATAAATCAGCTCCAGCTTTTCAAGGTCCATCTGAGCCCGGGTTGCCTGCTCAAGGATTTTGGCTTTGCCATAAGCATTGACAACTCTTGATCCGGCATAAAGAATCTGGGTCATCTTGATATTGAATGTCCTGCTCTCCTGATCAAGATAATCGGTTTCCGTAGGGCCTTTTGAACTTATGCTGCCAAGCATGCTGTAAGAATAGCCCGATGATACGAACGGCAGAAAATCAGCCCTGGCCACCTTGATGTCATGGCCGGCAGCAGCCACGCCAAGCCCTGAGGCTTTAAGGGAAGGGTTGTTCTTGATTCCTGTTTCCAGGCATTGTTCCAGGGTCATGGTCTGTCCGGCAAATGCCGTACCATTTAACAGGGTCAGGGTAAAAATCAGTATAAAAGCGGTATAAAAAATAGGGTGTTTCACTTTGCCTCCATCTGCAGTTTAATCATCCCGGATGCCCAGGAATGGATATATGTATCAGCCATTTCCTTCCTGCGCAAATCTATCCAGGACTTGAAAATTTCTTCCCATTGTTTTGAAGATATCTGAACGATATTATCTTTTTCCGATGCCAGGTGACAAAACTCATCGTCTTTAAGTATTTCCTCATAATGAAGTATCACCATGTCAAAAACCGATCTTATATAAAACATTCTGGCGGCAATGCGCAAGGGAAAATCCGTTTTTACGGCCCAGTTCCTGAAGCCTTCAAGGGACTGCTCAGGCAGGGCTGCCATATGGGATGTATCATCGGTTGTACAGATCCTGAAAATATGGGCAAGATATCTGCGCAAAGACACAGGCACATTGTCAAACCAGTTGATAAATGCTTGCAAGGGTGTTTTCACAGGATTTCTCTCTTCGTTTTTTTGGTTAACCGTCAAATCAAACAACCGGTCTAAAGATACTGTAAAAATAAATTCCAAGTTCATTAATGCGCTACTATGGGCATTAATTGCCATGTTGTCAATAAAACCCTTCTTTAATATTGCCGTAATTGATCAGAAGAAAAACAACACAAAAACATGCCACAAACAATTCTGGTTTACCATTTGTATTTAAGGGTAATCCCTGCACTTACGGACTCGCTGGAATGGTCTGATGCCGCATCAAAGGTCTTATACTTGTTGCTGAAAACATTGTTTACAAACAAGTCAATATCCCAGGAATTGACATCCTCAAACCTCAAGCGCAGATTGCACAGCCACGCATCAGGATACTTCCGCGTTTCATCATCCATGGAATAATAAAGTTCCCGCCCGGAAAAATACTCGATCTGAGAAACCAGTTTGATATGCTCTGCCATCTGCCAAACCCCGCTCAAATTGAACATAATATCCGAGCCTGTGTCATAACTGTGGTGCAATACCGGATAATAATCAGGATAACTGATATGTTCGTAACTAAGAAAAGTTTCATAAGTTCCGTCATTGTCTAAAAAAGTGGCATTCCCTGAAAAAGACAGGGATTGAGTTGCCGCAAACTCCCATTCCAATTCAATACCATCAATTGTCTGGCTGTTTGACAAAGAGACCCCGGCCCCTTCATATCGGTCCCCCACCACATGATCCTTAATGTCGTTCCTGAAAACCGTTATAGAGAACAGGGTCTTGGGATTGGGTTTGTACTGCAGCTGGAGATTAATATTGTTAATCTGTTCAAGGCAGTTTTCCGTAATTGTATCCACCTGCTTGGCAAACGGCGTTCGATACCCCGAACCATATATGGCCTTGACCATCAGTTCAGAAGATAACTCCCAAGCAATACCGGAACTGAAACTGACCTTGTCTTCAAATTTTTCATGATCGTCGTTCCTGAAGCCGGCCCAGAACTCGATATCCTGTATTTTGTGGCGGTACTGGCCAAAAACGGAAAACAGGGTGTTTTCATAATCCTTTTGCGAGAAGTCCGGCAAAAAACCCTGGTTTTCGGGCACCAGGAATCCGGGATAAAAACTATTCCACACAAGAATATCCTTAAAATGATCCTCTTTATAGGAAGTTCCTACTGTTAACAGCGCATCTGAAGAGAACAAAGACTTCTCATAAATCAATTCTCCGAACACGGAATATTCATTCTGGTCAAACTGCCGGTCAATAAACGTCTTTTCAAGCCCGATATCCGAGTAATACACGGCAAACCGAATACCCGAATCAATGCTGATATCTTTTGACGCCTCCAGTTTAAACATTTTTGAACCATATGATTTTTGCTCTTCCCAAATATATTCGCGGTCCCAGTCGGTTACGGAAAAGGCCTTTTGACCGTCCGACAATTTTGCAGAAATCACCAGCCAGTCTGAAAACGACACGTTGCCGTACAAATCAACATATTGAGAATCATCCGGAGTACTGCTTCCAAACCGCTCTTCCGCCGGTGTAGGGTTAATGCCGTCATTCCAGAAACTGATAACATTGACGGGGGTGTCATCTTCTGTTGCCTGCCGGGCGGAAACACAGAAAAAAGAGGACCATGCCCCCTTGCTTGCCCCGTATCTTACATATGCCTGTTTGCCCTGGTCAGCAGACGACAGGGCCAAGCCGGTCTCAACCCCGGAAAAATCCCGACCCGTAAAGGGGACGGCATTGATCACACCGGCAAATGCATCCGGGCCCCACAGAACAGAACCCGCACCCCTTATAATTTCGATCCGTTTAATGGATGCCAGGGAGTTTTCATAATCTATCAGGTGATCGGATTTATCAGCCCCGGACCCAATGGGAACGGTGTCATATAACACCAGTGCTGAATTGGGTATACCCCTTAAATACGGAATGGACCCTTTGTTGGTTTTTTCAACATGAAAGCCTGCCACATCATCAATGGCCTCGGTAATAGTCAGCGCCCCAGACTCCGACAGATCTTCGTTGGTGATCACCTTGGCAATGGCAGGCGCACTCCAGGCGGATTCTTCTTTTCTTGAGGCAATGGAAAGCACATCCAGATCTTCTCCCACAAACATCAGCATGGTGTCGGATGCATGAACCGGAACGACAGACAAAAAAACAACAGATACAAGAACGACCGTGGCAATCATAACCAGTTTCATGTAAGTGTCTGATATCATTTATTGCTCACCATCCATATTTTTTAAAAGTACCCTGAGTTTTGACCGGCTCAGGCCCAGAAGTTTTGCCGCAGTTGTCTGGTTGTTACCGGCCGCCTGTAATGCCTGCTTGACCAGGCTGAACTGAACATGATGGAGTTGAACCCCTCCCGGCGGCAATTTGACAATCACTCTGCCGCCAGCCGCAGGTTCATTGGGTTTTAAAAAAGAAAGCGTATCAGATGTGATCTTTTGGGTTTCCCTGGTTAAAATCAGGCACCGTTCAATCACATTTGCAAGTTCACGCACATTTCCGGGCCAAGGATATTCATTGAGCTTGCGGCAGGCACCTTCGCTGATGGTATGGGATTTTCCAAAGGGAAATTTTTTCATCAGGTACATGGCAAGCGGAACCACGTCCTCTTTTCTCTGGCGCAGAGGCGGAATAGAAATGGGAAACACATTGATTCTGTAAAAAAGATCCTGCCGGAATTTTTTCTGCTGGACCATGTTTTCAAGATTTCTATTGGTGGCACATATAACCCTTACATCAACTGGAATCTCCTGGTTTCCCCCGACTCGCTGGAATTTTTTTTCCTGAAGGGCCCGCAACAGTTTCCCCTGGGAATCCAGGGGCATATCCCCTATTTCATCCAGAAAAAGAGTACCGCCGGTGGCATACTCAAATTTCCCTCTCCGCCGGGAATCAGCACCTGTAAAAGATCCTTTTTCATATCCGAACAATTCCGACTCAACCAGGTTGGAAGAAATTGCAGCACAGTTCACAGGAACAAACCGGTTGAGGCTTCTTTGGCTTTGAGAATGGATATGACGCGCAATAATTTCCTTGCCCGTACCCGATTCCCCCAGTATCAGGACTGCCGTATCAACCGATGCCACATTGTTTACAAGACCTACAACCCCCCCCATACTTTCGGATTCATAAATCAGTTGCCGGGTCTCCTGTTTTTCTTCAAGGGCCTGTTTCAGTTCAAGATTTTCACTTACAATACGAGAAAAATTTAAGGCCCGTTCAACCGTGATCTGAATTTTGGATTCGTCAAAAGGTTTAGTGACATAATCAGCAGCGCCCTGACGCATCATTTCAACGGCGGAATCAACCGTTGCAAAGGCTGTAATGAAAACAACAGGGGTTACAATGTTCTGTTTTCTCATCCGGTTTATCAGTTCTTTTCCATCCATTTCCGGCATTTTAATATCGGAAATCACAAGATCATATGTACCTACGGATACCTTTTTCAAGGCGTCTTTCCCGTCGGTTGCCTGATCAATCTGATATCCTTTTCTTTCCAGCATCATGGAAAGAAGATTTCTCATTTTTGCTTCATCATCAACAATAAGTATAGTGGATATGTCTGCCATTTATACCAAACTTCCTTGATTTTCCATATCGTTTAAACTTGAAAACAATGTCACACAAAACACAGCACCTCCGTGGGGACTGTTTTCGGCCTTAATGCTTCCGCCATGGGCCTTGACCACCTGGTCTGCAAAGGCAAGACCTAGCCCGCTCCCTTTTGCCTTTGTTGTAAAAAAAGGTTCAAAAATTTTTTTTAGTTTTTCTTCGGGGATACCCTTGCCCTGATCTTTTACCCAAAGCTGCCATTTTTTATTTTGGCACCCAATTGAAATATCAACACTACCCCTGCCCTGGTTTGCCTCGCAGGCATTCCTGATAATATTGGTTATCCCCCTTGAAAGCAGATCAAAATCAGCTTTGGCATAAAACGGGTTTTCCGGGACAAAGGATCTTATTTCAAGCCGGGTTGAATTGTATTGTATTTCAAAGCCCATAACCACCTGGTACATAAGCCGGTTTAAATCCGTTTTTTCAAAATTGGGCCGGGCCGGTCTGGCAAACATAAGAAAACTTTCGATCAGATCGTTTAAACTTTCTATTTCTTCTTCCGCATAAGTCAAAGCAATGTTTTCCTGAGGAATGGCAAGCTCGCGTTTAAGCATTTCAAGAGAACTTTTTATAATTCCCAAAGGATTTTTCACCTCGTGGGCAATCAGCATGGAAAATTTACCCACCTCGGCAAGAGTTTCCTGTTTTGCCATTTTTTCATATGCCTGAACAATGGTTTGCCGCCCCCGCGCAATGGAATCAAGCATGTCGTTAAATGCATCGGCAAGCTTGATGGTTTCAGGTGTGTTTCCTTCCGAAGCCCGGATCAAATGATTGCCCATTGATACTTTTCTGGCAATTTTTGCAAGGGATATCACAGGAGTAACCAGAGACCTGGAAATCACATAAAATATCAGGCCGGATACTATGATAAGAATCAGAGCGATCATTAAAAACCGATGTTTCATTGTTGTTACCAGATCTTCAATTCCTTTTGTGGAATAAGTTACTATAACCCTGCCTATCCTGTCGGCATCAACATGTCCGCCAACGAGATCCATGGTATCATTGTCTTCCATGATGTCAGACAAATAAACCCCTTTTCGGGTTGTTTCAAACGGTCCTGGAATCTGGCGAATTTCCCTTACCAGTTCCCGGCCCTGGCCATCCTCGATTACTACACCGGCAATATCATTTTCCCCAAGCATATTTATGGCCAGATCCCTTAAAAGTCCTTGTTCATTGATCAGGATGCCCAGCTCCGAATTAAGTGCCAGGTATTGAGTCATAAACTCAATCTGCCGGCTGAAACGGGATGTCACGAACTGGTTGATGATATTCACCCCCCAATACCCCAATGACATGGTGGAGGCACTGATAAGAATCACCGCTGCTGAAAGAACCCTTGCGTGTATGCCGATATTCCTGAAGTTCATTCTTTTGAAGTTCATTCTTATGGTCACTCCCTCACCTGAAGGCCGATTTTATCAACCATTTTACGGTTAATGACGGTCTTGAATTCCGGCGGGTCTGCGCTGCACTCACCGGTTTTAAAATAGGCCTCAATTTTTCCGGCAGTCTGTAATCCCAATGCCGTATAATCAAAATCAAAAGAAAAAATCGCACCTGAACGAATAAAAAAAGAATTATACCCGATCACGCCTGTTTTATGGTAAATACCAAGCCTGATAATATATTGTATGATTTTTTCAGAAATCACGGTCCGGTCCGGAATCATCCAGACACAGTCAATATTTTGCCAGTTTTTTGCCAGCACTCCGGGAATCTGCTTCATGGCTTCAACCTGCAACGGGATAAGGGCAATGCCATATTGTTGTGATGCAAAACCGGCTGTTTCATAAAACCCTTTATTGTTCCGGGCATCAAACAGCAACCCGATTTTTTTTACATTGATAAATGCTTGTGCAATTTCCCGAACCTGTCTATCAACTGGAATCCTCAAGGAAATACCACAGCTGGGGACAGATTGCATATTTGTAGAATCTGAATATTCAAAAGATTTGGAAATAAATTTGGAATCAGCTCCCAAACTAACGGGATCAAGAACGGCTGTGAACAATTTTTGAGGACTTATTTGAAATTTGTCCCCTGTTCTCCAAACCATTTTCGCCGCCTCGGGTCCGACAGCTACAATCAAATCAAACTGACCTTTTTCCAGTTTGTCTGAAACCTGTTCATTGTGTTGGGGATCTGAATCGGAAAGAAAAAACACCCGGATTGAGATTGTTTCTTTCAAGCCCTTTGTAATGCCTTCCATTACATTCATATATGGCCTGATCTTCTTTGAAACAACAACGGCAATACTATGGTCTTCACCGGCAAATGCATCACCGGCAAATACGGACAGATATCCGCAAATACAGATCATGACAAAATATATATATGGATATTTTTTTTTATTCATTCAAAATTGCACCAAAAATTTCATCATAATCACGTTCATATATCAGAACAATTTAATAAATACAAATGAGGGTTTTCGGGCAGCCGTAAATTATGGTATATGCACAACCAGGGGACACACAACCGAACCTGGAACGGATTTCCGGCAACCGCCGATGACGAAACCTATGACAGATTTTAAATCCATCCCCACATAACATACGCGAAGGGATTGAACAATGCCGGTTTATGAATACACTGCATTAAACAAAAAAGGAAAAAATATTTCCGGATTACTCAATGCAGACAACATCAAAGCTGCAACAGGCAAATTACGCAGTTCGAAAATATTTCCCATCTCAATAACAGAAATCACGACCCGTGCCGGAAAACAAAAAAAAGGGTTCTCTTTTTTCTATTCACCCGTCCGGTCATCTGAAATTGCAATGATGACAAGGCAACTGGCCACTCTTATTACAGCCGGATTCCCACTGACCACTGCACTGAACACCCTGCTTCCCCAGACAAAAAATCAATCTTTTAAACGAATTTTATCCGGGATCAAAGATGCCATTGAGGAAGGCAGCAGTTTTGCCGCAGCCCTGTCGCAATACCCTGGAATTTTTTCGGTTATCTATATTAATATGGTCAAGGCCGGAGAAGCCTCCGGCACCCTGGAGATTGTTCTGGAAAGATTGGCCGATATTTATGAAAAACAAAACAAACTGAACAGAAAAATCAAATCAGCAATGGCCTACCCTCTGTTGATGACGCTTGTGGGCATAGGTGTTTTGTTCTTTCTTCTGACGGTTATCGTTCCCAATATCACCTCCATCTTTGAAGAGATGAACCAGTCACTCCCATTGACAACACAAATCCTGATCAATACCAGCCGGTTTTTAAAACACTGGTGGTGGGTGATTGCCGGTATCATAGGGTTGTTGATGATTTTCTATCATATCATCAGCAAAAAATCTGCTGTTCAAACAGCCATTGATAAATTTATCTTAAATCTTCCAGTGGCAGGGGAACTGGTTCAAAAAATATCCGTTGCCAGATTAACCAGAACCCTGGGATCTTTGCTGGAAAACGGAGTCTCTTTGCTGGATGCCCTTGAAATCGTGAAAAATATTACGGGCAATAAAATTATAGCAAATGCCATTCTGGAAGCGAAACAAGAAGTTGAATGCGGCCGTGAGTTAGGGGATGTATTGAGTCAAAACGCCCATTTTCCCTACCTGGCAGTGCAGATGATAAAAGTGGGCGAACAAAGCGGCAATCTTGAATCCATGTTAAAAAAAACCGCCCGGGTATATGATGATGAAATCGAAACAACTATTATCGGCATGACCACCATTATGGAGCCTTTGATCATACTGGTAATGGGAGTTGTGGTAGGATTTATTGTTCTGTCTATCTGTCTGCCCATTTTTGAAATGAACCAGTTGGTAAGGTAATATTAAAATTTATATTTCAACATGAATGCCATGCCGTTTTTTACAAAACCGGGATGAAACGATACTTTATTTTTATGGTCACGATAGTCTTGTTTCAAACTATCAATAAACTGTTTTTGTTTTGTTTGATTGTATTTATGAGCGCTGGTGATAGACCCGTAAATATTACCGGTATAAAAACCGGCTTCGACAAAACAGATCGCTCCACCCAGAAACTTATTGTCGTTTTCAAATGATTCATAGGCCGCCAGCATAAGAGACGAATTCAACAAAAAGGAGACCAGGGCGTCTTGATATCTTTCACAATACAAAAACCCGCCCCCGGGGACAACGGACAATGCACCTGCCACAGCAGGGATTTTCTTTTTTAATTGACCTATTTTTTCAAGAGAAGCGATACTGTTTTCCATCCGGTATTTTTTTTTACCTTCAAGGCTGATCATTGAAAAATATTTTTCAGCCTCCCGGACCGGGTATACCGGATAATCACTCCGGGATTTTAACACATCTGCCTTGTCAAGCAGTAGCCATCCCAGCACAAAGCAGGCCCTGTCACCAATACTGCCAATTTCTGAGACAGATTGTGTTCCACCGGGGACCGGTTTCAAATCTGTTTCCAATGGCAATGGTGATATAAAATCTGCCCCGGATTTCAAATTTATCTCCAAGTCACCGGCCCGGGTCAGCGTTACCAGGTTTCGGAGAACAGATACGGCCATGCCGGGTTTATCCATGGCCACATAAACTTCACTTAGCTTAAACATGGCGTCGACTGCAAGGCCGGATTGTGTTCCATCAAATTTTGTTCCATCAAATTTTGTTCTACCTGATTTTAGTCTATCTGGGACAAATTTCAAATCCGTTCCCAATTCAGCCACTGCTGCAAGATGCCTTACAGCATCGTCAAACCGACCCGCATTAAAAAAAGAAACTCCAGTGTTATATCTGGCCTCAACCACCCGTTCATGATGGGGAAACAAATGAAAAAACCGAATATATTCATGGGCAGCAGCAGAAAACTCTTTTTCTTCAAACAAGGTCTGTGCAAGTTGATACTGTTTTTGGGCATCCACCATAACCACATCTGCCATCACCACATCTGCCGGGAATACGCTGACCGGAGAAAATAAAAGTATCGCCAAAGAAAGAATAAAAACCATGATTGAAAAAATACTGTTCATTTATTCGACCACCAAAAATCATTATTTTCAACCGGATCGTATATATATTTTTTCCCGTTTATCCATAACGGAGAAGAGGTTTTAACTTCATCCCTGCCGCAACGGACCAGCCGGTCCATTCCCATTATCCATCCCATAAAAACCCCGTGTTTTTTGACGCTGTTTTTTATATAGGTAGAACAGGACGGAACCATGGGACACCGATCACCGTCAACCGGCGAGATATAGACCTGATAAAAACCAATAAGGCCCGGAATATGGTTCAAAGAAGCCGTTTCCATAGAAAATGCAAAAGAAGCAGGAATCAGAATCAAAACAATGAATGCCCAGGCAATAGATGTCCGGATATTAAATACGCGGATACCAAATAGTTGTAAAAGCACACACAAATTACACCTGGGTAACACGTAACACTTCCTCAATGGTTGTCATACCTTTAAATATTTTTTCAATACCGTCATGGAGCAGGGTTGTCATATTTTGTTCAAGGGCAAGATCCCTTATTTTTGTTGAATCAGAGGTTTTTAAAATAAGAGATTTATGATGCTTATCTATAACAAGAATTTCAAATATCGGCATCCGTCCCTTATATCCGGTATGAAAACATTTGCCGCACCCTTTTGCCTGGAAAATATTTTTTTGAGCAACATCTGCCTCTGTCAGACCTATGCTTTTCAGGGCCAGAGCATCAGGACGACAGGGTTCTTTGCACTCATGGCACAACACCCGGATAAGGCGCTGGGCAATCACAGCCCGCACAGCCGAAGTGATCAAAAAGGGTTCTATCCCCATATCCACCAGACGGGTAATGGCACTGGCTGCATCATTGGTATGAAGGGTTGACAGCACCAGGTGGCCGGTAAGAGCCGATTGCACGGCAATGGAAGAGGTCTCATGGTCCCGGATCTCTCCGATCAGTATCACATCCGGGTCCTGCCGAACAATTGATCTGAGGCTTTTGGCAAAGGTCAGGCCGATTTTGGGATTCACCTGGATCTGGTTAATTCCTTCAAGCTTATATTCAACCGGATCTTCCACGGTAATAATATTAATATCCGGTTTGTTAATTTCCGACAGCATGGCATACAATGTGGTTGTTTTTCCACTGCCCGTCGGACCTGTCATCAGGATAATCCCATTGGGCATGGAGGAAAGTTTGCGGATAAGGTTAAGCCGTTCCTGGTCAATACCAAACTCCGACAAGGTCAAAAGGGAACTGGATTTATCCAGCAAGCGTAAGACGATCCTTTCGCCAAGGGTGGTGGGAATGGATGAAATTCTGATGTCAACATTCTTATTACCGATACGCACTTCAATGCGGTTGTCCTGGGGAAGCCGTTTTTCCGCGATATCCATATCTGCCATGACCTTAATCCGCGTGATCAAGGAGGCCTGTATCCTTTTTGGCGGCTCAAGCAGATCATAAAGGATGCCGTCAATCCGATACCGTATTTTCAAACTGTCCCGGCCCGGTTCAATATGAATATCACTGGCTTTTGCTTTCACTGATTGGGAAATCATATGATTCACAAGCTTGATTATGGGAGCATCACTGGTATCATCCAACAGATCCGACGTCTGAGCGATCTCATTGATGATGCTGTCATCACCTTCCATATCATCCACAATCTTCTGGGCATTGTCGCTCTTTTTATCGTAAAGATTATTAATAGTCGAAAGAATCTCACCTTTGGTGGACAGCACCAGTTGATACTTTTCAATCTTCAATATGGAAACCAGGTCATCCACTGCCTGCAGGGATGAGGGGTCATTCACAACAATGACCGGTTCCAGGGCAGACGGTTCTCCTTGCTCATCGTTTTTTATCAGAGGAACGATATGATAATTTTTAAAAAAATGAATCGGAATGATCCGGGTAAAGCCGGATCGGATATTTTGCACATCCAGCCTCTCCTGAAAAGGAATATCATATTGTAATTCAAGAGCTTTTAAAATTAATTTTTCCGGGGCAATCTTTTTTCTTATCAAAGCGTCCTGAAGTGATTCACCCTGCTTTTTAGCAGACTCTCTTGCCGTCGCAACCATATCCTCTGGTATGCCGAACCGGTTTTGCAGTATATTGGAAAGCGTTTCGATTTTCATCTCCTGCCTGTTGCTATTTTTTATCCTTGTATAATTTAATGGTGTTCTCCTTGACCTTTGAAATCTCTTTATGTTTTTCCCGGTACACGGTTTCCGCCTCAACAGGATTCTCAATAATATGAGGAGTCAAAAAAATATACAGATTTGTCTTGACCCCTTTCCTGCCGGTTGATTTAAACAAATTCCCAGCAAATGGAATATCCCCGAGACAAGGCACCTTATAATCAGTTGATGTCAGGTCTTCCCCGATCAATCCTCCAATAACAACGGTAGCGGCATCCTTTACCACAACCGTGGTTTGAGCCGTTCGTTTCAAGGTTGTGGGGGTGTTTTCTTCAGTTGATGCAACCTTTTCAACCTTTTGATAAATATTCAGCCTGACAAAACGCCCCTGGCTTATCTGGGGTGTGATTTTCAGAGTCACACCCACGTCTTTGTATTCAAAATTTTCATAATTTTGATCACCTGAACCGCTGGTTGTCTTATACGGAATATTTTCACCCACACTGATCTCAGCCTCCTCATTATCCGTGGTCATGATCTGAGGGGTGGAAATGATCTGCACTTTTTCATTTTTTTTCATGGCCCGAATAGCAGCGCCAAGATTGGGGAAGGAAATCCCGCCAATGGTTATATTTTCCGCCATGATTCCCAGGGCAAAACCGCCGGGAACATTAAGAATATTATTGGTAATGGTCGGCAAAGCAGAAATTCCATTGCTTGAACTTTCACTGGTAAATGCTCCATAAACACCGGCATCATTTCCATCAACACTGCCGGCAGACATTCCGGCCATCCATTCAACCCCCAGCATAAAGTCATCCGTATCTCGTATTTCCATGATCAAGGCTTCAATATAGACCATGGGCCTGGGGATATCGAGCTTTTGTATAATGGTTTCCAGCACAGGATAATCATCTTTTTCAGCCATGATAATCAGGCTGTTGGTGGCCTTATCCGCTGTAATTTTAACTGTATCAGACACCACCGGGGCTGTTTTTTTTCCTTTTTCCTGGACAGATGCTTTGCCGGAAAGCGACTGAAGTACGGTTGCCAGCTCTTCTGCGTTTGCATTTTCAAGATAAAAAACACGGATTTTTGAATCGCTTTTAGGCACCTGCTTATCCATGATCTCTACCAGTTCTTTGACCTTGACAGTATCAAACTCGTTGGCCAGGAGAACAAGGGTGTTTGTTCGTTCATCAGGTATGATTTTGACCATCTGATCCAAGGCTGTCTTTTTGCCCTTTGCTGTTTTTGTCTGGAAAAGCGTATTCAGTGTTTTCCCAAGCTTGAGGGCATCGGCATAGCTGACCGGTATCACAGATATCTGTTGCCCCACATCTTTTACATCAATGGCTGTAATGATTTTCACCAGCCGGTTAATATTTGAATACACATCCGTTATAATCAGGGTATTTGTGGGCGCGTATGCCAGTATCACACTTGTTTTGGACACAAGAGGAACAAAAAGCCTTTTAATTTCATTTGTGTCTGCGTATTTTAACGGAATCAGCTGGGTCACAATTTTATCTCCAGTTCCGCCGTAACCTTTTTCAAATCGTGTTTCTACATTTTTTGACGTGGCCATCTGCATAGGAATAATCTTTGAAATTTCACCTGCCTTTACCACAGTAAACCCATTCACTTCAAGCACGGATTCAAATACTTTGTATGCTTCTTGCTTTGTAATTTTGCCCGGAGATATAATATTCACCGTCCCCTTAACCCTGTTGTCAACAATAAAATTTTTATTAGTCAATTCACTGATAAACTTTATAAAAATCCGTATATCCACATCATTAAAATCAATAGAGACATATTTCTGCTGAGCGTTTTGTTCTTTATTGTCCTCTTTATTTTCCTCAGCAACAACCAGACTTAAATTAAAAATTATCCAGCAAAGAGCTGAAATAACAAATAAAAATTTACTGTTTTTCTGTAACAGTTTCATAATTCAACATACCTTTTTATATGAAAGTCTTAAAAAATCCAAACAGTGACTTTCAATCTTTGTTGTGGGCAAACCAAGCTGAAATAACAGGTCTGCCCGTGGCAGTCATATAAAAATCCGCCCAATATACTTTAATAAGCAAGTTGCGAACAAACCCGTATTAAATATCAGTTATGACCGTGGCAGTTACTCAAGTGAATATCTAATCTCCCCTGTCACTCCATTGCGTTTTATTTGAATAACCATGTCATTTTTACCTAATAATTTAAAATCATTATATAACCTTGTGAAATCAACTATAGATTTGACATCTTCCCCATTAACACCCGCCACAACATCACCATTTCTCAATCCCAGCTTTTCATAAAAAATCGAGTCGTTTTTAATATTGCTCAGCCTAAATCCATCCATTTTGCCTCGATAAAAGTGGTGCCGAACCCTGACATGTTTTCGTATATTTTTTAAATCATTAGCCAAGCCATTTACATCTGCCCATTTTAATTTGACGGTATCAAAAATTCTCTCACGCCCCCCCCCGGCAGGAACGCCTGAAAAAACACCAGGGCCTTTATTAAAAATTTCTTTAGGCTTGCTTTCTTCCATGAGAAGAGTTTCTTCATTTCCATCTACCAGCAAGACAACTCTTTTTCTGAATATCGCCTTTATAACGGCCCGATCAATCATGTCATCAGTTTTATAAAGTTCTTCTTTTTTTTCACCCTTTTTCTTAATAACTGCAAAAAGTTCTGATCCATTGCCTGTGATCGTACCTTTAAGCTCAAGCTTAAGCTCGGTTAGCCTGATCTTTTGAGCGGATGCAGATTTTGAGGATATTTGTTTTTCAGGGATTGCATTTTTTTTTGTTTTAAAAAGGTCACGCACGGTAATGGCATTATAATAGGATTGATTCTGATTTTTTTTGTTTTCAACCGGTTGAAGCTGAACATCAACGGTTTTGAAATCATCACTGGTTTCAAATTCTGTTGAAAAATATGTATAAAAGCCTGATACGGAAAAATCAATAATAAAAAAGATTAACACCAAATTTATGATTGTAAAAACTTGCTTCATTTGATCCCCGGGTCAATGGTAATTATCGGATATTGAATGGTTCCGCCAATCCGCAGATGAATAAAGGCATTATCGGAATCTGTTCTTGACACATCAACCGGCATTTCATCTCCCGCATTCATAAAAAACAAGGGGTACAATACAATTTTGGTCTTAAGGTTCAACCGGCTGTTTTGAAATATTTTGGCCATACTGATTATACCCGATAAATGCAGATCTATCTGCCGACCCGTTAAACTGCAATTTTCTACCTTGACAAGATGATCTTCAGACATGGAAAATTTTAACTTTCCGGAAGAAAAAGAATAGGTTTCAACAGAAAACAAGGCTTCTGGGAATTGCAAGACCAGATCTGCAAAATTCAGGTCTCCTTTATTTTGAAGAATATTGCCCTGCTCAAAAACTGCGGTCAGGGTTCCATTGAGTATTCCTGACAATTGACCGTCTGACAAAAGTTCACCCAGACGTATATCTTCTAATTTAAAATTGTCAAGCACAGCTTCAACACCGGCATCTCCTTTTGTTTCCTTTGACAGACGCATAAAAACTGACAGGGCACCATCTAAAACATTTGCCTTAAATGTGCCTGTCACAGGATTGCCCCAAAATGTGGTTAAATCAAAAAACAATCTGGAGTTGTCAAGAGTTGCGATGGGGACACCGGCATAATGGATTTGAACAGCATCTGCCTTTAGACCGGGGGGAAAACAAGGATTAAGCGTATCAATCCGTAAAGTTACGCCGGGATGTATCTGTGACAACATTTGTTCAATATATTTTGCTGCAGTCTTACCCGGAAAATGGACATATAAAGAAAAAAGGAGGCAAACGGCAATAAATATAAAGTATCCAAAAATTTTAAGTTTCATTCAACAATCTTCTGTTTTCAGCTCCTTATGGTCTCGACATGAAGAACAGCACTGATATAACCCTCATCTCTCCCATCCCTGGAGATGGCAAGACGTTTGACAAAAACAATATTTTGGGATGTTTCCACAAGATACAAATATGCTGCTAACTGGGATAATTTTATTGACTTTAACTTCATTTCAACCAGGGATAATTCAATTTTTGACGCCTTATCCAAAGAGGACGACGGTTTCATATAATCAATATTCCCATCAAGGCCTGCTTTAACGGCAAGCTTTTCAAGAAATGCAAACAATGTAAATGCTTTCTCTCTCTGGGAATTTATTTTTTTTAAATTGTTATTCTTATTTAAGAAGCTCTCATATTCCGACTTTAAGCGGTTAATTTGCACAAGCGCTGTCTTTTTGGATGCCAACTGCCGCTCAAAAAGCTTTTTTTTTTCTGTAAACGGAGCTATTCCAAACTGATACACGATGACGGCAAGTATTAGAATACAAGCAAAAAAAACAGAATACCTTTCCCGCCGGTTCATTCTTAAAGCCAAAGTATACTTTCTCCTAAGATTTAAATTCAGAGTACAATCTTCAGATTAAACTTCACACGTTTATCTGTTTTGTCCATTGAGGCCGACTGTATATCAACACCTCTAAACAACGTAATATTTTCAAATTTATTTTTCATATTATCAATGGTATTGAATTGATCCGCACTTCCGCTTAAAAGCAACTGATCTTCTGTTCTGACAAGTCGTGAAAAAACGATATCTAAAGAAGGCGGTAAGGATTTGCTTATTTCATTTAACACATCAATGCAAAGCAGATGCTCACCCAAAAAATTTGTATTTTTATTTTCCTGTAAGGCAGAAACTTTAACCTGCATTTGATGGACCGGATCAACAATTGTTTTTACATCCGGAAAACACGATTTAAAAACTCCAATGACCTTTTTGTCAAGCTGCTCTATACTGTTTTGCATCCGGTTAATCTGTATAATAGGATTAATCGTCCATGCCAGAAAAAGCAAGACAGACAAAACAGCAACCGCTGTTATATTAAATTTGTTTTCCTGATAAAACAATGTAAAATTCGAAACCTGGCGGCTGAAATTAAATATTTCAGCACCTTTTATTTCGTTGATACCCATGGCAATTGCATTTTGATAAAAATTGGTATGAGAGTCAGAAAATTGTCCTGATACAAAAGATAGCTTTTCAA
This sequence comes from Desulfobacula phenolica, assembly GCF_900105645.1. Lineage (NCBI taxonomy): Bacteria > Pseudomonadati > Thermodesulfobacteriota > Desulfobacteria > Desulfobacterales > Desulfobacteraceae > Desulfobacula > Desulfobacula phenolica. Next base: position 368,400 of record NZ_FNLL01000001.1, on the reverse strand, counting down.
GCTTGAAAAGATCAAATTCATGAACCGGTACAGCCATTTCTTTTTCGATATCACCACAAAGCTCTTTTAGAAAAGAAGCGGTTCCCGATATAATAATATCTTTGAGTTCAAGCTGATTGCCGATTGATTCGTTAAAGGACAAAAATGTATGGATAAGATTTGTTTTTACGGACCCAACCGGGTGACCGGAATCCAATAAAAAAGCTCTGCTAAAAGCCATTTCACCAAACCGCACTAAATGGATGGATGCCATAAGGGGTTCTGCATGAATAAAACAATAAAAGTCAGGTAGGTCTGCCGTTCCGGCATATACAAAGGCGGCTGCATAACCGCTTCCGACCGTGACCACATCAGGATGAACACCACACTGGTCAAAAAGGTTTTTGAACGGTTCCAGACAACTATTTTGTATGCCTGCAACCCCTGCCATATTAGTGTCCATAGAGCTATTAAAATTTTTATGAAGCATACAAAAATCAGCTTCAATCTCTTCAACCGGCCATGGCAGATAGCGCTCCAGCTCAAAAGAAAAAATCCGGCTGTTTTTTTTTCTGTTTTTAAATGGCAGGTCGATTGTTCTGAAAAAAAAACAAATACCTGGAATGCTTATAATACATCTGTCATACCGGGTATTCATTTTTATAAGGATTTGCTTAAGTGCGTCCTTAACCTCCTGAAAAGAGGGCGCTCCGTTTGTTTTTTGACCATTTGTGTTCTGAGCAATCGTGATGCAGGCTGCCTCAACGACACGAATCCCCTTAAGGCCATGGCTTAATAAAACAGATGCAATCTGATTCTGTTGAATATCAATTGTCAACACTCTGCTGCTCATATTTTTTTCCACAAAAAGGCAAATAGGAAGTTTAAGCTGATTTTATATCCTCTAACTTAGTTTTATGCAACCCTATTCAATAATTCAATTATCTGATACAAGCTGTGAAATAAACTTGAAAGGTTTGATTTCCAGCGATAAAATAATTTTATATGAAAGTCTTGAAAAATCCAAACCATGACTTTCCTGTTTTATTGTGGGCAAACCAAGGTGAAATAGCATGTCTGCCCGTGGCAGTTATTTAAAGAAACAAAATGGCTCGATAGAGGACAAAAAAAAAATGGTTAAAAAAACAGTGACCAATATCAGGGGTTTTTCTTTGATCGAATTAATGGTTGTCATTGTCATCCTTGGCATTCTTGCCGGAATGATCATGCCCAAGCTGATGGGAAGAACCGACGACGCAAAGCAGGTAAAAGCACAGGTTGATATTGCAGCCCTTACTACGGCGTTGCAGCTTTACAAACTGGACAATGGAGACTATCCCACAACCGAGCAGGGGCTTAAAGCCCTGATTGAGCCGCCGGACAAAGAAGAAGGTACGGGTAACTGGAAAAAGGGCGGGTATCTTGAAAAATCAACTCTGCCAAAAGATCCCTGGAAAAGGCAGTTTATATACCTGAGTCCTGGAATTCACGGAGAATATGATATCATCTCCTATGGGGCGGATGGCGTGCCGGGCGGAGAAGATAAGAACAAGGATATTAAAAGCTGGGAAATTGAATAGAATATCACCCCATTCCGGTTTCACACTAATGGAGCTGATTGTGGTTCTCTTTATCATCAGTATCATGATGACATTTGCTGTTCCTGAATTCAGCGGGAAAATTTTCAGAAGTGATACTGAAACCACCTTGAACTGGATTATTTTCAATGTCGGCAAATTAAAAACAGAATCCCGGCATCAGGGAAAAAATCTGTTTATGTGCATACGCCCGGACACAAACACCATAAGCATCAAAGAAACCCAACCTGATCCTGACATATCAGACGGCGAAACCATTTGTGAATTTTTACTGCCCGAAGATGTCCGTCTTGACGGAGTCGACTTCAATGTCCAAGGGCAGGAAGCCGACAATGGCCTATGTATTCAATTTTACAAAAAAGGATATTCGGATCATGCAATCATCCATATTTCAGACAATGACGGAAACACTTTTTCATGTTTAATCCAACCTTTTCTTCAAAAAGTCAACATTTATGAAAGATATATTCAATTTGACTAACTGCCAAAGGCAGACCGGGTATTTCTCCTTGATTTGCCCACAAAAAAACACAAAAGTCGCTGTTTGGATTTTTGAAGGTTTTCATATAAAAGCGAATCAAAAAGGGTTCACCCTTCTTGAAATCATGGTGGCTGTTTCCATTATCGCCATTGCATTTACAAGTGTAATAAAACTTCATACCCAGACCGTAGCCATGAATATTGCTTCAAATTTTTATGCCAAAGCACCGCTTCTTGCCCAGAGAATAATCGCGGAATGGGAAACCGGCATGGCAACTGATACTACCCCCTTGGCCGTAAGTGATTACCTGAAGGACTTCCCGGGTTTCGCCTTTGACATAAATCATGAAGCGCTTGCTTTTGAAGATCTGTATTCCGGGAACCCGGATGACAATGACAGGCTGCTTGTTGAAATTGTCTGTACGATTCTCTACAACCATGGTGAATATCATTACACCGCCAAATCCTTAAGATTCATATCCCAATGACAAAATCAAAGATGACAAGATCAAACCGGCATAAGGGATTCACTCTGATCGAAGTCCTGGTGGCCGTCACCATCTTTGGCATAGCCGTTTCAACGCTGTTTGCCTCATTTAATATCATCATATCCCATATTGATCCCATTAACACGGGGCTGGATGATTATGAAATGGCCCAGGCTGCCATGGACAGAATCAAAAAAGATCTCATGTCTCTGTGTCTGACCCAAGACCCCGTATACAGACCCCCGGACATGGAAGGATCGGATGATCCGGACCGGTTCAGGTTTGTATCAAAAACCATTTCTCTTGATGGAAATTCTTATACTCAACTGCGGTTTGCATCATTTGAACATATTGCTTTTAACCGGGGTCAACAAAGCAGGATTGGAATTATCAACTATTATGTGGAATCTTTGGAAAATGGAACCATTGTTCTGAAACGCTCTGATATCGGATCTGTTTTTTTTGATGATAGCCTGGAAAATAAAACCAAACATGATCCGCTGTTATGTGAAAGGGTAAAGGCATTTGAGCTGATTTTTATAGATCAGGACGGCAAATCCCATGAAGACTGGGATTCTGATTCCTCTGATTTTGATTATGCCACTCCTTATGCCATAAGAATCAAACTTGTGATTCAAAAGCCAGGAAGATCGGGTGAAAAATCAGGAGAACGATCAAATAGTTTTTCCACTACCCTTGTATTGCCTTTAATAAGGGAAAAAAATGAATCGTAAAATTCTTGTAAACATATTGAAAAATGAAAACGGCGTGGCCCTGCTGATAACGCTTTCCATTATTGCCATTCTTCTTACAATCTCACTGGAACTTAATCGTCGGGTTAAAATCAGAACCATTGCAGCACAAACCGGTAAAACAGACTATTGTTTAATGGAAATGGCCGAATCCGGCATCAATGTAGCAAAAGCCGCCCTTGTGAAAGATGCGAATCAAAATCATATTGATTCGGTTCAGGAGGAATGGTCGGATACTGAAGTCCTGGACAAAATAATACACTCCCTTGCATTTGATGAGGGTGATATCAAATTAAAAATTAATGATGAGATGGGTAAACTTCAGATCAATGCTTTGATCAATAACTATCCCGGCCATGAAGTCAATCAGGATCAAAAGCAGATCTGTGAAACTCTTCTGTCCTTTTTTATCAGCAAAGACAAGTCTGAAGACAAAAGAGATCCCAGGCAAATCACAAATTGCCTCATTGACTGGTTGGACGACAAAGATGGAGATATGATCACGGGAATTTCAGGTGCGGAATCCTCCTATTATGAATCCCTTAAAACCCCTTATAGATGTGCCAACAGGGAATTTTTTGATTTAAATGAACTGTTTTTTGTTAAAGGCATATCAAACAATTTACTTTCAAAAACAGAGAATATTGACTCTCTGTTTTTTGATCAAAAAGATCTGAAAAAAGAATTGCAATTGGATGACCTGTTCACTGTTTTTGGTGCTGAAAAAAACAAGAACAGCAAAAATAAACATTATCAATTTTCAGGAAAAATAAATATTAATACCGCCCCTATCAAGGTTATTGCGGCAATTCTTCCTTTTGACAAACAGGATCTTGCAGAAAGTATCAGTGAATACCGTCTTATGAAACCGGATGAGGAAAGCGGCTATGCCAATGACCTGTCCGTTAAGAACTGGTATGCGGGTATTGCAGGTTTAACCCAAAAGGAAACAGAACAGATAGCGAAAACAGTCACCTATTCAAGTGATATTTTTTCCATAGAATCCCATGCCCTTTTAAAAGGAAGATCTCTTGTTTTAAAAAGTTTTGTCAAAAGACAAAAGGATAAAAACGGCAAATGGTTTTGCAAGACACTCAGACAGCAGATTGATTAAGTATTGGGTATTAGGTTCTCTGGGTATTGAGGATTATCAGAACCCAAAACGAGGCAATCACCCTGAAAAAACGACCGTCACCTCTGCACGTCTTTCAAAGGTTTTCTGTTTTGACATTCCTTTTGCTGAAAATCGATATTTCCCTGGGGATGCTATTTTAAATATGGACGGCTTAAGCCCGGAATTTATCAGCAGATGAACAATATTTGCCGCCCTTTTTGCACCCAGTTCAAAATTGGACGGATATGTTTTATTTTTAATGGGAACCGTATCTGCATATCCGTTTACAAGAATTTTAACGTCATAAGGTTTTAAAAAGGTTGCCAGTTTTTTAAAAAAAGATTTGTATTCGCCTGCAACATCGGCACTGCCGCTTGAAAACAGAATCGGCAGTATGGTTTTCATTTGAAGACATGTACCTGTTCCGACTATTTCCACCCAGTCGCCCAAATCCGATTTATTTATGGCTGCCTGAAGATCTGATTTACTGATCTGATTATCATTATTGTTTAAATCAGCCACACTTTTATGCTCAATCAGGGCCGGGGGTTTCAGAATAGCCGATTTTTCAGGAAGAGGATTTTCAGAACCGTTTTTTTTCAAAATATTCTCAACCAGGCTCTGCTTATTATTTTTGGAAACTGCTGCAGAATAATACCGCACAAGGGATTCTATCCTGTTTTTGTTTTTATGCAATACATCCTTCTTTTTTTCTTTTATTGTAATTGCGTCTTTGAGTTTTGAAGATACGGTTCGTCCTGAATCCCGGATTTGATTTATTTTTAACACCAACCAGTCAATATCTTTTTCAACGACTTTTATCTGATGATCAATCACTTTAAGTTCTTTATTGTGAGTCTCAATTTTTTTAATCAACTCTTTTATTGAGTAAAAATCCCCGTCAAATAATTTTTGTTCCTGAAACCCTGCACTCCAAACAAGGGAAGGCAAACCCAGGTATATGATCAATAAAAAAATCAAAACACCTGTCATAAGCTTATGGTTAATCAAACGATATCCCATTCCAACCTCCAATAACTGTATGATTTAATGCTATTTTCAAGCGTAATTTTGCATTTGTGATTCCATGATCACCCTGATAAATTTCCATAATTTCCGCACCCCGGAGCCATGATTGGGTCTGAACCCGAATTGCATCATGAGTTATAATGCCCCGTCCTGATTGCATAACGGCGTCAACATAAACCCCATGGACCTTTTCCGCAAGCTGCCGATATCCATCTGCAACAGCAGCTCTTTGGGCCATTAAAACAGCCTCTGCTTTTGAAAGCGCGTTTTCAGGTTCAAGCCCTTTGCCGATGACCTGGAATGCAACCATTTTTTGATCATACCCCTCGCCACCTGCCATACCACATATATTACCCGGGCCTACGGCAATGGAAGAGATGTTAAACCTGCTGCATCCTGAAAAAAACAAGACGGAAAAAAAAAGTCCACATACCATAATGCTTGTTTTTTTCATTTTTCTTCCCTATTTTAAAAAAAATTCCCAACCAACAAACCGGAAGCAAACCCATTTAACATTGATTCCCGACATTTTTTTATGGTACTGATAGCAATCGTCAGGAGTTGCTGTTAACTTTAATCCGTACGGATCACTTCCATGATAAATTGTCATTATAAAAAAACACAACTAAGAGGCAACATATAAAAACAAGACTAAAAGACCATATAATAAAGACCACATGATAAAAATCATGCCTGAATATTACAAATACCTGTTGACATACACAATGGTTATGGTTCAATTCTTTTTCATCGCACCCATCAGCACAATAAATGCGGATGAAGGGATTGGAAAATACTATATAAGATATGATGTTAAATCATCAAAAAACAGAATAACAAATGATAATTTATTGATGGTCCCGGCAGAAAATGATTTCAGGGCGGAAAAATTTTCTCGAATTTCCACGGCAGGCTTGATATCTACCACTCCGGGAGAATCAAAAACATCTATTGAAAAGCGGATCAGAGAAAATTCTTTAAAAACAATTCTTGCCAATAAGGGGCTCAAATCCGTAAAAACAAAAGGCTATGACACAGTTATAAGCTATGAGGGGATCATCATACCCCCTTTAATTATCCTGAAAAATACTTACCATGAGGATCAGAATAAGCATTTTTATGAAGTTCAAATTGAGTTTTGTCCCATTGCTTTTCCGGATAAATGGAAAAACCTTAATATAAAGCATAAAATCAAACAGATATTTTATGACTTTTTTCAATTGTTAAAATAATGAAAGGTCATATCAATATAATTAGATTTCCAGAGACAAATTTCAAATCGACAGCGGGGACAGATTTGAAATCTGTCCCCAAGCAAAAAGGACAGATCAAATGAATAAAGCCCAGTTAAAAAAAATAAAAGACACTATTTTAAAAAAATCCCCCCTGGTTTTTGATCAGTTGAATAAACAACAAAAATCAGACCTGTTTAAATTTAATGAAACCTATAAACAATTTCTTAATAAATCCAAAACCGAAAGAGAGGCTGCCCGGCAAATCATTACGGCTGCAAAGGCCAGAGGATTTGTTGATATTGATACTTTGCTTAAAAACAAAACAAGCTCTGCAAAAAAAGTTTATAAAGTTTTTCAGGGGAAGTGTGTGGCCCTGGCTGTTTTGGGAAAAGAACCACTTGTCTTTGGTGCCAACATCATTGCTTCCCACATTGATTCACCCAGGCTTGATTTAAAGCAGAACCCCATTTATGAAGATTTGAGCATGGGATTGATGAAAACACATTATTACGGTGGGATTAGAAAGTATCACTGGCTGGCCATACCATTGGCACTCCATGGAACAATCATCAAATCCGATGGTGAAACAATCGATATCACAATTGGCGAAGACCCGGATGACCCGGTTTTCACCGTGACCGATCTTCTGCCTCACCTGGCCGGAAAAATCCAGGCAAACAAAAAATTATCAGACGCATTTGAAGGGGAAAAATTAAATCTGATTGCCGGAAGCATACCATTGGGAAGTGATGAAGAAAAAAACCGGTTCAAATTAGGGGTATTAAATCTTTTACATGAAACATATAAGATTACAGAAGAAGATTTTGTCAGTGCGGAAATTGAAGCCGTACCTGTAGGAAAAGCAAAGGATGTCGGATTTGACAAATCAATGATAGGGTCCTATGGCCAGGATGACAGGATATGTGCTTATACAAGCCTTGAAGCATTACTGGATCAGCAATCTTCTGATAAAACCGCCATTGCCATGTTTTTTGACAAAGAAGAGATCGGCAGTGAGGGAAACAGCGGAGCAAAATCCAGCTTTCTTGAAGATTTTATGTCTGATTTGCTTTTTATCAGTAACCAGGATACGGACAACCGCTCTCTTAGAAAAGCCCTGATCAACTCATCTTGTCTTTCTGCCGATGTAAATGCTGCCATGGATCCTGATTTTAAAGAGGTTCACGAAAAATTAAATGCTGCAAAACTTGGATTTGGTATCTGTATGACAAAATTTACAGGTGTGGCAGGAAAATCCGGATCAAGTGATGCAGGTGCAGAGTTTGTGGGCAAAATCAGACAAATATTTAATAAAAACAACATTGTCTGGCAAACAGGAGAACTGGGGAAAATAGACCAGGGCGGCGGCGGTACAGTGGCAAAATTCCTTGCCAAATACGGAATGAATGTGCTGGACTGCGGCCCTGCGATTCTTTCCATGCACTCACCGTTTGAAGTTGCAAGCAAGGCGGATGTATACATGACATACCTTGGTTATAAAGCCTTTTATGCTGAAAACAGATGAATTTTTTAAAACAAATACCCATTATTTTAATATGAAACTCTGCGCAACATACTGCCACAATAAAAATTTCAATTTTTATTGTGGCAGACAAATCTGCCATGTGGACTTACATGAAAGTCCCGACAAACCAGGTATTAACTTTCACCTTTTATTCCCGGCAAACCCAGGCAAAATATCAGATCTGCTCACAGCAGTTATAATTAGCTTGATCCTCTGCAGCGTCGGTCTATTGGCTCCGCCCTGTATTGTTGCAAAAAATTTGCCCGCAAGCATTGTTGCCGCAGATGATCCTATCGGCATTGTATTAGCCGATGACCAAGGAAATATACTGTATAGTCAAAACAAGGACCGACAATTTATCCCCGCCTCTATTTTAAAAATTCTGACCAGCCTTGCCGCCATTAATATCCTTGGACAAGACTATCGTTTTTCAACTGCTTATTTTTTTGATAAAAACTCAAAAAATCTTTATATCAAAGGCTTTGGTGACCCTTTATTGATTTCAGAAGTCATTGAAAAGCTGTGCTTGGACATTATTTTAACAACAAAAATCAAACAAATTCACCATATCATTCTTGATCCAACATATTTTTCAGAACAGATAACGGTTCCCGGCAAAAGCAATTCTTTAAATCCCTATGATGCCCCTGTCGGTGCCTTATGTGCCAATTTCAACACAATTATGTTCAAATGGAGTTCAAAACAAAACAGGTTTGTCAGTGCGGAACCACAGACACCGTTGCTTTCAGTCTTTTATGACGACATTAACAGATCAGGCCTCCGAAAGGGCAGAATAATTCTTTCAAAACAGCAAAGCCTCTTGTATCCGGGTCAGTTGATCAAATACTTTCTTGAAAAAAATCATATCAAAATCACCGGAGATATTTTACAAGGAAAAAGGGATACCAGAAAACTTGATATCAAAGAAAAAGACAAACACCTTTTTGTGTCCCCTTTTGAACTAAAAGAGATTGTTAAAAAGCTGTTGACATACTCCAGCAATTTTATTGCAAATCAATTATTGTTAACCATTGGGGCAAAGACATATGGGACACCTGCCACACTTGAAAAAGGAGTTAACTCGATTCTGGATTATTCTATAAACCATTTAAAAATCAGTCATCTTACTCTTTCAGAAGGATCAGGCCTGTCAAGAACAAACCAAATCTCTCCAGACCAGATGCTGAAGAGTCTTATTGAATTTATGCCGTTTTATTCATTATTAAACTGCAAAAAAAATGACTTTTTTAAAACCGGTACACTCTCAGATGTCAGAACCCGTGCAGGATATATTATGGGAGATGATCATCGGCTTTACCCATATATAATCATGGTGAACCAAAAAAATAGAGGCTATAAATCCATTCTAAAAAAACTGATCGTTAAAATTTCTCAAATAACAAATCAAAAAAACAAATAGAAAAAAGCTGATTTAAGAACCCAAATTCAAGAACCCTTATTTAAGAAATAACAGCCTTTTCAATATAAGCGTAAGCACTATGGTTATGGATGGATTCAAAATTTTCCGCGCTTACGGAAAACCAGGTAATATTGTCATCCTCCATCAGGGCTTTGGCTACATCTCTTGCTATATCTTCCACAAACTTGGGATTATCATAAGCTTTTTCCGTGACAAATTTTTCATCTTCTCTTTTCAAAACTGAAAAAATATCACAGGATGCACAGGCCTCAACAAGTTCAACAATATGTTCAATCCAGATCAATCGTTTAAACCGCGTACTGACCAGCACTTCTCCTCGCTGATTATGTGCCCCGTATTCACTTATTTCTTTTGAACAAGGACATACGGATGTTACAGGAACAGCAACGGTTAAGACAATATCCGTATCTGTTTTTCCGTTTGAAGACCCAATTATGGAGCAGGTATAATCCATCAAGCCTTTTGAACCGGTTTCCGGGGATTTTTTCTCAATAAAATAGGGAAAGGTGATCTCAATATGGGATGATTTGGCACCAAGAATCTTCTTCATATCTTCAAGGATATTTGTGATGGATTCCAAAGATACCTTTGTCCTGAACAGATGCAAAATTTCCACAAACCTGCTCATATGAGTTCCTTTGCACTGATGGGGCAGATCCACATACATACTGATCTGGGCGACGGTAGACTGAAGTCCCGTTGTTTTATCCAGAACTTTAACCGGGTATTTCAATCCCTTTATCCCAACCTTGTCAATTGGAATATTCCTGTAATCAGGTTGATTTTGAATGTCTATCATTTTTATTTTCTAAAAGATAATCAAGGGCAACATTGCTCATTGCCCTGAATATATTGCCTTTTATGTGTTTATTATGTTTATACAATGTTTCAAGTAAATTTTTTATTTCACTGCGTTTTGTCTTGTTTGCACTGGGGCAATTATTTTTAAACTCCGGCAAATCAAACAATTGGCCAAACCGTATAATATCTTTTTTCTCAACATATGCCAAAGGCCGAATGATATCAATAGCACCATTAAAAAAAGATTGCCTGGGTTTCATGGTACCAATTTTACCGGCATAACAGATGTTAATAAATAATGTCTCAATAATATCATCTTTATTATGACCCAAGGCAATTTTTTTACAGCCCTGTTCTTGTGCAATCTCAAAAAGCCTTTTTCTTCTCAACCAGGAACACAAAAAACACGGATTTGCCCTGTTTTCATCTGAATGGGCCAGCACACCATAATCTTTGTATTCAATTTTCAGGGCACCATATGCAGTCTCTACATAGTTTTCCAGATCTTTTGCAAATGACCCTTCAAACCCGGCATCAATGTGTACGGGCAGAAGTTCAAATTTTATTGGTGCCTTTTTTTGCAGGGCAAATAAAATTTTTAAAAGCGCCTGACTGTCCTTACCACCGGACAAACCGACCAGTATCCGGTCATTTTCAAGGATCATATCCCAATCATGAATTGCTTTTCCTACGGCACGATTGATTCTTTTTTGAAGCCCGGTTTTCAATCCTAACCCTATAATTTATTCGGCTTCGGGTTTCTTTTTTGCCACAATCCTGTTTGCCGCAATCTCTCTTAACACTGTCACAACATCCTCATTCTTGGATGATTTCACCAGCAGATCCGCTCCTTCTCTGACCTGCCTGATTCTTTTAGCAGCCAGATGAACAAGGGTAAATCTATTGTCTACATTTTTCAAACAATCTTCAATGGTAACTCTTGCCAAAACGCATCCCTCCAATATGTTTAGAGAATCTCTATGACCTCATATATTCTTTTACCGCCGGGGGCCTGCACGATTGCTTCCTCTCCGGGTTTTTTGCCGATAAGCGCACTGCCCAAAGGGGAAGACATGGAAATTTTTCCCAGTTTTATATCGGCTTCATCAGGACCAACAATCATGTATTCTATTTCTTCTTCCGAGTCAAGATTCTCAACACGAACCCTGCAGGCAAACCTGACAGCATCCTTTGGTACGGTTTCCGGATCAATTATTTTAGCATTTCCAATCTTATAGCTGATTTCACCAATCCTGCCTTCAAGAAATGACTGTTTTTCCTTGGCAGCATGATATTCGGCATTTTCAGACAAGTCACCATGGGCACGGGCCACTTCTATTGATTTGATGTTTTCAGGCCGCTCAATTGTTTTCAATCGTTCAAGTTCTTTTTTCAAGGCTGCATAGCCCTGTTTTGTTATAGGTATCTGCTCCAACGTTCAATTTACTCCATAATAATTATTATTTTTAAACCCTTTATAAATTTTAAATCGCTTTTTCAGTTTTGGATGTGTGATGATATAACAGTGATAAAACAGGTCCGGACACAACATATAATGAAAAAACAACAAAAAGAAAAATATAAGGTTCGGTGGCAAAGGCAACAAAAACAAGGACAAGCATGACAAGTTTGTTAAATTTCATGCTTTTAAAAAAAGATACCTTTTTTAAACTTTTGTACCTGAACGAACTTACCATGCAAAAAGAAAGCGCGAACATCAGTATCATAAAAATCAGCTTGAAGGATTCCGGACTAATCTGCAATCTGTAGAAAAAAAGAACTGCGGAAACATTCATTGCCGCAGCAGCAGGAATCGGCAACCCCTCGAAATCAATACCGGATGATTTACTGGTATTAAACCTGGCAAGCCTTAATGCGCCACATATCGTAAACAAGAGAGCTGCGGACCAACCCGGCCTGCCAATGGATTCAAGCACCCACAAAAACATTAAAAGCGCAGGTGCCAACCCAAAGGTAATCAGATCTGCCAGAGAATCATATTCAACACCGAATTTACTGGTGGTATGGGTTGCCCTGGCAATTTTACCGTCCAGCAAATCAAACACGGCACCAATCAATATTGCAATAGCGGCATCAACAAATCTTAGCTGGATAGTTGCCGTAATTGAATAGTATCCGCAAAATAAATTCATGGACGTAAATAGATTGGGGAGAATATAAATACTTTTTTTAAAATTCTGTTTTTGCATCCTTTAAGGTCTATCCCCTTTATTTCATATATCCAATGATAGTAGACCCGGCCTTTGTTTTTTGACCAACACTTACAGCGACTTTAAAATCCCGGGGCAAATACAAATCAAGACGGGAGCCGAACTGAATCATCCCATACCGATCCCCTTTTTTCAGTATTTCACCCTCTTTAACACAATTCACAATACGCCGGGCAATGAGACCGGCTATCTGAACCACTGCAAAATTTGCATCATCCGCTGTCTTGATAATCAATGCATTTCTCTCATTGTGAATGGATGCCTTGTCAAAAGACGCATTCATAAACTTTCCAGGATGATACACAACCTTTTGCACCATCCCGTCAAAAGGAACACGGTTTACATGAACATTAAACACATTCATAAAAATACTGACCTTGATGCAGGGATCGGATAAATAGTCACATTTTTCTTGTTTTTCAACACAAATGACCTTTCCGTCAGCAGGAGAGATAAGGCTGTTTTCCTCTTGAGGGGGCACACGATCAGGATCTCTAAAAAACCAGCATACAAATAAAGTCACTGCCAGACAGATCCAGAAAAATACTCCCCGCTCAAAATAAAAAAGCATCCCCGTAATGAGAATGGCTATAAATATAAATTTCAGGCCGGGTTGAGCAACCGGTAAAACCGCCCGCGCCGGCCATTTTGAATTATCCATAATTTAACTTTCTTCAATTATATCTGCGTCACACTATCAAACAATCTATCCTTATGTCAATGTCCTTATTTTTCAGCAAATTGCAATTGAGCATCAGACTGTCTGATATAAACCGGAGCAAGTCTATTTTCGGAGCAATTAAAAAAATCTTCTTTTGAACCCAGGGACCGGAGCAATGCGGTTGCGCTCACAGAATCCAAGAATCTATCCGCAAACTCAGGATTATCGGCTGTTTGTTCAATGATATCCCGGTACGCTTTTGATCCCGACCCTGCAAACACTACAGGCCCGCTTGTCATACCGATTGCCTCTTCAGGACTGACAACACTTTCCTTGGTTTTTGACATCAACCTGCCATGGTCAAAATGATAAACAGCGCAATAGACTTCATTTCTCCTGGCATCCATCATCACACAAACCGGAATGGAACAATGATCAAACCGGAACGCAATCCCATCCAGACTTGAAACACCTGCCGCAGGTTTCCCCATGGCATAGGCCAATCCTTTGACTACACTTATACCGATTCGAAGCCCTGTAAAGCTTCCCGGCCCCCTGGCAGCCACAAAACCTTCCATGTCACCCAGTGCCATAAAAGCGCGGTTTTCAAGCATATGCTCGATCATTTTCACAAGTCGCCTGGAATGCGTCAGCCTGGCATCCCAAAACTCTTCACAAACAAGTATGCTTCCATCAACAATTGCCAAGCTGCATCCCTGTTCTGCCGTACTCAGACAAAGAAGTTTCAATTATCTGCCCTTTTCTTGTCCGGTTTTTCTTCATCTGAATTTTCTTTATTTGATTTTTCTTCCAAAGCAATATCAAGAACTTCCCGTATATCACTTACACAGGTAAATTTCATTTTATTCTTAATCACCTTGGGCATATCATATAAATCTTTTTTGTTTTTTTCGGGAATGATCACATGGTCAATGCCTGCCCTTAAAGCACCAAGGGCTTTTTCTTTAAGCCCCCCGATGGGCAAAACCCTTCCTCGCAAAGAAATTTCACCTGTCATTCCCACTTTATTATTCACTTTGCGACCGGTAAATGCTGAAATCAATGCCGTTGCCATGGCAATTCCTGCTGAAGGACCATCTTTTGGAATTGCACCGGCAGGCACATGAATATGAATATCGTTATTATCAATATCTTCTTTGTTTATACCAAATTTATCTGCATTGGCTTTTGTATAAGTAAGGGCAGCCCTGGCAGATTCCTGCATCACGTCACCGATCTGGCCTGTGACCAGCAGCTCTCCTTTTCCCTGATACAATGACACCTCGATATACAACTGCTCTCCGCCGACTTCAGTCCATGCAAGGCCTGTTGCCAGGCCCACCTGGCTCTCTTCCTGATCAAGCTCTGTAAGATATTGGGGCGGACCCAGATATTTTGTAAGATTTTGACGGGTGATGGAAAATTTTCCCTTTTTCCCATCTGCAATCTGCCTTGCAATTTTTCTGCAGATGGCATCCAGCTTCCTTTCAAGCCCTCGTACACCGGCTTCCAGCGTGTATTCTGCAATAATCAACTCCATGGCAGCGGAACTGACATGAATGGACCTGCGAATCAAACCGTTATCCTTGAGTTTTCTGGGTAAAAGATGTTTTTGGGCAATCACTTTTTTCTCCTGGCGGGTATACCCGGAGATTCTGATCACTTCCATCCTGTCCAGCAAAGCAGACGGAATCGTGTCGGACATGTTTGCGGTTAAAATGAACAGCACATTGGAAAGATCAAAAGGCATATTCAGGTAATGGTCTGAAAATTCAAAATTCTGCTCAGGATCAAGAGCCTCTAACAGGGCAGAAGAAGGATCTCCTCTGAAATCATTTCCCAGTTTGTCGATTTCATCCAGCATGAATACGGGATTATTTGTACCACATTGCCGCAACCCTTGCAAAATCCGTCCCGGCATGGAACCGATATAAGTTCTTCGATGTCCCCTGATCTCAGCCTCATCCCGGATACCGCCCAAGGACAGCCGATGAAACTTACGCTTCATGGCTTTGGCAATAGCCTGTCCCAACGATGTTTTTCCAACACCAGGAGGCCCCACAAAACAAATGATCTGTCCTTTTTTCTGGGGATTTAATTTTCTGACACTCAAATACTCAAGAATTCTTTCTTTGACTTTATCCAGACCAAAATGATTTGCATCCAGAACCTCTTGTGATTTTGGAATATCAAGAAAATCTTTTGTTGCTTTGCTCCATGGCAAATCAACGATACAGTCAAGATAGGTTCTTACAACCGAAGCTTCAGAAGAGTCGGAATGCATCTGCTCAAGACGTTTGAGTTGCTTTTGTGACTCTTGTTCACAGTCCTGGGGCATTTTGCATTTTTTAATTTTTTCCTTAAACTCTTCTATTTCGGCAAGTTTCTCGTCATTCTCTCCAAGCTCCCTGTGAATTGCCTTTACCTGCTCTCTGAGATAATAATCCCTTTGATTTTTAGAAATCTCATCTTTGACATCTATTTGAATTTTAGCCTGAACCGTTGAAAGATCCAGTTCTCTTGCCAAAAGATCATTCACCTTTTTCAACCGTTCGGTTCCTTCGGTGATTTCAAGTAAAATCTGGGCATCCTCAACCTTTAAATTCAAATTGGAAGCAACAAGATCTGCCAATTTGCCGGGAGATTCAATATGAGACAACAAATCCCCCACATCCCCCGAAAACTCGCCCTTAAGGGCCAATAATTTTTCACTGGCTTCTTTGACATTACGCATCAAAGCTTCATCTTCAATGCTGAGTTCCACAGGATCGACATCCGTTAAAAATTCAATCCGAACTTTAAAAAAAGTTCTCTTTTTAACGTATTCCAATATCTTTGCCTTGGCTATTCCCTGAACCAGGGCCTTGATCCTGCCATCCGGCAACTTGATCATTTTTTGAATCCTGCCAACCGTACCAACGGCATAAACATCCTTTGCTGTTGGTTTTTCCAGTTCAGAATCTTTCTGGGCGCTCAAAAAGATATACCTGTCATACTCCACAGTCTCTTCAACTGCTTTAATGGATTTTTCCCGTCCGACAAACAATGGCAGCAGCATATCGGTAAATACGACAACATCTCTTACCGGCATCATGGGAAGAATTTTCGGGATATCCTCTATGTTGCTTTCTTTTTCTATAATTTCAATCAGGTCATCAATATCTGCTTCAGCCATTTTTGCTCCTTATTATTCATATAAAAAACACTGAATGAAAATTTTTTTGACAGTTAACTTTGCATTCAGTGTTTGACATTCACTTTTCATACCTTCATACTGGTGACTTTACAATAAAACACATTTTAATTTTTACAATATCCTTGAAAAAATATTTTTAACTATAATAAAAGAAAATAACAAAACCTAAACAAAAAGAGAACATGACAATGACAGACTATTTTTCTTATTCAAACTTAATAATTCCGGGAATGATTGTTTTTATATTCGGCACCTGTATCGGAAGTTTTTTAAATGTTTGTATTTACCGGATTCCTGCAAACAAATCTATTGTCACGCCGGGATCGTTCTGTCCCAATTGTAAAAACAGCATTCCCTTTTACTGCAATATTCCCATATTCAGCTACTTCTTTTTAATGGGCCACTGCAAATTCTGCCTGAACCCGATATCCATCAGGTACCCTTTTATAGAAGCGCTGACCGGTATCTTTTCCCTCCTGTTATTCCTTAAGTTCGGGCTAACTCCTTCCATGGCCTACTGGTTTGTTTTCATAAGCGCTTTAATTACCATTTCATTTATCGACATTGATTATCAAATCATCCCGGACAGCATCTCTCTTACAGGCATACCAATCTTTGCGTCTTCTTTCTATTTCATACCTGAAATGACCATAAAAACCACTCTATTGGGCATACTGGCCGGAGGGGGCAGTTTATATGCGGTAGCGCTTTTTTATTATTTACTAAAGAAACAAGAGGGCATGGGCGGCGGTGACATTAAACTTCTGGCCATGATTGGCGCTGCAACCGGAATAAAAGGGGTTGTTTTCACTATTTTTACAGGCTCATTATTCGGCACCATCACCGGAATTTTTATCATGCTTTACACCAGAATAGCAGATACAAAATTAAAGATTCCTTTTGGACCATTTCTGTCGTTAGGCGCAATTGTATATATTTTCTTTGGAAATCAATTGATTCACTGGTATCTGGTGAGTTTTGGATTTTAGGTGCCGGCTTCTGAGTATTGAGAAACAAATTGCCGCTCCGCCTCATCACCCATCATTCACACCTTCATAGCATATTTCTATAACCATCTTACCTTTTGTCGTATTAAAAGGAAGAACAAGAACATGTTTCACACCTTTAACGTGTTCTATAAATGCATCCTTGCCTATTTTGATCTCCGTAAACTTAACTCTTACCTTTTTATCCATCTCAGCAATTTTTGTCGCAACATGGCCGGCTACCATATTACAGATCTCACCTACCGCATCATTTATTTCTTCATTGAGTTGGGTCATATCCTCACCAAACATCGCCGAAACGATTCCAAGTATACTTTTTTCCGAAAAACTAATGGCGGCTGAGCCGGAAAGATCACCGGATATTTCAAGCAGCCCGGAAATATCACCCAATGCTTTTCTATCTTTTTTCAAAAACGGAATTTCCGGTTTTACTTTTACAAATGCCGTTGTATCAAGAATATGTAACGTACCCTCAATAAAGGGATTTACCAGTGCTGCATCCATATTTTCCTCCTGTTTAAGTTGATTTTATGATTTTCGCTTCATTCTGGCAACAAATTTAATAAAAAATGTGAATAAATACTTGACACGGGCCTCTCAACGACGTAACTTACGCAGAAAAGCTGATTCAATTTAACTTAAAAAATTATGTTATCGACGATTTTAGTATTTAAACATTTCTAAAACCTAAAAAAGGAGTGATCAAAATGAATAAAGGTGATTTAATAAACAAGGTTTCAGAAGTACTTAACAGCAAAAAAGATGCACAGTCTGCTGTTGACTGCACCATCAAGGCAATTACAGATGCTCTGTCCAACAATGATTCTGTTACACTGGTTGGTTTTGGAACATTTAAAACAGCTGAAAGAAAAGCCAGAAAGGGAAGAAATCCACAAACCGGCAAAGAAATTGATATTCCGGCCAGAAACGTACCAAAGTTCATCCCGGGAAAAGCATTAAAAGACGCTGTAAAATAATATCGACAGGTTTGGTTCAGGCAGTATGACGCATCAGGATAAATACTGCCTGGATAGTAATTAAACCATGGGCTTTGATATAAGCAAAATAATGCTGCCATCCGTTGGGGTGGATATGGTTTTCAATATTAATTCCCTGGCACCTTACTGCAGGCCATCCATTATTTATGATATTAATGTGGCCAATACGTCAATTATTATTGCCCAACCTCACATACCGTTTTTAAAAGATACGAATTTTAAAGAGTTACACCTGACCACTATTATTCAGGATAAAAACAGAAAAATAAGACTCGGCGTAACTTGTCGTCAGTTTAAAATCATTAATCACTTCGCGCTCGCCAATAATACAAAAGTACAAGCGGTGTTGTTAAGCTATGAGTTGCCTGTAAAAGAGACCAATATCAGGGGTGGTTTTCGATTGTTGCTTAATGCAAAGCATCTGGTTAAAGGAAAACTGCGATATAAAAATTTTGAATATTATACGTCAAGGGAATTTTCTATTAAAGATATTTCTCTTTCCGGGCTTAGCCTTGTGATTCCAAAAAAAACTAACAACAAACCAAATCCTTTGTGTGAAATAAAAATCAATGAGCATATTATGATAGGAATTATCCTGATCAATACGAATCAGGGCACACCTGTTGGTGTTCTATCTATCAAGACGCAAGTTGTCAGAATCAATACAAATAATTCCAGAACCTACGCTTTAGTGGGGCTAAAAATTTTAAACCTGGGAAATAAAAATGAAACACTTTTAAACCGGTTTATCCATGATGCCCAGATTGACGACCTGAAAACTCTAAGCAGAAGGAATTGATAAATTCATTATATACTCTTTTAACCATCCAAGCATCTTTTTTTGATCCTGATTCGGACTCAAAAGCTCCTGTTCCACTTCCTTTAATTCCCGCATACCTTGCTTACAATTAAATTTTATATCGTTTTTATAGCCGATAAACTGATCTTCAGGCAAAGAAGATCTTAACCTGTTCAAGTAAAGATGATATTCACTATCTTTTGATTGCCCTGTTTCATCTTTAAAATTCCTGTCAAAAATACGACCGGCTAATTTTTTTATCCTGGGGCTTTGAATTTTTTGTAAGGTTTCTTTTTTCCGGTTGTTCGAAGCCTTATGAAACAAATCACTTTGTTTTTTCTCAAGGGAGGAAAAAAAACCATCCTGGTAAAGCGCTGCGTCCGGGTCTATGTTGGGTACAAAAGGATATTTATAACTGCAATGGTACTCAATAAATTCAAAAAATTTTTCCCGGTGATGACGAATTTTATCCATATTTTCATTGGCAGATTTTTGCGAAGCCTCCGGCAATTTTTCCCAAAATCTTTCAAGGGCAGGCAATACGATCAATGCATCTCCGGGACGTTTTCTTATCACAAACGTATCCTTCAAATCCTGATCCGCATCCAGGCCTATAATGTCGTCTGAATCAAGTCGCAACCAAAGACTTTGATTTTTATACACCCTTGATTCTCCAAGACGGATAACAGGCACCAGGTAATTTTTCCCGGCCCCAAAAGATGCCGAAACCATAATACAAACACTGAAGCGCTCTGATTGAATATCAAAAGTTTTTTCAATGCGGCTTATCCTGATTTCATCCCGGGTTTTATTAAAAAATTCAAGACAATATTTCCAAATATCCTTTTGAAGAACCAATTTTCTGACAAGCTCAATGACAGCCTCAACATCATTCATTGCTTCATGAGCCTTGCCGGAAGTGACAAACCTGTTTTCAGAAGAAATCAAATCAAGTTTCAGACTTGGTTTTCCATCAATGCACGGCCACTTCAGACAAGATGGATAAAAGACCCTGAATACAGCCGTAATTGGCAGAATATCCATCCTATAGCACCCATTACCATATTGATGCAAATAGGGATCTAAAAGATTTCGATAAAAAAGAAACCTTAAGAAAACATCATCAAAACCAAGTGAATTATACCCCAGACTTATAGTACCCGGTGTGTTTAATATGTTATGAATTTTCAAAGCTGCTTCATATTCACTGATACCATGTTCTAATTCATCGTAAGTCAAACCGTGAGTTAAAAAAGCTTTTGGCGACGGCACAATGTCTTTACGCAACCGAATGGTAATGGTTTGCCTGTCTATTTCATTGAGTCCAAAATCAGTTCGGATGAAGGCAAACGTTAAAATCTGATCAAATGCAGGATTTAAACCACTGGTTTCAATATCGTAGAACAAAAAGGTCTTCATTTTTATCTTTCATTTCCCAACACAAAAAGGGACAAAAAAAAACATCTTTGTCCCTGGTGCGTTTGTACCGGATGATTCGATTGAATAAAAAAGGCTATCTTTTTGAAAACTGAAAGCTTGCTCTTGCGCCTTTTTTACCGTATTTTTTACGTTCTTTTTTCCTTGAATCTCTTGTAAGGAATCCTGCGTTTTTTAAAACACCTCGAAGATCAGGATCTGAAAGTTCAAGCGCTTTGGACACACCAAGACGTACAGCACCGGCCTGACCGGATTTTCCGCCGCCCATCACGGTAACTTTAATGTCAAAAGCATCGCTTTTTTCAGTAAGAACCAAAGGGGATAAAAGCAAATCTCTTGTTACATTTAATTCAAAGTATTCATTAAGATCTTTATTGTTGACTACAATCTTACCATTGCCGGGTGTTAACCATACTTTGGCTATAGAATCTTTTCTTTTACCAGTCGCGTAAAATACGTTTCCACTTTCCATTGATAATTATCGCGTCCTTTATTCCTTAGATTTCAACAACTTCAGGCTTTTGAGCAGCATGAGGGTGCTGATCGCCCGTATATACAAATAATTTTTTACCAAGTTTTCTGCCAAGTCGATTCTTAGGAAGCATTCCCTTAACCGCTTTTTTTATCAACTCTTCAGGCTTTTTCTCCAGCAATTCTTTTGCCGTAGTGGATTTAATGCCGCCAATATAACCTGAATGACGGTAATACTTTTTTTGATCCAGTTTATTACCCGTCATACGAATCTTATCTGCATTGATAACAATAATCCAGTCACCCGTATCAACATGAGGCGTAAAAAGAGGATTGTGTTTTCCACGAATCCTATACGCCACCTGAGATGCAAGCCTGCCGAGAATTTTATCCTTTGCGTCAATGACACACCAATTTTCACTATTGTCTGATCTTTTTGCACTATATGTATATTTTTTCAATTTCTTCAACGCTCCTCTTCATAAACACAATCTATAAAACTTACATAATTTTAATATCCATGTCAAGCAAAATTTAAAGCTCTATCTGTTTTCCTTTTTGTAAATCAGGGTTGTCAAGCGCAGTTGAATCTTTCCCTGCCGATAGTTTGCTTGAGGTCTTACAAAAAACTTCAGCATTTAAAACACCACCATTTTCAACAATAAGGTCTTTACACTCTACTTTACCTGCACATACCCCAGTGGCAAGAATAATCAATTCCCTGGATGCCGTAACTTCTCCTTGAAATTTTCCGCCAATCGTAATACTGGATACCTTTGTAGCACTGGAATTCACCTGCCCTCCCTCTGCAATGATCACCACCTCTCCTTCAATAGCACCTGTTACCTGCCCCTTTATAATCAATTTTCCGCTGCTTGATATTGATCCCTCAATTTTTAGTTCCCTATCAATAATTGAAAGGTTTTGGCTGTTTTTCTTTCCCACTTTATATCTCCCGGCCTGCCTATGATTGAATACCTTTTACCGCCTTAAGCCTCAGTGATATCGATCATCTTATCGAATATCAAATCACCTTGATCATTAAATATAAAAATAGCCGCTTTTTTAAAAAATTCAGGATCAGCCTGACTTTTGATCCTGAATTTAACTGGTTTAAAATGCGCAATTGAAAAATACTGCCCTTTTCCATACTCAGACGGAATACCATTTTTCAAGGCTGAGGCTGGCACCACAAGCCATTGATCTTCAATATTGTTATCAGGTTTCAACAGTGTGAAAATTCTTCCTGAAACATCTCCGGGTTTATTAGAACTATTTTTGATATTAAATCGAACCAGAAGATCGCCATTTGTTCCATCCTTTGTAACAGCAAATTTTTCTATCAAAACTGTTTTTTTCATCACTTTAGATTTGGCTGATGTGTCAGGCGGTTTATCAATAGTATTTAGTTTAGAGGCATTTAATTTAGATTGAACCCTGTTTTCTTGTTGTTCAGCCGTTGAAAGCTGATTTGTTTTGACCCTATTTTCAAGTTCCGAAACGCAATTTGCTTCCCGATTCTTTGAGACCACAGGTTTTTTTTCTTCAACTTCTTTTTTAATAATCTTTGGATCTTTTCCCGAAATCACCAACCTTGCCATTAATATTTCTTTTTCCCTGCTCAGTTCATCAACTCTGTTTTCAGATCGAACAAGCCTGGTTTTAATTAAATCCACACCCCTGGATATCCCGGTATAATAAAATATGGCCGCTGCCACAAAAAAAAGTATGCTGACGGCAGATAAAACACCTAAAAGAGGCTTTAAATATTCACCGGATCTTATTCCTCCGAAATCATCAATTATCATAATCCTTGACTTTCTGTTCTTTTTATATGGCTTTGGTCTGGATCGCCTTATTTCCCTTTCCAGCTCTCTTGATATATCTTCCATAATCCACCTTTATTAACTAATTTCAAACTTTTTACCCCCTGGGTTGTTAACCTGCTGGATTTATACTCCTGAAAAAAAGAAATCTCACATGTCATCCTGCCCGGCTTTACTTTGAATTCTCTACCGGAAACATGTATATAATCATATTTTTTTGATAAATTCTGTTTTCTTTTAACCCAAGCCTTTTTATTCATCCCGTCAGAGTAAAAATTTTCAGCATAAAATGAAGCATACTTGGTCATATCCTTTTTTGACCATGCCGCC
Source organism: Desulfobacula phenolica (assembly GCF_900105645.1). Lineage (NCBI taxonomy): Bacteria > Pseudomonadati > Thermodesulfobacteriota > Desulfobacteria > Desulfobacterales > Desulfobacteraceae > Desulfobacula > Desulfobacula phenolica. The sequence continues at coordinate 345,002 of NZ_FNLL01000001.1, read as the reverse complement.
AGCCATTGCTGAGTGGTATTAATGATTGATTCTTTTGTAAAAACCGGTGTTACAAGTGTATTTGCAGCTGTAATCAAAGGAACTTTTGCTTTTTGAAATTTTTTTGATACTGTTTGAAAAATATCGCCAATAATTTTATAGGTATTGTCTTGATACTCCAAAAATAATTTTCTTTTGCCTAAGCATACTTTTCCATTTTGGACTTTTCCATTTTTAGCGGTTAAAAACAAATCAAATAAAACCACAAAAACACGGTTATGATAATAGATCCCAGTTCTTTCCCTTTTCACCCCCAGGCTTAAATCAGACTTGTCCGCTTGTTTTCTTATTTTGAACCACTGCTCCCACCAATTGATATAGGGTAAGTATTCAGGAGAATAAAATGATAAATAATCATGATAATTTCCGTTTTCAATGGAAATTTCCCATTGCGTCAAGATAGAATCAATATTCATAGCCTGTTTGATGATTGTTTCGTTTTTAACCTTGTCAATTTCCTGAACCATAATCACAGGTGTTGAATCAAGGGTTACATAGTCTGAAAGCTTCAGGATATCAGCATTTTCCAATGCAATGCATCCGTTTGAATCCATGGGCTTGAGTTTTTTATTTGTACCATGTATCCAGATAGCTGATCCATTTTTCCCCACTCTTTTATCAATAAAATTGGGATAATCTGTTGGAAATGCTTTTTTCCCATATACCGGTGACAAGTATTTATCCTCATATTCGTTCTTCAAAAAATAAATACCCTCGGGTGTTTTCTTGTCGCCTGCCTTGAATTTTATACCGGATGCCTCTCCTGTCGAACAAGGAAACTGAAACACAACAACCATTTCATTGGCTCGGGAAGTATAAAGAAAAAGGGTTTGGCTTTTTTTCTCAACTAAAATTACATTTTCATTTTCAGGCAATTTAATAATTGCGGATGGAAATGATTTTTCATCTGAAAAAACAATAGAATCAAATGTTAAAAAAAACAGTCCCGCAAAAAGCAAACACAGGACATTTTGTTTATTTAAACTTATATTATTTTTCATCCAAATCAAAAAACACGGCTTATTTTATGGTTTAACTTTAAGATGGTGATATGCTTTTTCCGAAGTTTTTCTGCCACTGGATGTGCGAAGAACCAGGCCGATTTGCAATAAAAACGGCTCTACGACATCCACAAGCGTATCGGTTTCTTCCTGCAATGTTGCCGCAATGGCTTCAATCCCCACAGGTCCTCCTTTATAAAAATCCACTATGGTTTTCAGATAATTCCTGTCAAGGCATGTCAGACCCAGGGCATCAATTCCTTCGAGTTCAAGAGCTGCTTGAACACTGTTTCTGGCAATTTTTCCATGTGATTTTACCTGTGAATAATCCCTAACTCTTTTTAATAACCTGTTGGCAATCCTCGGGGTTCCTCTGGATCTTTGGGCCAGTTCCAGAGCGCCATCATCCGAGATGGTTATGTTCAAAATAGCAGCAGACCGTTTAATGATAATAACCAGTTGATCCACAGAATAAAAATCAAGTGTTCGAAAAAGTCCGAATCTATCCCTTAAAGGGGAGGATAAAAGCCCCACTCGAGTGGTTGCGCCAATAAGAACAAACTGGTTTAAGCGATATCTGTGACTTCTTGCATGAATCCCCTTGTCAAATATAAAATCCACGGCAAAGTCTTCCATGGCCGGGTATAAAAATTCTTCAACAACTTTTGGAATTCGATGGATTTCATCAATGAATAAAATATCCCCTTTGCCTATATTAGTTAATATTCCAATAAGGTCCCCTCCCTTCTCCAGGGTGGGTCCTGACGTGACGGTCAGCTCTTTTTCCATTTCATTGGCAATGATATGGGAAACGGTTGTTTTACCTAAACCAGGAGGCCCGTGAAGCAATATGTGATCTAACGGTTCATTCCTCATCTTGGCTGCCTGTATGGCAATCTTCAAGGTTTCTACCGTATCATTCTGTCCCACATAGTCATTAAAGCTTATGGGTCTTAAGGAAACAATATCCGAAGACAAATCATCGGATGTGCTGTTGGATGTAACAATCCCTTTTTTCTCAGAAGAATAGGAAATAATATCATCATTCATGGCTTATCTAATCTTTCCCAAAGATCTCATCAAAAAGTTCTTCCGGCGTTGAAATTTTATCATTAGTTTCCAAGGCTTCCCTGACCATTCTTTTTGCAGATGCAGGTGAATGACCCAGCTGCTCCACAAGGACATCCTCAACCTGCCGGCCAATGTCGGGTATCTCAAGCACAAAAGATTCAGTCTTCATTTCTTTTTTATCATGATTTTCACCCTGATTTGCCAGCATAAATTTTTCAACTTTTCCATGAAGGGTTGCAATTATTTTTTCAGCCGTTCGTTTACCAACCCCACTTAAACCGGTTAAAAACGAGACATCTTTTTTTTCAATAGCCCTTGCAATCTCACTGGACGGCCTAGTCATGGCTTTGACGGCTTTCATGGGACCGATGGCATCTACGGTAATAAATGTTTGAAAAAATTCTTTTTCCTCAGGAAATTCAAAACCGATAAGAACAGGCTTTGGCTGTCGATCTGTCTGGTGATAATAAATATACAGAGAAATCATGCTATCTGTGGTTTCCCGGGATGCCAGCTTCTCAACCATTTGAGGATTCAACAGCACCTCATATCCTACGTTACCCACAAGCAGCAGAATACCATCAGATTCAAACTGTAGAATAATTCCTTCCAGATATCCGATCATAGCATCCTTTTATACCTGTAATATCCTGTCAAAGCCAGCCCCAGTGCATCAGATGCATGAAAGGGCTTTATTGGCTCACCATGTCCCAATAAATTACGGACAGACCGTTCCACCTGATGTTTGTCTGCGCGCCCATTCCCGGAAACAATTTTTTTCATTTCCCTTACGGAAATTTCTTCCACATCAAGTCCTGCTTTATAAGCAGCCAGAAGAAGAACACCTGAAACTTTGCCCAGCATAATACCTGATCCAGGGTATTTTTCAAGTGAGTATATGTCCTCTATCACCACACGATCAGGTTTTTGTGCGCAAAGAAAAGACAGAACTTTAGAATAAATGGTGTGAAGTCTGAAATGAATCGGCTCCTTTGAACCAGTGGATATGCTGCCAAATGAATACGATAGGATTTCCCGATTATTTCCCTCTATAACGCCAATGCCAGTGCCGGCCAACCCAGGATCAATTCCAACTAGTTTTACCATAAAAATTGATAGACTTACTTTAAACTTTTTAATTTCTTTTGAGCATATTTGGCTTCATTTGAATCAGGGTGTTTTTTTAACAATTCTTTCAGGATAAGTCTTGCGTTAGCTTTTTCACCCAGTTCAGCAAACGCATACCCTTGTTTTAATCTTGCTGCAGCCAATTTATTGCTGTTAGGATACACTTCCAAGACTTTCTGGTACTCCAGGATTGCTTTTTCAAACCATTTTTCAGCATAATAACTGTCGGCAATCCAAAATCTTGCATTGTCCGCATTATTAGAATCCGGATATTTATTGATAAAGTTTTCAAACCGGATACGGGCGTTTTCCTTATCTCCCTCATCAAACAATTTCTTTGCAAACTCATACAATTCAAGTTCGGCAGTCTTTCCGGATTCTATTGATGAGACTGCTTTTTTTTCAATTTTTCCTGCTGCAGATGGTTCAAACCCCATATACTTTTCAAGCGCTATCACTTTTTCATAATTCTTTGAGACTGCCTGATCAAGTCGATCAATTTTTTTCTCAATTGATTCACTATCATTTTGGCGGTATTGTGCAAAACTGTGATTAATTTCTTCAATCATACCTTGAAGCCTCTGAATGTCTGATTTGATACTCTGAATAGTATCTTTCATTTCAGCATACTCTTCCTGGCTGATACTGTGACTTTCATTTAATCTTTTTTCGATACTTTCAATATTCTGCTCAAACTTCAAACGAATCTGTTCATTTTGCACGGCAGATTCTTTTGATTTTTCAGTTTGCCGCTTATTTTTCAATTCCAGAGTTGCCACCTTGTTTTCAAGAATCACAAAACTCTGGGATTCGACACAGCCGGAAAAAACCAATACAATAACCACAACACCAAACAAATATTTGATTCTCATAACTAAACTCCAGCAATCAAAAGAAATTTGTGGAAGGACAAATTTATAGTTGCAAGAACAGATTTTAAATCAATCCTGTATTAATCAATTGCAAAATGAGCGCGCCTGTTTTTTCTGTATGCATCTTCTGTTTTTCCAAAATCTTCAGGTTGTTCTTCACCATAGCTGATGGTGTTCAAACGAGAAGCCAAAACGCCCAGATTGACCAAATAAGCTTTTGCCGAAGTGGCACGCCTTTCACCCAGTGAAAGGTTATATTCAGTTGTACCGCGGTCATCACAGTGGCCTTCAATGGTTACGGATACCGAATAATTTGCTTTTAACCATGCTGCTTTCTCTCTTAAAATTGTTTTTGCCATGGGACTCAGTTGAGAGCTGTCATATTCAAAATGGATGTTCTGGTTCTCAAACCGTTTTTTTGCAGCCATTATTTTAGCTTGCTTCAGCGCTTTTTCATTGGCAATTCGATCTTCCAGTTCTTGCTGTGCAATACGATCTGCCTCTTCCCTTGCTTGCGCTTGAGCTTCTGCTTTAGCTTTGGCAGCATTTTTATCTGCTTCTACCTTAGCTTGATCCTCAATAGCCGTTGCATCTGACACAATTGTTTTTTTTGCGCATGAGACAGTAAAAAAAAGTCCTGCAACAAGGATTGCCATGGTCAGATTAATCCACACTCTGTTTTTCATTTTTTTATCTCCTCTTTGTTTGAGGGAACAAATTTGTCCCCGCCTATGATTCAACTCAACTAATTCAACTTTAGTAATTCAACCCTACTATGACAAAGAGAGCAGATTTAAAACCTGCCCCCGCCATATCATATTTATTCAGTACTTTGTTACATTGACCAATCCGGTTGGGTCTGTTTGCCGCTCAGACTTAAAAGTCTTCGCTGGTCTGATCCGGATGCAGTCATTACAAAAATTCTTGGAACCCCGTTTTCACGAGTTGATGTAAAAGTTATCATACTTCCGTCCGGTGACCATGCAGGATCTTCATTATCCCCCGTATTCATAGTCAATTGAACCGGCATTCCCGTATCAACATTGAGTATAAAAATATTAATATGATTATCTTTAATGTTGACATAAGCAATTTTCTTGCCATCAGGAGACCAGGCCGGCGATGTATTATTAAGACCTTTGAACGTCAGCCGCCGCACTTCTCCTGATTCAATATCCTTTATATATATCTGGGGAGTTCCGGCCCGTTTTGAAGTAAAAACTATTTTTTGGCCATCCGGTGAAAACTTGGGCGACACATCAATTCCCCAGCTTTTTGTTATTCTTTTAATAATTTCTCCGGTCAGGGTCAACAAATAAATTTCCTGATCCCCTGAAAAGCTTAAGGCTGCCGAAAGTTTCAGCTGTCCGGGCATCCAATCCGGAGAAATATTCATTCCCTTGTAATTGACAATTGCACCTTTGTTTTCATTGAAATTCTTAATAAATATATCCGGCTTCCCCTTTGCGTAGGAAACATAGGCCAGCCATTTCCCATCAAAAGACCAGGATGGAGAAAGACAAATACTTTTGTGGAAGGTCATCTGCTTGACGTTTTGCCCGTCAAAATCACAGGTGAATATTTCTTTTTTCCCGTTTACTGTTGAAACAAATGCAATTTTACTATTGAACACCCCCCATTTACCGGTAAGTGAGTGGGATATTTCACTGCAAAACAAATGGATCATCTTCCTGATTTGGGAACGCGAACCGCTATATACCTTGCCCACCAGAAGTTTTGTATTAAATGTATCAAAAAGTCTTAATTTCAGTTTTACTTGGCCATTGGCTTCAATAATCCCCCCGGTAACCAGCAGCTCAGTGCCAATGCCTGTCCAATCCCGAAAATTAATCTGGCCCAATTGAATGCCTGATTCAGCAGGATTTGATAAAAATGCAACAGGGTTCATCGTTTTAAGGTAGCCTGTAAAATCAAGTGCCTGTGTTAAAATACGCCTTGCTTTTTCTCCATCTTTTACCTCAACTTCATGCCCGTTAAACGCCTTAAATTCCGTCACAGCAATAGGTGTTTTCTTTAAAAACGGATTACTGATGTTGATATAATCATATTCTTGAGCGCATACAGTAGTACCCCATTGCAATAAAAAAAAACAAATACACACAAGAAAACATCTGTATACCATAGTTTTATTAACCATCTCATGGATACGATACCGTTTATTCATGACAATGAAACCCATTTTTATTTCAGCCCTCTTGGTGTAAAAATAACAATAACATCATAGGAATGCCTTCCACCCGGCAACTGCGGCAGTGGATTTGCTTTTTTAATTGCTTTTTTTGCAGATTCATCAAGATAACGATTTCCTGACCTGGTTTCATAAATAATATCCCGTATTTCACCACTTTTTAATACTTTGATCAGGATTCTGACTTCAAGGTTCTGGTTCATCCTGGCAAGGGTTTCATTAAACACCCAGTTCTGCTCTATTCTTGAACCTAAAACCATTTTATATAGCTCTATGGGTTTATATCCCTTCTTTCCATACCCGGCATATGCCCCCTTCCCTTGATCCTCATTTGTCTTACCCTGCTCCTGCACCTTTTTCTGAAGACGGCTCATGGCTTGTTCAAGCTTAGCCTGGGATTGATCCTCAACTTTTTTTTCCAATTGTTTCCTTGCTGATTCCAATACCTTTTCAGGATCAATTTCTTTTTTGGCCTTTTTCTTTTCAACCGGCCTCTTTTCAACCGGCTTGTTCTCTTTTTTCTTATCTAATGCTTTTCTTTTTTTCTCTTGCAGGGCGATCAAATCTTTCAAATTCTTGGGTTTTGCTTTTAAACTGATATCCGGTTTAAGATTTGGAATTTTCCTGCTCTTTTTTATAACAGGTGCTTTCGTTATAATGGGAGCCTTCTTTATTGGAACCCCTTTTTCCGTTAAATGCGCTTGACTTTTGGCAGGTTCTTCAAACACCGGTTCCGGTGAAAAAGATACCAAATCAATCTGAATAACCGGTGGCAGGGGTTTGGACAGTTTGATATCCTGACAAAAAATCATACCGCAAAAAAACAAACCATGCAAAACAACTGAAATAGAAAAAAAAACGATTCCTGTTTTCCTGCCATAATCAGGAGTAAGAAGTGAATCTTTTCTGATTTTAACTTTTATAGGGAGACTCATACCTGTCAATCAGGACGCATTTTCATCTTCAGGAAGGGTGATCATCCCGAGACTGTCAATACCGGATTGTTTTATCTTTGAGATCACATTGACAACGACTCCATAGGGCACTTTTTTATCCGCCCTGAGATAGACATTTTTTTTATCAAAATTTTCCAATACAGCCCCCAGCTTCAGGGTCAGAAATTCAACACTGACAACCTGTTCATTAATAAACACTTTTAAATCATCATCAATGGAAATAATCAAACGTTCTTCATTACCGTTTAATGCTTTTGAGGTCGCCTTGGGCAAATCCACATCAACCCCCTGAACCATCATGGGAGCCGTCACCATAAAAATAATCAGCAAAACAAGCATGACATCCACAAAAGGGGTGACATTGATCTCGGACATGAACTGATCATTACCTGAGCCTGATTGCATCATACCTCCATTTGCTTTTGAATATCACGTTCCATTATATTTAAAAGATCTGAAGAAAAACTCTGCAACTCAGAATCCAAGACCCTTATCCTGTCCGTAAAATAATTATAGGCAATAACAGAAGGAATCGCCACTGCAAGGCCTGCTGCCGTTGCGATCAATGCTTCCGATATACCCGGAGCAACTACGGCAAGGCTTGCAGATCCGCTCAACCCGATCCCATGGAAGGTATCCATGATCCCCCATACCGTGCCGAAAAGACCGATAAAAGGAGCGGTATTACCAGCTGTTGCCAAAAACGGCACCAATTGAACCAGACGTCTGACTTCTACGCCAATGGATCGATTTAACGATCGTTTTATACTGCCGACTGCTTGGAAATAGGAGTTATCTGTTCGCTTTACCTGTGTTTTTTCATTATCTTTGCTGTCAGATCTTGCCATCTCCATATATGCAGTGATAAAAATCCTTGCAACCGGACTTGATCTCAATGCCTTGGCTTTTGAAAATGCATCTGAAAGATTTCGGCACTGCCAGAAAACATCTGTAAAATCAGCAGATTCTTTAAATGCACTCCTTACATACCTGAATTTAATAAATATGATTGCCCATGAGGTTATTGAAAAGAACAGCAGCAGCAGCATGATAAACTTAACAACCGGGCCTGCATCACTCAGCATGTAAAACAATCCAACGGTTTCCGTGGTCATACAACCTCTCTTACAAATTTACCTTCCCAATAGAGATAACATAATAAATCAGTGGCAAGATAATAAATAAATTTTAATAAAACTAAGTATATGAGCCGGCATTTCATGTCAAGGTCTTAATTGTGATAACAAAAGCTTCAGACCCAAACGAAATGCCCCTTTTATAGATAGTTAAAAAAAATAAAGCCCTTGCACACCAAATGAGCAAGGGCTTTATTCAAATATTACGAATGGTATTATTGTTTAACGAAACATTACATCATTCCGCCCATTCCGCCCATTCCGCCCATTCCGCCGCCGGGCATTCCACCAGGCATTCCGCCGCCGCCAGCACCTTCTTCAGGTTTCTCAGCGATCATGGCTTCCGTGGTCAGCATGACAGAGGCAACACTGGCTGCATTCTGAAGTGCAAAACGAACCACTTTTTTAGGATCAATGACACCGGCTTCAATCAGATCTTCATAAACATTTGTCAAGGCATTGTAACCAAAGGCACCTGTGCCCTCTTTGACTTTATTGATAACAACAGATCCTTCAGCACCTGCATTGTCGGCAATTTTACGAAGAGGTTCTTCAATGGCGCGTGCAATAACATCCACACCCAGTTGTTCTTCGCCTTCAAGACTAAGTTCTTCAAGAGCTGCAATACATCTGACAAGAGCAACACCGCCGCCAGGCACGATACCTTCTTCAACTGCTGCACGGGTTGCATTAAGGGCATCTTCAACTCTGGCTTTCTTTTCCTTCATTTCAGTTTCAGTGGCAGCACCAACATTAATCACTGCAACACCGCCAACAAGCTTGGCAAGCCTTTCCTGAAGCTTTTCTCTATCATAGTCAGAAGAAGTTTCTTCAACCTGGGCACGAATCATTTTCACGCGGCCTTCAAGCGATTCTCTGGAGCCTGCACCATCAACAATAATTGTATTGTCTTTATCAATCGTAATGGTTTTTGCCTGACCCAGATCTTGAATGGTTACATTTTCAAGTTTGATTCCAATGTCTTCTGAAACAACCTGTCCGCCGGTTAATACGGCAATATCTTCCAGCATGGCTTTTCTTCTGTCACCAAATCCCGGGGCTTTAACTGCAGCAACATTCAAGGTGCCGCGAAGTTTATTGACAACCAGTGTGGCAAGAGCTTCGCCTTCAACATCTTCGGCAACGATCATGAGAGGTTTGCCTGTTTTGGCAATCTCTTCAAGAACCGGAAGAAGATCTTTCATGGAAGAAATCTTTTTGTCGCAGATTAAAACAAACGGACTGTCAAGGGCTGCAACCATTTTCTCTGAATCAGTTACAAAGTAAGGTGACAGATAACCGCGGTCAAATTGCATACCTTCCACAACGTCCAGAGTCGTATCCATTGATTTGGCTTCTTCTACGGTGATAACACCTTCTTTACCAACCTTATCCATGGCTTCGGCAATAATATTACCAATGGTTGCATCATTGTTTGCGGAAATGGTTCCAACCTGGGCAATTTCATTCTGGTCTTTGGTCGGTTTTGTTATTGTTTCAAGACTTTCAACAATCTTAGCAACCGCTTTGTCAATCCCTCTCTTGATTCCCATGGGATTGTTTCCTGCAACAACCAGCTTCTGGCCATTTTCATAGATTGCACGGGCCAAAACGGTTGCAGTAGTAGTACCGTCACCAGCCATATCAGAAGTTTTACTGGACACTTCTTTTACCATCTGAGCGCCCATGTTTTCAAATTTATCTTCCAGATCAATCTCTTTTGCAACAGTTACACCATCTTTGGTAACATTGGGAGAGCCCCAGGATTTTTCAATAACGACATTTCGTCCTTTAGGTCCAAGAGTAACCACAACTGCATCTGCAAGAGCCTGAACACCCCTAAGCATTGCTTCACGGGCCTTCGCATCATATTTAATTTCTTTTGCCATCTTCAATAATCTCCATTTATATCGTTAAATTATTCAATTACTCCGAGAACATCATCCTGACGAAGGATAAGATAATCAATACCGTCAATTTTTACATCTGTTCCACCATATTTGCTGAAAAGAACACGATCCCCTATCTTTACATCCATTGGAAGAAGTTTTCCGTCTTCACCCATGCGGCCATTACCTGTGGCAACGATTTTGCCTTCTGCCGGTTTTTCTTTTGCCGTATCAGGAATAATAATACCGCCTTTGGTTTTTTCGTCCTCTTCAACACGTTCAACAAGAATTCTGTCACTCAATGGTCTCAAACTCATGATCACTTTCTCCTTTAAATGGTATTTGTTGTGTTAATGCATATAGTTTGTTTTATTCAACTTCAATTTTTGGAACATTAATTTTTAGAATCAATTGTCTTTTTTGAAGTTGTTTTTGAAGTTGTTTTTGATTCTTTGGATTTAGTACCGGCTTTTTTATCAGATTTTGTTTCTGTTCCCGTTTTAGCACCGCCATAGTCTGTGACGTACCAGCCCGATCCTTTAAGATGAAATGAACTTTGTGAAATCAGCTTTTTCAGACTGCCCTTGCAATGAGGGCAAGTCGTAAGAGGGGAATCTGAAATTTTTTGAAGTGCTTCTTCTATTTGTCCGCACTCTGTACATTGATATTCATAAACTGGCATTTTACTTCTCCGTTTTTCTTTAGTCGTCTTGGAAAATCAAAGATAAAATAATAAGTTATTTATCCTTGTCAAGAAGGTGTATCTAAATTTTTTACCTATATGCCGGATCTCGAAATTATTAACCAATCTTTATAAAATCCAAATACTTGATTCAAACCTGGAATGGATAACTGGTTTAAAATAATATAAGTTAGCTGATGCACTTTTCGTTCTTCATCAAAGGTAACATCAGCTTCATTTTTATTTTCATACCGGTGTTGAAATTTTAAAAATCTGACAACATGAACCAGTTCATGGGTTAACACATACAAAAGAAAAGGTTCCAATAACACGCCCTCTTTTTCAACAATTGAAAGTATGGCGCTGTCCTGAAGACACACTTTATAGAAACTAAAAGAAGAAGACCCTAAAGGAACATCTTTTTTGCGCCCTTCATACTTGACAACCTGGGCAAATGGACCGTCAACATGCTCATGAACAGCCAGATCTTTTGCTGTCTTAATATCATACCTGTTTTTCAGCCACTGGCCGGAAGACAGTTTAAAATAGTTATTAACCAATTCTTCCGATACTTTTACGGCTTCATCAACCTTTAGAAGTTCTTCTTGATTAAAGTGTCGTAACGTTTGCATCCGGTGCCTTTTTATACCAAAATAAAAAATGGACATTTAAATAAACATTATGCTATAGTAACTATTTAGCGAATTTGAAATAAAAAAAATAATATAATGTATACAAAGGAGGTGATTTTTTTGGGTAGTGTGATTAAAAAGAGAAGGAAAAAAATGAGGAAACATAAACACAGAAAACTCCTTGCCAAAACCAGACACCAGAGAAAGAAAAAATAGCTGGTGTAATCTGCGGAGTATTGAGTTGCAAACCAATTCAACTCAATACTCGAATCTTCTTCCTACCGTTCAATACCCTTAAAGTATTTCATAAAATCAGAATCCGTTGAAAGAATCAGCGTACTGTCTTTTTTCATGGTCTTCTTATAGACTTCCATTGTCTTCACAAATGCATAAAAATCCGGGTCAACGCCATAGGCATCCGCATAAATCTTTGTGGCAGTTGCATCAGCATCACCCTTAATCTTCTGGGCATCTTTATATGCCTGGGATTTAATCACCTGGAGTTCTTTTTCTTTTTCACCCCGTATATTGCTTGCTTCACCCATACCCTCTGCCCGGTATTTTTCGGCGATTTGATTTCTTTCGGCAATCATCCTGTTATAAACAGCCTGCCGAACATTTTCAATATAGTTGATTCGTTTTATTTTTACATCCACAAGCTCAATACCGAACTGGATCAATTTTTCACCGGCTTGTTTTACGATTCTTTTTGTAATCTCATCGCGGCCCAGATTAATTTTATATTGAATACGCTTCCTGTTCTCATCAACAACCGATTCAAATGTATCCATGGGTCGATCCGTATTTCGAACACTTTCAACAAGGGGATAAGATGTCACAAGATTTCTCATGGCCGGATCAATAATATCATCCAGACGCTCAATTGCGGCCAATTCATTGTTAATGGTCTGAAAATACTTGACAGGGTCAACAATTTTCCATCGCGCAAAGGTATCCACCCAAATATAAGTTTTATCTTTTGTGGGCACCTGGCCTGGGTCACCATCCCAGGTTAACAGATTATTTGGAAAAAAATTGGCAATTTGAAAAAACGGCAGCTTGAATTTCAAGCCCGGCTCGGTAATAGGCTGCCCCACAACTCGACCAAACTGGGTTATCACAACCTGTTCGGTTTCATCAACAATGTAGGCAGAGCTGTAAGTTAATAAAACAGCAACAGCAACGACAATCAAAAACAACGGTTTTATAATACTATTCATTTTTTACTCACTTTTATTAAGGAATCTATTTTGAGGAACTGCCGCAGATTGACCACCACCCATATTTAAAAAAGGCAGCATATTTTTTTGTTCAGAGTCAATAATATACTTTGTCCCAAGATTGGGGAAAATTTCCAGCATGGATTCCAGATACAGTCGTTTTTTTGTCACATCCTTGGCTTTTGCATATGCTTGGTAGATTGCTGAAAATTTGGTGGCATCCCCCTGGGCACGGTTAATCCGGTCAATGGCATACCCTTCAGCATCCTTAATCACCCTTTTGGCTTCACCACGGGCTAAAGGAACAGCCTTGTTGTACTCTTCCCTTGCTTTATAAATCGTCTGCTCTTTTTCCTGAATGGCCTGATTAACCTCATTAAAAGAAGCCTGAACAGGTTCCGGAACATTTGTCTTTTTCATTTCAATTGTTACAATATTAATACCGGACTGGGCCTGATCCATCTCTTTTTGAAGAATCTCCTTGGCAGCCAGAGCAATCTCTTCTCGTTTACTGATGACCTCATTGATACTCCTGTCCCCCACAACTGTTCTCATGGTGGCTTCCGACATGTCCCTTAAAATAGCCCTGACATCTTTAACCTTGAACAGATAATCCCTGGGATTTGAAATCCTGTATTGCACAATCCAGGGAACCACTGCCACATTAAGATCCCCGGTCAACATCAAAGGCGTTTCCTGAGAAGAACTGCTTGCGAGTCTGTAATTGCCGGAACCTTTGACCGCTTGAAAACCGAACTCTTCCTTATAGACTCTTTTCACCTTTACCTTGGTGACTTTTTCAATACCCGACGGAAATTTAAAATTCAAGCCCGGTTGAGCGATTCTGTCATATTTTCCAAATCGCTGAATAACACCGACTTCATCTGTTTCAATGGTAAAAAACGTGGATGAACCGAAAAATAAAGCCGCAATAACAATCACAACAAGAAAAACCCCCGGAAATTTAAAGCTTTTAAACCTGCTCAAAAGCTCATCCATCTGGGGTGGCCTTGGCATACTTGGCCCCCCGCCTTCTCTCTTGTGTTCGAACTTCTGCTGATTTTCCCTTAATTTTTCCCAATCCCAATTCATAAACATTATCCTGTAAATTATTTTTATAAAAAATCATAGTATGAACGCAAAATATAACCATATTTATATTTATCAAGCCCAAAAGGCAATATTTATTTAAAACAGGTTCTTGAGAATGATTTCGGGCAAGCATCCAACCCCAAATATATTTGGGGTATATTCCGGTCTATTAATATGGTATGAATATGCTAAAAAAAATCATCCTTAAAGATAAGGAACACTCAATTGTATAAACACACTCAATTGAACAAAAAAAACAAAAACAGCGAATTGATTCACATCAAAGACATCTTAACTTCCGCGCTTGGCAAATACAGACCTGCGATGGATACCCAAATGACAAGGATATGGGACATCTGGGATCTTGCTGTCGGAAAACCCATTGCCATGAATGCCAAACCCGATGCTTTTAAAGATGGAATGCTAATCGTCAATGTATCAAGCTCCTCATGGATTCATCAGCTTAAATTCCTTGAAAAAGAAATGATCTTAAATATAAACAAACAACTTGACCATAAACTGGTGAAGCAGATTCGGTTTAAAATTGGAAAAATTATCAGCTGAGTCTTTTTTTAACAACAAGATAAAAATCTGTCAGCCTGAAAACGGCTATCGGTTTTCTATAGATCCGTTTATCCTTGCTGCACATATTCAGCCAACAGACACACAACATCTCCTTGATGTGGGATGCGGATGTGGCATAATGCCGTTGATCCTGGCTTACAGGCATTCTGAGATTAAAATCACGGGTATTGAAATACAAGAGGAATTATCCTTTTGTGCCAGACAAAACAGTATTAATCACAAGCTGGATAAAACAATTAGTATCATTAATAAAGATATTAAAAACATACTTATTTCCGATATAAACGGAAAAGCAGATATAATTATTTCAAACCCCCCTTATAAAAAAAAAAATTCCGGCAGACTGAATCCAAATACTCAAAAGGCAATTGCACGCCATGAAATCACTCTTGATATTGATCTGCTTTTCAAGTGTTCAAGCAGATTGATTCATAAACAAGGAAGGGTTTATATTATCTTTCCTGCAGAACGGATATCCGACCTGATACTGGCCATGGAATCGTATAAATTTTCCCCTGTTTATTTAAGGTTTGTACACATAAAAAAAAACACCGGAGCCAGGCGCGTCATTCTCTGTGCAGCTAAAAACAGCAACAAAACCTGTACTGTCTCACCGCCCCTGTATATCTATAATTCTGAAAATAAATTAACAAATGAGTATATTTCCATGTTTAAACCTTGACACAAATGCAAAAAGAGTCTATTTTGCCCGAAGCAAATTTAATAAGGAGAGGTGACCGAGATGGCTGAAGGTGCACGCCTGGAAAGCGTGTGTATCCTAACCGGGTACCGAGGGTTCGAATCCCTCCCTCTCCGCCACTGATCATAATCGATCATACCGGATAACATGTCATACCAAGTTTTAGCAATCAAATACAGACCTCAGACATTTGACGACGTTGTTGGTCAACATCATGTTACCACCACCCTTACCAATGCCATTTCTTCAGACAGGGTTGCCCATGCCCTTCTTTTTACGGGACCCAGGGGCACAGGAAAAACAACCATTGCAAGAATTTTAGCCAGGGCAATGAATTGCAAAAAAGGGCCGACTCCCTTTCCCTGCAACACCTGTAAAATTTGTACGGACATTATTGAAGGGCACTGCACAGATGTGTTTGAAATTGACGGGGCATCCAACAACAGCGTGGACCAAATAAGGGATCTAAGGGAAAATGTAACATATATGCCGTCATCGGCACCCTATAAGATATATATTATTGATGAAGTTCATATGCTGTCTACTGCTGCATTTAACGCCCTGCTCAAAACCCTTGAAGAACCGCCTGACCATGTGATGTTCATCTTTGCCACCACTGAAGTCCATAAAATCCCGATCACCATCCTGTCCAGGTGCCAGAGGCATGACCTGGGCAGAATTTCGCTGCCATTGATTTCCGGTCACCTGCAAATGCTTTGCAGCCGGGAAGGATTTAATATTGAAGCCCAAAGTCTTGACCTCATTGCTCAGGAAGCAGACGGCTCCATAAGGGATGCATTAAGCCTTCTTGACAGAATATTATCATCGGCCAAGACCCTGAAAATTGAGCATCAAACCGTTCTGGACGGGTTGGGTATCCTTGATCGGCAGATCCTGCATGATACGTCAGTTGCAATTTTTGAAAAAAACGGGGCGCAACTCATTGAGATGATTGAAGACATAAACGACTCCGGAATTGATCTGAAAAAATATTATTCTGATTTAATTGTTCATTTCAGGAATCTGAATGTCATTAAAATTTGCGGCAAAGACAGCCCCAATGCACATATCACTGATTCTGAAAAAGAAAAAATTTTTCAAGCAACAGCCATGCTGTCCAGCAGTTTTATCAACACTGTTTTACAAATTCTTCTGGATGAAGAATCCATGATCAAATATTCATCACATACCAAAATCGCTATTGAAATGGTTCTGTTAAGACTGCTTCAGGTAAACCCGGGGGCACAAATAGATCAAATCATCAGCAAGCTTGATAGTCTTGCAAATCAGATAAATTCAACTGTTTCATACTCCGATCATAAATTTGAACCGGTACAAGAACCTGCTGCAAAATTTTTGGAAACCAAGAACAATAACATACCGATTGACAAAGATATTCCGGTTAACAGGGATATTCCTATGGCAAATCATGCGCCGGCTGTCAGGGAAACTTTGCCGGCACATGGATATCATGCTGGTCAAAATGTTTCAAAACCACAAAAAGATGCCCCCCCTGAAAAAACATGGCAGGGATTTTTAAACAGAATAGAACAAACCCTCCCCTTTATGTTTGTCCTTCTCTCAAAAGGTGTTGCACAAGAAAATAATACCAATGAAATTATAGTTGAATTGAAAGATTGTTCGTCCTTTGATAAAAACCGGCTTGAAACAAAAAAAAATGAACTGAAAAAAGCCTGCAAAAACTTTCTTGGAAAAGATCTTACAATCAAAATAGTGTCTGAAAGCAAACCATTAACTGAAAGCAAAAAAAAAAATGAAATAAAAGCCAGACAAGCAGCTTTCAACCACCCCCTTGTTGTTGAAGCCCAAAAAATGTTTAATGGCGAGATAATCAACTATTAAGACAGGAGTGACAAAACATGAAAAACATGAATACCATGATGAAACAAGCTCAAAAACTTCAGAAAAAAATGCTTAAAACCCAAGAGGAGCTGGCAAAAAAAACTGTTGAAGCCTCTTCTGGCGGTGGTATGGTCAAAGTAATTGCCAATGGCGGCCAGAAAATCGAATCCATTGTTCTGGAAAAAGAAGTGGTTGACCCGGAAGATATTGAAATGCTTCAGGATCTCATTATGGCAGCCGTTAACGATGCCTTAAACAAATCCCAGGAAATGGTATCTTCTGAAATGGGTAAACTTACCGGGGGACTCAATATTCCCGGTCTGTAAAAAAAAACATGATGCATTATCCCGAACCGATTTTAAAATTGATCAACAGTCTGTCAAAGCTTCCGGGTATTGGAAAAAAAACTGCTGAAAGGCTTGCGCTTCACATTCTCCATGCCCCGGACCATGACGTCTCAACCCTGGCCGCCGATATCATTGAACTGAAAAGCAGCATTCGACTGTGTACTGTTTGCTTTGCCCTGAGCGACAAAGACAAATGCCGGGTATGCGCAGATCCGTTAAGGGATCAAACACTGATTTGTGTTGTGGAGAACCCCACGGATATGGGAGCCATCGAAAAATCAAATGCTTTTTTGGGGACCTATCATATATTGGGCGGTGTACTTTCTCCCATTGATGGCATAGGCCCGGATGACATAAGGATCAAAGAGCTATTTAAAAGAGCTGACCCACGAAAGGTAAAAGAGATTATCCTTGCAACCAAAACCAATGTTGAAGGCGAAGCCACAGCTTCCTACATCCTTGAAAAGCTTAAAAGAACAAACATCAAAATCACAAGAATTGCTTCGGGTATCCCCATGGGGGGAGATTTACAATATATTGACCAGCTGACCATGCAAAAAGCAATGGAAAAACGATATGGATTCTGAATATAGAACAGGCAATGATATTTTTGAGTGCCGGCAATGCGGGGATTGCTGCAAGGGATTTGGCGGTACTTATGTCACTGAGCAGGATATCATAAATATCTCAACATACATCAATTTTGATCCAAAAAAATTTGTTGCCAGGTATTGTGACACATCAGGATCACGCTATGTTTTAACACTGGGGATAGACGGATGCTGTATCTTCTTTGATAAAACCAGACAATGCACTATTCATCCGGTAAAACCCTATATGTGCAAAGCCTGGCCTTTCATTAAAACCGTCATAGGACATCCTGAAAACTGGAATGCCATGGCAAACTCCTGCCCGGGCATGAAAAAGGATATCCCATATAAAAATCTGGCAAACATCGTTACAATTGAAAAAGGAAAACTGGATAAATCTATTATACCGCATATTGAGTTATGAGTATTGAGTCGTGAGAGAAGCACTTTTTTTCTCATTACTCACATCTCAATACTATCCTATTTTCCCACACCCATATCGGCAAATTGTCTTGCAATACTGTCTCGTTCATAAACAATTTCAACCCGTCGGTTCAAAGCCCTCCCCTTTGCCGTATCATTTGTGGCTATTGGGTGATAGTGGGCATAACCTTCTGCTGAAATATATTGAGGGGGAACCCCGTTTTCAACCAGCAGGCGAACAACCGTTGATGCCCTGGCACTTGAAAGCTCCCAGTTTGAGGGGAAAATGGCGGATGAAATGGGAAAACTGTCTGTATGCCCTTTTATTTTAACATGGTATGCCAGTTTGGAAAGCACTGCAGCAACTTTTTTTAAAATATCATTTCCTTTGTCAGACAGGTTTGTTCCCCCTTCGGAAAACAATAAAAGATCAGACAAGGTAATCACAACACCATCTTCGGTTTTTATTACACTGACCTCACCTCCCAGCTTGTTGAACAAAACAAGTTCCCTTACTTCACTGACGATGTCCTCCATCTCTTTTTCGATCATCCCGCCAAGCTCATCAATCATCTGGTTTTCAGACGGTTCTTCAGATGGAACCGCGTGCATGTTAAGGCCTTCTCTTATACCTGCTTCAGGTACTGCTTCAGCTCCCAATGCGCTTCTCAATGATTTTACAAGCTCTTTATAGGTTTCCTGCTGGGTGGTACTCATGGCAAAAAGAAGAACAAAAAAGCACATCAAAAGAGTCACCAGATCAGCAAAGGTTGCCATCCAAGGAGGTGCACCTGCTTGTTGCTTTTTTTCCTCCGACGGCGGAGCCGAAAGAGTTAACTCTTCCTCTGCTTCCTCTGAAGCCATATCATCAGCCATATGTTATTCTCTTTTTAGTTAAGTTGTTCTTTGCTTTCTTTTGCGCCACCCAGATAAATATTTAACTTATCCTCCATAAGTTTCGGGTGTTCACCTTCTCGTATGGAAATAATCCCTTCGAAAATAATGGTCATATTGATCATTTCTTCCTCATTGCGCCCGGTCAGTTTATCTCCCATGGGAATGAAAAACAGGTTGGCCAGAACTGATCCGTAAAACGTAGTAATCATTGCAACCGCCATTTTCGGGCCAATGGACGAGGGATCATCAAGATTGGCAAGCATCTGTACCAGTCCGATCAATGTTCCGATCATTCCAAAAGCAGGTGCATACGATCCCATGCTGGCAAAAATATCGGCACCAACATCCAGTTTTTTTTTTGTCAATGCCATTTTTTTTTGCATAATCGCTGCAATATCAGTGGTTTTCACGCCGTCAACCGTCATCTGCAAGGCCTGTGCAAGATATGGGTTATCGGTATTCTGTATCTCCCCTTCAATGGAAAGAAGCCCCCCTTTTCTTGCTTTGTTGGAAATTTCAACCAGGTTGGTAATAATTTCATGTGTCGGCTGAAGTTTAAAGATAAAAATTTTCATGGCTGTCTTAAAAACACTGAGGAAATCCTTAAGAGGATAGGCTACCATTGAGGCTGCCATGGTGCCGCCCATAACAATCAAAATTGAAGGGATATTGACGAACGTCATGATCCCGCCACCAAGCAGTATGGTTCCAAGGACAAATCCCATGCCGGAAACAACACCGATAATCGAAGATAGATCCATTTGCTAAGCCCTTATATATACAGTTTCATTAACAGGATATTCCCTGTTATATTTTTTAATTTTATCAATAGCATCTTTTGTAAGCAAAGTATTCACAGAAAAAAGTTTGGTTCCCGTATTTGTAAACAAAGCGGTCCCAAGGCTCATCCCGGGTTCAAGCTGATGAACGCCGACACCTTTTACCCTATATGAATCAGATCCCATATGAAGCACTGCATATGTCTCAAGCCACACAACAATATTCGGATCAAGTCTTGTACCGGAAAATCCCTCTAATTTTTCCAGAAAGCGTTCAAGGGATGTCACATCTTTTTCGTTTTTAAGGGTATCAAACACATCCGCACCCGACAATATCCTTGATAATAAAGGGATATATCTTCTTTTTAATCTTTGCGGACTGCCGGTTCCATCGGCATTTTCATTCAAATACCGAATAATATGCGCACAATTACCAAATTCGGTACAGATTGAAAGAAGGTCGGCACCTTTGACCGGATACTGCACAAATAAATCTTTTTCATAATCCGTCAGCTGGTCTTTTGCTTTGTTTAATATGACCTG
Organism: Desulfobacula phenolica; assembly: GCF_900105645.1. NCBI lineage: Bacteria > Pseudomonadati > Thermodesulfobacteriota > Desulfobacteria > Desulfobacterales > Desulfobacteraceae > Desulfobacula > Desulfobacula phenolica. The sequence goes on along the minus strand of NZ_FNLL01000001.1, from coordinate 324,348 downwards.
AGGAATAAAAAGAAGGCCAACTTCGTGCAACATAGCAGCTTTTTTAAGATCCTCCAACTTTTTTTCATCCAATTTAAGTTGTTTGCCTATAAAATGAACAATATGGGCAACGCGTTCGCCATGGCCCCTGTTTTTTTCAATTCCGGCTTTAATCAACCTGGAAAGAATTTCTCCAAAGCCTTCCATATTATCTGCAAGATTGTTTTTTAGTTCTCTTTTTTCTTTTTTTAACCGATTGCGCTCAACTGTCATATGGTTGATTTGTTTTAACGCATTATTTAGTGTCGTTCGCTCTTCAAAAAGCTCTGTCTTTGTTTTTTTAATCTCATTTTTAAATTTATCCAGATATTCAAAAGTTTTTTCTATTTTCCTGTCCCTGGCAAGGATCTTTTGTCTGAAATGCTTAAGCTGATGATAAATATTGTATTTTTCTTTAAGTTCCCGGATGAAAAACGGTTTGATTAAAAATTCATCAATCCCCATACCCAGAAACGCTAACCTGTTCTCAGGTTCCGGGAATTCAGATAAAACAAGAAAAACAGCGGGTTTGAAGTTGGATGCTGTTTTAATAAGTTCATTGACGCCTTTTTCAAGGCCCTTGAATGTATTGGCACCCGATTCTATAAGGATAAGATCCGGGGCTGTTAATTCAACCTGATCGGAGGCGTTAAAAAAATCATCACATGTGTTTAAAATAAATCCGTTCTGCTTTGAGAACTTCGACAGATCATCCCTGATCTTTGAATCATAAATATAAAGCAAAGAAACAAACTCTTTCTCCATAGCATCCTTAACGTTCCATTAAATCTGGTTTATTCGGACTTGTTTATTCGGAACCATCATTCAGCAACCATTCATTCCAACGGGTTTCCATGATGCTTTGGGCCATTTGCTTGCCCATGTCCGTTTCAAGTCTTTGAAGAACATCCGAAAACCATTTTTCCAGGCCTTTTGCTCCCGTATCGTCTAACTTCTTCAATTCAAGAATCAAAGATATCTGATCCGCATCCTTGGCTAATTTTGCTTCTTTTGTTTCTCCTGAATTAAACTCATCAATAAGATTTTTTATATCATTACCAAAAGAAATGTGCTTTATCAAATGAGAAACGGCTTTGGCCTCATCAACCGTTGAATATTTTTTTTCTACATAGTTAAAATCACCGGTTCGCGCCTCGGCAATATCATGAATCAATGCCATGGTCACTAATTTCTCACTATTAATATCCGCATCCATTTTGGCCATGGCAAAACATATAAAGGCTGTTATAAAACTATGTTCGGCAATACTTTCCTTTCCTGACCCTAGAAAAGCATATCCGGATCGAATAAGATCCTTTAACATTCGCGCTTCAAACAATAAGTTGGCAATCTGTTTCATTTTCATTCCAAAATTCTATGACCTTGATTACATATCCTTTGCAACAATTCTTGACTTTTTATAGAACAGGAGGTTAAATAAAGTCAAGTTTTTGAGATAAACCAGCACCATGCAGGAGGAAAATATGCGAAACCAGGGAACAATGATAGCAGCTTTTGCTTTAACCATTTGGGCAGTTGCTTTATGTTCAACAGGATTTGCTGGAGATTATAAAGAATTTATCATCGGCGAGGACTCAGGGTTTTATTATACCATACAAAAAGGAGATACCTTGTGGGATTTGTCTGAAAAATTTTATAGTTCCCAATGGGACTGGCCAGGGCTTTGGGAGATGAATGATGACATAAAAAATCCCCACCAGATTTACCCCGGAAAAAAAATACGGGTCTTTTTAAAAGAAACACCCCTACTTAAACCAAAAATTGTAACGGTCCGGGAAACAAAAGAAAAAAAGCCACCCATCAAGATTGAAACCTCTTTTTCTATTTCCGGAATGGATCATATAGGATTTCTCAGAAAAAAAGCACAGCCGTCCCTTGGCAGCATTATCAAAGAAAAGGACGATAAGCTGATGATGTCGACCAATAATATTATTTACATCAAACCATCAGGAAAAGGCCCACTGGTTCCCGGCAGGATCTACCAGATTTTCACGACCAGTGATGTTAAAGAAAAAATCAACGACAAAACCTTTAAGGCAGTAAAACACCTGATCAAGGCACAGGTAAAAATACTTGAACACAAACAAATGTATGCAACCGCATTAATAACCAATGCATATCGGCCTGTCTATAAAAATGATTTGATCATGGAATATTATAAGCGCGATTCAATATTAACGGTTGAAGAAGAGCCTGGGCCCATTGATGCAAGAATTATCTGTTCCGAAGATGATAACATAATGATCAATGACTATCGGATTGCTTTTATTGATGCGGGCACCAAAGTTAAACCCGGACAGATTTACTCGATTTTCAGAAAAAACAAGCTGACGGATAATACCCTCTGGCCGCTGAAAAAAAAGAACGATGCCATTCAGCTTGAAAACCTGGAATCCGGAAAACTGATTGTGCTTCATACCGAAGATATCGCTTCAACAGTGATGATTTTATCTTCAACCTATGCCATTCACCAGGATGATATGGTAAATTAACCGCTTATGATCAGCACTATCCGGTTAAGGAATTGTATGAATAAAATAATCAACTCCTTTCTGAAAACTCGTGAGTCATAAATTTTTTATGTAAATATTCGGGTTAGTCATCCATGAGTTGATTTAAGCAATAACCTGAAGTTTTTATCAAGAGGTAATACCAAATATCTTTGATAGGAACAACAATCTTGCCAGGCTTACCATCAAGCTTTCCACGACCTTTAGTTTCACCGACATTCTGCCAGTTTGCGGCTTTATAGCAAGTCCCTTTAAATCAATCTTTCTGCACGAACGATTCCAATAGCAACGACCGGATATTGTATCTGTTTTTTTTTAAATCCCTTCAATTTTATTTCATGTAAAAGGTGGGACACACCCATATTGTTGCCTTCCAAAAAATTTACTTGACCATCAATATTTATTTTAATAAGATTTAATTTTTTTATATTATAAATATTTGTTGTAACTAAAAGCTATGGCAGATTGATCTGCCACAAAAAAAACAAAAAGATTATGATTACAACTGGTTATATTGTTTTTTATAAATTATTACCCCCCCTTTTTTTACATTACCTATGAATTAATTATTTTTTAAATAAAAACATTAAACAGCTTGATTATGAGTATCAAAAGGATTCGTTTAGGATTGTTATTAAGTGCTGAGTCTGATATAAACCGTTCTCTTTATCAACTTTGTTTCTAGGAGGGATACAATGTCTTTATCTGAACTAATGGATTCTGAAACTAAATTATCCTATAAGTCAAAAAAAAAATTACATGCATGTCCATGTGATGAATCAAAAATGTATGATCAGTTCTTGATGCCAATAAAATCAAAGGGCATGTGGGTATGGTTCGACGGTGAGGAGGAGCCCTACCTGGATCTGGTTCTAAACTATAGTTCAGTGAATTTCGGGCACTGTTATCCGCCCATTGTAGAAATTGTCAACCAGGTAACTCAAAGGGTTGACCAGATTCACGCCTTTCATTCAAAAGACAAGCTGGATCTAAGCGAATACCTCTCGAATAAAATCAGTCGAGATGAACATTACAATGTTTATTTTAATGTAGGAGGGTCTGCTGCCGTTGCAGATGCGATTCGATTATGTCGATATGCAACAGGGAAAAAGCATATAATTTCATTTGACGGTTCCTTTCACGGCGTCAGCAATGAAGCGGTTTGTGTGACAGACAATCGTTTGGTGAAAAAAGAACAATATGGTATTCCCATTGCCGAGTATAACCTCAGTGTTCCATTTCCAAGCCTGCACAATGATATTAGCGTGGAAGCCTGTATGTCCATGATTGAAAGTCTGATAGCGGAATACGATGTTGCCGGTATCATTGTCGAACCTATACAGGGGGCTAACGGCTTCATCATCCCCAAGGATACATTTCTTGCCGAACTAAGCAATCTTTGCAAAAAACACAGTTTAAAGTTTATCATCGACGAAATTCAGGTAGGATTCGGCCGGGCAGGATCCTTTTTCGTTTTTCAGGAATACGGGGTGGAAACCCCGGATATCGTCCTCCTGTCCAAATCTATTGCTGGCGGATATTTTCCAGTCAGTGCCGTCATTGCCAAAGCTGATCTTTATGCCAAAGTATCAAACAGGGGAACCGCCTTTCAAACCACTTTTAACAACAGTTCCATGGGGCTTGCTATTTCAAATCAATTGATGCATCTGGTGGAAAGGGAAAAGCTTTTTGATAGTATTCCTGAAAAGGGACAATATTTCATGAAGAAAATCGACTTTTTCAGCAAAAGCCCCTATGTCGCAAATCTAAGGGGAAAAGGCCTGGCCATAGCCTTTGACATTGTGGATCCAGACTCAAAACAACCTTCAGACACACTGGCAAAACAATTTGTATCCATCTGTCTTCAATCCCGGGTGATCATCTATGCCTGCGGGGTAAACTTCAACAGCGTAAAAATCATACCTTCCATTGTCATAACCCGGGAGGAAACCGACCTCATTGCACGACGCCTGAAAAACTGCTTGAATTTATTCCACAAAAAAGTAAGTTGATGTCATTATGAATGTATTGTACATCGGCGTTTGCAAAAAAAACCTGGAGCTGTATTATCCGTCATATATCAGAGGTCGTTTTTTAGACAGCCCTTTCACGGACGATCAATTGGTTGCCACAGTAAAACAGCATCGGATCAATGTGTTGATGGTGGATGTATTTCATTCCTCTTTCAACAAATGTTTGCTGAACCGTTTAAAGGATCATGTCAGGCTCATTAATTTTTCATATCAATCGATTGAATCATTGATTGATATGCAGGAAGCCAAGCGCTTAGGCATTCTCGTTAAAAAACTGCCCGATGACCTGTATTGTAATGAGGTGGCTGAATTTGCCATAACCCAGTTATTATGTGCCTGTAAGGGAAGTTTCCGTTTTGATCGAGATATCAGAAACGGAGAATGGAACCAGGCTGCCCATACCAATTTTTCAATGAATGGCAAAACCCTCGGAATTGTCGGATATGGGAATATTGGCAAACGCATTGCCTCTTTATGCAAACCCTGGGGAATGAAAATTTTGGTGACAAAAAAGAGCCGGCACATGGGACCACAGCCTGCAGGCATTACTATTGTTGACTTTCCAACACTGATATCACAGAGCGATTTTATCATCCTGGCCGTGCCCATAAAAAAAGACACATATCAGATGGTGGACAGGGTTCATATACAAAAGCTTAAAAAAAATACCATAATCGTAAATATCTCCCGGGGGAATATTGTAGATGAAAAGGCCATAGCCGAAGGGCTGGAGAAAGGCAACCTGTATCAATACTGCACGGATGTTTTTTCTCAGGAACCCATTGACAAAAACCACGAATTGGTCAAAAGCAATAAAACTATTCTATCCCCTCACATTGCATGGGCAACTGATTCTTCCTTAAAAAAAACTTATGATATCTGGTTTGGCCAAACAACCATTTAAATCAAGTGATAAAAAAACAATGGATATAGAAACAAAAACTGATACGGAAACTGTCGAGGCCTTTGCCGACAAAACAAACGGTCTCAACGGAAAACCATATGAGTTATCCCCTCTCCAAGAGGGCATGCTGATCCATTCCCTGGCAGAACAGGGTGTTGGCATGTATGTGTCCCAAGGGGTTCACTCTTTCCGGCACATTGACGCAGAAGCCATGGAACATGCCTGGCAAAAAGTAGTGGACCGCCATGAGGTGCTAAGAACCTCATTCGTCTGGGAAAATTTGAATAAACCGCTTCAGGTCGTACATCCTAAGGTTGAAGTCAGATTTGAACACTATGACTTAAGAAAATTTTCAGAATGGGAGCAGAAAATAAAGCTGCGAGCTATATTAGGGGAAGATCGTGCCAAAGGCTTTGAGCTGACCCGGCCGCCATTGTTCCGGCTGCACCTGTTAAAAAGGTCGGAAGATTCCTATTATCTTATTTTCAGTCATCACCACCTGTTGTTAGATGGCTGGTCAAATCCTATATTGCTGGATGAAGTCCGGACATTTTATCAGGGCCTTCTAAAAAACATTGAAGTTGCAATGCCCCATCCCAAGCCCTTCCGATTGTATATCCAATGGTTGAGAAAACAGGAGTTGAAAAATGAAAAAAAATTTTGGGAAACATATCTCAAGGGATTCAAACGGACCACCCCCCTGCCCTATGATCTTGGCTCCCACCGCCAGGAAGGATACCCACTGAAATCCGAAGAACTGCATCTTGAAGTCAAGGATCCATTGTTCACGAATTTGAAAGCCACTGCACGAAAATGCAAAGTAACGCTGAATACCCTGATCCAGGCTGCCTGGTGTATTATTTTGAGCCGATACAGCGGCCATAAACACATAGTATTCGGATCCCTAGTCTCAGGTCGATCTTCTGTTCTAGAAGGCATAGAGACAATGATCGGCATGTTTCTCAACACCTTGCCCCTGCATATAAAAGTCGATGCAAAAGCCTCTTTTAAAGATTGGCTCAAATATGTTCACATCCAACAGACCTTACTTCATGAACATGAGTTCAGTCCTTTGGCAAAAATACAGCAATGGAGCGAACTGCCCCGGGGAATTCCGCTTTTTGAATCTGTTATTGATACCAATAACACCCATCAGGTTAAAGAAGAATCCGATGAAACGGTTCTGGCGCCCATAACCCAAAGCGTTCCCATGCTCTTGTTTACAAAACCCGCTGCAGGCAGGCTGTTGCTGATCCTTATTTATAACAACCGCAGGTTTATCAGGCCCTGCATCGCCCAGGTAGGCGAGCAGATCATTGCCCTGCTGTCAGACATGTGCAAAGATGTGCAAAGAACCGTGGAAGAACTGTCCATGATTTCGGAAGCCGAATCCCAGCGCACCTTGGTGACATGGAACAAAACCCGGAGACCCTATCCCGAAGCCAAAACCCTGCATCAATTGTTCGAAGCCCATGCCGAATCCTCACCTGATGCCCCGGCTGTTCATTACCTGGATAAAACCATGAGCTATAAGGTGTTCAACCAAAAGGCCAACCAACTGGCCCGCCATCTTGTTGCCCGGGGGATCGGCAGGGGGGAGCTGGTGGGATTCTGTCTGGATCGATCCTTTGATATGGTGATCGTACTCATGGCGATCTTAAAATCCGGGGCAGGCTATATCCCGCTCGACCCCAATTATCCCTTTGACCGCCTCGAAATGATGCTTAAAAATTCCGAAGCCAAGCTGCTGATAATCCAGGAAAAATATTTGTCGGAACTTGGCGGGATCTCACCCCATCATCTCTGTATTGATAAGGAAGCCCATCTCTGGTCTGATCAGGACTTTACAAACCTTGATCTTGAACTGAGTCCCGACGACATTGCCTATGTGCTGTACAGTTCAGGATCAACAGGAGTGCCTAAAGGCATAGTCATTCCTCACAAGCAGCCGGTTAACCGCATGTTCATTGAATTTGATCCCTTTGAACCTGATGAGGCCCTTTGTGCAAAGACATCCATATGTTTTGTGGATTCGGTATGGGAATTGTGGTCTGCCTGGGCCAACGGTCTGCCCCTTACTCTGATTCCCGAATCCCAGATCAAGGATCCGGCCAGCCTGATTGAGACTCTGGCGCTTTCCGGGTCCACCCGGATGGTTTTGGTACCGTCGCTATTACGTTCCATGATGGATACCGAGCCTGAACTTGAAAAAAAACTGCCCCGGATGAAACACTGGATTTGCAGCGGAGAGGCATTGCCCGGGGATCTATCGGAACGATTCGTCAAAACCCTGCCTAATGCCGTCCTGACAAATCTTTACGGTGCCACTGAGGTATGGGATGTAACCCGGTGTGATACCCGGGACAACCTGCCCTATGATCCCATGCCCATCGGTAAAACAATGGGGAACATGAAAGGCTATATATTGAATGACAAAATGCAACCCGTGCCAGTGGGTGTCATAGGAGAGTTGCATTTTTCAGGTGTGCATATGGCCCATGGCTATTGGAAACGCCCGTACCTGACCGCCCGGCAGTTCGTTCCCAATCCTTTCAGCAGCACACCCGGTCAAAGGCTTTACAAAACCGGGGATCTTGGCCGCTGGCTACCGGACGGAAATTTCGAATATATATGCCGAAGAGATCATCAGATCCAGCTGAGAGGATTTCGTATTGAGCTGGGAGATATCGAAAGTGTGATCCGGGGACATGCAGACATCAAACAGGCGGCAGTGGTGGTTTCAGATGATGAACGCCTGGTGGCATATATTGTTACAAAGACACAGACCGTTCCAAGCGCTGCCGAGCTTCGCAAACATGTCCGCCTGAAGCTGCCCGAGCATATGACCCCGGCCTTTTACCTGCCCCTTGCGGCCATCCCATTGACCCCCAACGGCAAAACCGACCGTCGGAAACTTCCCAAACCTAAAGCCCGGGAAATGAAGCAGCTCATCGAAAAGGAAGCAAGCTCAAGGGCTCCGGAAACCCCCACCGAAAAAACCGTGGCATCGGTATGGGCCAATTACCTGGGCCTTGACACAGTGGGTGCTGAATCCGATTTTTTTCAACTGGGTGGCGAATCTTTGATGGCTGTCCGTATCATTACCCAGCTGGGTAAAATTCTTAAGATAACGATTCCTTTAAGCGTATTGATGGAAACCCGGACCATAGCAGACATGGCAGCCTGGATTGATCAAGCCCTGAAACACGGTACCGCAGCCCTCAAAATGGATATGCCTGCCATTTCAAAAGCCGACCACGGCAAAAAAGCGCCTCTGTCCCATGCACAGCAGCAGATGTGGCTATTGGATCAGTTGAATCCGGGAAGCGTTTCCTATACTGTGCCCAATATTATACAACTTAGAACCATAGTGGATATGGATGCCCTGAACAAAACGCTGACCGAACTGATCCGGCGCCATGAAATTCTCAGGACAACCTTTTTGAGCCTTGATGGTGACCCTTTCCAGGTTATCAGGGAACCTGAAAATATATCGGTCCCCATCACAGACCTGACTGATCTGCCTGCAGCAACAAGGGAGATGGCTATCGATAAAAAGATAAGGGAACAGGCCCGGTTGCCATGGGATCTTGAAAACGGCCCGCTCTTCCGCTACCAGCTGATAAAAATCAATGACAAATATTTCTCCCTGGCCATGACCCTCCATCATATCATCACCGATGGCCGGTCCATGAGCATACTGACAAACGAAATCAAGGCCCTTTATAACGCATTCAGTAACGGAAAACCCTCCCCCTTGAACTCCTTGACCATTCAATATGCAGATTATGCCATATGGCAGCGGAAATGGTTGAAGGGAGATCAGATCAACAAACAAATCCAGTATTGGAAACACAAACTGGATGATACCAGCATATTGGAAATCCCTACTGATCATCCAAGACCTGCTGTTAATCGTTACCGGGGCGGTAACAGCAGCATTTGCCTGGACCCGGAACTTGTTCGCGAACTGCGCAGGCTGGGCCTTGAAGAAGGAGCAACCATGTTCATGGTACTTCTGGCAACATTCCAGCTGCTGTTGATGAGGTATACCGGCCAAAACGACATCTGTGTCGGAACGCCTTCAGCCGGAAGGTCTCAACACCAATTGGAAGCTTTGATAGGCTATTTTATCAATACCCTGGTACTTCGCACCAGAATTTCCGGCAATCCCAGTTTCCGGGAACTGATCCAAAACGTTCGCACCACCTGTATAGAAGCCTACGACAATCAGGATGTGCCCTTTGAAATACTGGTGGATAAATTGGGGGTTCAAAGAGATCTGAGCATTAATCCGCTATTCCAGGTGCTGTTTGTTCACCAGAGGCTCAGTGAAGCAGAAAGCGGTAAGACCTTTGAGCGTCGGACAGCCCCGGAACAAGAAACCGCTAATTTTGATCTGGTCTTGAATGTCCAAGAATCCCTGGACCGATTGGAATGCAAATTTGTTTATAACTCAGATCTATTTGAAAAGACAACCATAGACCGCATGGGGGCTCGCCTGGAATTATTGATACGACAATGCGTCACCCATCCGGACCAGGCGCTATCAAGGACTGTATTTCTTCTACCTGAGGAGCGCCGCCAGATTCTTCTGTCCTTCAGTCATCAGAAGAAAAAGCCGGTGCAAACCCGCTGTACTCACGAGATCATTGCCGATCATGCATTGGCATATCCGGAGAAAGCCGCTATAAGATTCAACAATGATACGGTCACCTACCTTGAACTGGAACAGCAATCCAATCGAATGGCCCGCCATTTAATAACACTCGGGGCTGGTCCGGAGACAGTTGTGGGATGGTGTGTTGAACGGAACTCTAATATTTTTGCCGGTCTTTTGGGAATCATGAAATCGGGATCGGCCTTTTTACCCCTGGACCCGGCACAGCCCAAGGAACGCCTGTCCTATATGCTCAAGGATACAAAATCCAAGCTTATAATTACCCAGAAAAAACTTGTGGACACACTTCCATCCGACCTTTGTAGAATCGTACTGCTGGACGATGACTCTGAATTTATAAAAAATACATATGACCCTTTACCAACAGACCTAAATGTCCGTCCGGAAAACCTTGCTTATATCATTTATACTTCGGGTTCCACCGGCATGCCTAAGGGGGTTATGGTCGAACACCGAAATCTTGTCAACCTGATATCGTCACAGATTCCCGAATTTCGGGTCACGGTCGAAAGCCGGGTATTACAGACCCTTTCTCTTAGTTTTGATGCGGCCTTGGGAGAAATTTTCAGGACATTCGTGGCAGGCGCTACCCTGCATCTGGCCCACAAGGATGATTTAATGCCGGGACCCGCCTTGATCGAATTGCTTAAAATCCAGAAAATCACCTCGGTGGCTTTTTCTGCCGCAGCACTGGCGGCTCTGCCCAAAGCTTCCCATGATCTTGTTGATCTGAAGAATCTTACAGTGGGCGGAGACACCATAAGTCCGGAGCTTGTTGCGCATTGGTGCCGGAACAGACGCTTTATGAACGGATATGGCCCCACCGAGACCACCATTGGCGCTACACTGGCAGCGAACTGGGATTCCAATGACAAACCCCCTTTGGGAAGACCACTGCCCAATGTCAAGGCCTATGTTCTGGACCGCTGGATGCAGCCGGTTCCGGTGGGCACCCCAGGTGAATTGCACATAGGAGGAGTCGGTGTGACCCGAGGATACCTGAACCGGCCGGACCAAACCGCAGCAAGTTTTATTCCCGATCCTTTTTCAAACCGGCCCGGCGAACGTCTTTACCGTACCGGAGACCTGGTACGCTGGCTTCCCGATGGAAAACTTGACTTTCTGGGCCGTATGGATCATCAGGTCAAAATCCGCGGCTTTCGTATTGAACTCAGTGAAATAGAATCTGTACTGGACCGGCACCCGAAAGTCAATCAAGCAGTGGTGGTGGTTCACAAAACCAACGGCATTAAACGTCTGGCTGCTTATGTGACGCCCATGAAGAAGGAAAAACCGGACAGCAGAGAGCTTCGCCTGTATTTACAGGCCAGTCTTCCCGATTACATGGTCCCGGCGTTTCTTATAATTTGTGATTCGTTTCCCATGACGGTGAACGGGAAAATTGACAGAAAAGCCTTGCCTGAACCCTCTTCGGAACAATTACAATTGGACAAAGAATATGTAGCGCCTAGAAATGATCTTGAAAAGCTTATCGCAAGGATATGGGCAGATGTACTAGGACTCGAACGGGTTGGAATTTTTTCCAATTATTTTGAACTGGGAGGGGATTCCATTATGAGCATCCGGGTGGTCGCTCGTATTACGGAAGCTGGCTATCAACTAAGTTTGAAAGATATGTTCACCCATCAAACTGTGGCAGAGCTGGCATTGAGTCTGGAATCGGGAAGTTCGGTGCTGGCTGCGGAACAGGGTATGATTAAGGGGGCGGTATCTCTGACACCTGTCCAACAATGGTTTTTTAATCAGGAATCCAGCAATATTCATCATTTCAACCAGTGGATGGCGGTCCCCACACCACCTGTACTGGATTGTGACAAGATGCGGCAAGCTGTGGCTGAAGTGGCCAGCCACCACGATGCTTTAAGGATGCGGTTTAAAAAAACAGACCGAAACGGTTGGACTCAATTCAATTCAGAAACCATTGAGCCGATTCCGTTCAACGAAGTGGATCTCACCTCCGTTCCCGACAACGAATGCCGAGAAATCATTGATCAGACCCTTCATAAGCTCCAGCGCACTCTGGATATGGAGCAGGGACCCCTGTTTCGGGTATGCTGGTTCAATCCCGGCCCCCATCGGCCCGGGCGCCTGCTGGTGCTGGTGCATCATATTATCATGGATATTGTATCCTGGACACCACTAATCGAAGACTTGATGGTCGTCTATCGGCAATTGAGCAAATCCCAACCGGTAAAACTGCCCATGAAAACCAGTTCCTTCAAACAGTGGGCCAAGGCGTTGAAGGATTATGGGACTTCTGAAGAATTAAAAAAAGAAATGCCTTACTGGCTGGATCTTGCCGAACATCCGCCCCAGCCTTTGCCCATTGATTTTTCCGATAAAGACCACAGCCATTCGACCACTCAATCCTTTTTCATGGATATTGAGCCGGCACATACCCGGCAGCTGATAGATATAGTTGCCCCCTGGTTCAATACCCCCTTCAGCAATATCTTGCTGGCCGCACTGGCAATAGCCTTTCACCGTTACAGCACCAATAAGCAGATACAAATAACCGTGGAAGGCCAGGGTCGCGAGGATATCGGAGTTGAAATGAACTTGTCGCGTACTCTCGGCTGGTTTACCAGCTTTTATCCAATGGCTTTTTCATTGGATTCCGGTCCGGCATTAGAAGATCAGATCAAAAAGATCATTCAGAAGATTGAAGCTGTTCCAAACCGGGGCATAGGTTATTCCGTGCTTCGATACTTGAGTGAAGACCAAAGAATACATGCGGTTGCCGAGTCTGAAATTTCTTTTAATTTTACCGGCCAATCCAGCAAAAATCTTTACGGTATTCAAAAGAACTCCAAAGACGATAAACAATTCTGGGGAGATCTGGCTGAAATGGGTAAAATAAAACTTTCTGAATCCACTCAAGGGCCTCGCCGCCACCTCATTGAAATCGGGGCAGGTGTAATGGATGACCGCCTTATTGTCCGATTTGCCTATGGTGGAAAACGGTTTAAACAAACAAGTATACAGAGCTTGGCCCAAAACCTGAAACACGTCTTTTCAGAAATGGTTCAGGTGTGTGAAATGGAATCGGAAAAAAGATTAAATTAAGATGCAATGTTTAATCATTTGTCTAAAGGAACGAATCTATGAAACTATGGAAAGGTATTTTTAAAAAATCAATATGGTTAGGTATTTCAGCAATAATATTTTTTGCATGTACAGGTTCAGATTATAATATGAAACCTCCCAGACAGTACTCAAATCATAGAACTAATTTGCAAAGACCAGGGAGCATTACCCCCCAGCCGTCCAAAGAATTATTCCGTCGTATGATAATACAAAATATAAAGCCGTATATCGGCCAGGGGTCTGCTGAAAAAAGTCCTGCCATTGCAGTGGGCCTTGTGACCCGACATGGAGAGGTTGTCGTAGCTCTGGGAAACCGTGATATTTTTACCCATAAGCCTCCTGATGGAAATACCCTGTTCGGCATTGGTTCTGTTTCAAAGTTGTTTACCGGCCTGATACTGGCAAATGCCGTTGCAAATAAAGAACTTTCATTATCGGACAAGGCAAATGACTGGCTGGAAGAACAAATACACATTGACGACCGGATTACATTGCAGCAACTGGTTTCCCATTTTTCAGGCCTGCCCAATTTTCCCGACAATATTATGGAGCAGACGGATAGATCTTGGAATCGGGAAACAGCTATGTTGATGCCGGCCAAGGATTACAGCCGAAAACACCTTAAAAACTGCCTTACAAAAAAACTGTGCTGTCCCAGGCATGTACCGGGAAAAAAATACCTGTACTCTAATATGGGTATCGGCCTGCTCAGTATTGTTCTGCAGAACAGATACGGATTTAATGATTTTAACACTCTCAATCAGGAAAAAATCACCCATGTCTTGAGTATGAAAAAAACTGCCACTAATATTCCAAGTTTTATCAAACAAAATAAAGCCAACCTGGCACAGGGATATCAATATATTCCAGAATATCACCGCCTCAAACCAGTTCCATTTTCAAATATGGGGGTTCTGGCAGGTGCCGGTGAGCTGATCAGCTGTGTCAATGACATGAATCTGCTTTTAAATGCATTGACCGGTCTGTCCAAAAGTCCGCTGGGAAATGCTGCAAAAGAATTGAAAAAAGAGTTGGGCGGATCGAACCAACCCAGTGTAAGTACCGCTTATGCCCATAAGGTCAGATCAGCGCGGGATGGCGGGAAAATCCATTTTAAAACCGGATATACGGCCGGATATTCAGCCATCGTAATCTGGCGGGACATGCCGAAAATTGGGTTGGTTGTGCTGTCAAACCGGGGGAAATTTCCTACTGTCCCATTGAGCCAGCGATTGATGGGACGGGTAACTCAATTGCTTAAACAATAAAAAAATATAATTTTATATTCAGGAGGAAAAAAGCGTATGGAAAAGAAAGAGAACGTGACACCCACAACATCATCAGGAATACAAGCACGCATGGAAGTGGCCATGAACCATGTGAAAGCCAAGAGGCTTGATGAGGCAATGGAAATTTATGAATCCATTTTAAAAGGAGATCCTGAAGTAGCGGCGGCCTACCTGGGCCTGGGTACCATTCATTTTTTCAAAGGGGATTATGAGGAAGCTGAAAATTATTTAAATGGTGCACTCCATTTGAACGATAAACTTTCTCAGGCCATGCATATGCTGGGAAACGTATCCGTTAAACGAGGAGAGACCCAACTGGGTCTAACTCAACATGAAGAAGCGTTGAAAATTAATCCCAAATTAAACATGGCAAGACTTGCCATGGGGAGAATTTTAACTCAACTCAAAAAGTATGACGAAGCCGAACAAACTCTTAGAGAGGCATTGCGGTACAACCCACAGTTTACCCAAGCTGCGTTAATGATTTCCCAAATCCTCCAAATGCAGGGAAAAACAGATAAAGCTATTGAAAACTTAAAAGATCTGACGGATAGAAGTCCGGATGCCTGGCAGGCGTATATTATTCAGGGCAAATTGTTAATGAGAAAAAAGGATTATGCCGAATCTATCGCAAGCCTGCAAAAAAGCCTGACCTTTAAATCAGACAACCCTGTGAGTTATCTGTTTCTCGGGCAAACCTATATGGCGGACGGCCAAAGCGACCATGCCATTACAGCGTTGAAAAAAGCTATTTCATTAAATCCGGATATGGTTATCGCCCAAATACAGCTGGCTAAAGCCTATACTGCCATTGAAAGGTATGAGGATGCCAAAAAAATATTACAAAAATTGAGTTTGGGGGAGAAAAAGCTCGGGCTCATCCACTTCAGATTGGCAGATATTTTTGTCAAACAAAGAAAATTCAAACAGGCAGTACTTGAATATGAAGCCGCATTACTGCATACTGAAAAGTTATTGGAAAAATACCCGGAACTGCTGAAAATACAAGAAGTGAACGATGAACCTGAAAAAACAGTGGCTGCCTATCAAACCATATTGGAAAAAATAAAACAGGACTTTGGTGATGATCCGGAAGCCTATGAAGAACAGACCATTGAAGCTGATCTTGTAACCGCTGATGAGTAAAAATATTATGAATAACGAAGATACGGCATCCAGTGAACAAATAAGGTACAAGGTTGTTGTCAATGATGAGGAGCAATACTCAATCTGGCCGTATGAATCAAAAGTTCCTTTAGGGTGGAAAGAGCTGCCCATATCCGGAAGCCAGAAGGAATGTCTGACATATATTGAAGAGGTATGGACAGATATGCGCCCCTTGAGTATTCGAAAGAATCATGAGGGTTGACCTGGTATTTCACCCAGGTTTGCACACAACAAAACATGAAAGTCGCTGTTTGGATTTTTGAAAACTTTCATATAAAAATAATTTCAAGGGATGTTTGAAACCCCTGCCCTCCGGGATGGGGTTTCTTTATCCCCAATTCAATAGGAACAGGCTTGTAACCATGATTTTAATTCTTTTTTGCTGTTTACTGATTTATGGTATAGGGGGATATTTTTCTCCTTATCCCTATTGGAAAACCTATTTCATCCTGTGGAAAACCCTGTTATTTCATAAAGAGCCTGGCATCGGCATAAAACCCAGAATCAAGCAGGCTGCTTTTCTGCTTAAATATGCCGTGTTCTGCCCCTTATGGGCGTTTTTATGGTTATTGGATGATATCTTATATTCAGAATACAAAAATATAAACATACGCCCGGTTTTTATCATGGGGCAACCCAGAAGCGGCACGACTTTTCTTCATAGAACCCTGGCATCTGATACTAAAAATTTTTTGGCCATACGGCATATTGAATGGCGGTTCCCGTTTATTTTTGTTCAAAAAATTTTATCCCGCTCAAGTATAGCCAGAAAACTTGTACAAAAAAATTATTGGTCGAACTCATCTGCTGGGCGCATTGCTTCAAAAATGCACCCAAATAAATTATCGGACTGGGAAGAGGACGGCATCTTTTACGAGGAGTGCTTCCTTCACCATTTTTTTGTTTTTCTCAGATTTCCCTACCCTCACCTTCTGACATACCTGGATGATTTTCCAGCACTACCGGACTCCGTACAGGATAAAATCCTTCAAGTCCATAATCAGGTGATTCAAAAAATCATGTTTCTCAGGGGCGATAATGAGAAATACTATTTATCAAAGGAAGTAACCAGTCATAATAAATTCCCGAGCATACTGAAGCGATACCCGGATGCAAAGTTCATTTTCAGCTTTCGTTCTTCGGTTGATTTTATGAACTCTTTGATCTCTCTTGTCAGGGTTTCGACAAAGTCTAAAATTGGTGTAGATCCAATGGATATAGCTTCCTGGGATCGTATTTTTCAAAATAGAATGCAAAAAGACAGTGAATTTTTAATTGAGCTTTGCAAAGAAAAAATTGAAAACCGTCAGCAGATAAAAATAATGTTCAACCGCTTTACAAAAGATCTTGTCGCCTCCATCGAATATGTATACTCCAAATTGGATTTTAACCTGCCTCAACCCTACCGAAGCCACCTTGAAACTTTGCAACAGGGCCAAAAAAATCGAGACCGGGGATATGATTATGAAACAAAAACATACAAAAATTTTGATAAATTTGATCAGTTTGTAAATGAAATAGATCTGGAATTCGAGGAAAACCTTGAAGAACGAACCCCATTAGAAGTCTCATGAACAAATTATTTCGCAATGATGTAACCATATCCCCGGATAAAAATGGTGGTCTTCTTGTCCAACACCCGTCAATATCTGAAAAGTTTTCATTCACACCTGAAGAAGCCTTTCTCATAAAAGAACTTAAAAAACCCTATAACATCAGGGTTCTTCTGATTAAATACAATGCAAAATTCAAGGAAAATAAAACCACCAATTTTATCAGCGAATTTGTAGCACGGCTTGATTCGTTGGGATTGCTTCAAGACAATGAATCAAGCCCCTCACCAGACATGGGAGAAAAAAAAGAGACGGAGGACTCCCGGGAAGAGTACACTCACAGCAAAATAAATTCTACAAGACTGAACCACTGGTCTTTTTTTTCTCCCCAGAAAATAATCGATTCAGTCGTTCGAATATTCGGCTTTTTTCGTTTCTTCCACGGGATATCTGTTCTTATATTCTGCATCGCCCTTTATTGCCTGTTTTACAATCTGCATCTGTTCAAAAGCGATCTTGCCAAGGTATCGTCAATATTGCCCTTGTTTAAGCAGCTGATGTTTACCCTTTTCACGGTAAACCTGTTTTCTCAGGTTTTTAAAGGGTGTATTGCAAGATATTACGGCATCCAGACTCCAAGTTTCGGGATAATTCTGGCATACGGCATTATCCCCAGATTTGACGTATGGATAGATATACCGGAGCAAACAAGCCAAAGGATAAAACTTTGGTTGACAGCCTCTGCAATATTGTCCAGGATCATTCTTTTCAATATCGGCATCATGGTATGGATTTTAACCCGCTCTACAGGTACAAATCTGTCTGTTTTTGGGGCAGCCCTCGCTCTTTTTTCAATCTTTTCCCTTCTTTTCATTGTCAATCCATTTTTCAATGGAGATGGCTATCGTTTCATCACTTTATATTATAATATGACCAATATAAGAGAGAAAGCGATTCGCAGCATTAAGAACCGTTTGTTTTCAACGCCGGAGGTTATTGCTCGACACACTGAAGATCGATTGGCCTTAAAAATTTACGGTTTGTTTTCCCTTTTATTCATTGTGTCTGTGGTTGCTTTTATCGGGTTTTCACTGGGCCATTGGCTGGAGGAACATTATAGAGGGCTGGGTATGGTACTGTTGTTCCTGATCACTGTATATCTGATAGTACGATTTCGATATCTTTCACAGGCCAGGAAAAAAAGGACTGCCGGTATCTTCCCGGAAAAAAACACACCCGGAACCACCTATGCATATCGTCAAAAGCCCCCAAAAAAAAATCGTTCTATTTTGATGCGTTTGGTACTTATTGCCGCATTTATATGGTGCCTTATTTTACCATACCAATATAAAGCCGGAGGAACTGCCGTTATCACGCCTGTGCATCATCAAAAAATTTATTCCGAAAACAAGGGGATCGTCAAAAAAGTATATTTCAACGGTGGAGAGTGGCTTGAAAAAGGAACAATGATTGCTGAAATGGAAAATTATCGGTATCAAAATGATGTTGATGTCACACGCCAAGCCATTGGTAAAATACAAGAGGAAATAAATATATTACTGACGACCCCGAGTAAGGAAGAAGTTGAATTGGCAAGGCAGGAGCTTATGACATCCAAAATGACATTGACACATAGTGAAGATGATTACAAAAGATTAAAAGCGCTTTACAAGGCCAATGCAGTGTCGTATGTGGACTACCTGACCACTCAAAAAAAAAAGGAACTCAATCAGCAGCAGGTTTTGGAAAAAGAAGCCAATCTGCGCTGGGTTGAACACCAAGTCAATTCTCATAAAATAGAATCAATGAAAAAAGAATTGGCAATGCTGGAAAGCGAGCTTAAATTTGTTGAGACCAAACTGGAAAAGACCAGGCTTCGGATGCCCAATAAAGGTAAGCTTATCACCATGAATTTAAAAAATTCTGAAAACAAATTCTTAGACGATGGTCAATTTTTTGCTGAAATTGAAGATTCAAGCCGGGTACAGATCGAAATACAGGTGCCGGAACTGGAAGCCAGCTACGTCTCTATAGGAGATCCCATGGTTTTTAAAGCCCAGCTTTATCCGGACAGAATTATCCATGGGAAGATTACCTCCATTCATCCGGTCATGACATCTACTGATGTTGGAAACATGTTGAAAGTCGTCAGTGTCGTGCCCAATGACAATTTTGTATTGAAAACCGGTATGACAGGCTATGCCAAAATAGAAGGGAAAAGTATGCTTGTCATACAGGCATTTACAAGATCATTAATCAATTTTTTCCTCATCGAATTCTGGTCATGGTTACCTTAAGGCATATTGTTGAACAAATAAAACATATCTCATCACCACTGTTTTTCAGGACTATATTCTATCCCAGGTGACCCTCAGGATTTCCTGGTATGTGGTCTGCCCCTTGAGCATTTTTTTAATACCATTCTGACGCACAAGAACAAGCCCTTCTTCAATAGCTTTTTTTCTCAGACTTCCCAATTGTACATCAGAAGTGGTCAGCCGTTTTAGAGCATCCGTATACGGCATGATTTCATATATACCCGTGCGCCCTTTATAACCGGTGTTCCGACATTTTACACACCCTTTGCCATGCTTGAGAAGGATCATACCCTGGGATTTAATATTAAGTCCAAGGTCGGCAAGATCTTTTGCATCCATTTCAACTTCCTGGGCACAATATGGACAGATTTTTCTCACCAGCCGCTGTGCCACAATCCCATTTAATGAGGAATGAACAAGATAAGGGGGAATCCCCAGATCAAGCAGCCTGAAAATGGTGGAGGCCGCATCATTTGTATGAAGCGTGGAAAGAACAAGGTGACCTGTTAATGCAGCCTGTACTGCCGCCTGGGCTGTTTCAAGATCTCTTATTTCACCCACCATGATAATATCAGGATCCTGACGAAGTATATTTCTCAAGACGGAATCAAAGGTCACATTAATCATCGGCTGCACTGCAATCTGGTTGAATTCCTCATGTATCATTTCAATGGGGTCTTCAATAGTCGTAATATTGACCTCCGGTGAAGACAGCATTTTCAAGCTTGAATAAAGGGTGGTGGATTTGCCTGATCCTGTTGGTCCTGTTACAAGAACGATACCAAAAGGCCGGGTAATCAGCTGTTTATATCTTTCAAAATCATCTTTAAAAAAACCCAGCATTTCCAGGTCCTGAAAAAGAACATCAGGATCCATGATTCTTAACACCACTTTTTCACCAAACGCCACCGGGATGGTGGAAACCCTGATTTCAACCTCTTTGTTGTGTTGCTCTATTTTAATCCGGCCGTCCTGGGGCCTTCTTTTTTCAGCCATATCCAGCCTGGAAAGGGTTTTAATCCTGCTGACCACGGCATTATGAAGTTTTTTGGGAAGCTTGTATACGGTATTGAGTACCCCGTCGATTCTCATCCTGATAAGGCAGATATCTCGTTTGGGTTCGATATGAATATCAGAGGCTTTCTGATCAAAGGCATAGGAAAACAAATGATTTACTGCATTCACAATATGCTGATCGGTTGAGGGAAGCTCATCAAAGGATTTTAAACTGACAAACTGTTCAAGGTTGCCGATATCAATCCCTTTTGTTGAAAAAAGATCTGCTGCCGCAGAAATGGAATACTGGAATCCAAAAAATTCATTGATCAGTTTTTCAATATCCGACTTTGAGCTGACAACGGTCTTTACTTTCAGCTTTGACACCATCTCGACATCTTTGATGGCCTCATAATTAAAAGGATCAGGGGTTGCGACAATAAGCTTTCCCTCCTCGACCTTTAACGGCAGCAGCAAATACTTTGCGGCAAATGATTTTGATATTGTCCCTGTCACAAGATTCAGTTCCAGTTTCAAGGGATCAATTTTTTTATAGGGTACTTTCCAGGCTTGTGCCAGGGTTTGGTAAATCAAATCTTCATCAATTATTTTTGATGGCTGATCCTTACGTTCTATTTTCATATACAAAAGGACATCTACAAAATAAACCGGGGCGGCTATGTGTCCTTTTGATCCATCTTTATCAGATTGATTGGTTTTCTGTTTGATGAGAATATTTTTTACCCTGTTCTCATTCTTTAAAAGATCCCTGGCCTGTTGTGTTGAAATCAATTTGGCAGCCATAAGAATTTTGCAGATGGTTTGTGAGGCAAATCGTTTGTCTGTTTGATTCTGCATAAAACATTTATCCTAAAAAGATATTTTTTGGGCTTGATCACAATGTCGGCCATAAAATAAAATGCCGGGGTGATGATAATCACGCCCGGCATTTTATCTATTGAATATTGCAAGTAAGATGTTTTTTTTAACTAATCTTCTTCAACTACAATAGCGTCTTCTTCACAAACTTCCACGCAGCTTTCGCAGCCCATGCATTCTTCTGCATTAACCGGAAATGATTTTTCATCTTGCATTTCGAAAACTTCTACGGGACATACGTCTACACATTCTTCGCAACCAACACATTTTGCCTGGTCAACAATTGGATGAAATGCCATTTTAATAGCCTCCTTAAAAAAAAAATTAACATTATTATATTATAAAACCATCTTTTATATATAATCTTGTGTAAAAAATGCTTTATAACATGTGATTAATTAAAATCAAGTTTTTTTATCACTTTAATTTGATCAAACATACAGGTATCTGCCTATCCGACATATTAAAGAGATTGTTAATACCATTACCGGAAAAATAACTGAACTTAATCTGCCCTAAAAAAGAACATCCGTCCTTTATTTTGGGCAAATTATTTTCCCGGTTGCCATTTCCCTGAATGACACCCATCAAATAGTCACAAAACTGATGTTGCCACTTGCTTTTGTTTTCACAACAATTCTCATGCACTTTTATCTGATCAATGTCAAGGGTATTTACAATATCTTTGCAATTCGACTCAAGATAATCAAAAACCGCTTCACTGGTCGTAACAAATAAAGGCATGTCACCGTCCGGTTTTATTCCCCCTTTTTGTGCCATACACCCTGACCAGGCACTGATCCGTTCCCGTGTCATTACAGTTCCAAAATCCTGATTATCTCCTGTTTTATCGGATTGGTCCTTTCTTAGGGGTTCTTCTAACCCACGCAAGACTGAAACCATTTTTTTACGGGTTTTATCCAGATTTTTTAACTCCAGATCAATGCGCTCATTCTGCTCATCAAACAGTTGCGCCATCTTCAAGAACAATAAATCGCGTTGCAAAACGGATTCAGCCGATTCAGCCGAGACAATATCTTCTTGAGTTCCTTTTATTTGAGATTTTATGGCAGCTACATGGGTATCACTTGTAAAATAAGGAGTGTCCCTTAAAATGGATTTAAGATTTACTTGATTTCCCTTATGGATACTGGCCCATGCAAGATATTGTTCAAGTTTTTGTTCAACCGGCTCAAGTTCCTTGGCTGATGAAAAAAACGGAGTGATTTTTCCCTGTTCAAATAAGTTCTGCAACACTTGGTTCTGCTTAAAATCAAGACTGACAGGCAAATGGTGAAATGAGGGGAAAAAAGTTAACAGGGTGTCCAACTGATTTTGGGTAATATGAGTGAATGGAAAAAATAAAAATTTTATTGTCATGGTTCTACCTTTTTATCATGAATACTTATGCCCAAAGCGGTCAACTGTTCTCGAATCTTGTCTGCCAGTTCCCAGTCATTTTGCTCTCTTGCGCAATCACGTTTTCTTAATAGATCTTGGATTTCATTTGAATATTTCGTTTTTTTATCAAAATTAAAAATCTGCAGAACAGAATCAATTTCTTTAAAGCAATGCAACAGTTTTTGGGCGCTGTCAGGATCAATTGAGTTCTCATTGATCAAACGGTTGATGGTTTTCACATTTGCCAGCAATGAAAACACAACACCTGATATCTTTAAATCATCCTCCATAGATTCAAGAAACGACGATTTTATATTGTATATTAATTGATCAATCTCTTCATAATGATTTCCCTTCTTAATAACACTCAAGGTAGCAAGGCAACGGTTAATTTTATCCAAGGTATATCCGGCCTGGTTCAAGGATTTTTCCGACAATACCAGAGTTTTCCTGTAATGATTGGAAATCAGCCAGAACCTAATGGTTTTAAGGGCCCAGCCCTGGTCTACAAGCTCATCAAGAGTCAATGTTTCTATTTTTGGCGCACCCAAAGACCCGTCATAATGAACCGGATCACAATGCAGCCAGTACCGTGCAAGACTTGCCCCCTTTGCCGACCTTGCAATGGCAACTTCATTTTCATGATGAGGGAAGACAAGTTCCCGGCTGCCGGTTTGGATATCAAACGACTCTCCTAAAAACTTCATGGCAATGGCGGCACATTGCAAATGAAGGGAAGGCCGCACATTACCCCATTGAGTCTTGATCCCCACCCCTCTTTTGAGTTCTGAAAGACGAACCCGTTTTAACAATGTAAAATCCTTTGGGTTTTGCTTTTCATACTCTTCAAGATCAACCGTTGCACCGATTTTTATCTTATCCAGATCAGTACTTGAAAAATCACCATACTCCGGCAGACTGGCAATATCAAAATACAGGGAATGCAATTTTTCATAGGCATGCTGTTTTGAATGCAATTGTTTTGCCAGATCAACCATTTCATCAAAATGGTCTGATACCTTTGGATAGGCATCGGCCGAACGGATATTCAATTTTGAAAGGTCTTGCTTGAAAAAATCAATATAGGTCTGCGTAAACTCGGGAAGGGTCATCCCGGCTTTTTGAGATCCTTGAATCGTCTTATCGTCATAATCCGTGATATTGACAACATGGTTGACGGCAATTTTATGATATTCAATGTATCTTACGAGCAAATCCGTGAAAGCATACCGTCTGAGCTGGCCGATATTGAGCCGTTCATGAACAGTGGGACCGCAGGTGTATACACAAATTTTTTCTTTTTCAAGCGGTTCAAACACCACCTTGGATTTTGACAGCGTATTAAAAAGTGACAGGGCAATATGTTTTTCCACACAAAAAAGAGTGGTGGACAGATACCTCTCACCACTGTCCGGGAAGATCACCACAATAACGCCTTTTTTAATATTTCGAGCTTCTTCAATGGCAACTGCCATGGCAGCACCACTGCTCATTCCGACAAAAAGCCCTTCTTTTACAGCAAGATTGCGGGCTGTCTCAAACGCCGTATCATCATCAATATTAATTTTTTTATCCAGGCGGGTTTTATCCATAATTTCTGGGGTGTAAGATTCCTTCATGTTTTTGAGCCCCTGAATCTTATGCCCTAGATACGGCTCTGCACATACGATCTGAATATCCTTGTTAAACTCTTTTAAGCTCCTGGAAAGCCCCATCAGGGTTCCGCTGGTCCCGATGGTGGCAACCACACAAGAGACCTTGCCACCGGTCTGTTCAATAATTTCAGGCCCCGTGGTATAATAATGGGCTTTCCAATTAGCTTCGTTATTATACTGGTCGGTCAAAAAATACTTGTCCGGGTTTTCACGGGCAAGCCTGTAGGCTTCTTCAATTGCACCATCAGACCCGAGATGCTTGGGGGTTAAAATAATCTGTGCCCCCCTTGCGCGCAAAATGCTTATCCGCTCAGCACTGGCATTTTCAGCCATGGTGAGCGCAATTTTATATCCTTTGACGGCACAGATCATGGCCAGTCCGATACCAGTATTCCCGCTGGTTGCTTCGATAACGATTTTATCGGGGGTTAATTCACCTGATTTTTCCGCCTCGTTGATCATATAGAGGGCTGCCCGATCCTTGATGGAACCGCCGGGATTCATATATTCAAGTTTGGCAAAAATTTTCACCCCTTTTTCAGGATTCATATGTGTTATTTCAACAATAGGGGTGTTGCCAATAGAATCAATAATTGAAACTGCCATTTTTCATTTACCCTTTGCCTTACGGACCTGTACAAATCCTGGTAATCCTGAAGGACTTGTCTAAATCCCGGTATTCTTAACTTGACTTTTAAAGTATAAAATGGCTTTATACAGTAATTTTAATTGATGTGCAATTTTTTTACTGGAAAGAATATGTTCTGTTGGTCAAGCCAAAAGTATCCATTACTTTTTGTAATGGTTTCTTTTTTTTACATTTTTATTTCAAACAATGGATTTGCCACAACAACTGCCGTACCTCAAAATTTTAAGGATATCCCCTGGCATATCGCCGCACGCACAGTGACTTTTGATAATAAAAGAGACCTTTATATCGCCCAGGACAATGTGGTGATAACCGGAGGCAAAACCCGACTTGAAGCCGATTACGCAGAATTTTCAAACAAAACAAAAGATGCGTTTGCCAAAGGCAATGTTATTTTAATATCCGGCGAAGATTCAATGTCCTGCAATGAAATGAATATCAATCTTAGAACCCAGACAGGCACTGTAGACAAAGGCACCATTTATATTCAGAAAAATAATTTTTATGTGCATGGCGAAAATATCAAAAAAACCGGGAAATTTTCTTATAGTGCGCAAAAAGGCTCCATCACTTCCTGTTCCGGAGACTCGCCTGACTGGAAAATCACGGCAAGAAACATCAAGGTTACGGTCGAAGGTTACGGAGTTGCTGATCATACGGTCCTGTGGGCCAAAAAAGTGCCGGCAGCCTACAGTCCTTTTCTGATTTTTCCGGTTCATACCAAACGGCAAACCGGTCTTTTAGCACCGAGAATCACTTCATCCGACAGAAAAGGATTTGAATTTGAGCAGCCTCTGTTTATAGACATATCAAGGAATACAGACGCAACTTTTTATGCAGATTACATGTCTGATCGAGGAACAAAATTAGGCACGGAATACAGATATATTCTTGATAACAAGACCAAAGGGACTGTATTCTTTGACGTGCTTGAAGATAAAAAAACAGATGATGGAACAGATCAGACAAAAAACTATAGTTTTTCAGGGACTCCCCAAAGAACCAACACCGACCGGTTCTGGTTAAGAATGAAACACAACCAGGATCTTCCCAATGGAGTTACGGCCAAACTGGATATTGATGTGGTCAGTGATGAAGATTACCTTCATGAATTCAAAGACGGATTTACCGGATACACTGAAACAAAGGACTATTTTGAAAAACAATTCGGTCGCAGCATAGATGAATATACTGACTCTATACGGAAAAACAGGCTGAATCTCAACAAAACATGGTCTACATACTCATTGAATATGGATGCCCTGTGGTATGACAATATTAATGCCCGGCGTCAGGATACGGCTGACACAACATTGCAGACACTTCCTGGCATCCGGTTTGATGCTTCAAAGCAGCAGATCCTTACTTCAAAATTCTATTATTCCCTTGATACCGAGCTTCGCTCCTTTTACAGGCAGGATACAACTAAAACCCTTGTAAACGGGCAAAGAGCAGATTTTTATCCTAAATTTTATATTCCTTTGAGACTTGGCAGGTTTTTGCATTTTGAGCCATCAATAGGCTTGCGGCAAACCATATGGCATACAAGCGAGTTTACGGACATTAAAGGCAACTCTGACAGTTTTAGGACCAGGCAACTGTATGATGTAGGCGCAAAAATGTCCACAAAACTGATCAAGCTTTTTGATCTGCAAATGAAATCCGCTGACAAACTCAAACATGAACTCATCCCTAAACTTGAATACGCGTTTACCCCTAATATTAATCAAGATGAACTGCCGGCCTTTGACTCTCTGGACAATATCCAGGAACAACACTTGATCACCTGGTCTTTGACCAATAATTTTATTTCCAGAAAATCCAATATCACGCCAAAAGGAAAAGAAATATCAACCTACCGGGACATTGCTTATATCAAATTGTTCCAAAGTTATGATATCAACAAAGAAAAAGACAACGACTCAAGGCCGTTTTCAGATATCGCACTGGACACACAATTTTTCCCAAACGACTTTATCCTCCTTGATATGGATCTTTCCTGGTCCCCCTATGACAACCATTTTAACGGTTTAAACATCGGCAACACTCTCTTAGACAACCGGGGAGACCGGTTAAGAACGGAATACCGGTATTCCAGAACTCTGTCGGAATCACTGTATTCAAAAATAGATATCGCCCTCACCCGGGAACTAACCGCATATTATTCCATTGAAAAGAACCTGAAAGAAGATAGGGATGTGGAAAAACAGGCAGGACTATCCCTAAAAAAGTCCTGCTGGACATTCAATCTTTATTTTTCAGAATCACAGGACGAACAGAGTATCAGCTTTCTAATAAATCTTCACGGTATAGGAGAGTTTGGAACAACATGATTGAAAAATCAAACTGGTTTGCCCTTCTGACAAGAAGTAACTTTGAGCAAACGGTCTACACGAGTATTGTTAAAAAAAAGGTTGAGGCTTTTTTACCAACAACAAGAAAAAAAAGCCTGCGCAAAGACCGAAAACTCATGATCGAAGTACCGCTTTTCCCGGGATATCTTTTTGTACAATCAACATTTAATGCTGCCGACCAACTCAATATTTTAAAAACCATAGGGGCTGTCAGACTATTGGGCAATCAATCAGGACCATTGCCCATTCCCCATTCACAGATTGAATCCTTAAAAATCCTTACCAGCGCAAAGAAGGATCTTATCACCGGGTCCAATATCCGCATGAAAAAAGGCGACCCTGTGATAATTTTAGAAGGCCCCATGGCCGGGGCAAGGGGAGAATTTACACACTACAAGGGAAAAGGTCGTGTTATTATCAAAATAGAAGTTTTAGGGCAGTATGCCGGTGTTGATATTCATGAAGACAATGTTGAGAAACTGCCTGACTTATTGTCATAACCCCTTGACTTTTTATCAAATCTTCATTAAAACCGTTTAAAAAATAACAAGCTTGCACCATTCAATATATTAAAGAGGAAGCATGAATAAACTTGAATTAATTTCCGCATTAAAAGATAGAGCAAACCTTACAAAATCCGAAGCATCAGAAATTATTAAAATATTTTTTGACTCGCTTTCAGAGTCGTTTATAAAAGGTGAAAGGGTTGAAATAAGGGGCTTTTGCAGCTTTCATATAAAAGAGTACAAAAGCTATACCGGCAGAAATCCGAAAACCGGTCAGAAAGTCACCATACCTCCCAAACGGCTGCCGTTTTTCAAATGCGGAAAAGAATTAAAGGAACGGGTAGATTATTAACAAATGGGTATCAAACCATGTCTGATTTTGATCAAGAGCAATATCAAGCAAGCGTCTTTCTTGAGTTAACACATATCATTCAGACAAACAAAATTCCAAATGCCCTTCTTTTCTCCGGCAATGAGAATACCGGAAGAAAAAAAGCGGCATTTTTCTTTGTAAAAGGGTGTAATTGCCTGGTAAAGACCCCAATTGCCTGCAACACTTGCAAATCATGCCTCAAAATAGATGCACAAAGCCACCCTGATGTCCTGTGTATTGACCTTCAAAAAGACAAAAAAATAATTTCCATATCCCAAATCCGTGAAATGGGATTGACCATTTCTTCCAGGCCTAATGAAGCCAGATTCAGGATGGTATTGATTTTGAACGCGGATCTGATGAATAACCAGGCCCAGAACGCATTATTAAAACTGCTTGAAGAGCCGCCTGAAAAGACATTTTTTATCCTTATTGCCAACAAAACTTCATTGCTGCTTTCAACCATTATTTCCAGATGCCGTAAAATCAAGTTCAAACCATTGAACGACAAACTCATTGAGCAATATCTGATAAATAATTTCAATGTTGACAGGACTTTTGCCAGGATTGCATCAAGAACAGCCGATTCTGATATAAAAAAGGCCATGATGTATTTGAATCTGGATGATGAAAAAAAAGAAACAGACTGGATCAAAAGGCGGCAGTGGCTGCTTGATACCCTGGCAGGCATCATTACAACAGACAAAAGCGCCTGCATATCAAAAACTTTGATGCTGTCACAAAAATTAAGCCTGGATCCCGACCTGATGAATGACACAATAGCCATTATGAAAACCTTTTTCCGGGACTTAATTATTTTTAATGTTCATCCAAAAAAAATAGTTAATCTTGATTTTTTTGACACTTTTGCAGATATTAACCTGATGATAAGATCAAATAAATTGTTAGAATGGACTAAAAATCTGTATGAAACAGAAAAAAGGCTGGCCTCAAACTGTTCCCTGAGATTAACCTTGGATAGATTTTTCCTTACAATTGTTACAAACAAAGGAAACGGTGTTTATGATTAAAGTTGCTGGTGTTAAATTTAAAACAGCAGGAAAAATATATGATTTCAACTCAGGTGCTTTTGTACTCAAAGAGGGCACCCGGGTCATTGTAGAAACAGAACAGGGCCTTGGATTTGGTAAAATTGCCATACCTCCCGTTGAAGTTGAAGCTGTTGAAAAAAAATTAAAAGAGATTGTCCGTGTTGCCACCAAAGAAGACTTTCTTAAAAGAGAAGAAATAAAACTACTTGAAAAAAAAGCATTCTCTTTTTGTATTAAAGCCATCAATGATCTGGATCTGTTCATGAACCTGTTCAGTGTTGAAAGTACATTTGACAAAAACAAGTTGACCTTTTTCTATACGGCTGACGGCAGAATTGATTTCAGAGAACTGATCAAACTGCTGGTAAAAGAATTCAGCATTCGCATTGAAATGCGCCAAGTCGGCATTCGCAATCTGTCAAAACATTGTGGCGGTGTGGGCAAGTGCGGACGAGAGCTTTGCTGCTCATCTTTTATGCACACGTTTGAACCGGTTTCCATCAAAATGGCAAAAGAGCAGGGACTGTCTTTGAATCCCACAAAAATATCAGGAGTTTGCGGTCGATTAATGTGCTGCCTGACCTTTGAAAATGAAACCTATAAAAGCCTTAAACGCCAAATGCCCAAACTTGGAAAAAGGATAACAGTAGAAGAAGGCCATGGAAAAGTTATCCGGCAGAATGTGTTAAAAGAAAGTATCACCATTCGTTTAGAGGATAATACTGAAATAGAAAAAACCATACGGCAACTGAATAACTCAAAAACAGGATCTACCCCACAATGAACACTCAAAAGCAATATTTCACAACCCCCATATATTATGTCAATGCAAAACCCCATCTGGGCCATGCCTACACCTCCATCTGCGCTGATGTTGCAACACGATTCAAACAGATGGACGACCATGAAACCTTTTTTTTAACCGGAACCGATGAACATGGGGACAAGATTGTCCAGGCGGCAAAAGCCAGGCAAACAACACCAAAAGAGTATGCCGACACCATAAGCAAGCTGTTTCAGGATTTATTGCCTGTATTAAACATTAAAAACAACCGGTTTATCAGAACAACAGATCCGAATCATATTCAAGTGGTCAAAAAGGTTC
Organism: Desulfobacula phenolica; assembly: GCF_900105645.1. Lineage (NCBI taxonomy): Bacteria > Pseudomonadati > Thermodesulfobacteriota > Desulfobacteria > Desulfobacterales > Desulfobacteraceae > Desulfobacula > Desulfobacula phenolica. Next base: position 293,776 of record NZ_FNLL01000001.1, on the reverse strand, counting down.
TGTCAAAAATTTATGAATCAGGAGATATCTATTTTTCAAGCTATGAGGGACTGTATTGTTTTGGATGCGAACGCTTTTACCAGGAAAGGGAACTTGTGGACGGCAAATGCCCGGACCATGGAACCGCACCCGAGATTATAAAAGAATCCAATTATTTTTTCAAAATGAGCAAATACCAGGAATGGCTTATCAATCACATTAAAACCAATCCTGATTTTATCCGGCCTGCCCAGTACAAAAATGAAATTCTTTCTTTTTTAAAAGAACCTCTGGAAGACCTTTGCATTTCAAGACCGAAATCCCGGCTTACCTGGGGGATCACCCTGCCCTTTGACAAAGATTATGTCACCTATGTCTGGTTTGACGCCCTTGTAAATTATATTTCAGCGCTGGGATACCCTGATGATAAACGATTCAAAAAATTCTGGCCCACAACCCGCCATTTTGTGGCAAAAGACATCATCAAGCCCCACGGGATTTACTGGCCCATCATGCTCAAAGCTGCCGGGATACCGATTTATAATGGCTTGAATGTTCACGGGTTCTGGAATGTCAAAGGCAGCAAAATGTCCAAAAGCATCGGTAATGTCACGGATCCTGTTCAGGTGACGGCGCAATACGGCGTGGATTCTTTCAGATATTTTCTCATGAGGGAAATGGTCTTTGGCCTGGATGCCAATTTCACAGAGGAAACTATTGTCTCCAGAATCAACTCGGACCTTGCAAATGATCTTGGAAATGTTTTTTCAAGAATCCTTTCCATGATCCATCGCTATTTCAATGGCGAGGTAAAAGGACCGGACCTGCAAATCGAACAAAAAAAATCCCTGTCCCTGGCATCTGATGCAAAAACTGCCGTTGATGCCTTTGAACAAGCCATGGCCGTGTGTGAATTTCATAAAGGCGTCGGGGCAATCTGGCAATTTATCAGTATCATGAACAAATATATTGATACAAATGAGCCTTGGGCTCTGTCCAAGGATGAGGCCAACACGCCTGTTCTTGAAACGGTTCTCTATAACCTGATCGAAGGATTAAGGGTTGTTTCCTGCCTGATTTATCCCATTATGCCTGACACATCCTATAAAATGCAAAAAACCCTTTGCATGGCTAAAAAGGACGCTGGCTTTTACACCATAGAAGAGATGTCTTCATGGGGGCAGATCAAACCGGGAACACTGGTAGAAAAACCCGGAATCCTTTTTCCAAGGATTGATACGGATAAAATCCCCCCCAAAGAACCGGTTTCAACTGCCAAGCCTTTTAAACCGGCATTAAAAAAAGAAATCACAATTGATGATTTTGCAAAAATTGATTTAAGAACCGGGACCGTTGTAAAGGCCGAGAAAATTGAAAAATCCAACAAGCTCTTAAAGCTTCAAGTGGATCTTGGTGCTGAGGTGCGGCAGGTCATTGCAGGAATTGCAAAGGACTATACTCCCGAACAGATCGTCGGCAAACAGGTGATTGTTGTTGCCAACTTGAAAGAAGCAAAACTTATGGGAGAACTCTCCCAGGGAATGATCCTTGCCGCCAACAACAAAAAGAAACTTGTGCTGTCAGGTTTTGATAAAAAAATTGAGCAGGGAAACCAGGTAAAATAATGGCAATATCTCTTGTATCAATTGCCATTGTATCGTATTGTTGCAGTTAAATTCATTGGGACAAAGGGTTTGGATTTAAAATGCCTAACAACCTTGACAGTGTGGATTGCTTTACGCTCCACACTGTCGGGATTAGCTGTTCACCAGCCTGATCTGACAATGCTGAATTTGCCACAAAAAACAGCACGATAAATCAAAATTTAAACACAATAGAAACGATATATTAACTACTCGCTGAAAATTGCTTGCATAGGTATTCATTTGATTAATAATAAAAAAGAAAACTCCTGGCGGGATTTTCAATCCAACTATATTGTTAAAAAAAGAAAAAAAAAAAAAAATTTAACAACAATAAAAGTGATAACCGGCTTGGTTTTCCTCTCGATTTTGATCACGGGCATCTGGATTTTTAAAATTCAAGCGCCGGGAAATAAAGATGCCTACAGCAAAACCGTTAAAAAAACGTATACAGCAACCTTAAAAAAAAATCCAGAAGACCAAACATGGTTGTCAAAAAATCAATTAAACCAAATTATCAGCACCACAAAATTTACCAAGACAGATAAAAACATCTTTTTTCTGGACACCCCGGAAACCAGCTATAAAATTACCACGAGCATTGATGTTGATCTTCAGGAATATTTATTGTCCTTGCTGGACCGGCTCAAAAATTTAACCCGTGGAAAACCGCAGCGGATCGCCTTTGTTGTCATGGAAGCTGATACGGGAAAAATCATTGCCATGACAGGATTTGATCTTGAAAATCCAAATGCCAACCCCTGTATTGCATCAAACTATCCTGCAGCAAGTATCTTTAAAATCATAACGGCTTCAGCCGCTGTTGAAACCCTGGGATACACCCCGGGAACACCATTGTACTTTAACGGAAACAAGTACACCCTGTATAAACGGCAACTTAAAGATGTTAAAAACAAATACTCCTGTAAAATTTCTTTTTCCAGGGCTTTTGCAGAATCCGTAAACCCGGTATTCGGTAAAATCGGTAAAAACCACCTTGGGGAAAAAAGACTTGAATCCTATGCAGACGCATTTGGATTCAACCAGATCATACATTCGGAACTGCCTTTTTTTTCCGGCCGGTTTGAAACAAACAGCAGCGATTACCACTTAGCTGAACTTGGATGCGGATTTAACACCGACACCACTATCTCTCCTCTATTCGGTGCTATGCTCATATCGGCCGTGGTCAACTCAGGTAACATAATGCTGCCCAGTATTGTTGAACATGTGACAGACCCTGATGGAAAAATCATTTACAAAAACAAACAAGCAACCTATAAAAAAGCCATCCGCCCTGAAACAGCAACAACGATGATGCAATTGATGAAAAGAACCGTATCAAAGGGCACTGCCAGAAAATCCTTCAGAGGCTCTTCAAAAGATGCCGTTCTTTCCAAGCTTACGATAGGTGGAAAGACAGGCTCTTTGTATAATAAAGAGCATACTGTTAAATACGACTGGTTCACCGGTTTTGGGAACGAAAAAAGAACAAACAGGAAAATTGCTTTATCTATTGTTGTTGGCCATAGAAAATATATTGGAACAAAAGCCGGTACATATGCAAAGATGATTTTAAAAAAATATTTTAAAAAAACTTACGCCACAGCACAATTGTAATGGTCAAAACTTTTTAACGGGGGAACAAATAATGACGCCACATGGAAAACTTTTTCCAAACCTTTTTTTCAATCGGATCAAAAAATTATTTGCAATAAATATTGAATTCGGAAAATCCATGACAGCGGCAAAAGAAAACAGCATTATTGTCTTTCCGGATCAACCCAATACCGTATCGTGTGGTATCTCGGCATTTATTGCATTTAAAAGCAACAATTCCCCTCAACAATTTGATTTAAATCAAATCCTGAAAATGGTCCTTTCTTTAAAGACCAGCTGTCTTTCCTCTAATACGGCCTCCATCACGGATGATTTTCTTTGCGGTGATGATTTTTTGAACCGATTATTTGAAAAATGCCAGGAGATCAAACAGGAAAATATGTTTTCCGATCTGTTTTTCAGCAAAGACAAAAAAGAACAGCTTGATTCTATTACAGGCCATATCGACAAATTAATTACGGATCAAACATCATTATTTAAAAAAAAGTCTGCAAATTTATCCTCAAAAGATGCAAAAACCATTTCCCTTTGTCTTGAAAAACTTCATGATATAAGCTGGTGCCTGAAAAAAGAAATTGCAGATAACATCACGGCAATCGGCAATCTTGCCAAGGGCCTTGAAGATTCCGGCAACACTGAAGGATTAAGTGTATTCAAAAGAATAAATGCCGTGTTGAACAGTATTGACCGGCTTGAGGTCAGGGGAAGGGATTCTGCCGGGATATCCGTTATGTTCACATTTCCAAAACAGGAGTTTGAAAATTTCAGGAACGATCTGATAAATAACGGACTTTCCGACCTGTTCAAACAGCGGACAAACCGCCGGGTACTTATCAATAACAGCCTTACCATAAATGATACATTCTTGCAGGACCAAAATAATTTTATTTCCATTTCCTTTGTATATAAATTTGCTGCGGAAATCGGTTCACTGGGGGATAATATATCCTTTATACGAAACCAGATCAAAAATGATCTCATACTTCAATTGCTTGTCAATTATAAATTTGTTGCAAATTCCATATCAGCTCACACCCGATGGGCGTCTGTCGGAGACATTACAGAAGCCAACTGCCACCCCCAGGACAATACCCCCATAGACAAGAAAATCGTTCAAACAGGCATCGTCCATGTCTGCCTGAATGGCGATATTGACAATTATCTTGAATTAAAAACAGAGTATGAGGCAAGATATGAAAAAATCCATGAAGATATCAATACAGACACGAAATTGATCCCCCTTCAAATCGAACACTACCTGAAGCAAGACAATACCATTGAAGAATCTTTCAGGCTGGCTGTCAAAGATTTTGAAGGTTCCCATGCCATCAGCATGCACACTGATTTAGCCCCCGGAAAGCTTTTTTTAGCCCAAAAAGGAAGCGGCCAGGCCATTTTTGTAGGAATTGCACAAGATCATTATATTGCAGCCTCCGAGCTGTACGGCATTGTCGAGGAGACTCCAAAATACATCAAACTCAATGGAGAAAACAAAGGGCAGATTGTTATTCTTGACCAGAAATCAGCAGGCGGCATATCAGGAATTCAATCTTTTTATTATGACAGCACCCCTATCCAGATAGAAAAAAATCAAGTTCTGACAAGCAAGATTACGTCACGCGATATTGACCGGCAAAATTTTCCCCACTATTTTTTAAAAGAAATTTCAGAATCCCCGGACTCGGTTGAAAAAACCCTTGAAAACAAATTCAAACTATCCCCAAAAACATCTTTGTTCACAACAATCCTTGACGAGACAATGATCCCAAGATCTCTGGAAGATGATATTAAAAACAACAAAATTAAAAAAGTGCATTTTATCGGCCAGGGGACTGCAGGAGTTGCGGCACAGGGCTGTGCAGACCTGTTGAATTTTTATATGAAGGATATGGCAATTGATATCAGAGCCTTGAAATCATCAGAGCTTTCCGGATTCTGTATTGCTCAAGGAGAGAATACTGAAAAAGCCATGGCCGACACCCTTGTTGTCGCCATCAGCCAGTCCGGCACCACAACCGATACAAACCGGACGGTTGACATGGTAAAAGCCTGTGGTGCAAAGACCCTGGCCATTGTAAACAGAAGAGACTCTGATCTGACCTTTAAAACAGACGGTGTTTTTTACACCAGCTCCGGCCGGGATATTGAGATGTCTGTGGCATCCACAAAAGCATTTTATTCACAACTTGCCGCAGGTGCTGTTTTAGGCCTTCACATTGCCGGTATGACAAAAACCAGGTCAAATAAATTTATTACCGAACAGATCAACGACATCATGGATCTGCCGGATAAAATGAGAACCATACTGGCAATGAAAGATCAAATAAAAGAGTCGGCTTACCGGTGTGCCGTCTCTAAAAACTATTGGGCAACTGTCGGGTCCGGTTCAAACAAAACTTCTGCCGACGAGATCCGGATTAAACTCAGCGAGCTTTGCTATAAAACCATTTCATCGGATTTCATTGAAGATAAAAAACACATTGACCTGTCCAGCGAACCCTTGATCATCATCTGTGCTGCCGGCACAAGGGAAAGCGTACTGGGTGATATCATAAAAGATACGGCAATCTTCCATGCGCACAAAGCAACGCCTGTGGTCATCACCACCATTGGAGAAGACCGGTTTGACCTTTATGCCAGGGATGTATTTAAAATCCCGGAAATAAAAGAACACTTTGCACCTGTCCTGAACACGCTTGTGGGACACATATGGGGATATTATGCAGCCCTTGCCATCAATGAAGGCTCCAGGTTCATGTATAAAGGAAGAGCTCAAGTGCAAAATCTTCTGGAAGAATATACAGCCATGGGACATGATGTGTATGAAGTACTCCTGGAAAAAAAATTCAGGGAAACCATTGCCCGATTCTATAATGATTTTTCAAAAAAACGACGTCAAGGCGGATTTCCTGATGCCATGGGACTTGATAATGTTGCCAATCTAACACTGCTGTTAAAATACCTGTCCGGCAGATTACCGGTATCTGATTTTGAAATTGATTTTGAGACAAAAGGCACCCCTTCCAACATGTTACACACCTTTTTTGAAACCATGGGTCAGGCCATCAACACCCTTGCAAGGCCGGTTGATGCCATCAAGCACCAGGCAAAAACCGTGACCGTGGGAACCAGCAGAATAAGGGAAAAATTTGAAGGCCTTGTCTTTGATGAACTTGCAGCCAATCATATTCAAATTTCCCAGGTTACCAACACGAATGTTCTGGTGATCAAAAATCTCCAGGAGGTTATTTCCAGGATCAATGGTGCCCTGCTCTATCAGATCTCCGGCTTAAGCCTTTTAGGTGAGGTTAACCATGAAACAAAAATTAAAATAGTGAATAAAACAGGATCACTGAAAGACAAACCGTCTCGTGTGGAAACAGACCCCAGGCTTAAAGGAACTAAAAATATCATTGTCAGGGAAGGAAATGTTTATATAGGAAAAGGCAGAAAAGACAAGAAAAACATACTGGTGATACCAATCATTTCTTCAAATCCGGCCACGCCCAATATCATTGAATATATTCTGTCTTTAAATATCAATTTCAAACCGTCCCATGACGTGTCACTCCTGAAAAAAATCAAAGCCCTGGGCGGCAAATACAACAGGCTCAAAGACTGGATTCTTGAAAGTGATAATTTCAAATGGGATGATAAATATCTTAATCTGGTGGAAGTTGAAACCCTGTTTGGAGATACCGCAGAAAAAGTAGTTGAAAAAATTGTGAATCAAATCAACTAAAAGCGATTTTATGCGTTTATAATTAACCCGGCTGATCCGGCGCGGATAATGTTGAACCACTTTTTTTTTGATCCAGTTCCTGGAAAAGGGTAATGGAAAACAAAGTCCCTTTTTCCGGTGTTGAATCCACAAACAACCGGCCGCCATGTTCCTTTATGATCCCGTATACCACGGACAAGCCAAGCCCAACGCCTTTGCCTTTTTGTTTGGTTGTAAAAAAAGGCTCAAATATCTTTGAAATCATTTCTTGAGAAATACCGGCACCTGTATCACCGACCTCAATCCCCACGGCTTTTTTTTCAGGTTTGCTGAAAGTTCTGATGGTCAACCGTTTTTTTGAAACCCTGGACATGCTTTCCACAGCATTTGAAATCAGATTCATGATCACCTGCTTGAGCTGATCTTCCGAACCGCAGATCAAAGGCAGGTTATGTTCAAGCTCTTCTATAACCCTGATCTTATTGATTTTCAACAGATTTGAATTAAGAATCAAGGTCTGTTCAATCAATTCGTTCACATCAAATTTGACCACCTCTATTTTGGAATGCCGGGCAAAAACCAGAAGATTGCTCACAATCCTGCCGATCCTGCGTATTTCAGTTTCCATGAGATCCAGGTATTGACCAAACAGGTCCAGTTCATCGTGTTTGATATCATCTTCCTTTAAAATCCTTTTGCACAGCATGATCAGATTCAAAATCCCGGCCACAGGGTTGTTGATCTCATGTACAACAGAAGAAGACAGTTTTCCAAGAGATGCCATTTTATCCTGGTGAAGCATCCGTTCATGGGTCTCTTTGAGCTGCCGGGTGCGCTCGTCAACCATTTTCAGCAGATGATCCTGGTTCTGCTTTTCATTGGTTTTGCGTTTGGTGATATCCCGGCTGATTTCAATGAATTTGGAAATTTTTCCCTTTTTCTCCCAGATGGGAAAAATCGTCAATTCCGTATACTTGATTTTGCCATCAGAGCCCAGCCGGGTCAATTCCGCCTGGCAGTGACGCTTTTCGCGGACCACCTTTTCCAGGGGGCATTTTGAATGACAATTGCTGCTTTTACGCGTGACCTCTTTAAACACCTCATAGCATTTGCGGCCAATAACATCCTCCCTGGCATAATTCATATGCTTTAAGAACGCGTCATTGACTTCCAGGATCTCACGGTCAGGGGATATGATCAGAATAAAATCCCGAATACCATTCAAAATGGTATCCATTTCATTTTGAGGAAAGTTCACGACAGGTTCCTTTAATAATGAATGAATTAAGTTGGAATCATCTTAATTTTTAACACATGCGCTTCCACGGAAGCAAGAAATAGTTATTTCAAGTTTTGAACAGATGGAAAAATGCCATAATATATGGGGAGGGTCAGGCTTTCATTATTGGTTCTGTTGTTGAAATTCCCCTTTTATGATCAAAATATTGGTAAAAGCACAATACCCCATTAGCCTACTGGGTGGCCGACATTGTGATCAAGCCCTTTCTTTGGGACGGTTGGAAATATCCATACCCCTGTAGAAAAATACAACAAGAGTCTATATGTCTGCCTGTCAAAGGATTTCACCGGAATTACCGGTTCAGGATGAACACAGGTGTAGTAAAATACAACACATAGTCCATTGTCTCGTTTTTTTAAAAAAAACTCAAATGGCCTGAAAAAGCCCGTGTCAAAAGGAACTATCCATAACCGGCCCAGTCAAAACACCGATTGGTATCCTTTTTGCTCTGTTGTATCCATAGAGAAACACAAAACAACAAACCAGACTTCCAAAGGAGACACCAAATGAACGAGACCCTGAAAACCCAATCAAAAAAACAGCCATATTCAAGACCCCAAACCTTGTGGCAATCCGGAAAAAATAAAATCCAACGGCCCTGTATCTGGATGCAGGCAGGCGTAGGGTCCAAGAAAGGTTGCAACCACTATCACGACTGTACTACCTGCAAATATGATGCAGCAATGACAAAACTTGCTGCCGCAGGAAAACACATTTCCTGGCAGGATGCCATGAGAAAAAAAGACAGCCGGGACAGAACCTGCCGTCATACCCTGACCCAAAGAGCCGATCACAGGATCTGCCCCATGAATTACAATTGTTCAAGGTGTGATTTTGATCAATTGTTTGAAGATTCCCTGTCACCGAACACAGGTCATGCCATGGTGAAGATGACGGATATAAAAGGATTCAAACTGCCCAACGGGTATTATTTTCATTCCGGACACACCTGGGCCTGTATCGACAGCGGCGGCATCATCCGGATAGGCATGGATGATTTTGCATTCAAGGTATTGGGTAATCCTGATAATTTCGATCTTCCCTTGACCGGACAGGAACTGAACCAAAACAAGCCGGGATGGGGTATAAAACGCAATAGGAACCTTGCCGATATTCTCTCCCCTGTCAACGGAGTGATTACCAAAGTTAACCCTTCGGTAAAAACCACCCCGAACCTTTCAGGCAAACTGCCTTACCAGGACGGGTGGCTGTTTACGGTTCATAATTCCGATATCAAAAGGGCAGTCAAACACCTGATGGCAGATGAAGATAGTGTGGAATGGCTGAACCGTGAAATCACCACCCTGGAAGACATGATAGAGGATGTGGCAGGCCCCCTGGCTGCTGATGGAGGGGTTCTGACCCATGATATCTACGGAAATCTTCCCGGCCTGGGATGGGGGAACCTGACCCGTACATTTCTCAAAACCGGATCAAGATTCAAATAAATGCCATGAGCAAACCTGGTGTTTCATCCTGAGTGGTACACAACAAAAATTTAAAGTCGCTGTATTAATTTTTCAGGACTTTCTCATAAAAACAAATAATGGGTGGTATCCATGAAGATTGCATTAAAACAAGCAAGCCTACCGGACTGCCTCTGGATGCAGGCAGGTGTGGTTCCTAAAAAACACTGTTATAAAAATTTTTGCTGTATTACCTGCCAATTTGACCGGGCAATGACCAGAGTCTGCCGTAAAAATAAAATCAGGCAAAATAAAACCAGTCCCCAAAAAATCAAAACCATTAAAAGCAAACGGGAAAACTTTATTTTCTGGAAAGACCGGCTCAGACAGATGCCCCTTGCCGGACGGCCCTGTGTCCATCACATGAAAGGTCATATTGAATTTAAAACCTGTCCCAAGTCCTATCACTGTACGGATTGTGAATTTGACCAGTATTTTCATGACCAGTTCACGGTACATACTGTCTTAAAACCGGTGGCATTTGATGATATCAACGGAATTTGTCTGCCGACAGGATACTATCTTCACTCTGGACACACCTGGATTAAACTGGAAGGACAGGGCATGGTTCGCGCAGGCATTGATGATTTTGCCTGCAGGCTGTTGGGAAAATTTGACACATTTGCCGATCCCTTGATGGGAAAGCAGCTTAAACAGGGGCTGCCGGCTGTCACCCTGTCAAGGCAGAAACACAAGGTCGATTTTCTTTCTCCTGTCAACGGGGTTATCACACAAGTGAATGCAAAGGTCAAAAAAAAACCTGGTCTGATCAACCAGTCACCCTATACGGACGGCTGGCTGTTTATGCTTTATTGCCCCGATTTGAAACAAGATTTGAAACAATTGATGTTCATGAAGTCTTCAAAGGGATTCATGGGACAAGAAGTCAAACGGCTGACCGCATTTATTGAGGAAGAAACCCAGGCCAAGGCGGCTGACGGCGGCAGTTTTGTGTCGGATCTTTTTGGCAATCTTCCCGGCGTATCCTGGGAAGATTTGCTGAAACGATTCATACCCCAAGGGACTTGATAGAATCGGACAGAAAAATTTTGCAATACCGGCAGAAACGATCTGATTTATGATCCACATCCTCAAGCTTGCGGCAATAGTGCATCATACAATGCTCATCTTCACAATGCCGGAGATCAAAAGTATGTCCCAGTTCATGAACCGCTTCCTTGACAATTCTGCAGCGGCTCTTTTCCCTGGACCCGGAATTTGGATATTCCATAAGCCTGGAAAGGGATATAATGCTGGTTCTCCCCCCCAGTTGAGCTTCCCCATATACATGAGTTAAAATGGGGATAAACAGATCCTCTTGTGTCACTGCCAGAAGCTTTATGCAATCCTCCGGCATCCTGGTCGCCAGTTCCTCTAAAATCCGGGTAGAATAATACTGGTCCCTATCCCGGTCATAGGCAAAAAAAATATCCTCCAGCAGGACAGATACCCGCGTCTCAAACCTGAAGATCTCCTTGACCCTTTCGGCAATGACAGCAGTGATCCATGAGGGGATATCCCCCACTGGTGAAATTATAATGACCCCATATGAATTCATATGATCTGAGTTAATATGATCTGGTTTCATAAAATCTGGATTTATATCATATGGGTTTAAACTCACGCGGTTCAATCCGGTTTCAATTCGTATCGTTTGATTTTATTGTAAAGAGTCGACCTGTCAATACCAAGAATGACAGCGCTTTTGGAAATATTCCAGCCGGTCTGTTCCAGAATTTTATGAATATGCTGTTTTTCCATATCATTCAAAGAAAAATACCTGGTTTTAAGTTCATCTTCCAGCGACGCACCAATGGGAAGATCACGAGGGGTTATAGTTCCGGTCCTGCAAACCACAACTGCCCGTTCAATGGCATTGGACAATTCCCGGACATTTCCAGGCCATTCATAAAGCATCAGCTCGTCCATGGCATCCCGACTGATCCGTTCCACCCCCCGGTTGACCTCCCGTGTAAACTGGTGTAAAAAATGCTCTGCCAGAAGAGGGATGTCTTCTTTCCGATCCCGGAGGGGCGGCATGGTAAAACAGATCACATTAAGGCGGTAATAAAGATCTTCCCGAAAAGTCCGGTTTCGGATGGCCTGCTCAAGATCTGCGTTGGTTGCGGCAATCACCCTGAAACTTGCCGTAATAGGCTGGGTTCCCCCTACTTTGTAAAAAATCTTATCCTCCAGCACCTGAAGCAAATCAATCTGCATACGCATGCTGATTTCACCGATTTCATCCAGAAAAAGAGTTCCCCCGGCTGCCAGCTCCAGCCGTCCCTTCCTAGTTTCCTTGGCATCTGTAAATGCGCCCCTGCGGTGGCCGAACAACTCACTTTCCATGATATGCTTAGGGATGGCACCGCAATTCACACTCACAAAAGGACCATCCTTGACAGGGCTGTTGCAGTGAATGGCCTTGGCAGCCAGGCCTTTGCCTGAACCTGTTTCACCGGTAATCAGAACCGAAGACTCAACGTCCCGTATATCCTGAATAAGCCTGAAAACTTCCTGCATTGGTTTTGACTGGCCGATCATGCTCTCAAACCGGGTAAGGTTTTCGTATTCCTCTTTTAAGAAAATATTTTCCTTTTTCTGTGCCCGGTGAGCCACCAGTTTTTCGATCAAAACCCCCAGTTCATTCGGATCAAAAGGCTTTAAAATATAATCAAAGGCATGAGATTTCATGGCCTGAACCGCAGATGGAACAGTTCCAAATGCCGTGATCATGATCACGTCAATATCCTCATATTCTTCTTTAACATGGGTAAGAACTTCCAGGCCGCTGATCCCGTCCAGCTGAATATCTAAAAGCAGGATATCAAAACTTTGGTTTTTTAATATATCAAGAGCCTGTTCCCCGCTTTCAACGGTACAAACATGGTGCCCGTCTCTTTTCAGCCAGCCGGCAAGAGATTCGCGGATCACCAGTTCATCATCCACCACCAGAATCCTGACCTGTTCCATTAGATTGTCTCCGGATTAATTCTTTTTGTAAGGGATGTTCGAATTATAAAGAATTTTTCACAGAAACAAAAGTTATTACGAAAATATTGACAATTCCTTTTATGCTGCTTGATTTTTAAAGTATGTAAAAAAAATTCTTAACTTGGATAAAAATTGTATTAAAATCATGTAAAAATAGTATCAACTCTATTCAGGCAAGCTTATTAAAATATTTGATCTTCCATTAACCAACATATTGAAATAGTGATATAATTCATACAAAAAATCTTTGTTTTACCATATGGTACAAAGATTGCTTTTTTGGATGGACAAAGACATACGTATTTCACGAAATTGCAAATAAAATAATCAATTAAGGTATTCCGGAAATAATTTAATCTGTTTTAAAACAAAAAGGATAGATCATGAAAAATTTTTTATTGTTATTATTAACAGGACTGACATTTATTTTAACCACTTCAGCATCTGCATCCCCGTATGCTGCCCCTTACCTCTCTTATCTTGATCTTGACTCCCAGGATGTAATTTTTAACGCAGGGGGAAATGAGTCAAAATCCCATACATGGAACTTTGATTTGATCAATGACACATTGTCCGAAGGAGACGTTGACGGCAACGATGTAATTAGTTCTGCGTTTTTATGTTGGACAATAAGCGAAGATTTAAAGGATAATAACCCAAACTTCTATGAATATATAGATATATACATAAATGATAACCTACTGTTTGGTGACTGGGAGATGGACAATGGTTCTTGGGTGATAGACACAAACCTTCTTGATCTTGTCACAACACCGTCCATATTCAAAGTAGAATTCAAGGACTTCAACGATGGACATAAAAACAAGGATTGGGATATTATGGTTTCAGATGTTAAAATATTTGGTGTGTATACCGACATGCATGGGAACCATGCGCCTGAACCGTCAACACTGATGCTCTTCGGTTTTGGTCTTTTAGCCCTTGCAGGTATCAGCAGAAAAAAAAGTACACATAAAGTCTCGTAAATATCAAAATATAAATGGGCAAAACCGCATCAAAAAATTTTTGCCCTTAATTTTTTTATACGTCCAATACCTGCATCAACCCAAGCCGCCAACTTATATCGTTAAAAAAATAAATTCCTTATTTCATTTAATCTTTTCGATCAATGTCCTGTGCTTCAGGACTCAGGAATAATCCTGACATCATCCTGCCGGACAATTGCGTATGCATCGTTGCCTTCACAAAAAGCATTCATTTCCAAGGCGTTATGGGTAACCAGAACCTTGATAAAGGTCTCTTGGGATTTCAAATGCAGCAGACAGGTATTTCCCTGATTGACAACCTGCGTCAGGGTTGTTTTCAGTATGTTCTTTGCATACTCCAGGCCGGGAGGGGCTTTGAGAACAACGATATTCTCGGGCCTGATAGCCACTTTCACCCGTGATCCGACAGGGGCCTCGTCCCGGGACATCAACTCAAAGCCGTTCACACGGACGGTACTCATCCCTAATGAGCTTTGAATGACTTGCCCGTCAAGGATGTTTACCCCTACAAAATCCGCAATAAACTGTGAGTTCGGCCGATGAAAGATTTCTTCCATCGCACCAAACTGGATCAAATGACCGTTCTTTATGACAGCGATCTTGTTGGCCAGGGCCCAGGCATCTTCAAGATCGTGGGTAATGTGTATGACTGTTGTCCCCCGATCTTGAATCGCCTGTTTCAGAAGACGCCGGGCCTCGTTCCGGGTCTGAAGATCCAGGGCGGAAAACGGTTCGTCCATAAGCAGAAGCCTTGGCTCCACTGCAAGCGCTCTTGCAAGTGCGACCCGCTGCTGTTCCCCGCCTGAAAGCGTATCTGGTTTGCGGTGAAGAAGATGACCTATATTCAGGGAGGTCGCCAGATCCTTTATTTTTTCTTTGATCCCATGCTTTTGAATCTTTTTCAGGCCATAAGCAATATTCTTAAACACCGTAAAATGCGGAAGCAGTGCATAATCCTGATATACGATACCGATCCGCCTTCGTTCCGGCAATTCATGAGTCAGATCCTCTCCTTCAACGATAATCCGGCCTTTATCCGTTGCCCAGAAACCAACAATGCTTTCCAGCAAAATGGTCTTGCCCGAACCTGTCGGGCCTATGATACTCAGATAATCTCCTTTTTCCAGTGAAAAGGAGATCCCCTGAAGATAAAATTCCCCCAGATGAATATGCAGATTTTCAATCTCAAGTAATGTCAAAACCCTACCTCTGCTCTTTCAAAAATATAAATCGCTGCAAAAGAGACCACCATCAAAACAATTCCGCTTGTAAGCGCCATACCCATATTGCCGTAAGAAATATTCAGGTAAAGGGTAACGGGAAGAACTTCTGTCTTCATGTAGGAGCCTCCGGCCAGAATCAGAACCGTGCCAAAGGTTCCGATGCATCTGGCAAAAGAAATCACTGTGGCGGCAAGACATCCGTTTTTTGCAAGAGGAAGAGAAACATTGATAAAAGTTTGAAACATGGAATACCCCAGAGAACGGGAAACAAATTCCAGACGCGGATCAATATAGTCAAACGTTGATTTCATGATACGGCTGGCATAAGGAAGGGCTGTGAAAAACTGTGCCGCCACAACTCCCTGTTTGGTAAAAACAAATTTCAACCCGATCATTTCCATACACCTGCTGACAAAGCTGTTGCCAAAAAGCAGAAGCAGGCAAAGTCCCAAAACAAGTTCCGGGAATGCCACGGGCAGATCAATGATAGTCTTGACAAACCCTTTGCCGAAAAACTCAAACCGGGACAAGGTATAACCAATGGGAAGAGCAAAACCCATGACCATAATCGTTGATATCAAACCCGTTCCCATGGAAAGCTTCAGGGAAAACATCATCTCCTCACTCCACAGATTTTGCCAGATGTCTTTGAATTCAGGCACGACAAACAGTGATCCGATTGCCAAAACCAGCACCAGGGTAATAAATTGGGTAAGAAAAATAAACGAAATCCGGAAATAATTTATTCTTCGCAAGGTTTGAAACCCCAATTTTGCCAAATCTGACCGCCCTGTTTTGATGCCACATAGGCATTAAAGGCCATGGCTTTTTCCATGTGAGCCGTCTTTGAGCAAACCGCTGTGGGAATGGTTTTAATCATATTGTATTTTGTTTCAATGGGTATGACTTCAAGTTTGCCTTTACCCTCGGCCCAAGCGGTCAGATCTCCCCATATAACAGCCGCATCGACCTGTTTCAAGGCCACATAGATCAGCAACTGGTTAACAGTAGGAGCATACACCTCAATATTGGGTTGAACCTTTTCCCATAATCCGGCCTTTGTCAGCATCTTTTTGGCCACCCGCCCTATGGCCGGGGCCTTTGGATCACCAATGGCAACCTTGATGCCCGGCCTGGCCAGGTCTTCAAAACCCCTTATATCTGCTGGATTTCCCTTGGGCACGGCAATAACCGGCACATGAAGAACCAGATTATGAATGGTTTCCTTGATTACCCAGCCGTTTTTCAGGGCATCATCAGTATATTTGGCTGCACCTGGAATCAACACATCGCAAGGCTGACCCGCCGCAAGCATTCCAAATATTTCACCTGAACTGCCGTAATGGATATCCACCTGTATATTATTTTGTTTTTCAAAATTCTTTCTCATCTCTTCCATGGGTTTTATGAGTCCCGCACCACTGAAAACAACAAGATCAGCAGCATAGCTGTTTCCCGCAAAAACCAGCAGAATTACAAAAATGAAAATGAGTTTGCGCATTTCAACCTCCTGAATTCAAATTGCTTTTTATTTTATTCCATACCTTTTGCAAAAAAAGCAAAACAGCCGTACCAGAATCAACCTCCCCCGAGGCAGACGCTCCTTGCTTTTTTAAGACTATCTTATCCAAATCCCATGTCTTTGCTTACTCTTGAAAGCATGCAAAGTTTATATTGGTTTGTATTTGGCATGTCAAGGCAATTACAAAAAAGCAAATAAAATCAAGGCCAATCCAAACCAATACCCACCTTAATCAACAAAAGCTTAGGATCGGCTCTCCTTATAAACCAGCAAACCCTTGACGATCCATTCACAACCATCAAATAAAAACATCCTTAATACTTTGAATCCTTCAACCGATAAAACGACAAATAGAGGCGGCATTTTTTGCAACTTGCCGAACAACAGTATGGCTTAATAATAAGGCAATACATAAAAGTCTGAAAAAATCATATAAGCAATTTTCATTTCTTTAATACAAACAATAATCAACACTTTCCTTGCTTAGTGGTTGTTAAATCAAGAAAAACATTCTACGATCATACAAAGAGATGTTTGTATTATATGTATAAGATGATCAAAATAATAATCACCATGAACAAGGATTTATAATATGTCTTTTAATTTCATAATGATGTTTTCAATGACTGTATTTATTGCGTCAATAATACCAGGTCCAAGCATGTTGCTGGCTTTAACTCACGGCATACATTACGGAGCCAAAAAAAGCATGGCGTCAGCCATGGGCAATGTAACAATTACATTCATTCAAGCATCTATTTCCATTGCAGGTCTGGGAACAATTTTAATGGCTTCCGAAACTGCGTTTCAACTCATCAAATGGGCAGGGGCAGCATACCTTCTCTATATGGGAATCAGCATATTATGCTCATCAGAAATGTCATTATCTACAAGAAACCTCAACCGTTCCACGAAAAAAAATTCTTTGACCGGGATGTATCTGCAAGCCGCCTTTGTGACCGCTGGCAATCCCAAAGCAATTGTATTTTTCACTGCAGTCTTTCCTCAATTTATTGATCCTGGTATGGCCTATTTCTATCAATTCTGCGTGCTTATGACTATTTGCACTTTTATAGCATTTTCCTGTTTTATGATTTATGCAATATGCGGTCAAAAAATTGTATCACTATTTTCCAAAGATATGGCGGGAAAACATATAAAAAGAATTATTGGCAGCACTTTTATTGGGGCAGCAATTGGTCTTGCTGCAAGCAACAAATAAATCCCATGGCAATTGTGAATCAGAGTGGCTGACCTCGAACATTGAAGAACAGCTATATTAAAACCTGTGGAGGACAATATGGCAATATCATTTATGGACGGAAATGAAACTCTTGCAAGGGGAGCCATTGCAGCCGGATGTAATTTTTTTGCCGGGTATCCGATCACACCGGCAACGACAATCTTAAACAACATGCTGAAAATGCTGCCCCCCAAAGGAGGTATCTGTGTACAGGCAGAAGACGAAATCGCCTCAATGGGATATTGCATTGGTGCGGCCATGGCAGGTAAAAAGGCACTCACCGCAACATCCGGCCCCGGCATCAGTCTTTACAGCGAGCAGATTTCATTTGCCATTGGCAGTGAAATTCCCCTGGTGATTGCAGATGTGCAGCGACTTGGCCCGTCAACAGGTTCGGCAACCAGAGGGGCTGACGGTGACATTCAATTTTTAAGGTGGGGAAACTCAGGCGGTGTTCCAATGATCGTTCTTGTGCCCGCAGATGCCAAGGACTGCTATATTCTTGTCGTCCATGCATTTAATTATGCCGAAGAATTCCGGTGTCCTGTTTTTATTGCCTCCAACAAGGAAATCGGCATGACAAAGCAAAGTATTGATCTTGAGTCGATAACCCTTCCGAAGATTGTGGAACGAAACCTATTTTCAGAAAGCACCTATCTGCCTTTTGAGGCTAAACCAGATGCAGCCCCACCATTTCTTCCAATTGGAGGCAAAATCATTGTCAGGCAGACATCCTCAACCCATGGCCCTGACGGCTATCTCACCATTGACCCGGATGTAATTGCTCAAAACCAGGCGCGGCTGAGAAAAAAAATTCACAAAGCCCGGAACAGAATCACACTGTTTGAAGAGAATATCAAAAAAACATCAGACACACTGGTCATCAGCTACGGCATTACGTCACGTTCGGTGAAAAATGCTGCAAAACGCCTTGAAAAAAAAGACAAAGCCGTCTCAACACTTACTTTAAAAAGCCTTTGGCCGGTGCCCGAAGATCTTTTGATAAAAAAAGCCAAACCCTTTACCCGCATTGCAGTCATTGAGATGAACCTGGGCCAATATGTAAAGGAAATCCAGCGGGTGCTTTGTGACAAAAAGATAGGATTTTACGGCCAGATGAACGGCCAACTGATCACGCCGTCAAAAATCATGGAGGTCATTGAAAATGAGTCGCTTTTTAAATAAAAACCGTCCCCCTGTCTATTGCCCCGGATGCACGCATGAAAAAATCACCAAAGGACTTGATAAAGCCCTGACCGATTTAAACCTTCCGGCAAACCAAACCGTTATTGTTTCTGATATCGGCTGTTCCGGTCTTTTTGATACTTTTTTTAACACACACGCTCTTCACGGCATTCACGGTCGTGCCCTGACCTATGCGACCGGTCTTAAACTTGCCGACCCCGACCTTAACGTTATTGTCACAATGGGAGACGGCGGTCTTATAATCGGAGGTACCCATGTTCTGGCAGCATGCAGACGGAACCTGGATCTGACCCTGATCATTCTCAACAATTTCAACTTTGGCATGACCGGCGGGCAATATTCCGTCACTACCCCGACAGAAGCAGTGGTGGGATCGGAATTTCTCAATCAAGCTGAAATTCCACTGGATATCTGCACAATTGCCCAAAGTGCAGGTGCCACTTATGTTGACAGATGTTCGGGGTATGATGCAGACTTGTCCGGGAAAATCTGTAAAGCCATTGAACACCATGGGTTTTCCATCATTGAAACTCTTGGAATATGTACGGGCCGTTATACAAAAAAAAATCCGCTGACCCCAGCCTCACTTGATCAGATGATCAAAGAGTTTCCTGAACCATCCGGCAGGATTGAAAAAAACCAAAGACCTGAATATGGAGACCGCTACCGGGAACTTGCCAAAGAAAAAACCATTTTCCCCGAGGCAGCAACCATAGAAAAAAAAATCCATCTTGGAAATTATCAACACCAGGAAGTGGTTATTCTGGGCAGTGCCGGCATGCGGATCGTAACTGCAGGAGATATTGTCGGTCATGCAGGGCTTTGTGCAGGCATGAACGTGTCAATAAAAAACGACCATAATGTCACCGTTCTCAGGGGGCCGTCTGTCAGTGAGATCATTATTTCACCCGATAAAATAGACTACCCAGGCATTGAATCGCCTTGTGTTGTCCTTGCATTGAGTGATGAAGGGGTACAGCGAAGAAACAAAATATTTGCATCCCTGAAACCGGATACTTTTGTATTAAAAGAAAAAAAGGTCTCAATTCCCCAAACCCATGGGGAAATTGTTGAAATCGACTTCAGGAAACTGAAAATAAAAAAACAGGACTGGGCTATTGCCTCCCTTGGAGTAATGGCAAAAAAAGAAAAAGCCGTCAACAAAGAGATGCTGATTCACGCATTAAAGTTCTGTTTCAATAAAAACCGATATCTGACCGCAATGGAAACCATTGAAAAAATATTCAATGCATAACAGGGCCTTGCCTTAACAAAAAAACTGATAAAAAGCTGTCAAAAAAACAAAAAGACAAGGCCCTGTTTATTCAAATTCACATCATAAATTTATGAATTTAAGATCTTTTTTGCACTTTCATTATTGACATCAGACACATGGGGAATACCGGTTTCACGAGCTGTTTCCCTATTGCCTGCAAAAATTTCATCCGCTGTCTTTCCAACTTGCAGAACGGTTTTTGACAATTCATTCCAGTTACCGTTTATAGCAGCCCGGCGCTCAGGATAGATGGCACCTTTGATATTGGCACCTAAAAATCCAGGAATCATAATGGCTCTTCCCATGCAGATCAGTTTTGTGTAATGAATTACTTATTAGCAAAATAATGCACATTAAAAGGATCATGTTCCATCTCAATCACATCAACCTTTTCAAACCCTGCCCTATTCAACATCTGAACGGCCTTTTGCCTTCCCCACATCATGCCAAGGCCCGTACCGCCATCAACAAGCCCCACCGGCATGCAATGCATCAAGCTTACCGTATACAAAAAAGGCCCCATGGGATGATTTAAATTTTTGGCATGGTCGCTGCCCGCATCAATGTCCACCATGGAAAACCTGCCGTTGCCGGAAAGCATATACCGAACTCCTTTCAAGGCATCCAATGGTTTTGTCTGATCATGTATGGAATCAAAGGCCGTGATATAATCAAAGCGTTCTTGAAATTCAGAATTTCCTTCAATCCGGGCGGCATCCTGTATCAGATACGTCACATTTTTCAATCCCTGCTCAACAGCAGTTGTCCGGGCTGTTTCAATGGCAGCTTCATGGGTATCGATTCCAATAAAATCTGATTTAGGAAAATGTTGTGCCATCAGGTTCAGTGCAACCCCTTCACCACAGCCTATGTCACATACAGCTATACCTCTTTCAAGGTCATCCACAAGCCTTCCATTATCCACTCCAGGTAAAAACTTATCCACCAGAACCTGTTCATGTTTGGCATTGGAAAGCTCTGCCATGAATGACTGGAACTTTGGATAACATGAAAAAGGCACGCCTTCACCGGATGAGAACCCCTTTTCAACTTGCTCCAAAGCGCATTGGGTCAGCAATGGAATTTCCTGAGAATACACGCCTAAATTTGCATCACCTGCGCGCCTTGTAAGGCAGGCGGCATGTTCTGCCGGCAAAGAATATGCCGTTTCCCCGGATGCTTGTGAAACAATATGCACAATCTGTCCGGTCACCATCACTCCCAGCCATTCTGAAACATATCGTTCATTCAGATTTGCACTGCCGGCAATTTGCTTTACTGATGCAGGAGCCCCCATAGTGTCCATCACATCAAACAGCCCTGTTTTATATCCGATTCCCATGGCCAGGTTAAGTGCCCCATAGTTTAAAATATCCACCATTTTCCGATTGAAATCCTGCTTTTTTTTATCCGGCATCCTTCCTCTCTGTTGGCTTTTTCATGTGTCAAAACAACAACACACTTTTATTTGTTTTATGAATCGCGCATCTGTTTTATATTGTCCCTGAGCTGGTATATCTGCATCCCCAAACCTATACATTGTTTGCCCTCCATGCAGACATTTGCATCTTCCGGTTCAAGATAGGTCTTCAAGGTCTGGTTATCTTTGTTCAGTTGTACAACCCATACCTTTTTATCCTGATCATACTCTACATTCAGATCTATCCCGCACTCACCAATATCCGGATATACGGATCTTATTTTTTCGCAAAGTTGATTTTTAGTATACATTTTTTCCCTCCTTGCGGCCTTTATGATCTTTATATAAAACCAAACATACTGTAATAATATAAAGTTTAGTTTTTTATTGCGGCAGACAAATCAGCCATGTGTATTATATGAAAATCTTAAAAAATTCACACCAAAACTTTCATACTTTTTTGTAGGCAAATCCTAAACGAAATATCAGGTCTGCCCGTAGCAGTTATTCAAACAAAACCACCAATGTCTGTCATTAAAAAATAATTCTTTTTCAGGCAATGTAAATACTTTTCAAATAAAACCGACAACCCGGAAAGTATCCGGTCTGTCTTTAAAGATGGCCTTTCTACGCATTGACAGGATCACAAAATTTTTATACCGTATTAACCATCTAATATTTTTTTCAACCAAATGAGAACCTGCAATGCTGAAAATAAACGACAACATAAGTATTCCGGAAGCGCAAATTCAGTTCCAGGCCATACGGGCACAGGGATCAGGCGGCCAGAATGTCAACAAAGTTTCCACTGCGATTCACCTTCGCTTTGACATTCAAGCCTCCAGTCTGCCGGATCAGGTTAAAGACAAGCTATTATCTCTCAGCGACCAGAGAATTTCAAAAACCGGTGTTCTGGTAATCAAGGCCCAGACTTTTCGGACCCAGGAAAAAAACAAGGAAGATGCACTGAACCGCTTACAAAAAATTGTGCAAAGCGTTCTGGTCAAAAAAAAGAAGCGACAAAAAACAAGACCGAAAAAAGGAGCAGTTGAAAAGCGCCTGGATAGCAAGACAAAAAACGGCAGGGTCAAAAAATTGAGAAAAAAAGTGGATTATTAATCTTCTTTAGGCAGAGGAAAATCAATGAAAATTCTTCTTACAAATGACGACGGCTACGCTGCTCCTGGAATTCAGGTGTTGTACGAATCACTCCGGCCGTATCACAAGGTTGTTCTGATTGCACCCGACAGAGAAAAAAGTGCCGTGAGCCACGGTATCACCCTTAATGACCCCATACGAATGAGCCCGGTCCGCTTAAATGACGGAGATGATGGATATGCGGTTACAGGAACACCTGCTGACTGTGTTAAACTGGGGTTATTTGACCTTTTCACCACGCCACCGGACCTGATTATTTCAGGGATCAATCCTGGCTGCAATACAGGGGTTGATATCAATTATTCAGGAACGGTTTCAGCTGCCAGGGAAGGCGCTTTAAACGGTATATTAAGCATTGCGGTTTCCATAAAAACAGGAAAGACTCCTGATTTTCAAGGAATGTCCCGCTTCATCGCCAATATAGTTGACAAGGTGTATGATAACGGGCTTCCTTCAGGCACCTTTCTGAATATCAACGCACCTGATATTCCATTGGATGAGGTGAAAGGCGTAAAAATCACCCGGCAGGCATCTAATAATCTTTCCAAACAATTTGACAAGCGCGTTGATCCTAAAAACAGGTCTTATTACTGGTATGGCCGTATTGATCAGGTAGCAGATGAACCGGATTCAGATATCACTGCGGTATTGCAAGGCTATATCTCCATAACACCTGTTCAATGCGATATCACAAACTACAGTGTATTGGCTGAGTTGGAACCATTCCAATTGCCTTAAAAAAACGAAGACAGTGTTCCGACGCATAAAAAAATCACGGCCCCGGAGGGGGCCTGATATAAGCGGTTACTTTTGCTCAGCATTCTAATTCACAAAGTCATTCATGCAGTCATTCAACATAAACACGAATCAGGCCTGACAATATTAATTTATCTTGAACCACAACATAAAGTATACTATATCCTTACTCGAAATTTGGATTAGACTTTTTCAAGAAAGATAGACACTATGACACAATTTACTAACCATTTAAACATATTATCGGATTCATGCAAAGAAACAATCGAACAAATGACTCGATTGAAAATAAAAAATATCAATATAGAAAAAACGGAACAGCAAACAAAAGAATTGCCTTTTGCTCATGTGATAGCCTACACGGATTATGATAAGAATATGGATGGTAATTTCATTTTATCTTTTGAAAAGGAAGAAGCCGCCCTGAATCTTTCATCGGCCATATCCGAAAGGCTCGGTATCGGCAAATTTGAAGAAATTTGTGAAGACTCAATAGATCTTTTAAATGAATTTTTGAATATTGTTGTGGGCCGTACAATATCAGAGTGGGACAAAATTGGACTCAAAGTAAAATTCGGCATCCCTGTTTTAAAAAGAAAGCATAAAAGCGAGGATTCAAAAAACTTACAAGCTTATACAATCATAATGAATGTAATCGACACCTCTGAAAGTACTGACGATGGTAAAGATGTTGAACAGATTATTTTAAAAGTAGACCTTTCAATTGTTTTAAGAGTAGACCTTTCAAACAAGATTGAAAATAAAATAAAAGATAAAAAAATTTTGATTGTTGAAGATTCAAGGGTTATGAGGAAAATCATTGCAAAAATTCTTAAAAAAGAAGGTGCAACAGTCGAAGAAGCAGGCGACGGTGAAGAAGCGATTATGGTTCATAAAACATTCAACCCCGATCTAACGCTCATGGATATAAATATGCCGAAAATGAATGGGCTTGAATCCATCATCCACATCAAAGAATTCCATCCCAAGGCAAAATTTATCATTCTTTCTTCAAGCTCAAGAAAAGATGAGATTATAACTGCAAAAACACTTAATGTATCAGGGTATTTGATCAAACCTGTTGAAGCAGACCAACTTATAAAAAGGGTATCGAATATATTATAATCCTTGCAGCTCAATGAGCATACAGCCGCTGTCATAACCATAAAGTATTTAGGAGGTAAGGTTTATGTTATTGAGCTTCTGCCAATGCCTTGATCATAAAAAAATTCAATAAAAACGCCAACATGCGAACCTTTACCCCATTGGTCCAGCAAAACTGAAACCTATCAATTACACTTATTTTCTTGCTTTAATTTTATTTAAAGCCGCATCAAAGCTTGCCTGATCTGCTTTAAAGGCCTTGGCCTTTTCGCCGACCCTGATAATGGTCAAAGTATTGATCCTGTCACCTTTTTCAATTTTATTGACCACATCCTGACCGGTGATCACTTTTCCAAACACCGTATGTTTATTATCAAGCCAGGGCGTTGCCTTGTGGGTAATGAAAAACTGGCTGCCGTTGGTTCCGGGTCCTGCATTGGCCATTGACAGGATTCCGGGATAATCATGTCTCAAGCCGGCCACAAACTCGTCGGGAAATTGATATCCCGGACCGCCCCGGCCTGTTCCGGTAGGATCGCCGCCCTGAATCATAAAATCTTTGATCACCCGGTGAAAAATCAGGCCATCATAATATTTTTTTGAGGAACCCTGGTCGGAAGCGATTGTTCCTTGTGCAAGCCCGGCAAAATTAATTACGGTAAGGGGAACCCGGTCATAATAGAGAACTGCCAGAATTAGGCCTTTGTCGGTATCAAATTGTGCGTATAATCCGTTCTTGAGATCCCAGGTCTGAAGATCCTGGGAAAATACCGGGCAGGATATTAGAAACAAAAATAGAACAACGAATACACCAATAAATTTTTTTTTACCTGAAATCATTTTTTTCTCCATAATTTAAAATTATCCAATAATTAAACCATGCAACCAATCATAGTTAATATCGGCATAAAGATGTGTAATAATACCCCGCATCCCTTTTGATTTTATCCAATCAACATCTGGATATTGTGATAAAAACCAATAATGAAAGTCACTATTTGAGTTTTATAGGACTTTCATATAAATTTGCACCTTATCTAAAAATTGATCTGTTACGGCCTCCCCCTTTTGCTTGGTATAACGCAATGTCAGCCTCTTTGAGCAAATCGTCCAACGAAAGGGTGGCTTCTGTCCTCTGGGCCATGCCACAACTTATAGTACAAGAAATTGTGGTACTGTCTCCAATTAACACAATAAGCTGTGAGACAGTGATTCTGATTATTTCAACTAAATTTTTTACTTCGTCAGGTTTGGACGCAACAACTAATACGGCAAATTCCTCACCACCGACACGACCAAACACGGATTCTTCGGGTAAAAGATCACTTATGGCTTTTGTAATGCTTCTCAAAACAACATCACCTGACTGGTGCCCATAAAGATCATTAATGTTTTTGAAATGGTCAAGATCAATCATTATACTGAAAACACCTTCTTTGTTAAGCTCGTACATTGACTGAGCCAGTTCAAAAAATTTTCTTCGATTATAAACTCCGGTAAGACTGTCTCGAGTGGCAAGATAACCCAAGTTGTCAATAATTTCCTGCATGCAAAGATGCGTTTTTACCCGGGCCATCAGCTCTCTTGGCCTGAAAGGCTTGGTCACATAATCAACCCCTCCGAGTTCATAAGCCTTTTCAATGCTATCTTCATCGTTTTTAGCCGTTATAAAAATAACAGGGATATTTTTTGTTTCACCATCAGCTTTGAGCCCGTTACAAACCTCAAAGCCATCCATACCCGGCATGAGAATATCAAGTAAAATCATGTCAATTTTCTCTTCTTTTAAAACCAAAAGCGCGTCTTCTCCGGATGTCACAGGTATCACATCATACTCTTTTAAAATTGCGAGTATCATGTCAAGATTTGTTTCTGTATCATCAACTACAAGAATCGTTTTTTTTGTTTTTTTAACAGTCATTATTGGACATATTCCTCAAGTTTTTCAAAGGCATCTTTAAATTTATATTTTTGCACCAGAAATTTTATCTTTTCGATCAGATTTTCGTCAGCACAGTTAAACTGGAATTTTTCAAATTCAGCCAGAATAGAATTTACCGGTTGAGGTCTTCGTCGTTTGATTGCCGCAAGCAGTTCATGCATAAATATATCCCTTTGCTCCCGGCTAATCTCGTTTGGATCATTAAATTGTTTGTTTGTTTGTTTGTATATTGTGCTGCTCTTTATTTCACAGATAACATTTGCCATTTGCGTGTCAAGCTGATCAAAAAGAGACGGGACCAAATTTTCATCAAGCTTTATGGCGATTTCATGCAACATTTTCGCCCCGATATTTCCACTCAAACCTTTTATTGTATGAATAATGCGTTTTGCTTGATCCAAATCTTTTGAGATCATTGTTCTGAGTTTTGAAACAATACCGTCATAGTCTTCTGCAAATGAACGCAGGATCTTTGTATATAGAACAACATCACCCATCATGCGATCCAACCCGTTTTGAGTGTCTATATATTTAAAATCAGACAGGCTGATTTCTTTTTGCGACATTTCTTCACAAGTCATTATATCCGGCACCGGATTATTGATTTTTTTAGGAATGTATTTGAGCAGCAATGCAAAAAATTTTTCAACATCAAAGGGTTTGTTCAGATGATCGTTCATCTCATATTCTTTTGTCTTCTGAATATCTCTTGCCATGGCATTGGCCGTGATGGCAACAATCGGAATATCATTATTCAATTTGCGTATTGCCTGTGTTGCCGCATACCCATCCATTACAGGCATTTGAAGATCCATTAATATAAGTTCGAATTTTTCCGGGTTGTTCCGGTATGTTTTAACCGCTTCTTCGCCATTTAGAGCCTCATCAATAATTATTCCACTGTGAAGCAACATCCCTCGAATAATTTCCCGGTTTAAATCATTGTCTTCAACAAGCAGGATATTGCTTCCCCTTAGTGTTTTAAGCTCATCCTTAAGCGAGGTTTGCTTTATTTTACCCTGATCTTCCCTTACAATACCGGAGCCGAAAATATCAACGACAATATTGTATAAAAGAGACGGATTTATCGGTTTTTGCAAAAAAAGATCAATTCCCTGTTTTTTAGCAGCATGTTTAAGCGTTTCCTGCCGATATGCAGACACCATAATAATGGTTGGCGGAACAGCTTTATGGTGTTTCCGTATAATCCTGGTTGTTTCGATTCCGTCTATTCCAGGCAGATGCCAGTCCATAAGTATCAAATCATAATTTTTCTTATTTTGATCTATGATTGAGAGGGCTTCCTCGCCGCTTGCAGCCACATCCGTTTGAATGGAGAATTGATGCAATATTCCTTGTAATATGTTTTGCCATGAAGGTGTATCATCCACAATCAATACTCTTTTGTCACTGAAGCGTTTTGTTTTTTCAGGTTCGCTTTTCATGGTTTGGAGCATTACTTCAAAGACAAAAGAACTTCCCTTGCCGTATTCACTTTCCACCCAGATTCGGCCATCCATCATTTCGACCAAATACCTGCAAATGGCAAGTCCAAGACCGGTTCCCCCATATTTCCTAGTAATACTTGCATCCGCTTGAATAAAGGACTGGAACAGTTTTTCCTGTTGCTCCGCCGTAAGGCCTATTCCCGTATCCCGGACCTCGAAGTGGAAACGGTCAACAGCTGATTTTTTAATGTATATTCCAACCTCTCCTTTTTCAGTGAATTTTATGGCGTTATTAACCAGATTGGTCAGTATTTGACTAAGCCGCAACGGATCACCATAAAGCTCCATATTCAAACCATGCTCATAGGAAACTACAAAGTCGATATTTTTTTGTGCGACTTTGATTTCAATGAGTGTTATTACATTCTCAATAACCTTATGAAGGTTGAAATTGATAGCTTCAAGTTCAAGTTTTCCCGCTTCTATTTTGGAAATATCAAGGATATCGTTGATGATACCCAACAAGACGTGTGCAGAGTTCTCAATCTTTATAACATAGTCACTCTGCTGAGGGGCGAGGCCGGTCTGCTTCAAAAGATAGGTCATGCCGGTTATGGCATTCATCGGGGTGCGGATTTCATGGCTCATATTTGCCAGAAAATCACTTTTTGACAGATTGGCCTCTTCGGCTTCCAGTCTCGCCTTTTCGGCTCTGTCCATAGCCTCAAGCACCTGCGCCTCCATCTGTTTTCGAATGGATATGTCATCAAAAACCCAAAGAATACCCTTGGCCAGGTCCGGCGGTGTCTCATGGTCAAGAGCCTTTCCGGAAATGGTATTCCAAACGGGACTGCCGTCTTTTCTTTTCAGTTGATATTCAACCTGAATCAGTTTGCCCAGGCTGAGATTATGATAATATTTTTTACCAAATTCAATGAATTTTTTTTCTGACAAATGGATATCAAGCATGCTCATACCCGCCATATCTTCGGGTGTATCATACCCTAAAATATCTGCAAACCGCTGATTGCATTTGCCAATTTTGCGACCTTCAAGCAATAGAACCAGGCCAACCTGAGTGTTTGTAAAAATGGACTCCAGTTCTTTTTGCGAAGTTAAAAGCTCCTCTGTCCTTTCTTTAACATTCTCTTCCAAATGTGCATTCAGATGTTTTTGTTCTTCAATAAGCGACTTTATTTTTTTTGCAGCATGGGAAAATGCCTCTTCAAGATCCCCGATTTCATCATTTGCATTTTTTTCAAGTTCTATATTGTATTCATTATTGGAAAGTTTTTTGGCAGCACCCTCAAGATGTCTGATTCTATTGATAATATATCGGGACAAAAAAACCGGCAGTGCCGCCAGAATGACAAGCAATATTGTGGCAATCACCTTCAATTGATCGAGTAAGGCATTATATGTTTTCAGAATATCGTCTTTATTGACAATGGTTGAAATAACCCACTCATACTGTGAAAGATATGTATAGTACATAAGTTTGTTAACAGGCTTGTTGCTTTTGCCGCCACGCGGTGTAAATGTATATTCCAGCCAACCGTTGACATCCTGCCCGGATTTTCTTTCTCGGATTGATTCCAGTAATTCTTTGATAAAATACTTTCCGTTTTTTTTGTCCTGATATGAAAGGATATTTTTTTCTGAGAAAGCAGGGTGATAGATAAGATTGCCTTGGATGTCACATACTGAAATATAACTGCCTTCGAATTCAGACACGTTTGCTTTATCAAGGCTTGTTTTAAGCTGATCAAGGTCCATAACGCTGATGAAATCATCCAGCAAAGACTCTATCATAATTGCGGTAAGTGTTGTCCTTGCTACCAGATCCTTTTTGCTCTGCTCAATAACAGCCCTTCCAGCCTGTGGCAAGTACATCATGAATGACAGCAGAATAAAAATAATTGCCACGGCAAATATAGCAAATATTTTGCTTCGAAGTTTAAAATTATAAAAACATGCCCGCACCAGTCATATCTCCTGTCAAATCCTTTATGAACAAGCCTTTAACCCGCATTAAGTTCAATATTTATTTTTTCCTTCATGCTGTTGATAAGCTTCTTGCTCTTTGAAAATATCAATTTAATATCCCGGCTATGATCCACATTATTGTCATTCTTGTTCGCTGTTTTAAGGCCTGTGGTGTTAAGATCACTCAAATTTGATATTGCATTGCTGATATTTTGCAAAACACCTATCAGTCGATCTCTGTCGGGTTCCATTTTTTCCAACTTCTTACACACATTCACCCGGCATGCTATCAATGCCAGATGAGTTTGGACACGGGACAAAAGTTCAATAGCGTTAAAAGGCTTGGACACATAATCAACTCCGCCGAATTCAAAACATTGCTTAATATCCTGCTCGGAATTTTTAACGGTAACAAAAATTATCGGAATAGCCTTTGTCTTTGGATTTTGTTTTATTTTTTTACATATTTCAAAGCCATCCATATCAGGCATGACAACGTCAAGAAGAATTAAATCCACATCCTCTTCTGCTAGTATCTGCAACGCATCTTCACCTGAGACAGAAGGGATTACATCGTAATTTTTCAGTATATGAACCATAATATCCAGATTCAATTCAGTATCGTCTACCGCCAGGATTGTGGGTTTTTGTTTCATTATGAATCTCCTAAGCCGTAAAATAAATTTATAACTATAAGATAGAAAAATAAGCTTTGTCAATGCCCCAACAATGCCCACAAATCAACCGGCTAAGTTAAAATTTTAAAGACTTTCATATAACTGCCACGGGCAGACCTGGTCTTTCGCTCAGATTTGCCCACAACAAAACATGAAAGTCGCTGTTTGGATTTTTGAAGACTTTCATATGAAAATTTTACAGACAGGGGATTGTCAAGAATTGAATAATCATTAATTTTTAAATATTTGATGTCTGTGCCTGGATATATTATTGTAGCAAAAACAAATAAGATGAGGATAACACCATGGGAAAATCATTTCAGGACCAACTGCTTAAAGCAGGACTTGTTAATAAAAAACAGGTTAAAAAGGTCAAGCATGAGAAACATGTCGGCCGCAAGAAAAACAAAGCAAAAGGCTCCCCTACTGAAATAAACAAAGCACGGCAAGAACAATTGGCCAAAGAAAAGCTCAGCCAAGAACTCAACCGGCAACTCAACAAAAAAAAGCAGGAACGTGAAAACCTGGCACAGGTAAGGCAACTCATTGAAACAAACCGATTAAATCTGGATGATTATGATGAGTCCTACTACTTTACCGTAGGAAAAAAAATCAAACGATTATTTGTAAACGAAAAAATATCCCAAAAGCTCTGTCATGGACAATTAGCCATTGTCAAATTTGATGATTGTTTCGAGATTGTTCCTGCAAAGGTGGCTGAACAGATCACAAGCCGCAATCATGGTGATATGGTTGTATTATATAACGACCATGACGAATCAAGCTGCTAAAACAAATAATGGGAAACACATAATTCCAACCGGTTGAATGCTCTTTCATATTGTTCAAAGAACCTGAAAAATAATAGCCCCAAGATTCAAGCTGATCAACAAACAGGCCCCCGGAATGATCCAGAGGCCTATTGTTGTTTAAAAGTTTGCTTCAAGCATCCCAAAAGCAACAGTTTCCAGTTATTTTTTATTTCTCCGGCCAAATATTATAAAAATGATTGACAGGGCCGTGGCCCTTGCCTGTTTTATAGTCGATCCCGGCCAAAAGGGCTCCGGTGATATAAGATTTGGCATTCTGCACGGCTGTTTCAATATCCATACCCCTGGCAAGGCCGGCGCAGAGAGCTGAAGACAATGTGCAGCCGGTCCCGTGCGAGTTAATGGTGTTAATGCGTGACCCCGGCAGTGTGGTTAAGGTATCCGTACTTTTTTGATACAAAAGATCGCTGCTGTCTTCATGGTCAAGATGTCCGCCCTTGAGCAACACATTGTCACACCCCAGCGTGGCAAGTTCCATGGCGGCCCGGTCCATGTCTTCCCGTGTTGTAACCTCCCAACCCAGAAGAACGGACGCTTCAGGCAGATTGGGAGTGATGATTGTCACCCCTGGAATCAAAACATTTTTCAACGCCTTAACTGCGTCATCACGAAGCAGCTTGTCCCCGCTTTTGGAAATCATGACAGGGTCCAGTACGATATTGGAAGTTTTCCAATGGACCAGTTTTCGGGCAACAATTTCAATAACCTCGGGTGAATGAAGCATGCCGATTTTAACGGCATTGGTTCCAATGTCTTCCATAACCGCATCTATCTGCCGGCCGATAAATTCCGGAGGAACCGGGAAAATACCGGTCACTGTCCGGGTGTTCTGGGCTGTCAGGGCTGTAATGGCCGACATTCCAAAACAGCCCAGAGCTGAAAATGTCTTCAGATCAGCCTGGATACCAGCACCTCCTCCGCTGTCCGATCCGGCTATGGTCAAGGCTCTATAATAAGATTTCATAATCTTTTCTCCTTTTTTTACAGGGATTGGCTCCGTGATTGTTTTCTATGCTTTTAAGCGCTTTTTGATATCAGTTTCAGACAATTGGTAAAGCGCATCAATAAAATTGACCTGAAGCGTTCCAGGACCCGATGAAATTTCAGCAGCAATTTCCCCGGCAATCCCCATAACTGCCATTGCATGGGCAGCAGCTTTGTCGAATTCAGGATTGACTGCGGCAAAAGCACCGCAAATGGCCGTGGCAGTGCATCCCAAACCGGTTACCCTTGGCATTAAGGCATGGCCGTTTTTAACTTCGTATAAAGCTTGAGCAGAGACAATATAATCAGTTTCCCCGGTAACACACACGGTGCAGCCGATTTCACGGGCCAGGATTTTTGCGGCGTCAACAGCCAGATTCGATTCACTGGTGCTGTCAACTCCTTTTGTGGATTGGCTTTGACCGCACAAGGCCATAATTTCCGATCCGTTCCCCCGGATGATGGATGGGGCCGATGCCCGGATCAGATCCTTTGCCGTTTGGGTACGATAGGGTGTGGCACCCGCCCCTACCGGGTCCAGGACAATGGGAACCTGTTTTGATTTTGCTGTTTTTGCCGCCCTGAACATTGCATCAATCCATCCATCGTTCAAGGTACCGATATTCAGAACCAGGGCTCCGGCAATCCCTGCCAGATCTTCAACTTCCTGCACAGCATGGGCCATGACCGGGGACGCACCTATGGCTAACAGGGCATTGGCCGTGGTGTTCATCACCACATAATTGGTTATATTGTGAACAAGAGGGGCATTTTCTCTTATTTTTTCAACAT
This sequence comes from Desulfobacula phenolica, assembly GCF_900105645.1. Classification (NCBI taxonomy): domain Bacteria; kingdom Pseudomonadati; phylum Thermodesulfobacteriota; class Desulfobacteria; order Desulfobacterales; family Desulfobacteraceae; genus Desulfobacula; species Desulfobacula phenolica. The sequence goes on along the minus strand of NZ_FNLL01000001.1, from coordinate 260,479 downwards.
CTTTAAATATATTTGCGGGTTGCAGGGTCATGGGTATACTCTCTTTATTTTTAATCAAATCAAACTTGTTCCAGCACTTTGACGGACATATTATCAACAAGATGCTCTGTTTTTTTTCTATATGAAAGCATATGTGATGATGACAGATGAGCTTTTAAATCCTCCAGCCTGTCCCATTTCTCAATTATTGTGACACCGTTTGGATTCAACTGCTGAGGGGGTAAATCTGCATGAACATCAATGGTTGGAACATACTCTATACATCCTTTCTCTTCAAGAACTCTTGGAATGTTTGATTTAAAAATCTCAATAAATTCTGACAATCGGCCTTCTTTAATTTGTATTGATGCAATTACATTTATCATTTAATAATCTCCTCAGCTTTGCAAAGCTTTTATCCGATAAAATCAACTTTTACATACGCCCAATGGTCTCAATCTATCACTCTGAAGTTAAAACATACAAGTCTTTTCATATTGTTAATATCCACTCACAAAATCATTTTGTCATGGCCAGTCAGGTTATTGTTGGGGCATCATAAATATTTGTTTAAAAAGCTGTTTTTCCATCACAGGTTCAAGTTTCTGCGGTATTTTTTTTGTTCTTGTGCTTTTAAATTTTTCTCTTGAATGGTATTTATACTTTTTTAAAAATAAACAGACAAAAAAACAGTATGCAGGAGAATAAAAAATGCCCAAGGCTTGTGAGTTGAAAAAAGGGAATGTTGTTGAGATAAATAATGACGCTTACATGGTTAAACATATTGATGTTAAAACTCCATCGGCAAGAGGAGCTGTAACCCTTTACAAGATAAGATTCAACAACATTAAGACCAAACAAAAATATGAAGAAAGCTACAAGGGAAATGATATGCTCAATGAAGTTGCTCTCTTGAAACGACCTGTACAATATCTATATCCAGACGGCGCTTTGCATGTATTCATGGACAGCCAGGAGTATTCCCAGTACATGATAGAAAACGATGCAATAGAAGATGAGCTTGTCTGGATCACGGATGGCATGGAAGGCCTTGTTGCCCTTATCATTGATGAGAATATGGTTTCCATTGAAATTCCAAATGCCCTTGTTTTTGAAATATCTGAAACTGCTCCCGGCATCAAAGGTGCGAGTGCATCAGCAAGAACCAAACCCGCAACCCTTTCAAACGGCGTTGAGATTCAGATCCCGGAATATCTTGAAGCAGGAGACATGATCAAGGTCAATACAGAAACAAAAAAATTCATGTCCAAGGCCTGATCCCAAACTTATCAGACGCAAATCTAAAAAACGGTTTTCCCACGGAACACACCTCTTTTTCTGAATACTTGTCAGACAAAATATCTGATGCATCCTTCTGTAATCGTTCAAACAAACGGCTGGATTATTGCGTTATTACAAAAGAATTTGAAAAAAATATGAAAAACAAGTTTGAATTACTGGCACCTGGCGGAGACATTGATTCCATAAAGGCCGCCATCCTGGCAGGAGCGGATGCAGTATACTGTGGGCTGATTAAATTTAATGCCAGAAACAGGGCGGCAAATATAAATTTTGAAGATTTAAACGGAATTTTAAATCTTGCTCATAAGCACAACTGCAAAGTTTTTCTAACCCTGAATATAATCATACTGGAAAGTGAAATTCCAGCTCTTGTAAGATTGCTTAACAAAGTTGTAAACACAAAGATTGACGGCGTAATTGTTCAGGATTCAGGATTGTTTTATTTGTTGTCCAAATATTTTAAAGACCTTGAAATACATGCATCCACACAATGCACCACACATAATAAAGGCCAGATACTTTTTTTAAATAAACTTGCTGCTGCCCGGGTTAATCTGTCACGAGAGTTGAATATTGATGAGATAAAAGAGTTGACCCCAATTGCCCGTGAAAACAATATCTCAATCGAAGTGTTTGTCCATGGGTCCTATTGCATCTCTTTTTCAGGACTTTGTTACATAAGTTCCATTCTCGGAGGCAATTCAGGAAATCGAGGCCGCTGCAGTCAACCTTGCAGAGACAGATATATGACCACCCCTGCGGGCAAGGATTTTCCTCTTAATCTTAAGGATAATTCAGCATACTTTGATCTCAAAGGCCTGTATGATGCAGGGGTTGATTCCCTTAAAATAGAAGGAAGAATAAAAAAATTTCATTATGTATATACCGTGGTGAACTGCTGGAAAAAACAAATCCTGAATTTTTATGACCATGGCGGAGTCGATAATGCTTACAATGCAGATAACACAGATGATGCAGCAACTAATACAGACAATACAAAAAATTTAACAAGTGACAACATTGACCTTTATAAAGTTTTTAACCGGGATTTTTCAAATGCCTATTTAAAGGGAGATATTAATAAACATATGTTTATTGATAATCCCCGGGATAATTCAGCAAAGCATCTTTTTGAGATAAAAAAAAAGAGCAAAAGCTGTTCGGCAACCAACAGCATGGAAAAAATCAAACAAGAACTTTATGATGAAAAAACAAAAATTATAACAACAGTTAAAGACAGAATCAAAGATTTAAGCATAGCAAAAACTCCTTTAACCATAAGCATCTCAGGAAAAACAAATGCCCCTTTGAAAATATCGGCAAAAACACCTGAAACTTCATTTGCTGTATTTTCAAAAAACAATCTTATCAATGCAGACAAACACACCATTGAACATAGCGCCATAGAAAAAAGATTTAAGAGCTTGAATAATACAAAATTTTACATTGAGCAGATAGACTTAAAAAATCTGCAAAAAGATCTTTTTATACCGTTTCAAGAACTCACTTCAATGAAAAATGAAATTGCATTCCTCTTAAACGGCTCAAAACCTATTGTTGCACCGATTAAAGTTCCCGTCTTAAACAAACAAAGCAAATTAAAAACCAAACCCTCTCTTTGTGTATTGATATCCTCCCCAAAGGATCTGTACCTGTGCAATACAACTTCAGCCGATATCTATTATAAGCTCCCTGATTGCCTTGAAAATAAAATTGCCGAACTCATAGAACTTTTCCAAAAAAATAAAAATTTAATTGCCTGGTTCCCGCCTGTTTTGATAGGAAAAAGCTATACTGCGGCAGTGGAATTTCTCAAGCAGGTGCAACCAAAACTCATTGTAACAAACAACACCGGAATCGCTTACAAAGCCTATGAAAACAAAATTGCCTGGATCGCAGGGCCTTATCTTAACAATACCAATTCCTTCAGTCTTTTATGCATAAAAGAAAAGTTTAATTGTTGCGGCTCATTTATTTCAAATGAAATCAATAAAAATCAAATAAAAAGGATTGTCAGTCCTGATGATTTCAAACTGTACTATAGTATATATCACCCTATTTTGCTTCTAACCAGCAGGCAATGCTTATTTCATCAGACCATTGGGTGCAAAAAAAACAAGATTGATGATGAATGTATTCAAGAGTGTAATAAATCCTGCTCAATCACAAATTTAAAAAAGGTTTGCTTTTTGATTGATAAAAAAAAGGGGGACTATCATTGCATGTATAATAATATTAATTTCCTGAATACAGATATCATAACTGATTTGCCGGATCTTTTTTCCGGTTTTTTCATTGACTTAAGGGATATAAAAACCGGAACGAAAATTGATACAATGGATATGGATAAATCCGGAATCGTACGGCTTTTTGAGAATCTTATAAATGGAAGTCCTGATTCAAGACCTGACTCAAAACCTGATTCAAAAAAAGAACTCAAACAAATTATTCATCCATCCACCAACGCCCAATATAAAACAGGAATCTGAAAACACATAAAATAAGAATCATAACGCGGCTAAAATACCTGCCGTGCATTTGACACCTATATTTTCCAACAGATCAAGGATCATGCCTGCATTGTCGGCACTCTTTTTTGAAGGCCTCCTTATGATCAAGGTGTTAGCAAAAGCTAACAATAACACAAGCCTGATCCCATTGAGCCTATGCCCCCCACTTGCCTTAAAAATATTAAAACTCATTAACCAGCAAATTATGCCTCCGGCTGTTTCTCAATATCAATGGTTGCCGATTGCCTCTGCAGGTCTACAAATTTATCTAAAAGCGCCTTGGATCGATGGAGGGTCAAATGCCGCTGGATTCTTTTTTCAGCTTTTTCAAAAGGAACCGTGCTTTCAAGCTTTTTGCCGGTGACAGTGATAATGTGATATCCAAAACTTGTTAAGACAATACCGCTTGATTGGCCGGGTTCAAGTGAAAAAGCGGCATCTTCAAAGCTTTTTTCCATGACTCCTCTTTTAAAATAGCCAAGATCTCCCCCATCGCTGTTGCTGGGGCATTGGGACAGGGCTTTTGCAAGGGTGGCAAAATCTTTGCCTGCCTTGATCTGGGCCAGGATGGTTTCAATTTCTTTTTTTGCATTTATTTTCTGTGCAGGTGTGGCGTTTTCATCCAGCTTGATAAGAATATGGCTGGCCTTAACTTCTTCCGGCCGGTTGAATTTTTCAGGATGATCAGTGTAATATTGCCGGATATCCCGGGGAGTTACGATCACTTTTTTTTCAAATTCCTGCTCCACAAAATTTTTAACAACCAGGCCTTTTTTAAAATGTCGTCTCAATTGATTTTCAGTAAAATGGATGCTTTCAAGCATTTTTTGATAATCAGCGGGTGTTTCAAATTGATCTTTAACCTGTTGAATTTCCTGGTCAATTAATGCTGCATCAATATCATATCCGGCTTTCAGGCCTGCCGTATATAGGATTTCGGCATTAATAAGGCTTTCCAGGGCTTTTTTTCTTATTTCAGGTTCATCTGACTTGGGCACTGGATCACCCAGGCTCAGAAGATGGGCGGTAAGGCTTTTAACCTCAAGATCCAGAGCTGCCCTGTAAATTTTTGATCCGTTGATCACGGCAACAACAACACCTTCTTTTTCATCTGACTGTACCTCATCGTTTAACGAAGAAGCTGCAGCTGTGATGCCGTAAAACAGCCCAATAAACAGAGCCGGTATTAAACAAATAATAAGAGGTATTTTTTTCATTTTTTTTATCCTTTTTCAATTAATATTCTTTCCAAGAAAATCTTTAAAAGTTCAAACAGCGACTTTCAATCTTTGTTGTGGGCAAACCAAGGTGAAAGACCAAGTCTGCCCGTGACAGTTATAGGCAAACCAGAAAGAACTACCAGGTATGCCGTGGCAGTTATTCCAGGTTAAGGCTTTTCCATTTTTCAACTTCCTCAAAGGGTGCAAGTCCCCTGGGACAAGCCTTTTGGCATTTTTTGCAGCTCACGCACAAAGCCCCGCCCTGCCCCATGACCTGGTCAAGCTGATCAATTTTAGCACCCAGCATGATTTCCATTGGGTTGCACCCCTTGGACAGTAGCGGACAGACTGCCATGCATTGACGGCATTCCGTACAGAGCATAACCTGGAGACGTTTGTTGATGATTTGAAAAACAATCGAATAGATCAAAAGCCCCACGCAGATAATCACGCAGGAAGTGTACAGGGCCAGAAACATTATTGCTGTCTTCCTTTTTTTGTATCAAAATATGACCAGTCCTCATTGCCTTTATCAAGATATTCCGGTTTTATGCTCAGCCGCAAATCCGTCTTATAGATAACCCCCATTTTACACAAAGAAAAACATTTGCCGGATCGCGGACACCCGCCATGTTTAATAACGGGGTGTATGCGCCCATCTTCCAGGCGCGGCATGGTGATCACCCCGTTTGCAATGACCGGGCAGACAGATACACACATGGAACACGCAGGATAAAGGCATTCTTGAACCCCGAATTTTAAATTTCCGGCTTTTGCAGCAATCATGAGGTCAAAGAAATTCACCTCTTCCATAAGATTATTGGCTTTTTTAAAAACCTCGAATCCAGGGTTTTTTCCTTTTGTAAAATCAACACGAAAGTCGGCAAGATCACCCGGCATAACTTTCACCACCCGGTCATATATGGGTTTTAAGATTGTCACCTGGCGGCCCGCATCATCATAGGCAAAAATAACAATCCGGTCTGATGACGGCTCCCTGGACAGCCTTATTTCAATCATGTCTCGTAAAAAAAAGAACTTTGCCTGAATGGGAGGCACAACACCTGGATAGGTGCCGGGAAATATTTTTTTCAGATCGGTTTGAATCACATATACCCCTCCGGCAATACCAAGAAACAAAATCAGCATCAAAAGCCCTGCATAGGACCGTTTTTTTTCACGGTTAGAATTTTCCATCGTCTTTTAAGTCCTCAATTATTTTTAAAACCGGCAGATTAATGGGACACACCCTGTCACAATTGCCGCAAAGAGGACAGAAAGTTGCGGCATCCTTAACCTTTATTTTGTGTGTGGTAACTTCATAATCCAAATCCTTTTGGGTCAAAGATAATGTTTGAGCAGTCACCAGAGACTTGTCCGGAAGGATCAGGGTCATATTCGGATCAATATCCAAGGCTTTTCCAAGTTTCATCCGTATGTTGGTTGCACTCACATAAATTTCAGGATCATTGGTGATGGCAGCCGATATAAAGCCATAGGGATCAATTCCCAGAGGACAGATCTGCCGTCCCAGCACGCAGTTATAACAGGTCATGGCCCATGGATATCCTGATTTCAAGGATGTACCGATGGTGGCGGCAAGAAAAGCGGCAATACACAGATAACAAAAAACATTTATGTATAAAAATTTTTTTTTCATTATAGCACCATAGATTATTAAAGCACCATTATCAGCACACCCACGAGAATGCCGCCGAGAATCCCCCCAGGCTTGCAGGGTTTATAGCCGGAAAGAATATTGGTAAGTATCCCGCAGATGACGGCAATTCCGATTGAAACCGCCATCTCATCGAGCATGAACATACGGTTCGTCAACCCGATACCGGCGACAATCAGTCCTGCAACAGGCGCACCCAGCAGGATACTGATTTGAAGGGCATTTGCAGTTATGCCGCTTTTCAGTCTCAGGTTCCCTTCACCAATGCCGCCGATACCACCCAGGGGAGACGGAGCGCAGGAGGCGGCACAGCAGACCACAAAACCCACCAGCATGACCGGAAGGCAATGGTCTATCCCTGTGCTTTTGCTCACTTCCATGCCAAACATCAAAACACCGGGCAGCAGAGCCGCCGCCGTAATTCTGCCGCAGGGCATGGGGAAGATAACCGGGATGTAGATCAATACCACACCCACCCCGACAAACCCCAGGGGAGTGTGTGTGGCAAGCCAGACAAGCAGGGTTGTCAATGCCTCAAACCCGCCTGTAACCATAAGGGCTCCGGCCATCATGAATCCAGCCACCATGGCCGTTACCGGGTGAATGATAATGCCGGCAACAAGGCTTTTAAAGCCCACATTTCCCACAGCCATGACAAAGATGGTCATGACCAGCAGTACGGTCTGAATTGGTACGGGGGGCTCAAAGATAAAAACCGCTCCCAGACCGGCCATATACAAAAAAAATGCAAAATAGGCGGAATCAGGCAGCGTTTTGACCTCCCGGTTTTCCGGCCCGGCCTCGTCCATGGGAACAGTGATCTTTGAAAAAAAAGCCACCAGAAACATGGTCAAAATGGTTATAACCATGATGGAAATCTGCTGGGAATTGGAAAAGGCGTGAAGGGCATATCCTGCTGTTCCCTCAACAATCATGCCGATGCCTCCCAGCGGAGACGGGCCGCAGGATGCCGCAGCATTCACGATCAGGCCAAAGACAATTGCCGGCACAAGAGACGGCCGGTTCTGTAGGCGTGCCACTGTCATGCCGAACATGATGGTGGCGGGGATAAGGGCGGCTGCCCAGACTCTGCCGCAGGGCATGGCAAATATGGTGGGTACGTTCACCAGCAAAAAGATCGTGCCGGAAAGCCCCAGAATCCTGCCTTGGGAGATGCGGGTTAAAATTTTTGCCGCAGCCTTGAACCCGCCTGCTGCGTCCACGGCACCTGCCAGCAAAAAACCGGCAATGGTCGCGGTAATGGGATGAAGGGTTGCTGCCGAAAAAATCTGGGACACCCTGAATTCAACGTTAAAAACCATGGCCATGACAACAAGCACCAGAGACCCCAGCACCAGGATGGACTGAAGAGGCAGCACATCCTGCCTTATCCATTGCCTGAAGGATGCAAGAAGAAGAAAAAGAAAAAAAAAGAGTGCGGCCATGCCCATCATGATGTTCTTCCTGCCATGTTTTTTTTTGCGGTCATGATTTTTTTTGCGGTCAAACAGTCCCCGCTTGTGTCAAGACAGACCCGGTCACCTTGCTTAACGCTATTCATGCACATGTTGCAGGCGCTGATATATGCGGTGGTAACCGAGTTGTCATCCAAAATCACCCTTAACGGCAGATGCATTGCAAAACAGGCGTTGCCGCCCATGTCAGGATCAAACTGTCCGGGTGCCGTAAGCACTGTAGCGGTTTGATTACCGGGTATAAGATCCTTTAACAATGCCGTTATGATGATGTAGACACCAATGCCTGCAAGGATTGCATTGGGAATAATATTCAAAAACAAATCTGTCATATCACTGCCTTTTTTTGTACAAAACAATTTTTAACATCTTGAAATCAAATCTTTTTTGTTTTTTGTTGCACCATTTTGATCTGCCATGGCCGTTAGTTAATTTATGAAATCGCATGGATCAGAACCCCGCTGATTGCACCGCCTAAAAGGCCCTGCATATCCAGAAAAAAAGTGCCGAATGCAATATTGAATCCGCAACCTGCAAGGCTGCCGGCCAGGACAAGCCAGACAAGACCGGCATATCTGCTGCTGTTCAGTCTTACCAACAAAGTCTTTGCGTGATTGTGTGTATCGTTCAAAATTCAACCCTGATTCAATTGTTCAAGAAATTTGGGATCAGGCGCAGCCATTTGACCGTATCCCAGAAGATCGTCTATTTTTACCATCAGCCAGTTGGTCAGCCTGGATCTTTTTGAAACCATAAAGTTTGCTGCGTCATGCAGTATATTATCGGGTTTGTTATAAGGACATGAACCGATGCAGGCCAGGCATTTTGGATTGGAAACCAGGTAGTCGCCGCATCTTTTCCCGTCAACAGACCATTTCAAAGCGCCTCTGACCCAATTGGGAGAACCAAAAGGGATGGCTTTTACAGGGCAATAATCAGCACATTTTTTACAGGTATTGCAGAACTCTTTGATACCAAGCCTGATTGGCCGGTCAAACACAAGGGGCAGATCAGTTGTAACAACGGCAAACGACCCCCTGGGCCCCATTTCTTTGTTAATGATCATGCCGTTTCGCGCCAGCTCTCCAAGCCCTGCCTTTATGGCAAGGGGAATGATCTGAACCTCGCTCCACCTGGTATAATGGGCTCTTGCCGAATACCCCATCCCCCGGATAAACCTTGCCAGTTCAACTGCGGTTTTTCCGCCTTCGGAAAAAAATCTCATGGCTTGTTTCAACTCTTCCAGATCTTTGTCTGATATCTTTTCTGCCGACTTAACCACCCGGCCGGACAGGGCTGCGGCAAGTTCCTCTGGAATGGAAGAATACATCTCTTCCCAGGGAAGTGGAGCTGTCGGGCTGGCCAGTGTATATTTAAGATCCTTTCCCACGACAATTGCATTGGGATGAGAAAGCCTGATGGGATTGCCTGCATGATCATTTGTAAACACATAGGTTGAATCAAGTTCAGTAACGCCCACCACCCTTGCACCCAGTGCTTTTGCCTGATCCTTGATATGATCTGTCAGGACTTGGGGATTTGTTACCTCTATTCTGGGGGATGCAGGTGTTCCATCCCTGTGTACTTTATAAGAAACTTTTCCCACACAGATATCATAGATGGAAAGAGTCAACTGATCTGTTGGAACCGCATCGTTCATATCAGTATACAGCTCCGCCCCCGGCTGTTCCCTTGCATCATACCGCTGCTGTTCCCCCTTGATATCAGTTGAGCCAAGAACGTCTGAACGGCTGCTTTGCTCGGTCGGAACAAAAAGGGCCAGAGTAAACAGGCCGGCAGCACACAGGGCCGCAATGATCTGTTTTTTTGCTTTTTTGCTTTCAAAACAGCCCTTGCTTTTTAATTTTACAAAGAAAAAAGTGACGCCCGACATAAAGATGAATGCACTCAAACTGATAATCAGCCCCCTGCCCATTTTTTCCGAAAAAAGTATGGTGCTGAGAACAAACAGCAAGGCATCCAGGGTGATAAGAAACAGAAGGCTTGATATCTCAAACCATTTCCATCCCGATTTCATATTACAATCCTTTACTGATCAGTATAGTTAGAAAAATCACTGCATAACCGCCTGTTTTCGTAAAATATACTGAAGTATAAAAATATTTGCGTATCATAAATGATCCATGGTATTTTAAAAAGCTCCCCGGGTTTGGAAACTGCAACACAAGCGTATGCAGGACTTTTTTGCAACGCTTTTTTGCACGGTCGCGGGTGCCCTTCTCGGGGAGCTTTTAATCATGAATTTTTACATAATTATTCTTTTGGCTTGAAAAAAACCATGGTCACAAAGCCCGGAGCCGTGAAGATCAGAAACATGGCAATAAACCGCCATCCCGCCCTGAGACTTCCCACTTCAATGCCGTCATAAAAACCCCACAATCCGAACAGGAGCATTCCGATCACCACTGACCAGCCCCACATCTCAATCCATGTGAGGCTGAGTGACAACTCTTTTGAACCTATTTTTAAAGACATAAACAACTCCTTTATCAATTTTTCTTATTACAGAGCCCAGTCATCCGCAGCCTTTTCATAGGACCAGGTGCCTTTTTCATATTTTGACCGCCTCGGATAAACATCTTCGTCTTTTTTATACCATCCGCCGGAAAAGGCCTTTCCTTCCTTGAGCATGGCATCGGCTTCCTCTTTGGTCAGCACTTTTCCAATGGCCTTGACATCCTTGTCAAGCTCTCCTTTGGGGTTGTCCCAATGCACATTTTTGCTTCTTCCGTTTTCATCAAGTAAACGGGCTGGAATTTCACCCCATTGAATGCCTTTGTAAGTCACGCCTACCTTACCCATTTTGGCACCTACACCCGTGGCCCACTCTTCATCCGGGCTTCTGTCTTCTTCCGTATAGATGTAACGTCCGACTTTTCGGGGAAATTCGGTTTTAAATCCCGGATTTTCAAGTATCCACCGTGCAGGACGGTTTACTCCGAATTGTTTTGATTCCGTGCCGTATTGATAGTCGAGCCAGTCTTCAAGGCCCACACCATTGACGTTTCCGAAAAGAAAGGGTGCAAGATACGAATGCTTGAGCATGTAATTGCCCATAAGATGGAAAGCTGTGGCCGGTTTGTTGTAAGGACAGGATTTCAGGCACTCGTTGCAGCAGTTGCCGTTTAGGTTTCCGGTTCTGAACCGGACACATTTATCTTTGTCCACATGCCACATTTCAATTCCGTTCTCAATGGTTCTTTTTCCCATGGGAATGGCATTCACCGGGCAGGAACGGGCACACCGGTCACAATGACTGCAAAACCGGGTAACCCCGTAGGACTGACGGGGAGGATCTACGGCCATGGGAAAATCCGTCAGGATGGTGGCGGATTTAAACCGCAATCCTCCAACAGACGGCACAACAGCATCGCTCAACCGGCCATATTCACCCAGCCCGCAATAAACGGAAAACGGAGTTTCAATGGTTTCATAATTGATACCGCCATGACCAACCCTTGCCGCATATCCCATATCCCTGAGTGTCTGGGCAAGGCGCACGGCAATAAAAGCACTGGTGCTGTATGCCTGGCCGCTTTTTGTGATGCTCCACCAGGACCAGCCCGGATCATTTAAAACTCTTCGCCATCTCTGATCCGTGAAAACCTGGATGCCGTATTTGAGTTCCTCAACTTTTTCAAGGGGCAGAGGGGTGCCCGCTGTCATGATATCATGAGAAAAGAACCATCTCGGGTCGACCCTGCAAATTCCCACATCTTCAGAACCCAGCCACAGTCCGATTTCCTTGACCATGAGGGCGTTTTCTTCAGGCGTGTATTTGGCTGTTTTATAGCCCAGTTTTCCGGCAACATTGCCCAGAAGAACATCTCCTTTGTTCCACCCGATTTTTTTATCCCGGTGGGCGCCTTCAAATGTAGTCCAGGGGTATTTGAGAACCTTTACTGGCTCGCCCTGTACCTGGTCCGGTGCCCGAAGCCCGTCCAGCAGCGTAGTGGCACCAAACAATGCCCGTGACAGGGGAAGTGTTGTTGTAAAGCTTGGTTTTTTACCGCCACGTGCCTTGGCAAGGGGTTCAATCATTTCCTTGTCTGTGTAGACATATCCGTGGTTGTTGATCTGAGGCCCTAAAACCCCCATATATGCCCTTCCGAATCCATGGTTCATTTCGCTGAACCGGTGAACCTCGCCCTGGATATACTGAGGTGCTTCAGGTGCGGGAAAAGGAAAGAACATGAAAAATGCGATGATTGTCCAGAAACTCGACATGGAAATAATTCCAATGTTCCGCATTTTTTCAGTAATTTTAAACATCATGCTCCACCAGCCCATGGCAGCGGCAACACACAGCATGATTGCAAAAAGAGCGTTGATGTTCAGCTCAGATGCAAAAAACCATACCAAAGATGCTGCTGCGGCCACCCATAGACCGATCAGTATGTATTTTTTCAGTTTTTCATCCATAAAATTTTTCTCCAAAAATATTTAAGCCAATAATGTTTTGCTGTGCCTGATATTCCATGCACATGTTTTTGTTTGGTTGACCAGACCGTTGCGGGTCATCTCCTCCTTTTTGTATTTTTATGATCAGGTGGATATGCGTGCGATGGTTGAAATACCAAGGCCGATGTGACAAAAAACAATACCGGCAAGTTCCGGCCAGGAGGGCTTTATTCCACTGATGATCCACAAAGTGGCAATGGATACCCATGAGGTGGCAAGCCAGATGATGGATATCTCGTAATAAGAAAGATGAAAATGAAATTTTCCGATCTGTACCAGGATGCCGCTCAAAATAAAAATAACAAGTGTAAGCAGAATAATGACGGGTTTGTTCAACAAAATTAACCGCAAATATTCCATAACTCCGTTTGCTTCATTCCATTGAGTGCCGGAAAGTACGGCGGATATTGCCATGAACAGGCAGGCAACAAGATAAAAAGCAGCGATTTCCATTACACTCCTCCTGTGTTTGGTCTTCTGATCGTATGAGATGGGCTGGTTTACTGAACCAAGGGTTTTCATGATATCAGCCTCAAAATTGACAATGCTTTCCAGCAAAAAAAGATACCCACGCCAACCGATGCGGCCCGGCCCAGAAGAATCAGTTTCTTTTGACCCGTAAACCTTCCCATAAATCCCATGGGAAGGATGTAAATGGTGGTGGCCAGAAAAAATGCCAGAAAAAAAAGAATCCCGAACAATGGGTTGGCGGATTTTTGAAGACAATATGAAATTGCCAGAAGAAAAGGCGGACAGACATTAAGGCCGGTTAATATCCCCAACACATAAGGAAAATAAGGAGAACTGCCAATCTTATTGGCCCGCGCGCACATTCCAAAATGGGGAAGTTTGATGCCCATGCCATAGGCTACAAGAAGTATGGACAGCACTATAGTGGCCCATGCACCTATCTTGAATCCATAGACACCCAATACGTCACCCACAAGCCCGATGGCAAGGCCAAAAACAAGATAAGCCATAAACCTGCCGCCAATGAATTTAAAAAGAAAATTCCAGTTGGATGAGCGTGAAGCGATCTGCCCCCTGGCAAGACTTACGGAAAAAAGTACAGGCACACAGCTGCTGAAGCAGGCAGGGCCCGTGGCAATACCCAGCAAAAAACCGTTTATTGCAGGTTCCAGAGACGGTAACATCATGCATCCTTAATTTTGAAGGTGATCTGGTGCCTGATCGACGCCAATGAGTTGATCTCTTATTTCAGGTGCAAGCCTGTTGATTGTCCATGGAGGATCAAAAGTCAAACTCAGCTTGATGGTTTCAATCTCAGGAATGGCCAGCAATTCCTTTTTAATACTCTGGATAAAGGTCTTGGAAAAAGGACAATTGGGCGTGGTCAATGTCATGATTATATTTACGGCCCTTTTGACAATGCTCATCTCATAAATCAACCCAAGTTCATGGATATTAAGCTGAAGTTCAGGATCTTTAACATTTGCCAGAGCCGAATAGACTTTTTCTTGTGTCAAGGCAGGCAACGCATTCAGCTCGTCGGGATTGCTGTTGTTTGTCCATAAATGTTCGGTTTTAAGGCGCGAAGGCCCTTGTGACTGGAAAAAAACAGCCACTGCCGTTAAAACAAGAAAACCGTACAATAAAATGAGCTTTGATCTGTTGCTCATTGGTTTTTTAAAAAACATGAAGTTGTATCCTTATCAAATTACAAATTACCGTACCGGTGTCTTCCCTGAAGGTTGAACCGGTTTATTTCATTTATCAGACAAGTATTCCGAATTTCAGACTTATTCCGGCCTTTACCCTTATTCCAGGGTACAGCCGCATTCCGGGTTCCATTCTCTGATAAAAAACAATACTCAAATATTGGTCTTAAACAAAAACCATGCCACATCATAAAACAACCATAAGTTAATGAAATGGTAATGTTTTTTTATCCTGCCGGGCCAAGCCTTTTGCCAACTCATTTTCGTGGCCAACGAAAATGAGTTGGAATTTCCTGCTTTTTCGTGGTAGATTATGCACCTATGGAAATTTCACAAAATTATGAGCCGGAATTTGATTCGCTTCAGGATCTCATGTTGCATATGGGAAGAAAGTGTTCGGCAGAAGAGATACCTCATTTGGTTGCAAAAACCTTTGCAGCAAGACCCCATGTAGGGCTTGTCAGAATATGGACAGTGCAGCCGGGCAAGGATTGCAATGCATGCCACAGAAAACATCTGTGCCGGGAAACATCCTGCCTTCACATGGTGGCAAGCGTTACAAAACACAAGGAAAACACCGCATGGAACTGCACCACCGGAGCGGACAGCCGTATTCCAATAGGATTTTCCGAAATAGGCAGTGTGGCCCTGACAGGGGTGGGAATTCGAATTCATAACTTTGATGAAAACCAGAAAAAATTATTTCAGGACATACAGGATACAACCCCGGAAATCGTTGGCGTCGGGATTCAGCCCCTTGCCTTGAAAAATGATATTCTCGGCATCATAGCGGTTTATGCCCTGATTGATCTTAAGCGGGTCAGAAGAGGAGACCGTTGGCTGGGAAATGTTGCCGGATTTGTTGCCTTTGCCCTTTCCAATGCACGGGCGTTTGAAGAAATTGAATCATTAAGAGCCCAGCTTGAATTGGAAAATGAATACCTGAGAAACGAGATTCATCACATCCAGTCACCCGGGGGGATTATTGGAAAAAGCCCTCCTGTAATCAGCATGCTTGACCAGATCGCCCAGGTTGCGCCAACCGAGGCCAGTGTCCTGATTCTCGGAGAATCGGGAACAGGCAAGGAGCTTGTGGCAAGAGAGATCCACAAGCGCAGCCTTCGCGGGAAAAAACCCATGATAAGCGTTAATTGCGCCTCCATTCCAGGAGAACTGTATGAAAGCGAGTTCTTCGGCCACAAAAAAGGGGCGTTTACCGGAGCCATATCCGACAGAGGGGGGAGATTCCAGGCAGCAGACGGAGGAACCCTGTTTTTGGATGAAGTCGGGGAAATACCGCTTTTAATCCAGGGAAAACTGCTTCGAGTTCTTCAAGAAGGTATGTATGAACGTATCGGAGAAGAAAAGACCCGGAAAGTGGATGTCAGAATCATTGCCGCCACCAACAGAAACATTGAACAGGAAATTGCAGCCGGTAATTTTCGGCAGGATTTGTATTACAGGCTCAATGTTTTTCCCATTGAAGTTGTCCCATTGCGCAAACGAAAAAAGGATATCCCCATTCTTGCCAGGCATTTTTTAAAATCCGTGTCAAAAAAAATGAATCATGCCGTGCCACAGCTGACCGATTCAAACATAAGAGAACTCATGGATTACGAGTGGCCAGGAAATGTGCGGGAACTGCAAAATATTATTGAACGAGCCGTTATCACATCACGATCCGGCCGTTTTTTTTTCCATTTGCCAGTGGCATCCACGCAGGTTGAATCATCCAAAGAACTGTCCAAAGAACCGGCTGAAAATCCATGGGATACCACCAAAGAGACTGTAATTTTTACAGAACAGCAGATCAGGGCAAAAACCAGGAAAAACATGATCGCTGCCCTGAAAAAATGCAAAGGAACAATATATGGCGATCATGGTGCAGCAATGCTTCTGGGAATATCTCCCACCACACTTTCCTCACGAATCAGCCGCCTGAAAATAACAAAACAAGAGATATTCAACGAAAAAAAAATCAGCGCAGATATTGATCCGGAATAGATTCCGGTAAAAAATCTGTTTATGACTTACAATCTGTTTATGACTTACAATAAGTTGCAATCAGTGATCTCTTCCCATTTACATATGTTCCTATTCCCATGTCTCTAATTCACTTGCAATCTGATGGTATCGGTCAATCACCTGCTGACGTTTCATCTGGAAAAACAGAAAGCTTGCCGTAAACAAAATACCGGCAACCAAAAACAGAATGCCAATGGAAAGCGTAATGTTTTCTGCTGGCTGATTAATAATAATATGGGCAATCACACCAATGGCATTAACAATAAAAAACAGGGTTCCAAGATACAAAAATATCCTGACTTTCAGCGGAATGCCAGCCACAACAAAAAACGAAGACATAAAGGTCGCAATGACCGGATACCAGATAGAACTGCCAAAATCCATAATATTGTAAAAAGAACATGTTCCGCAAAGGATCAGGGAAACAATCAGTCTGAAATTTTTTGTATTTTCTGCCCCCAGTTTATCTTTGAACATCTGAATCAGGATCAGCGCACTATACATGGATGGAAATATATAAAACATAAGGTTTGTACAGTCCTGATTGAAAAAATAGAGCAATAGTGAGGCATTAATAAAAATAACAGTATAAATGGAGTGAACATTTTTCCCGGCCTTTGAAAGCCACAGATTTAATGCAGCCATGAGAATGGAAGACAGTTCGGCATGATGAAATGTGCCTGTCAGGTTGCCGGCCCAGAAAAACTGAATCGCCTGAAGATACAGCCAGCCAATGACACCATAGAACAGAATGGTTTTTTGAAAATACCCGGAAAATTCCGGGATCTTTTTTCTGAGAACATCCCGGATGCCTGCAATGATAACGGATATGGCAATAAGAAGATATCCGTCAACAGGCGAGCCAAAATCCAGGGTTTCCTGAACATCCAGTTTCCAGCGGATCAGCGCCAGGAGTGCCCAGAAAAAGCATTCAGTCCGGATGACAAAACCAAGTTTTTTACGGATCAATGCATATGCAAGAAAGATACCTGAAATGATCATAAAAACAAAACCCGTGAGCAAAACCGGCATCCAACTGTCCATATACCACTGCAAGTTGAACACTATGCTTGTGATACTGATCCCGGCAGAAATATATGCAAGAATAAAAAGTGCCTGTTGACTGTTATCTTCCCAGTCATTGATGAAATGCAAGTTTAGCCTGACAGCCTGGGTTTTAAAAGTTTTTGTGCGAATGATCAGGTGAAGGCAAAGGGGTGGGAAAAGATTAATTAATGCCCAGTAAAGGAAAAATCCCTGTGTAATTCCCCGGAGCAGACAAATCAGAACAATAAAAGTGATCACCGGCCAGAATGCAAAATGATATGTTCTGGGAACGGCAAAAGGCCGACCGGATAGCATCACCCAGCACATGAAAGGAAACAGAATAAACAGGATGCCCAAAGGATGAAGCAGGTTGAATTGGAAAATTAACAAATAATACAGAACAAACAAAACATTGATAACCGCATTGGAGACAGGATAAAGAAACTGTTTTTTCAAGCGGGAAATTACTGATAATAATATTATGATACCAATGGGAATGCTCCATATCAATCCGTATGATCTGAAATAAAATGTTCCGGCAACAAAAAACAACAGGGCCATTTCAATCATCACCATGGAAATGGTAACTTGCCTGTACCTGTACAACAAACCGCCCGCAGCAAGAATAACAGCAGAAATAATCCTGTGGTCAAGGCCATGATAACCGATAAGCTGCACAATGCAGGCCTGCATAATAAAGGCACTCATGAAATACAAAATAGTGTTGAGTTGTTTGAGGTCGGTTTCGTTTATATTGGTGAATCTGATAAACAAGGCCCTGCCGTTATGCGGAAGGATAAAATATATCTGAACCAGGTGAAGACAAAGAATCGCACACAAAACTTCGGGAAAATAGGGCCAGAAAGGTTTAATCAAATAACCGGATAATAGTATTGAGCCAGTGGTGATCAATAGCGTTCCCAGAATGCTCAAGCCTTTCCAGTCAGAATGTTTGCTCAAGCGCAAAAAACCTGTTCCCATGAGAATCACCACGGGTGAATGGATGTAATAATTTATCCAGTCAAAAGGCTGATCCGGAAATAAAACAGCCTGCAACGGACGTTGCTGAATGTATAAAAAGGTCCCCATTGCCATAAGAATGCCTGCTGCCAGAGCATCTTCCACTCTTTTGGCCTCCTTTGTTTCAATGCGGAATAAAAAATAAAAACCGGGCAGCGGTATCAGATAAAGCACCATATTGGGAAAGGGAAAAAGAAAAAAACAAAATGACCAGAAAGCCATCACCACCGAAATCCTGTAAAGGGACCGTATCAGCGGTGTTACCGCCGTCAGACAGAACCGAAAGAAAAAACAGACAAGCAGAAGGATAACACTGCTGACCACAAACCTGATTTCAAAGGGTTCGGACAGGTGATGGGATTTAAAAAAGTTAACGGTTAACAGGCACATGACAATGATGGACAGGAATACAGCGGTTTTTTCTCTCTGGACAGACAGATGTTTATTCATATCTCCACCTCCCTTCTTTGTGCTGCGGCCACTTTATTGTAAACCAGGAAAACAAAAATTGTGAACATGGCGGATATGCTCAAAAGATGACTGGTATTTAAATTGTTTTTAATAAAAAAATCATGAAATCCCATTGCAACAAATCCGTTTGCATAGGCGAAAATACCGACTGCCAGATACCCGAGATATGGCTTGTAAAGCCTTCTGTAACAAAACACCGTATAGGGGATAATCAGATATAATAAAACACCGGGCGGTGCTTGAAATAAGCGCATAAACTGGATGAGATGAAAAACAAGGGCGATATGGACAAAGACCTCGGCAGACTTAGCCAGCCGGTTTAAATAATTGATATGAATATCTCCGGTATTGGATTCCATCGGTCTTGTTACCTTATGTTTAATTCCAAGGCACAGCAATGCTTCCAGCAGCGCAAACACCGTGAATCCAAAAATCAATCCCGCTAACGGCTCAAACATCAGGAGAAGTCCTGCATAAACGCACACAAATGCTTTTGCAATATACAAAAAAGCGGTTTTAAAATACCGGTTGCCTGCGTGAATCAAGAAATATCCGGCTATGACAATATAGAGCAGACTGTTCAAAAAAACAGGGCTTAATGATCCATAAAATCCGTAGAAAAACGGCACTGAAACACAAAAACTGAAAACACAGGCCACACCAAATAGCCATGTGTGAAAAACATCTGAATAATATTTGGCAATTTTATTTTTTGATCTTTCAAAGCTGAATCCCGGGATAAAAAATATCAGGCCGGCAAGTATGAGCAGTTTTAGAAAATCAGATCCCGCTTGATATAAAAACATTCCTGATGATTGCTGAACCGCATTTACGATGGCGTCCTGCTTAAACAAAACATATCCAAATGTTATTAATATTATCAGATGAAGCAAAATCAAGTGAGAATATCTTTTGTATTTCCTCACAATGAGCGTTTTGTGCATATATGCGCAAACCATTGTTACAGAGGCAAAAAGCAGATGTTTATTCCAAAAAGATTCAGGTACAAATGCTGTGTAATACACATAAAATAAAAACCCGAGAACTGCACCTGCATGGTTGAAAAATGTATTCATATACACGATGGGGCTTTTCAAAGAGGCCTCATGATCAACTTTGATTTTAACCGTTCGTGACCAGATGTCATATATAAACAGACATAGGACCAGCCAGAGCGGCTGTAAAATTGCGGGAACATAGGATGAAGCACTGCAGAAAATCAGAATCGCCGGCAAAAAAACAATAAACCCGGTCTGTTTGAAATTGTATTTGATAACAAAATAATAAAACACAAAAGACACAATCAAAAGAGTTAAAACAATTTTAAGCGCAAAGAATGAAAAATGATGAGGCCCGGAATTTAAAAGGGTATAATGAGAACAAACCTTAATACAGGCGATCAGGGCCATGGCCCATCCGGCCAACTCAAAAGGAAAGCTTAAAAATTGTTTGGACCGCAAGGGCAGTTCCCGGTTGAATATCGTATCAAATGATTTGCTTTGCCAGATGCCGTGTTTTTTGAACAAGTGGGAGGCATATAAAAAACCAAGTGAGGCCACGCCTGTTCCCAGGCCGGTTTTCATCTGAATTCCCGTTGCTTTATAAGCTACCATACCAAACACGCAGGACACTGAAAAAATCAGATACACAGGAAGCTGGGACATGGTATTCTTTGCTGACAGGCTCAAAGATACCAGCAAAGAGATAAACGCAAGAACCATGATCATAGTCAAATTTGGGGGCTCAAAATAAAACACCAGACAGGCAAAGATAAATACCGCCATTGCAATCATGGAAATGATCAGGGATACTGCTGTTTTATGAACATGGGCCAGGGCGTCTTTCAGCTTTATTGATGCCAGGGTCCAGACCAATCCCATAAAAGCAAACGACATCAGGGCCGCATCAAACCGGTGCATAAACAGCAATCCCAAACAGGGTACAATCAGCATGGCCCCCAAATTAAGGAACCATAAGGTTCTTAAATAGTGTTTTGCATAACGGATATAGCCGTAAACAAAGACAAAAAAAGACAGAATCATCATGATTAAAAATCCTGCCCAACCGTTAAAGAATTTCAGAAAAAGGGTTGCCTGAAAAGACAAAAGAACCGGAAAAATCAAATACGAAATGGATTGAATCGCTGTTTTTGAATATTTTTTTTCGTACAAAACAGCACATACCAGGGAAACCGCAGCGGAAAGAATCATGCTGGAGATGAACAACCTGCCTGAGGGCAAAAATACATCTTTGATTTCAAACACGATTGAAGCAAAAAAGCAAAAAATATGGGCTGTAATAATATTATCCAGCAAGGCTGCTCGAAGATACTTCTTATACAGCAACCATAAAGCCGCACTTAAGAGCAGACAAAAAGGCGTCACTGGCAGAACCGATTTAAAGCTGAGCAGAATACCAAGAACAGACAATACCGATGTCAGGATAAGCTGTTTATAGATTCTTTCCTGTTGCCCGAAAAAAATTATGCCAAGAGCAATCAGCTGAAGAAGAATCGCCATACTGCCTGCATCCGGTATAATTCTGTAGTATACACAGCAGATAAACAGGGTTAACAGGTAATTCACTCCGAAAAGCAGGGTTCTGAACCAGTGCTTTGATTGATCTTTTTTTAAAACAGCATGAATCGTATATCCATATACAAAAAATGTGGCAAACATGATGATCGTGATGGCAGCCGGCAGCATATGGGCACCGGCATACAATGAAAAACCGGGTAAAAATAAAATGGTATTGATGATGATTAAATACAGGCCTGGATTAAACCCGATGGAATCTTTAATCCACCTGCCTATCAGGGCAAACAAGGTGATGGCGTAAAGTATGCCAAGCCCTGTCCCCGCAACAGGACCAATGGTTTTGTCCAGGTAAAACATGGACAGAGCGATCAGATAATTAAACGGGATGGATAATACGCAAATCGTGGCAAAAAGTGCAGGAGCTTTGGGTGACACACCTTTATGAAGATTTTTGTAGAAAAAACGGCTGATGTATGCCAGCGCAACAGAGGTAAAATACATGGGCAATGCACCGGTTAAAAGCCGGTAATATTGTCCTTTGTTCCATACCCAGATTGAAATGCAAAGCCAGGCAAGCATGAGCAGGGCGGCTCCAAGAATTCCCAAAAGATTTTCAGACAAAAACGGTTTTAGATATTTATTCCAGGTGCTGTGTTCCTGGACAATTTGATCCTCAAAGGAGGTTTTTTTATCCATGGCCGACAGTTCGTCCATTGCTGACAGGTCATCAATATCCATGTCGGATGATTCATCAGGAATATATGAAACCGTCTCATCCATAATACTTGCAGTGGAAAGAGGTTGTTGTTTTGAGAGATGAGTATTTGACAATGCAGTATCGCAAACAGGATGCAATGGTTTTTGGGCCGGTTTGGAAAGTTTTTGGGCCGGTTTGCAAGACTGTTCTGCCGGCTCCGGCACAAGAATTTCTTTGTCTGATTTGATTTTTTCAAAAACAGCCTTCCACCCTTTACTTATAGGTGTTTCAAGAGATCCTTCAAAATTGATGACATATAAAAATTCATAAACAAATCGGTTTTCTTCGATCAGTTTCATCGTTTCTCTGAAACCTTTCAGATCTTTTTCAATCTCAAGATCCGCCATCAAAAGCCAATTTCTTTGAGACTTTTCCGGGTGGACACCGGTACAGGCCATACACAACTCAAGGTTTTTCTCAACAGGTGCCATTTCAGCAAACTTTTTCAGAAACCGGGCTTTTCCAGGTCCGTCCCATAAAATAAGATAGCTGCAAACATCGATGTTTTTTTTCAAATGACTGGAAACCCGGTATTCTTCAAGAAACTGGTATGCATCATGCCCCATTTTTAAGAATGAATCCACAGGCAGATCTCCTGAAAAAATTTTTTCACGGTTTTGTCTGCTCTGCATGGCGGTAAACTGCCTGATCCGGTTGATGTCATCAATTAAATCCGCAGCATTCATGGAGGATACCAGTCCCCTGGTGATCAACTCACGGATGATGGTGTCTGTAAGATCCGGGAACAATGGGGGCCTGAATCCTTTATGGGCATTGCCGAAAAAGTCCCGGCTTAAATGAGTTAAGTATTCATAACTTGATTCAGCAGCATCAAATTCATCAATCATCCGGCTGAATTGTGAAATGACAGATTGCCAGGAGTAAAGCTTGATCGGCACCTGACTTAACCCGTCATGATATTCGGAAAGATCCAGGGGCTTATTTGCGGTGATGGCCTGTTTTCTCAGCTGCCCAATGGTTTTTAATCGTTTTTCAACCAGAAGCACATCAAACATGGAAACAGCGTCTTGTCCTGAAAATGTCCTGAATTCTTCCAGCAACACCCGAATGGGTTTGAGTTCAAGTCCGGCAACGGTCTCATTCATCAAAGGATGAATGGTTTTGTTGATCTTTTCGCACAACTCATAAAGGTGAGGCTCTTTTGAAAACTCTGATAAGTATGCCTGCAGTCGTGCAATAATAATAATTTTTTCTTTCTGGGTAAATGCCACTTTTTTAGTTGCTCCTAACCCGGAAATCCGGAAAATTTAATTAAGTATGATATCTCCTGATCTGTTCACCTCTTATTTTTTTTGTGCCACAATCAACAACCCCTTGACCGGATTTCCAGACTGCTTCCTGACATCAGCTTTGTTTATTTCTATTAATTGTAATCCATTCCGATTCAGGCACTCCTGAATATATTTTTGTGAATGTGCATAGCGGCCGCTGGGAAAAAGTTGATACTCCGCACTATCATCTTTCAGGCTCTCTACTGAAAATGCAATTTTCCCTCCGTTAACAAGGTATGAAGATGCGGATCTGATGATCGTATCCAAATTCCCAAAATATACAAACACATCAGAGCTGTATATCAGATCAAATTTTTCAGGGAAAACCCAATCCTGAAGGATGTCAAAAATTTCAAGTCGGTTGTAAATTTTCTTTTCAGATGCCTTTTCAAGCATCTTTGCCGATACATCAACACCTGTCAGACTGTTCGCAAAAGGCTGATAAAGCTGAGCGCCAAGACCTGTGCCGCAGCCAAGGTCCAGAATAGTCATCTGTTCAGTCAAATAGGGGCGCACGATATTAAAAAGGAGTTCAGGTGTTTTATATTCCAGTTCTTCAACCAGGATGGCTTCAAAATTTTGGGCACACTGATCAAAAATACTGCGTACATGTTCTACCGGTGCAGCATCAGGTGTTTCTATGCCCCCGATGCTTTGGAGCATGAATTTTGCTGTTTTATTTTCCGGCTGTATTTTAAGCACCTTGTTGTAGTGTTCTTCAGCTTCTTTTAACTGATCAGACTTTTGAAGAGAAATTCCGAGATTTAAGTGGGGGGATGCATAATCCGGCTGTATTTCAATGGCCTTTTTGTATGAATTCAAAGCATTTTGTGTCAGATTATGCTCATCTTGTGTCACGCCAAGGTTGTTCCAGGCTTCTGCCATTTGTGGAGCAAACCTTACTGCCGCCTGAAAACTGGATAAAGCATCATTTGGCCTCCCTATTTCCCGGTATGCGATACCCAGATTATTCCATACAATACCGGCATTCGGCTGCTGATCCAGCATAACCTTGTAAATAGCTATGGCTCCTTGATGATCATTCTCCAGTTGTTTCAGCCTTGCCAAACTATAGCATGCCGACAAATCAGGAGGGTTGAGATTGGCAGCTTTTTCAAATATTGGTTTTGCCTTATCCGGCCGATCTTGGTCCAGGTATAGTGATCCAAGCGCAGTTAGCGCCTGACCCCAGTCAGGCCTTTTTTTCAATATTTCCTGATAGCCTTTTTCCGCTTCAAAAAGCTTGCCTTCTCTATGGGCTGAATAATATTTTTTAAAAATTTGTTCGAGATCATCTTTTGTGTTCTTTTCCATATGTGGATTCTCTTTTGAATTATGCACAGTCATATGTTCATTTATCATTTTTTTCAAAGAGTTATACCAAACCGTTTAACCGCCGTGACCCCCTAAATCACCGAAGCGTCCGGTGTTTTTTGATGGTTTGAATTAACTTTAAATACCCGATAAGGCCGCTACGCTTCTTAGCAGCCCTCCCCACCCCTTTTTTAGATTATTATTGGATTTGATTATTATTAAATTTAATCTTTATCCAAAGAATACCAGTCAATTTTTCTTGTTATATACATTATTGTTGTTAATACGACAAATAGTCCAATGCTGCCCATAATTAAGGCAAAGTCTTCTAATTGAAGAACAATGTACAAATATGCATATAAGATTATTAATATGCCGCAGACTGTTAATGTGAAATGATTGTTCTTAATAATCCCTTTAGAATAAGCAGTTATGGTAGTGGTTATTGCAAAAGCCGATAATATATAAGCAATATCAAAATTCAGATGCTCAGAAATTGAAAGCAGCAGAACGTAAAATAATATAACGGCAAGTCCAATTAAAATATACTGAATGGGATGAACTCTCTTTTTGTTGATAATTTCTGACAAGAAAAAAGCTGAAAATGTAAAGACTATAAACATTATTGCATATTTCGATATCCTAATGGATTTTTGATATATGTCTGCAGTAATGAGTAACTTCAAACCAAAAGATGTGTCACTAACTTTATATTGATTGCCTATCCATAATTGAGGAAAATTTCTGTTCAGGTGCAAAACATTCCAGTCAGCGGAAAAGCCTTTGTCTGAAACCTCTCTGTTTGTTGGAAGATAAGCCCCGTTAAAGCTTGGTGACGGCCAATTTGATTTTAGTTTCAAGCTCGTTGTTTCACCTAACGGCACAAATTGAATTACTTCGCTGCCGTTTAAATTGAGTTGAAAGGAAAAGGAGTTGGTGTCTTTAGTTTCTAAAAGAGGAATATAGCAATGAACGCCTGATGATGCAATGTCAGTTGTTTTTAATCCTGGATTTGCTTTGTAATTGTCTTGGTTAAAAACTATCTTTATATTGTCTTGAATGCCTCTCATGTCGGTTATACCAATAGAAAAAATTGCTTTTTCCCAAAGTACATTTTCTACGTCAATGTTAGACTGGCTCAGTACAGGAATCGTGAAATTACCATTTACTTGGATTTTAGCATTATACAAGACAGCTTCATAAATGCTTCTGTATCTGATTTGCGGATATAGTTTCCCAGAAATATTAAGGTTTTCAGGCAGAATATGAAGATAATGCATGTTGAATTTTATCTTATCTTTTTCGTCTTTATAGAAAGATTTATATGGTATTGTGAAAAACGGTCCGGTAACAATCTGGCTATTTCCCCATTTTTGGTTTATTTCCTGGACAACAGAATCTCTTCTTGATTCCCTCTCTCTCATCATAGATGAGATCATTGATGTTGGAATTAGAAGAATCATGATTAGCAGTCCGATGGAGAATATTTTGATTGTCGCAGAATTTTTAATAAAACCCCCTGTTTTCTTAATAGTTTCTTGTGTTGTCATAGTTTTATTCCTAATCTAATATTAAGCTCACAAGCTTGTCTAAATGCAGCGGGCTGTTAACAGCCCTGCGCTCGCTGTCCTGGTTAACGCTTTAAAAAGTCCCTCTCAATTTTATTCATTGGGGTTGAAATCATTTCTCTAATATCGTATTTTCTGCTGCCCTTATGTATGTATTTGATTGATGTTTCATGCCGTTTGAAATTTATCCATCTACAATTTCTCTCAAGCTTTGCTGCATTGAAGACTTGAATGCAGCATCGCTTGCCGCCAGAAGGATTTAATCCGCTGCTGGTTGATGGTATAGCCCTGGACGAGATAATCCCTAAGCCGTTGCGTGGCCCAGATACGGAACTGCACCCCCCGTTTTGAATTCACCCGATACTCAACTGAAATCACGGCATCCAGATTGTAATGCTTGAGCTTTCGTTTGACCTGTCGTGTGCCTTCCGTGCGAACCACTAAGAAATCCTTAGCAGTTGACTTTTGCTCAAGCTCCCCGATCTTGTAAATATTTTTCAGATGCATCAGCACATTTTCCGGCGTGGTGTCAAACACCTCACCCATCTGGCGCTGGGTCAGCCAGACCGTCTCTTGTTCAAACCATACATCCACCCGGTAGATCTGTATGCGGCTGTCATCTGTCATAAGCTTATCTCTCTGTCATGCCACGGCCCTTGCTTTTCCTGTTTGTGGCACCTTGATTTTCCGGTCACGGCGGAGTTGATCAGCGTGGCTTTGTATTCCTTGAGTTTTTCAATCATCTGCTCCTGTATGGCAATGGCCTTATCGATTTTGATGAATTGGGCTTGGATGTAAGATACAATGATTTTTTGTTCTTTTTTAGGAGGATAAGGATTTTCCATCATGCCAGATTTATCGAAGTAAAACCTCAACCTCATATCCATTATACCTTTTGAATACCTTTTCATTTCTGGGAAAATATAGACTTGACCTGTCGACCCATTCTAAAATTTTAACCGCAAGTTGCTGCTTATTGATTTGATTAATGATTGTGGAACACCCTGTGCAACGGCCAGGTCATCCCATTGTGAAACATGCTCTATGATTTCTTCAATGATATGATTAATTTTACGTTTGGTAAATATAGGGCTTATTTTTTTCAGGCTATAAAAATCTTTGCGGATAAAATTGTCTCTCTTTCCATTGAGCTTCATCCAATGACTGCTTACCCAAGGGCTTCCCGGCTTGTAGCTGTAGGCCAAATCATAGGCTGGTGCCAATTGCCATTTGTTTTGGTTGTCAAGCATGAATCCAAAATTTTTAGAATGGTCGTCATGATTGCGTGCAACAATATTAAAAACCATTCGTTTGAATATTTGTATTGCATCATCCGGAGTTAACTTGAGTTCTCTTGCAAGTGAAAACAATTCTTCATATGAAAACGAGCCGACCTTTTTGTAATCAACATGTGCAATGCCGTTTAATGTTTGTACATGTATTTTCCGATTGCCTTTCCTGTCAAACCGCTGAGTAATGAAATGACGTCGATTCCCTTCATTGAGCAACCGGCAGGGATCATGTCTATTCCACAAGCTTTGGCCATGAGATGATAAACATACTCCATTGTGCCGTATCCCAATGGATCACCAAATGTTTCTTTATTTTTATGAATTTCGCTGACACCGTCAAACTTCATCACGCAATGAGTAAAACCTTCAGGCGCATTGGTTTGCCCCGACCTCACCTGAGTAAAATCACTGTTAAATGCAAGCACTGCTTTAGGTCTGGCACCACCGGCACTCGTACCGACAGATAACAGTGCCGTCATAGCTTCTTTATCTTCCCGGCCTTGTGGTCCAAGCGTTACCTGGAATTGTTCCCGTTTGTCCAAGATTTCCTGGGCAATGAAAATTAAAGACTGAATGTCAACATGTTGTGACCTGTTCAGATTTTTCCGCTGGATTGCCGGAGAATAAGTTAATGCTCCCATGCCACGCTTTCCTGTATATTGAAGACGCTGCAATGGGGTGATGTCTGTTGTAGATTTCCCCTGACCGGCTATCCAGGCATTCATCACTGCATTACCAAAATCATCAGGCAAAGAATCTGCAATCATCCCGGGTAATCCTTTGAAAGTTTCGTTATTATTCTCCGGAAACGAATAAATCTTTTTAGACAAAGGCATTTTTACAGGTGAAAGCTCAATACCCGACTTAATAAAGCGAGATTCAAATTCAAATGCGCCAACACCTGTTTTGGTATTAAAACTTATGGCACCGACATCCTGTTCTCTATATTTTACTTTTACGATTTCGATTACCATAAAGATTTATCTTCACTTATTTGGGATTTTCTTTTTTGAGATCTTGAAGCTCGCTGCCGTTTTTTCCCTTTTAGTTTAGCCAACTGTAAAGGAGAGATTTCCTGTACCGGTAAAAACACATTGATTTGCTCAACCATGCCAAGACTTATCAGAATTGCGATCAGGTTTTTTAATTGGACGTTACCTTTCTCAGCATTCAAAATAGTCCTCCTGTTTAAACCGGTTCTTGATGCCAGTTCAGCCTGTGTTAAATCGGCATTCAGCCTGGCTTGTTTTAGTCTCTCCCCTAATTGACCGGCAATTGCGACTGGCGACATTTTTTCAAACATCATAAAGCTACCTATTGTACACATTAAATGGTTTTATCAAATTAAAGTACCAATTAAGTAACACTATAACCTACTGCTTATTCTAAGACAATACGTTTTTATACAGTACAAATATTGTAACATTAATTGCTTTTAGGCATCAAAGATGCAATTTAACACACATTAACAATGTAATCTGATATCGTAAATTGAAAAATATTATCATTTCTGAACTAGTACGGTATCTATTTTGCTTCGGACATTACATACTTTTCCCTAACCCTTGAGCAAGACCAGGACTTGAAAAAAGTCCCGCTGTCCATTGTCATAATCCGGGCTGCCCGACAGAAAAAGGCTGGAGAGACAACGTTCCGTATACCCTCATCTTTCTGCCTTTGACCAGGACAAACCGACCTAAAAAACCTCCAAGTTCCTGCTGGATTCATTTATGTTTTTTTCCTTGAGACATAACTCTTTGGTCCAAGCAAAGTTCATCTTTTTTTATTTTAAAACGGCTGATCCTTGATGTCAGGGTTGTGGGTCTTAAGCCCAAAAGACTTGCTGCTCCATTTGGTCCATATATTTTTCCGTTACATTGTTCCAGGGCAAATATTATATTTTGTCTGATCTTTGTATTTATCTGTTTTTCTGTAAAAACCGTCTTACTTTCCTGTGCTTCTCTTAAAGATCTTAGTCCGCCTTCATCATGCTTAACTTTTGAAGAGTTCCCAGGCAAATAAAAAAGAATACAACCGGATTTGGACGTGATGACGGCTCTTTCAACTACATTCTGCAGTTCCCGTACATTTCCCGGCCAGTCATAATTCATGAGCTCCCTGATATTTAACTCAGTCAAATAGGGTACGGGAAGATTCATTTTTCCCGACACTATGTTTAAAAAATGCCGGGCAAGAAGAGGGATATCTTTTTTTCTTTCACGCAGGGGAACAACCTCAATGGGAAAGACATTCAGCCGGTAATATAGATCCTTGCGAAAGCTTCCTGCTGCAACTTCTTTTTCAAGGTTTCTATTTGTGGCAGCGATTATTCTGACATCAACTTTTCTGGTTTTTTCCTCTCCTATTCTTTCATACAACCCCTCCTGCAGAACCCGGAGCAGTTTTCCCTGCATGGTAAGTGGGATTTCTCCAACTTCGTCTAAAAACAGAGTTCCGCCGTCGGCTGCCTGGAATCGACCGGCCCTGTCTGAAATGGCACCGGTAAAAGCTCCTTTTTTGTGGCCAAAAAACTCGCTTTCATATAGTTCCCCTGGAATTGATGCGCAATTCACTCCGATCATGGGCCTGTTCCCTCTAGTGCTTCGTTTGTGAATTTCTCTTGCCACAAGCTCTTTACCCGTTCCTGATTCTCCAAGAATTAAAACGCTGGCACTGGTTGGGGCAACATTGTCTATCTGCTTGATCATATTCACAATAGGAGGACTTATGCCTATGATATCGCCAAAAGACCGGATATGATCAATTTCTTCTCTCAGATATCTGTTTTCAAGTTCCAGCCGGCCCTTTAAGGATCTGATCTCTTCAAATGCACGGGCATTGTCAATGGCGGATGCAGTGAAATTTGCAAGGGTTGCCAGCCACAGTGCCGCCCTTTCTATCCTTTTAAGATCAATCCAGGTGTAAACGGATATAACGCCAAGAATATCATTCTTTGACACAAAAGGTTGAATACAGTGGCCAATCAAATCAGGATTTTGCCTTAGTATGTTTTCATATAAATGTTTTTTTTCTTTTTGAATATTATCCAGACGAACCCCTTGACCACTAAGAGCCACATCACCTATATCTGAAAACCCCAGTGGAATACGGCGTTCTTCTCCATTTATACTTTGCCATTCTTTATTTCCCTGCTCTTTAGTTACGCTTGAAACAAGGTGGAGGCAAGAAGTATTCCGGCACAAATGTTTTTTATTACAGTCATTGCAGTCATCCCCTGTCTTGACGAGCCATATTCTGAGAAAAGCCACATGGGGTCTTGCAACAAAAGTTTCAGATAATAATTTAAGTATTTTTTTTTCAGAACGTTCTCTTGACATCTGCAACATGAGTTTTTGGAGAGACTCAAATTCCGGTTGGTAGCCTTGTGAAATTTTCATGGAATTTTATTTACCACGATAATCAGTTGTTTTTCAACTAATTATCGCCAAAAACGATATATAGTTATTTTCTTCATAAATGGCTATTAATAAAATCATAATATTATTTCAAACAGTTATGATTATTATTATCTTTGGCATATTTCTTGTTATGTCTTTATAACGGAACATTATTTTTTTATCAGTACATGGAAGCCGGTTAAAATCCGGTGCTGCCCCGCAACTGTAAGCGGAATACACCCTGCAATAACCACTGAACAATACGTTTGGGAAGGTGCGGGGAGAAAGTTTGAGCCGCAAGCCAGGATACTTGACTGATAGAACAAATAAACCGTCTTAACCGCGGGGAAAAGAAGGTATGGATATATTTGACAGGAATGCATCTATGCCTTTTGATATTAATATCAGCAACAAATCAAAACTGATCATAATCTATGGATTTCTACTTTTAGTCGTTGCAGCAGTTTTTTTCCAGACCCGGGGACCTTCCGCTTTAAAAAATGAATACTCCTGGACAAACAAGCTAAACTCCGCCTCTTCAGGCCCGTTAACAGAAAATATTGTCAACTCTGCCCTGGCAAATGTCCTGGACCCTGAACTCCAGCTTAATATACTTGAACTTGGTCTTATCTATAAAATGAGCATAATTGACAGAATGGTAAATATTGTCATGACTCTTACCACACCGACCTGTCCTTTTTCACAAACATTTATTGAGGGAATCAAGGATGAATTGTTAAAAATCCCTGAACTTGAAACAATCAATCTAAAGCTCACCTTTGATCCGCCCTGGACCATCAACCGGCTGGCTCCCGAAATACGGGATCAGCTTCTTGGTTTAGGTCAGGCACCTGATCACATTCACAACGAATGAACCAACTAACTGCCGCAGGCAGACCCGGCCATTTCATACTATAATCCGGTCTCCTTGGTTTGCCCGCAGCAAAATATACAAATTGCTGTTTTGATTTTTTTAAAATTTTCATACACAAAGGATTTACCATGGTATCGTTTCTGGAACCTGCAACAAATGGTTTTCTGCTGGGAATTGCCACAGGCCCGGCCTGCTTTACTTCCTGTGTACCCGTGCTTTTTTCCGTAACCCTTGCCAGGGGGCAGATCAATTCACGATCCTCCACCTGGAGTTTTCTTTTAAAATTCATAGGGGGTCGCTTCATTGCCTATCTTGTTTTTGGCCTTGCCATAGGCCTGTTGGGTGAAGCTTTGGGCGCTTATGGATTCAAGACAGGTGCCTGGGCCACCATTGTCCTTTCCGTCCTTCTTATTGCCTATGGCATGGGCGTAAAACTTCCTCATTTCGGCATGTGTTCCCAGGCAAACAAAATCGGTAACACAAATTATTTCCCGTATGTATTGGGAATCCTTACAGGACTTAATGTTTGCCCGCCTTTTCTTTTGGCCATCTCCTATTGTCTTCAAAAATCAGCAAACCCCTTGTTCGGAGTTCTGTTTTTCCTGG
Organism: Desulfobacula phenolica; assembly: GCF_900105645.1. Lineage (NCBI taxonomy): Bacteria > Pseudomonadati > Thermodesulfobacteriota > Desulfobacteria > Desulfobacterales > Desulfobacteraceae > Desulfobacula > Desulfobacula phenolica. The sequence continues at coordinate 227,953 of NZ_FNLL01000001.1, read as the reverse complement.
CATTTTTTCTGGCCACCACCCTCTATATACTCCCCTTGGGATTCATGGGAGGTTTATCCGGGCGCAAAAATTTTGCCCTGCTTGGCAAAATTGCCTCCATTGGCGTTGGAATCTTTTTTTGTTGTAAGGCAATTTCAATTCTGGGGCTTATTTCATGAAACAGTTAAGTTTGTTTTCAAAACCTTTAATCAATAACCAAAGCATTAATATGAGGAGGAAGGCAATGGAAATTGCAGCTTTTTATCTGGTTGCATGTCTGTTTATGGCTATTTCCGCAGCACTTTCCGGCACACAATGGAATGAGGCCAACGGCGTAATGGAATATCTGCGTCTGATCTTTTTGACCAAACCCGTCATTATCCTGCTCACTGTTGTGATTTTTATTTTAAGTGGAATTCTGGTTCAGATCGGCAAATTTCACTTTAACCTTTCTTATTATGAGATATCCATTATCTGGCTTGCCACATCATGGGTATCCATAACCACACTATGGTTTATAAGCGGAATAAGGCCCTCCTGGACGGAATTCATTGGTATTGTTTTTTGTCATATCGGCCTTGGGATATCCACTATTGCCCGCATATCAAATTAATCATGGAGCAATAAGACATTGAGAACAATAAGACATTGAGAACAAGTAGATATTGAGAACAAGGAGGCATAGAGACCACGAAGGCCTGGTCAGCCAAAGCAATGATTGTGCAGTATATTCAGGCACAAAAACAATTAACCAGTTTTTAATTTTTTTGGAGGAATTTTTTATGGATGAAAAACTTAAAAAGCACATACTTATAGGCTTATGGGTTGTATTTGCCGTATCCATAGTATGTTTTTTTGCATCAAAGCTTAATATTTACGCTCTGTTTGCAATCATGCTGTCTGCGGCCGTTGCCATGGGCTGGTGGAGCATGATGTTCAAGATTACTGAAAAAATGCGAAAAATCGGAATCATATCCATGTCAAGCTTCTGGACAATTATCGCTTTTTTCATGTTCTTTCCTTTTCCCGCACCTCAAGCACCCAACTATATCAAGGGCGAAACCCACAGGTTCAGCGAAATGAACCATGGATTTGGAAGGGCTCTGATGGGGGTTCTCGGCCCTCAAGTAAGCAACAGCGGTCTTGTATACACTGACGAAGAGACCATCAAGTCCATTGACAACCCAAATTTTTTAATGAGCCTTCCTTTGTCAAGGTCGCTTTTTGGTTCAACAATATTGACGGATGCACTCAGGGCGAATGATCAGATAATGGGGGAACCCGTTAAAGTTCATAAATATCCCTGGACCAACTGGGAAGGGGCACACCGGGAGAAAAAACTCGGCTGGAACAAAGGGGATGTTCTGCTGGGAAATGTTGCGGGAAAACTTGGCTACAAAAAGGCGAAATACACTCCCGAAGAAAATGCCATGATGATAAAGGAGATTGGATTATGGCTTGGTTCAGAGGATGTGGGTATCTGTAGAATGGACCCCAGATGGTTTTACTCACATGATTTCATGACGGCGGGAAACCCCCTTCCCCTGGATCAGGTTAAAGAACTCAAATACGGCATTCAGGTGTTCACAGATCAAAGATGGAGAAGGGTCTTAAGTGATCCGGGCTTTTCATGGTGGAGCATCACAAAAAGCGGCCAGGCTTATAGCACCAGCGCATTTATTGCTATACGTCTTGCCCAGACATTAAGGGATATGGGATATGCGGCACGAGTGGGTCATGGAGGTATAAATTATGAAACCATTGAAACACCCTTTTCCGTCTATTGCGGCCTTGGTGAATACGGCCGGCTCAGTGATGCGGTTGTACCAAGCGTAGGCGGCTTAAGATTTAAATCCGCCACCATTCTTACTGATTTTCCAATGGCAGTTGATCCTCCCCGTCAATCCTATGGTGTAACAAGGTTTTGTGAACATTGTGACCGTTGTGCCCGTTCCTGCCCGGTCAATGCAATTCCCATGGGAAAAAGAACCATTGAGAACGGAATTGAGATGTGGCATGTGGACAAGGATAAATGTGTCCGTTTCAGGGTAGGCAATCTAAATGGCAACTGCTGCAACGAATGTCTTAAATCCTGCCCTTACAACAAACCAGCCACGGCTTTTCATCTTATGGGCAATTACATGCTCAAACATTCATATCTTGCTCCTTACCTTTTTGGAAATGTCAACGGTGTAGGGCTTGAAGACTGGCTTGATTACCAGTACGGAACTGATTCAAAACAATTTGGCACAAACCGCCCGGCAAGATGGCTGCTTGAAAACCCAGGTCATAAAACCAAATTTCCACGAAAAATAGGAAGCTATATCTATACTGAAGAAGACAGAAGCCCTGATGAAGAATGGGCAACAGGTGTGGGAGCTAAAATGGGCAAGGTCGGCATACGCTACAAAGGCATTGAATGGGGAGAAATTCCCGCCCACCTCCTTGATGAAAATGGAAGGAACCGTAACATTCACTGGGATATTCCTGATAAAGAGACTGACAAGGATCTTAAGGAAATTGGAGAAGTTTTGACAAAAGAGGAAGCCGAGCGTCAGCTAAAGCAAGGAAAAGCTTATTCCGGAGGCTGGTATAAACAAGACAAAGATGTTTATCCGCCAAGATCAAAATATGAAAAAGGGACCTGGTCTTATAAACAAGCTGCAGACGACTGGGTAAATGAATAAAAAAATTTAACAAGGAGTTATTTATGTCTCTAAAAATAGGTTCAAAGGAGCTGTCTGTGAGTCTCACATGGATTGAGATGTGGGGATGGTCAGTGGTTGTCGGAATGCTTTTGTTTGGACTATGGGGCTTTTACGATGGAATTGAAGTGGGAAGCCTTCGGGCAGGATGGCGATTCATGGCCATGTTTTTAATATTCTCAGCTCCGGGCCTTGTAACCATGTTATTTTTCAAACCCGAAAAAGAATAGTGTCCGGACCATGAACAAGGCTCCCCGAGAAAGAAACCCGCGACCTTGGAAGAAGTTTTGCAAAAAAAACAATTTGCAAATCTTGAGTTGCAGTGTCCTGAGCCGGGGAGCCTTATGAAAAATACCATGGTTGAACAAGGATAATCAAATTTAATTAAAATATCAGCAAACTTTTCATGGAAACCAAATAAGTTAAAGGAAGTTATCCATGCTGATCTGTAAAGGAATTTACATATGAAACCGGGATGGAAATGGTTTGAATTAACAAGCTTTTTATGCCTCATTACGATAGATGGCTTGTTATTGGTTCTTACCACCATACTTTTCTCAGAAAAAATGAGCAAGGGAGTTATCATCAGCTCTATTGCATTGATAAGCATGACAGGGGTCACCTATGGTTTTATCAGATTAAAACAAAGAGGTGCATTTGAGAGCAAAAAAATACAAAAAATTATGATCACCGGCCTGGGTCTGTTCTCCATATTCATACTGGCTCTGTTCATTCCGACCCAGAAGAGCACGGGATCAAATTCCTTTGGTTCAACTCAGATAAAGGCAAAACAGGATCGTTATGATGCAAGACAGCAACCAGGATCAGAGCTTTACGCCGATATGAGTATGGCTCTTCCCTCGGATCAGCTGACCCTTTCCATATATGATATCTGTGTCGGCAAGGTTTCCCATAAGATAAACAGGGATGGAAAACCAGACCAGACCAGAATAAAGGTGACCAATGAAAAAATTTTAACAGAGCATATCAAGGACCAGGCCAAGGCTCTTGGAGCCAGGATGGTTGGAATCACACAGCTTGACCCCACCTTTGTTTTTACAAATGATCACAATGGCAACCCCATAAGGCTTACCCACCCCAATGCCATAATAGTGGGTAAGGATATAAGATATAAGCTTGCTGCTCCATCAGCACCGCTTCCCTGGGAAGAACTTTACTCTTCCATTCCCGAAGAGCTTGCTGCTGCCTTGTCAGGCCGGATGATAAAGACTTCGGAAAAGATACCCGCCAAAGAGCTGGAGAATTTAAAAGAAACCATGAGATTCTTTTCCGAAGGAGGAAAGACAGCAGTCGAACTTGCAAGATTTATAAGGGGAATGGGATATTCTGCAAGGGCACATTACTCAAGGTGGAGCGAAGTCCAGATTGTTCCCCTTGCCATAAAAGCAGGTCTTGGAGAGCTGGCGAGAAACGGCATGATCATCAATGACAAAATGGGGCCAAGGGGTTCATTTGCAGTTGTTACAACCGATCTTCCCCTTGTCTTTGACAAGCCTGTGAAACTGGGCATAAAAGAATTTTGCAACATCTGTAAAAAATGTGCTGAATATTGCCCCACAAAGGCCATACCATTTGGCAAACCCCAGCTTGTAAGGGGAGTCTTAAAATGGCCCATTGACGGAGAAAAATGTGGCAATTACCTTGTGTCTAATCCTAAATGCATGGCCTGCATAGGTTCCTGCCCTTATAACAAACCAGACAATATCCTGCATAATGCTGCAAACTTCATGATTTCCAGAAGATCCTGTCTTACCAATTGGCTCATGGTAAAAATAGATAACCTTCTGGGATACGGTGAAATGGCTGCCCCAGACCCCAAATTTCTTAAAACAGTTAATCAGGGTTAAAAAATGAAAGACAAAAAACAAGAGACCCGAAATTTCATCTTAAAATTAAGCAACAGCAGACATGCCGGCCTGGTCTGGCTCGTCATGGCAGGTATTGTTGCCGGCTGCGGATTCAATATTGCTTTTGGCACCTTTGCCCTGGACATGCAGGGAATTATGGGAGGAGCCATAAGCGGAATTCTGATCCATTCCATGTCATAAATAACAGCCATGGCAGATTGATCTGCCATAACAGAAAATAAAAGAGATTTGATTCTAACAGGTTAGAAGTTCTTTCATAATAAATATTAAAGGAGATTTAATGATTGATCTTTTTTTGGAAAAAATACCCGATTTGATGATCTTAAGTGCCGGGGCATATATCTTTATTTTAAGTCTTTTAAGAGACATTGTTCCCGGAAAAGAAAGAGGCCGTGCCATGACCACGCCCATGTTTTTCAGTCCCGAAACATTCAAGAATAATTGTTGTGCAATGGATTGTTATGCACTGGATCTGCCGTTTAAAGTCCTGCTTGAAGACCAGACGGCAGTAACTGCATATGTAGGCACCTGCAGCCTCTGCATGGGCAAAATCACAAAAGGCGACATGGTGAGTATTGACAGAACCGGTCATCATCTGCGGGCAAAAAAAATCAGCTCAGGAAAAAAATCATGACAGGTATTATTTCACTGATATTGTTCTTTTTGATTCTGTTATCATCTTTCAGGCAATGGATCCGGCAGGATGTTCTGCCCCTTCAATCTGTACTGGTACTTGGTTCCATAGCTCTTGTTGCCATGGCCATGATCTTTAAGCCTGAGTTCAGAATATCACAGTTTTTTTCAGCAGCAACGCTTCATCCCATTACAGCTACCCTGGCCGGATTTTTACTCGCAGGCTCCGTGGATGCGGCAGGAGGGTTCAAGGCAGCCGCAACAATACTGACAAAACTATCCCGGGGCAGGATACTTGGACTTTCCGGCACCATTATCCTCCTTGTAAACATTCCCACCATATTTGCCATGCCCTGCGGCAGAATATGGGCAGCCGCCCTTATCCCCGCCACCATCATGTTTGGTATAGAAGTGGCGCGCATGCAAAACAGACCCTCCATTGTGCCTGCCGTCGTGTTTGGACTCATCGTCAATGCTGCCGCTTCCTGCGGTCCCTCTCCTCTTGGCGGCATCGGCATGATCGTTGAAGGAACGGCAGGATACAATCTGCACTCTTTTTCCAATTCACAGCAGATATCCATAATGGTCATCACGATTCTCACCATGTTTCTGGTGGCTTTTTTTTCAAGAATAAATATTAATCCGGATAAATTTCAAACAGATCATCAAAAAGGCAAAGCGCTCCCCGATTCTGCGTATTTTGCATTTTTCCTTTATATGATAGGCCTTGGCGCGGTTTTTATATTTGAACCTCCCATACCCATACAGACCGTGCTGCTGATTATGACCATAATGGTCATGATAGTTGGCAATGTCGGATTTAAAAGTCTTGTTGCCGGCATTATTATCCATCCTGTAACGGCTATGGTTGCAGGGTTTATGATGGCAGGGGCACTTCTTGTGACAGGAGGATTTGATGCTTTGACATCCCTTCTTGTCTGGTTTGCCGCAAATACGCCCCTGGGATTCATCGGAGTGGGGGTAATTCTGGTCTATATCCCGGTTATTTTCCCCATGCCCTGCGGAAGGATTACCGCAGCAGCACTGCTGCCCGGAGTTATAATGTTTGGTACGCAAGTCAGCAAAAGCACCGGGATTGAACATTGCCTTCCTGTTATGCTGGTGGGCTTTGTCATTTGCTGCGCAGCCTCATGCGCTCCTTCACCCTTGGGGGGAATAGGAGGCATAGGCGAAGGAAATTTAAGGCTCAAAAGCGGTATAACTGCCAATGCCCTTCAAATCAGTATCCTTTTGGGAACTCCTGTGGCCGGGCTGATAGTGGCAGGCATAGGACTTACATCCAATCTGTTTTTAACAGGAGAAATGATTGTATCCATCTGCTTTGGTATCATCTGCGGAATATTCACAAACATTCTTACCGGTTATAAACCCCACAAACCAGGTGGCATTTTAGGGGGGACAATTGTGGGTGTCCTTATAATGGTGCTGTAATGAAAAAAAAATTTATTCATATCAATGTGTTCTGCTATCTTTGTATAGCAGCCTTTCTTGCCATAACCATAACCACATCCATAAAGTCAGGATATCCCTGGGCCACAACCTGTTATAATTGTGTCTTAGGAAGGCAGATTTGTCCTTTGGGAATAGATCCCTATGGTTTTATATCGGCTGCCATCACCAATGATCCTGAAATTTATGTGGATGCAACAAATATAAGGATGAGACTCGGCAATGCAATTGATATTGATCCTGAAATGATTTTAAGGCTTCCTGATAAATCCCTTATTACAGCCAAACAATTAGCCTTGATAAAAAAAGATATGGATTATGAAGTAACCACTTGTCGAATAAAGGTTAAGGATGCTGCAACCTTTTGTCCTCTTTGCGGAAATTGCGACAGGGTCTGCCCCATTAATTTACCTGTTTTAAAAATAATCAAGGATTTAAAAGATGATGGAAAATTCTAATCTTAAAAGAAAACGATCTTTTGCAGGAGTTTTGCTTTTACTTTTATTTGTCGCCATAGCAGGAGTGGTATATGTTTTTCAAACCGATCTTAAACAAATATTTCCCGGCACCTATCCTGGGGTTGTGCCGCCCATTCAGGCAAAATTTTCCTTTTTAAAGGATCGGATCAAGATACAATTATCCAGAGAACCTTCATCAGACCGAATCGTTGTATTTGCATATGATGAGGCTGATCGCCAGGTGGCCATATTAAAACCCATTTATGACCGGGTGGTGAAAATTATGCCAGGTGATCTTGCCGACTTTCGTGTTGATTTTACAAAAGGGAAAAACCCTGGATTTGAGGTTTTTAAAAAAGCCAACAATCTCATGGAAGAGGTGAATTTTTTTGACCTTATGCTTGCTGCAAAAGCCGGAAATTTAAAATTCGGGGTTCAAGAATGCCTTTATCCTGCGTGTTCCATGTGTGTATCTGCCTGCCCGGTCATTGCAAACGGTGTCATAACCATGCCAAGACTTGAAGACGGAAGAATACATCCGCTTATCCACCATGGCGGATGCCCAAGATCCGGCAAGTGTTTTACCCTGTGCAAAATGGGGGTAATCTATAAAACAGATTTAAGGCTCAGTGTGAAACCCGATTTCCTTGATAAAGGCAATGAAGACTGGTCTTATTTTGACAAAGCAAAGGGAGATGAAAACTAATGTTTCTGGCTCTGTATACATCCTGTGTGATCATCTGTATCGGACTTCTCATCTGCTTGATTCTATTCCAGATAATCAAGAAAACCCCCCAGGTGATTCTATGCACTGAATGCCGTCAATGCATGGCGGTCTGTCCTCTTTTATCCAGGGGGTGCAACCCCATGGAAATTATGCTTGGTGCCAAAATCAATATGCTGGATAAAACCATGAAAAATGGCGGATATCTTTGTGTTAATTGTAAAAAATGCCGGCAAGCCTGCCCAAGGGGGCTTGCCCCTTTTGAAGAAGCCCAAATGTGGAAACTCAGGTCATCGTGGTATAAACAATCAATTAAGGGAAAAAAAATAAAAGCTGCCTAGGCAAATAGCCATGGCTTAATATCAATGTTTAAAGGATGGAAAATGAAAAAAATCAAAAGACAAACCAGATTTATTGCTGCAATGCTTATCATGCTTTTTTTTGTTGTTACCGCCCCTGACACTCATTCAACTGATCAGGTGCAGAATCTTGAGCAGGATTCAAAAATAGTTGCCAAAGTCAATGGTTCGCCCATTTTTAAGTCAGAGTTGGATCTGGAGCAACAAAGTCTTATCACTCATCTTCTGGGCCTTGGCAAGGCCGTACCCAAAAAAGACGAACCCATGATAAGAAACAGAGCTTTGGAAAGCCTTATAAATGCAGAAATTCTCTATGCTGCAAGTCTTAAAATGGGCTATGGAATTGAAAAAGAGGCTATTGACAAAGAGATACTAAAGGTAAAAAAACAATTTCAAAATACAAATGATTATGAAAATATGCTTAAAAGCATCGGCTTTTCAGAAAACCAGTTAAGAAATCATTTCGAAAAAGGCCTGGCAGTAAAAAAAATTGTTGAACAAAAATTTGAAAAAAACATTGTTGTTGAGGAAAAAGACATCCTGGAATATTACAAGAATAATCCTGAAAAATTTAACCGGCAAGAAGAGGTGCAGGCCAGTCATATTCTAATCAAACTTGATGCCGATGCAAATCCTGCACAAAAAATAAATGCAAAAAAAGAGATTGAAAAAATACTCAGGCAGATCAATGAAGGCAAAGATTTCGCCACTCTGGCAAAGGCTCTGTCCCAATGCCCCAGCAGCAGTGAGGGCGGAGATCTTGGCTTTTTTAAAAGAGGGGTCATGGAAAAAAGCTTTGAAGATGCAGCCTTTGCACTAAAGCCCGGCCAGATAAGCGGTATTATATCCACAAGTTTCGGGTATCATATTATTCATGTCACAGGCAAAAAAACAGGCAGCACAATTTCTCTGGAAGATTCAGCCAAAAGAATCAAGACACATTTGACACTCCACAGATCCAAGGCCCTTATGAATGAATTCATAAAACAGCAGAGACTTGAAACAAAAACAGAAAAAATCCCTGAAAGCCTCTGAATATATTGAATATCACAGCAAATATCAATCGTATGCCATGGAGATCTTACGGCTTAATGTTCTGGTTCAAATGAAAACTATTTTCAAGGTCGTGCTGATTCTTGAGCTTTTTCAATCGCCAGACTGTTACGGAATGAACAATTTGCAAATTTTATCACAACATGCAGTTGTCCATTACAATAGGTATTAGCACATGTGGCAGTCTTGCGAAAATATTTTTAGTTCTGTAACAGCTTGTCGAGCATAGTTTGAGCCATAAGCCAATACGACACGGTCGTCTTCCTCTTCTGTAATAAAGTTCACATAAACACCGGCAAAAACATAGGCACAGATCCAACGGGGAGGCACAGGCCACGTTTCAGATGCTTTCAAACGGTATATGCTTCCTGATAAAAATGATGCCATTCAGGGGGAACCAAAGCAGTTCAACAGGTGCAACCTGAAGATGATAACTTCTTAGAGGATAAAAAAATTAGGATAAGCTATTGAAATAAAAGAAGAAAGTTAATGGGGTGAGTGACGGGATTTGAACCCGCGGCCACCAGGGCCACAACCTAGTGCTCTACCAACTGAGCTACACCCACCGCAAAAAACTTTCCTTAATTAACAGAACCTGATCTGTTTTTCAATACTTTTTTCATGCAACTGAATTCAAATACCGATTTTTTATTCTATCAAAGAAATTCCCATGCCATACCAAGACCATATTTTACATTGACCTTGACGTGTTGTTTGACTATTATTCCTGCGTATAAATATTTTGTTAAAGGAACTTTATTTATGAATGCACTTTTAATATTTTTAGTCAGGCTTATTTTAGGCCTTGTCTTCGGCATTATCCTGACCCGACTGTTCAGGCCGGATTGGGAAATTTACTACGGCGTTGTCACAGGACTCATCCTGGTCGGTCTGGCATATGGCATGGCTTTTTTCAGAAAAAAGAAACCAGAATAAAAGTTAGGATTTTTATACCATTGGAAAAAAATATCATCTTAGGAACGGCAGGACACATTGATCATGGAAAAACAAGCCTTGTAAAGGCATTGACAGGCATTGAAACAGACAGGCTCAAAGAAGAAAAGGAACGGGGCATTACCATTGAACTGGGGTTTGCCTCTCTTGATCTTCCCAATGGGCAGCATATCGGTATCGTGGACATGCCGGGCCATGAAAAATTTGTAAAAAATATGGTGGCAGGTTCCAGCGGGATTGATGTGGTCACAATGGTTATTGCTGCAGATGAGGGGGTTATGCCTCAGACCAGGGAACACATGGAAATCTGCAACCTCATGGGGATTGAGCATGGCATGATTGCCCTGACCAAAACCGATATGGTGGATGAAGACCTGTTGGAACTGGCCCTTGAAGACATCAATGATTTTGTGCAGGGCACTTTTCTCGAAGACAAACCCGTTATCCCTGTTTCATCCGTCACACATGAAGGGCTTGATCAATTCATAAAAACTTTGGAAGAGATCTGCAGCAAACTTCCTGAAAGAAAATATTCTTCCATCTTCAGGCTGCCGGTGGACCGTGTATTTTCAATGAAAGGATTTGGCACCGTGATAACCGGGACCCTGACCTCGGGCAGCATCAATGTCGGGGACGATATCATGGTTTATCCCAAACAGATTGTCTCCAAAGTCCGGGGAATCCAGGTTCACAGCTCAGGTGTTGATACGGCCGGTGCGGGTACGCGGACCGCCATTAATTTCCAGGGACTGGACAAAGAATCGGTCAGCCGGGGAGATATCCTGTCCACACCCAATACCTTGATTGAAAGCTATATGGTGGATGCTCATTTTCATTATTTAAAAAGCAATGCAAAACCGGCTAAAAACAGAACCAGAATAAGATTTCATTCCGGAACCAGTGAGATACTGGGATACATGATACTGCTTGACAGAGAAGAGCTGTTGCCCGGAGATGAGGCCTGTGTTCAGTTCCGCCTGGAGTCCCCTGTCTGCTGTATCAAGGATGACCGATATGTGATCCGAAGTTATTCACCGGTAAAAACAATTGGCGGCGGTGCCATATTAAATCCAGCCTCCCAAAAGCATAAACAGCTGGATAAAACCGTAATCCAGGGACTGGAGAATCTTCTTCTGGAAGATCAGGAAGAGACTGTTTTGTTTTTTCTCAGTTTAAAAGGATACCAGGGCCTGTCTTTTGCCCAGCTTCGTGTCATGACCAATATCCCGGACAAGAAACTGGCGGCAAATCTGCAGAAACTGCTTGCCAAGCAACAGGTTGTCCAGACTGACAAAGACAGGCAGATTTATGTGAATGGTGCTTTTTTTGATAAATTCAAAGAAAAAATCATCCGGAAGCTTGAGGCCTACCATAACGATAATCCTTTAAAAGAAGGCATGCCGACCCAGGAGCTTAAATCCAAGTTCCAGTATATTGATGATGTAAAATTTTTTAATCTGCTTTTCACAAAATTGTCCAAGGAAAATCTGATAATTCTGGACAAAAACATTGTCAAATTATCCACTCACAAAGTGGCGCTCCAGGTGGATCAAAACAAAGTCAAAGACAAAATCAAGAAAATCTATCAAACGTCAGGGTTGACACCGCCCTTTTTCAGAACCATCTGCCAGGATCTGGATCTGGATAAAAAGACGGCAACAGATGTTCTCCACATGATGATCAATGAAACATCCATTGTCAAAACAAAAGACGACCTCTATTTTGATGCCGAAGAGATCACCAGGCTTGAACAGCGGCTGATTAAATTCTTAAAAGACAATGAATCCATCACCACACCCGAGTTTAAAGAGATGACCGGAGTGTCCAGAAAATATGTCATCCCTTTGATCGAATACTTTGATACCGTCAACCTGACCATACGGGTGGGCGATACACGGCAGTTAAGACGGAAAGTTTAACAAAAACTCTAATAAAAATCCTACAGGATTTTTTCGGCAAAGGCCTCAACAATACTGTCCAGATGTGCCCTGCCCTCAAGGGTAAGGGCAAACCTGCCATCCTTAACACTCCCAAAAGAAGATTCAAGGATATGGTCCAGAATATCCTTAAACCGGGTTTCAAAGGATACGCAAAAAAGGGTTGTAAATTTTTTCAGATCCAGGCCTTCAAGGGTACGAAGCCGAAGCATTATCATCTCAATCATGGTCTGCCTGGAGGTGAGAGTTTCCCGGTCTTCAACAGGAAGCCTGCCTGAACAAATATCCTTTATATAGGCGTCAATGCTTCGATAATTCCAAGACCTTGTTTTTTTATCATAAGAATGTGCCGCAGCCCCGAACCCGTAATAGGGAATCATATCCCAGTATTTTGAATTGTGTTTTGAACGATTCTGCCGGCCTTTTGAGAAATTAGAAATCTCATAATGGTCATAGCCGGCTTCCCCTAAAAATTGAGAGGTCTGTTTAAACAGAACTGTCATATCAGACGTGCCAAGAGGCCGGATCACACCTTTTTTCAATTGTTCATGCAAAGGGGTGCCGGACTCAATGGTAAGCATATAGCAAGACAGGTGGGGCGGCATAAGGGTTACAGCCGTTTTCAAATCTTTTAGCCACGCTGTTTTTGTTTCAAAAGGAATCCCGTAAATCAAATCCATGCTGATGTTGTCAAACCCGGCTTTTCCGGCATAGTCAATCGCGTTCCTTGCCTGACCGGCTGTATGAATTCTGTTTAAAAATTTAAGCTTATCGTCATCAAACGACTGAACACCTATACTCAGCCTGTTTATGCCGACGTTTTTTAACTCTCTGAAATAATTTAAGTCAACAGTTCCAGGATTAACTTCAAATGTGACTTCAACATCACTGGCAACGGAAAAACAATCCCCAATGGTCTGCAACAATGTTTCAACCTCTTTGGCACTCAGAAGCGAAGGTGTGCCGCCGCCAAAGTATATGGTGTCAATGGCGTCCTTTAACCCGGACCGTTTTTCAATCTCTTTTTGAAGGGCATTGATATAACCGGGTATCAATGAAAGATCGGTCTTTGAATAAAAATCACAATAGACACACTTTTTAACACAAAACGGGATGTGGATATAAATGGAGGTTTGATCACACAAAACGCTTCATCAATTCATCAATCACGGAATCAATATTTTCAGGAGTTACCCCGTAAAGAGTACAGGCCTTTTTTACTCTTTCAAGATGGGGGCTGTTATCCATATCATCAGGGCCCCTGAAAAATCCCATCCGCCTGCCGACCTGATATAAAATCCTCTTTTCAGGTTCAAGTTCAAAAAAACGGTCGATAATACCGATCATTTTTTCTTTATCTTCAGGCATTTTTCCATTAATGGTCTCAAACAAATTCAGAATATGATCACTTTTGATATAAGAATCAATCCCGTCAAGACTTTCAATCAACAGCCGCAGTTCTTTGGCCATCATGGCATCATTCGGTTTTTCAAATTCCCCGCTTTTAACCTCTTGGGCAAGGACGGTTCCATTCGTCACGGCCAGGGTTCTGATCCTGATAAAATCGGGATTAATGCTGTTGAGTGCAGACGCGGTTTCAAGGGCATGTTCTATGGAATAATCAATGCCGCCAAGCCCAGGCATAACATATTCCGACAATTCCATTCCCGCCTGTTTTACCTTCAAGCCAGCCTTGATATGAGTTGCTTTGTCAGCCCCTTTTTTAATTTTCTTTAATACAATATCAGATCCTGATTCCATTCCCACATGAATACGGTTTAATCCTGCATCGGCAATCCTCTGCAGATCATCCTGCTTGATCCGGGCAATGGTATGGCTCCTTGCATAGGACGTAATCCTGTCAACCTCTGGAAAACATTTTTTTATATGTTCAAGCACAGACACAAGATCATCAGGTTTCATGATCAAAGAATTGGCATCCTGTAAAAAAATGGATTTCATACCTGATGCATACCAGTTAATGGCGGCATTAAAGGCACCCCGATCTTTTTTGTCAAAATCATTGTACAGGGAATTTATGACCTGATTATCAACAAACCCGCCCGGTTTGACAATCTCTTTAATCTTTTGAATATAACTCTGCAAAAAATCAATATCCCTGGTGATATTTTCAACAGATCTTAAAGAAAATTTTCTTTTTTTATATACCCGGCAAAATGTGCAATTATTCCAGGGGCAATTACGCGTCAGCCTTATCAAAAGACTGTTTGCTTCACTGGGCGGACGAATGGGACCTTGTTCAAATCCTTTGTAATTATCTGTTTTTTTCTTTTTCATAGAATATATCTACCCGTCTTCTTATCAGTCAAAATTAATACTATCCCAAGTTCAGTCTCTTTATAAGCATTGGAATACTTAAAGTCAATTTATTCGGCCAAATCTTGAAACTTGGTTGTCTATTATGATACTTATCCATGGCATAAAATAATCAAACCACCCATTTGGGCACTGGCTCAGTTAAATAGGCATCCTATGTTGTTGAAAATATTAAATAAATTATTTTTTCCCATCATCCTCTTACTGGTGACTTTTGTTGATTAAAAGGATGACAACAAGAATCGAAACGATCATGGCCCGGCCTGTGGTCGGGGATAAATTGCTATCTCTGGAGACATTGCTGGATCTGCTTTCAAAGGCATATAGCGTTATTATAAAAACAAAAATAGCCCTTTACCGTACCGGGATGATGAAATCAAAAAAACTGCCCTGTTTTGTCATATCAGTGGGAAATATCACGGTCGGGGGCACCGGCAAAACACCCATGACAGTGTATGTGGCCGATCTTGTGCAGCAGATGGGATACAAGGTGGCCGTGATCAGCAGAGGCTACAAGGGTAAATTCGAGCAATCGGGCGGTGTTGTCTGTGACGGCCATAAGCTTTACTGCACGCCGGAAGAGTCTGGTGATGAGCCTTTTCTGATCGCTCAAAGCCTCGGAGTTCCGGTGCTTGCAGGAAAAAACAGGTATGCCCTTGGCATAAAAGCAATCCAAAAATTTGATTCCCAGGTCATTGTCCTTGATGACGCATTCCAGCACATTAAATTAAAACGGGATCTTGATCTTGTTCTTCTTGATGCAGGACACCCCTTTGGCAATGGAAAGCTTATTCCCAGGGGGCGGCTGAGGGAACCTATTTCCTCCCTTGAACGTGGTGATGCCATTATTTTTACAAGGAGTGATGTAAAAAACTTAAAAAAATACGAACAACCCGTATTGAACAAACATACAAAAAAAACGCCTGTTTTGCGGACCTCCCATTACCCCCATATTTCCAAGATCGTTACTGGTTTAGGCCGAAAACTTGATAAAAAATCGGTTGAAGATTTTTTTGAAAAGAATCGCCAAAAACAGGGACTTCTATTCTCTGGTATTGCCAACAATATGGATTTCAGAAGAACCTGTGAGGCAATGGGCATGGGAATTGCCGGTCATCTTGAGTTTCCAGATCATTGCTGGTATAAACAGGAAGATATTACCATGCTTCTGGAACGGTACAAAAAAATCAGGGCCGATTTTATTGTTACCACCCAAAAGGATTATGTGAAGATTGCAGAACGGTTTGTGATCCCGGAACTCCTTGTTGTGGTTGGAGTGCAAATACGTTTCATGGGAGATTATGGGGAGGCGTTTGAATCGTTGATAAAAAAGAAAATACAATCATATATATAAGGGTGTTATGAGTATTGCTGACAAAATAACAAGCCACATCCTTTCAAGCTTTATGTCTATTCTTGGATTACTTTCCCCTTCCATGGGGCGTTTCCTGGGTAAAGTCCTGGGAAGAATCTGGTTTGGTATTGATAAAAAGCATAAAAGAATAACTCTTGACAGCCTGGGCCATGCCTATGCAGCAGAGATGGATTCCCATGCCCGGTGGTTACTGGCAAGGAGGGTCTTTGAAAATACTGCCACAATGCTGTTTGAGCATGCCAGATTTCACACCATTGATCCTGATGATTATTTTGATTATTTTGAGATAACGGGTCTTGAAAATTTTAAAGCCGCCCAGGCAAAAGGCCGGGGGGTAATCGTCTTTTCAGGCCATCTGGGAAACTGGGAATATGGATCAGCTCTTACCCGTTTGACAGGTGTAACGTTTTCGGTTGTCTACAAAACAATAGAATCTCCGGTCATGGAGAGTTATGTCAAGGCAAAAAGATCGTCTACGGGGTGTAAAATGCTTCCCCTCCATAATGCCCTTGATGACGTGTTTGAGACTCTTGCCAGGGGAGAGGCTGTCGGGCTGATCGTGGACCAGAATTCAAGAAAACGGCACCAAAGTGTCTTTGTGGATTTCTTCGGCCGCAAGGCCTCTGCAAACAAAGGGCTTGCAAGGATTGCCCTTCGCACCAACGCGCCTGCCGTACCGACTCTGACCTACCGGAAAAACGGTCGGCCCCACCTTGAATTTCTTCCTGAGATACCATTGATTAGGACCGGCAATGAAGAACACGATATCCTGGTAAACACCCAGGCCTATCATGCCGTTATCGAAGATTATATCCGGCAATACCCGGATCAGTGGTTGTGGCTTCATAATCGATGGAAAACAAGACCTCTGGAGGAGACTTAGATGCTTTTGAAGGTTGAGATCTTATGAAGATACTTCTTGTACAATTGAGTTTTCTTGGAGATATGATTCTGTCAACGCCCGTTATTTCAGGGTTGAAAAAACTCCATCCCAAAGCAGGCCTGACCGTTATGACAACCCCCCTGGCTGCTGCCCTTGTGGAAAATAACCCCCTGGTTGACCGGGTTATCACGTTTGACAAGCGGGGCCGGGAAAAGAGTCTTTCCGGCATGATTGAAAAGGCCCGACAACTTAGGGCTGAAGGATTTGACCGGGTGTATTCCCTGCATCGCTCCTACAGAACGTCCATTTTGCTTTCCCTTGCAAGGATTCCTATACGGATAGGATTTAAGGATGCAAAATTAAGTTTCTTATACACGAAGCAGAGGCAAAAAAAAGTAGAAGGGCATTCCGCTACAAGAAATCTGTCCCTTCTTTTTGATGAGTTGCCAGAAACTGAATTTGACAAGAATCTCAGACTTTTTACGTCCGGGTATGAAAACCTTTCAAAAACTGCAAAGGAAACATTCCCCCTGGCAGAGGAAATAATTATCATGGCTCCCGGCAGTGCCTGGAAAACAAAGCAGTGGCACTGGCAGGGCTATTTGGATGTTGCCCGTCATTTTGCACAATCGGGTAAAAAAATTGTGCTGATCGGTGGCCCGGCTGACAAATCCGTATGTGCCAAAATAAACGATCAGAATGATTTCCTGGATTATTCGGGCAGGCTCTCACTTTCAGACACACTCTATATCATGAAATATAGCACGCTTCTAATCTGTAACGACAGCATGGCCCTGCACATGGCTTCGGCATTCAAGATTCCAACCGTGGCAGTCTTTTGTGCAACCTCTCCCGAGTTTGGTTTTGGACCGTGGCAGAATCCGCAATCAACTGTGGTGCAGGATGACACCCTTGATTGTAAACCCTGCCGAAGACATGGAAGCAACCGATGTCCAAATGGTACGGAGGCCTGCATGAAGATCAATGCTAAAAAAGTGATTAATGCCTGTGCAAGGTTTATATGAAAATGAATAAAAAATTAAAACTTGCCTTTTGCCTGTTTAAATATTTCCCCTTTGGCGGATTGCAGGGCGATTTCATGGGCATTGCAAAGGAATGCATGGACCGGGGGCACAAGGTTGTTGCCTATACTATCTCGTGGGAAGGAAAAAAGCCCGAGGGGCTGGAGGTCAGACTCCTTCCGGTATCCGGGATGACCAATCATGCACGATATAAATCCTTTGCCCAATTGGTGCATGAGTACGTCAAAGGGGAAAGCTACGATGTCCTGGTCGGGTTCAACAAAATGACCGGACTGGATGTCTACTATGCTGCAGATGTCTCCTATGCCGCCAAGATGATGGAACGTAGCCGGCTGCACCGATATACCCCCCGTTACAGGACTTTAATGGCTTTGGAGAGGGCTGTATTCGATAAGGGGTCCAAGACGGAGATTCTCCTTCTGACGGAAAAGGAGAAAAATTTTTATATGGACTATTACGGGACGACCGCCGAGCGGTTTCACCTGATGCCGCCGGGTATTTCACGGGCCTTCCTGCCACCTGTGAATGCCGATAAAATTGGTGATGAAAAGCGTGAAGAGCTATTGATCGGACGAGAAAAGACCGTTTTATTAATGGTATGTACCAATTTCAAAATAAAAGGAGTTGCCCGGGCCATTCGCGCAGTGTCCGCCCTGCCGCCTGAAATTTTAAGGGAATCCGTACTCCTTGTTGTGGGCAAAGATAACCCACGGCATTACAGTCACCTGGCAAAGCAACTTAAGGTTCTGGAACAAGTTCGCTTTATCGGCACCAGAAGTGATGTGCCCCAGCTGCTTATGGCCGCTGATTTTTTTATTCATCCCGCATCCGTCGAAAATACAGGAACGGTTATTATAGAGGCTTTGGCCGCCAATGTTCCGGTGCTTACAACGGATATCTGCGGATACAGCTTTCATGTCACCTGTGCCCAAGGTGGGCAGGTGGTAAGGGATCCTTTTAACCAGGAAGAACTGAACCAGGCGCTTTCTTTCATGCTCACCTCGGACCAGCGGAATGTGTGGCAGGCTAATTGCAAAAAATACATTGAACATACAGATATTTTCAGCCGATCTCAAAAGGTTGCGGATTTTATCGAAAAGGTTACTTTATGATTGTTTTGCCAAAAATATGGAAAGAATATTGGAATATTGAAAAAAAGGGGTTTGAGAGGCTTTTCGGTGTTGAAGGGTCGATCTACAGGGAATGCTCCGGCCGGAGAACTGTTCGTTTCCATTTTGGTGACGAGTACTATTTTGGAAAATTCCATACAGGTGTCGGGTGGAAAAAAATAATTAAAAATCTTATTCAGTTTCGCACTCCCCCGGTGCTAAGCGCCCGTAACGAGTGGCAGGCCATCAAAAAGCTGAAAAGCATCGGTGTCAGTACCATGCGCCTTGTGGGATACGGCAAGGTTGGCTGGAATCCAGCAAAAATCCATTCGTTTGTGGTGACCCATGAATTAAAGGAGACCATCAGTCTTGAAAAGTATTGCCAGGACTGGGCGTCTTCGCCTCCTTCCAAGACATTGAAGCGTGCCCTTATAACCGAGGTGGCAAAAATTACCAGAACCATCCATGAAAACGGTTTGAATCATCGGGATCTCTATATCTGTCATTATTTGTTAGATATTGCAAAAGGCGTTGATGCCATTGGTCCGGAAGATATTCATCTTTATCTCATTGACCTGCATCGGGTGCAGATTCGTGCCAGAACCCCCTTGAGATGGCGGGCAAAAGATGTTTCAGCTCTTCTTTTTTCAAGCATGGATCTTGGTCTGACAAAAGAGGATCTATTGCTGTTTGCCGGTATATATCACAATACAACCCCGGAAAAATCCATCAATGAAAACAAATTTTTCTGGTGGCTTGTCAAGCAGCGAGCTGTAAATTTATATAAAAAAGAATTTAAAAAAAACCCGCAGGCCATCTGGTAGCGCCCATGAATCAAGATAAAAAACGAGCTGTTGTTATTGCCGGAAAGCGGTTTATGCCGCCGTTTAATCTGACCCTGGCGGGAGATGACGAACTTTTGGAATGCACAGACCTTCTACGGCTTGTTCCCGGGAAGCGGGCTGTGTTGCTTGGCAAATGGTGTGGAAAACCTGTGGTGATAAAACTTTTCTACAAACGTTTCAGGGCTGAAAAACATTTAGAGATGGAGACTGAGGGAAACAGGCTGCTAAAAAAAAACGGCATTCCAACCGCTGAAATCGTCTTTTCTGGATCTGTCAGGGAAGGCCGGGCCAAAGCCCTGCTCTTTGAGTATATCCATCCTTCGGAAAACCTTGGCGCGGTGCTTGATTCATCCAGGGATTCAAGTCAGTGCCGGGGATATCTGACAAAGCTCATGATACTGCTTGCCCGGATGCACGAGGCAGGCCTTCAGCACAATGACCTTCATCTTGATAATTTCATTGTCAAGGACAATGAGTTGTACGCCTTAGACGGATCGGCACTGGAGAATAAACACAGAAACGCTCCCCTTGATACAGGGGCAAGCTTGAAAAATATGGCCATTCTGTTTGCCCAGCGGAACCTGAGGGAAAGGGCGCTTTTCATGGAACTGGTCTCGGCGTATTGCGCAGCCCGAAATTTAAAAAATACGGATGAACTAGTCTCCACCCTTCAAAGACGGATCAAAGAAATGCGTAAATTCAGTACCAGCCGGTATTTGAAAAAAATTTACAGGGCGTCCACAGAAACGATCTGCATAAAATCATTCACATCGTTTACCCTGTGCAAACGCGTCTGTTACACCCCGGCAATGGCGTCTTTTTTAAAAGATCCTGATGTTGCCTTTAATGTTCCTGGAACCGCCATGCTAAAGAATGGCAACACGGCAACTGTGGTTCGGTTCAAGGTGGATGGTCAAGATCTTGTGGTAAAACGCTATAATGTTAAAAACCCTGTCCATGGGTTGAGGCTGGCCTTTAAAAAAAGCCGTGCAGACCGTTCCTGGTTTGGTGCCCACCTGCTTTTGGAATATGGGATCAGAACCCCCAAACCCATCGCCATGAAAGAGTTACGCCTCGGTCCATTTAGAAGCAGGGCCTATTTGATATGTGATTACATAGAGGGAATCAGTGCCAGGGAGCATTTTCAAGACCACCCATCCAAGGATAAAAACGATCTGCCCCAACAAATTCTCCACATTTTTGAGCGGCTTGAATTCTTGCGTGTAAGCCACGGGGACATGAAGGCCACCAATATTATGATCCATGACGGCAAGGCTTTTTTAATTGATCTTGACAGCATGACTGTACACAAAGGAAAGGCTCGCTTTGCCAGGGCCCGAAGTAAGGATGTAAAACGATTTATGAAAAACTGGGCTGAAAAGCCCAGGGTTGCAAGCTTTTTTAGTTTATTGAAATAAATAAGGAGCATACATGGAGCCTATTTTTAAAATAGATTTGAAAGAAACACTCAACAGTTCATCTAAAGTTGTTCTGGAACTTGGAAGCGGAAGAAAGAAAAAACCAGGGAGGATACTAATCGATATAATCGATATGCCCCACATTGATATAATTGCCGATCTGGAACAGGGACTTTCCTTTTTACCAGACAATTGTATTGATGAAATTCATTCAAAAAGCCTTTTGGAGCATATTGATCATTTTGATTTACTGATGAAAGAAATTTGGCGAGTGTTAAAACCTTCAGGAAAAAAATATTTATACGTTCCTCATTTTTCAAATCCCTATTATTTTTCAGACTATACACACAGACGTTTTTTTGGTCTTTATTCTTTTGAATATTTTTCAGGACAGCAGAGACGGTTTAAAAGGAAAGTTCCGTCATTTTACAATAACTGTGAATTTATAACAGAAGATATTTCTCTGGTGTTCCGGTCTCCATGGAAAACACGCAAGCTGTTCAAACAATTGATTCAAAAAATAATTAATTTGCATCCATGGATTATGGAATTTTATGAAGAAAATTTATGTTATATTGTTCCCTGTTCTGCTCTAAAAGCCACTTTAAAACCAATAAAAGCCAATAAACCAACTCCTTCACAAATATCAAACGACTCGTCATTTGAAGGAAAACAACCATGAAGCTTAAAAAAATGATAAAACTAAGGTGGTGGAATTGGGATGATGCAAATATCAATGCAGCAATGCCTTTTCTATTGAATAATGATGTTTCGGCACTTCATGATTTCTCCTCAAAATCTGGTTTGTCCGGCGAACGAGACGCTTCACCGGGTGCTAACAATCAGCCCCAATGAACTTAAGTATTTCGGGCCAGAGATCCCTATCGAATCCCACTTGCCCATAGAATCTTGCGTGCTGGGTCGTATATGTCTCCTCATGTAATTTTTGTGCATTGATCATTCCGTTTAGTTATCAAACCTTTAAGCCGTTTTATCACCTGAATGGAAGTTACGTCGTAGCTATAGCGGGCACTGACAATGTGTCGTCCGTACTCTCCCATGGAGAGCCTGAGTTGTTCGTCATTGATAAGGCGGGTCAGGGCAGATAACCACTCGGATTCACTATTGACAAGATACCCCGATTCCCCATGGTCAACGATTTCCCCGTGGACCCCTGCATCAGATACGACCACGGGAAGGGATGCTGCCATATATTGCAACACTTTTAACCCGCATTTTCCCCGGGACCATGGATCATCAGACATCATAGCTATTCCAATATGGCTTGAACCAAGTTCTTCAGCTTCTGTCTCGTTTTTCCAGGCAATGGGAAGGGTGGTTAAAGATCTTGTTTCAAGGTCAAAATCTGCAATGATTTTCAGCCTTATCCGTGGCACTCGTTCAGCCAGTTTTTCCAGCACCGGGATCACCTCTTGTAAATATTTTTTGGTGGATGAACTTCCTATCCACACTATATCGATGTTGTTGTCCGGCTTGGCTTCGGACGATTTATAGCGGTTAAGATCCACAGCTGTGGGCAGAATCTCAACGGAAGCGTTGAATTGCTCTGCAGTTTCAGCCAGATATCTATTGCCTGCCCAGACATGGTCAACTCCGGCTAACATTGATTTAAATCTGCCCATTCTAAGTTTTGATTGACCGCCACTGCTCTTTGCAAAAATTGCATCATCAAAATCAAAGATCAGTTTTTTTGATAAAAGCTGGACAAAACGACGAAAGGGAAATGAAAAGGTCTTGCGCAGCACTACCACAACATCCGCTTTCATGACCTCCTTGAGGACGGCAATTTTGTGGACAAGGTTTCCTTTGGAGTCCATCAGGGCGGGGGTAAAGCCTGCCTGTTTGAGAAAGGAAAAATAGTTCAAACCCCTGTACCGGGTTGATGCGCTTGATTGCCTTTTGGAAAGAAATAAAATATAGGGTTGCTTTTTCATCCGGTTTCCCTGGTTGTTGACGATCCATTAAGAGTTTAAAACATAAATAGCTGTAATATCCGTTTTATTGGCAAATGTGGCGATCTCTTTAAAAAAATCGAAGCAGGGCATCTCTTTGTTCTTCTTGAGTCGTCTTTTCAGAATTATGACACCTGCTTTTTGATCCATGGCAAAGGTTTCAATACTTTTAAAATCTTTGTTGTCATAAACTTGAATGTTCCAGTTGGGATTTTTTTCTGTTTCCATGCCTGCGTAAAACAGGACTTTTTTATCATTTGTCACAATAGTTATCTTTTCTGCTAAGCTTTTTTTTGCAAGCCATTTGACTGCACATGGAATTGTGTTGTCATTGACCCGTATCAGGCAAAAGGTCTTAACTGCCGGTGCAAGTAAAAGGGATAACAGTATAATCATCGTCAGGACTTTATGGGGAGCGTTGGTTCGCTTAATCCATAATTTGTTTATTCCAGCCCCAACCCATGGAAGCAGCAAAAATGCCGGAATCATTAGAAAGCGTGTGGCGATAAAATCCCTTACTAAGAGGGAATAATAAAACACTGCAATAAACATAAAAAACAACCATAGGGTAAATTTTCCCTGGGCTGTGAATCGCTCTTTCAGTGCCATGTAAAGGGGAATACATGAGAGTGGAGATATTAATTTTATCAATACCTCCATCATCCCCATCATGTAGATGATAAGCAGATAGTGTCTTGAAAGGGCGGCAAAATTGTAATGCCACCCTGAAAACGGTGGATGTTTTTCAGCCTCTGAAAAAAAACTGTAGATCTCGAAATATACGTTAAGGAAATCGCCGTTAAACAGCGTAACAAAGCTAGCATATACATTGTTAAATCTATTTACGCTAATGTCTTGGCAGCCCATGGAACCCAGTGTAATAAGACCAAATCCGAGTGGAACTCCCAACCAGATCAGAAACTTTAAAAAATAAAGACCCTTATGTTCCTTTGCTGCAAAGGCACGATACATCAAAACGCCAGCGTAGAAAAAAACAAAAATTAAGCCTTCGATCCTGATGAGTATGGAGGTCCAGGCCAGAATAAATGTTATTCCAAATAAAAAAAGGTCGGTTTTTCGGCTGGATTTCAGTCCAACATAGATGAACCAGGCAGATATCAGTAAAAAAAACGGGTCTCGACTAACATAAAGAGACCATTCGTTCATTTTGGGCAGAAGGGCAAAAATAAGAGAGGCCCAGAAAGCCTCTTTCATCCCAAACATGGTTTTTGTCAAGTAGTATAGGGGAACTGTGGCAAGAACCATGCTGGTAATTGAAATAAAATAGCCTGCGACAATCCAGTTCGGGATGATTTTGTGGGTCAATGAGATCAACATCGGATAGGCAGGCATGGGATACATTGCCAGACCGGCTGCCATGTTGCCGACCGCATATTGTCTGGCTGCGTTTATATACAGGATGCCATCCATGTTGATGGTAGCCTGATGCAGAATTGATAAAAGAATCAATTTCACGATCAGGGAAACCACCAGGGGAATGCCAAGGCAGATCCAATTCAATGATCTCTCATTTAAATTTTCTAGTGATAACCTTTTTTGCAAGAATAATGTATTAATGGTGGACCAACCTTTTTTATATCAGATATCAAGGGTATCATCGTTTAATATCTTATTAGAATTCAGTCTCTTGAGTTCTTTTTTACACCGTTTTGTTCCCTTTCGAATGGTTTTGCTGCTGGAACCGAGTTCCGGATTCAGGATCATGGTGGCATGGTTGAGATGAACAAGGTAGTTGCTTAAAAACTTCGCCGAAAGAAAGATCATCCGGTGGCCTTTTTTAGTCAGCAGACTGTGCATAAGACTGCCAGCTGTTTCGTCTCCTCCGGTAAAGGTGAGATTGTATTTTTTTATAAGATCCATGCGGTAAAGAGCACAATGGCTTCGAAGATAAAAATAGTCACTGCCATTTGAGTTCAGGTCTTCTCTGTTGCTTTGAAACAAACTGTAGTATCGGCTGCTTTTCTGGAGTTCTACCTCTTTGAACTTTTTTTTGTTTCCGGTGATGCTGTATCCGGCGACCCTTACGGTCAGTTCAATTAATTTCCAGATTCGTTTTCCAAGGGATGGACTATCTTCCAATTTCCAGGAACCCACACCGGCAATGTCAGGACGCTTCTCTATTTCGGAAAGCAAGGCTTCAAGCCAGTTAGAATGCTTGACCAGTGTATCAGTATGAATTGAAAGCACATAGGGGCTCTTTACTCTTTCAAGGGCAAGATCAAGCGCTCTTGAGTGGGCCAGTGCCGGACTCTCACCCGGGATTACTGTTCTTTCAATCAGCTCGATCCAGGTAAGGGAGCGCAAATATTCCAGGGATTCATCCTGGGAATTGTTGTCAATAACAATAACATGGATCAAATTCGGATCCGTGTGCTTTCGAATGAGACGCAGACACAGTTTGGTCAATTCGGGTGTTTTGTAGTTTGGAATGAGCAGGGTTACTTTGTAATCTGGCATTGGATATTCCTATATGAATGATTCAAGTTCATGGCATACATCTTTCGGTTTGATTGCAGCCATGCACCGAGGATCTTTGCATTTTCGTCTGTTGCATGGTATGCACGACAGTTTTTTTTGGATGACCCGGCCTCGAAAGGGGCCGGTGCGTCTTGGGTCGGTTGGGCCGAAAAGTGCGATCA
Source organism: Desulfobacula phenolica (assembly GCF_900105645.1). Taxonomy (NCBI): domain Bacteria; kingdom Pseudomonadati; phylum Thermodesulfobacteriota; class Desulfobacteria; order Desulfobacterales; family Desulfobacteraceae; genus Desulfobacula; species Desulfobacula phenolica. The sequence goes on along the minus strand of NZ_FNLL01000001.1, from coordinate 202,149 downwards.
AATCGGTTCCAAGGGCTGAAGCAAGGTGCATGGCACCGGTATCACATGAGATGACACAGCGGGCACCCGCTATCACCTCAACCAGCTGGAGGATTGATGTCCCGCCTGTAAGATCGATGATATTGCTGTTGGTTTTATCTTTAATCTTCTTCCCGATGTGTATATCTTCAGGACCGCCTGTGAGAACCGGTTGCAGATGAAATTTTTCATCAATTTGATCTGCAAGCGCTGCAAAATACTCCGGGGCCCATTGTTTTACCGGCCTTGACGCACCAACATTCAGTACAATGTATTTTTCCGGAAGACCGAACACTTTCTTTGAAATCCGCGGAATCATCCATGATACGTCACTGGCCGGAATATCAAGGTGTGTGCCAAACTCCAGATACTGGCTGAGCATATGGGCCTGGGGATCAGAGGGCAGTATTCTGTCAAAGGGAAACAGCCATGTCAACTCTTTGCAGCGTTCTTTGTTAAATCCGATGCGACGAGCGCTTTTGGATGCCATGGAAAAAAGCGCTGATTTAAGGATTCTCTGAAGATCCAGAGTGATGTCGTACTCTTTTGTCCTGATCTTTTCGAGTACACAGGGCAAGAAGTGCCTTAATCGATTTTTGTCAAACAGAATAGCGGTATTAACACACGGATGATTGTCAACAAGGGGGTAGCTCAACGGCGCAACAAGCCAGTCAATCTCAGCGTTAAGATATTTTTTTAAATTTATAACAAGCGGAAAGGTGTTGATGACATCACCCAGCGCACCAAGTTTTATTATTAAAATTTTCAAGTTGTATCCTCAATTTTTACAACTGCCTGAATCGTGTCTATCTACGTTTCAACTCTGATAGAGTTTCCGGTAGTTTGTCTTTATAAATAGCCCGTAACCATCGTGTTGATAGGTTATAGACAACCTGGTTTTTATTTTTGAACAAAGGCAAGCTTTGTCAAAATAATAGTTACAAAAATTGAGACATGAATATGTCTACACCTAAATTTAAAAAAAAATAAAAATTCTCACAGTCCCTCACTGAAGGCTAAAGTGAGCAATATCCGGAAGAACCTAAAAAGGTGTTCTCAAATCGCCTCCATTTTCTTGATATTTTCATTCTAGCTAAAAACGTATTGTAATAACAAATAGGAATAAAATCGGAATTGCCAATATTGTCTACGATTATCAACCGACCTTTTTCAGGAGTTATCTTCTTATATACTATGTTTTTGGGCTTTAACGTCATTGTAATAATTTTATGCTGGTATAAACTTATTTTTAATAAATCAATAGCCTCTAATAAGCCAATTTCATATAAGTCTGGTTTGTCACCAGACGTAAGGTAATACTCCATGGTTTTAGAGATTTTATCATCAAAGTCCCTGATAAGATCGAAAACAGCTCCGTTACCAAGGTTGGTTTCAACAACCCCATAAAATTCAGGCAGTATTTCCCATGGGATGTTTCGTTTTTGCAGAAGTCTATAATACTTCTGCTCACGTTGGCTCTCTTTATGATCTCCGGCAACAACTATTTTGATACAAAGATTTTTATTTTCAGGATGAACATAACACTCCCTGTGCAATCCTTTTCCTACTATTGTTGATGGATCAAGGTTTATCATTTTTTTCTATCATCATCAGAACTGATATTTTGATTTTTTTGCTGCAATATTAGGTCCTTAATTTTTTGAGAAATAAACGAATTTTCTCTATCTTAATTTTCACAACTGCCTGAACCATGCCTATCCCAATTCCAAAGCTGCCAGATCTTCCGGCATTTTGTATTTGTGAACAGCCCGTGACCATCGTTGTTGATAGGCGATAGCCAGCCTGGCTTTATTTTTTAAACAAAGGCAGGCCTTGTCGAAATCAATGATGTAAATATTATTGTTGCCATCCATGAGAATATTTCCCGGATGAAGATCGACATGATGGATCTTGTTGTTTATCAGGATGTTTATGTTGTTTGAAATTTCCGGAATAAGGGCCTGGGCCTTTTCCTTGTTTTTTCGACACAATATTACAAAGGAGCTGTGGTCTTTTATCTCTTTTGTTATCAGCCATGTTTTATAAAATGGAAAGCCCGTGTTCGCATAAGCCACGGGGTCAGGCACCCTTACCCCGGCTTTTTTTGCAGCAATCAGAAATTCAAACTCTCGTCTGGATCGAATTTGACCAATCTTTAAATACCTGTCGTTATTGATCCGGGAGATCAAGCCGCCCCGTTTATAGGCTTTTATAACAACAGGACCCGCTTCCGGGAGGACTTCAAACCGGGGGGCAACCCTTCCCTCGAGTATAGCTGTTTCGTCCTTTGAGGTTGATTTAAAGATATTGATCAACATGTCCAGGCTTGCGGTTTTCAAATAGTGCCGGCAGCAAAACGAATAAGAGCGATGAACCATTGTATAGATCTTGGACACGATTATTTCGCTCGAATGTTTTTTTCTATGGGCGGGATATCTTCAGGCCGATCAACACTTGGGGAGTCATGTTCGGTAATGATAACTTTAATTTTATAACCATACTCCAGAACCCTTAGCTGCTCAAGCTTTTCAATGGATTCCAGGGTGGAATCAGGAAGCGCTGATATCGTATCTATAAAACTTTTCTTGTATGCATAAAATCCAAGGTGCTTGTAGATGTCAACCTCTGTGCTTTTGTCCCTGGCATGGGGAATCTCTGACCGTGAAAAGTAGAGCGCAAATCCGTTTTTATCAAATATCACCTTGACATTTCCCGGGTCAGAAGCATCCTTGTTTTCTTTAATTTGGACCGCAAGGGTGGACATGGTCAGTTCTGGATCTGTCTGAAATGGTTCCACTAACTGATCAAGGCACTCAGAATTGAAAAGAGGCTGGTCCCCTTGAATGTTGACAATAATTTCATCAGGACCAAGATTGAGAAGATTGGCAGTTTCAGCCACCCTGTCTGTTCCTGACCTGAGATTGGAGGATGTCATGACAGCCTCTCCGCCAAACCCTTCAACAACCTTTAGTATGCGGTCATCATCGGTTGCAATGATCACTCTCTCAATGTTCTTTGCCTTGACAGCTTGTTCATAAACCCTCTGAATCATGGGTTTCCCTGCTATTGTTGCTAATGGTTTTCCATTGAATCGTTTTGAACCGAATCTAGATGGTATTACAGCAATGCACATATTTGCAAGCGTTCCTTTTTAGTCAGCAACTTAAACGTTTAAATCGAATACAGATATCACAAAATACATTATTTGTGCAAGACTAATTGAATCCATTGAATCCAAAGATTGCCCGGCTATAATTGCAAAAAATCGGTGCCTATTTTTATATGAACGTCTTCAAAAATCCAAACAGCGATTTTCATATTTTGGTTTCTGCCCTTTAGGGTATTATTGGCAAACCAAGGTAACCGGATTGTAGTATAACATTGCCAGGTCTGCCTGTGGCAGTTATTCCGTATTGATCAAATAAAGGCTTCCAAGACATAAGAAAAAAAGATTGGCTGCCCAGGCGCTGATAACCGGAGGCAGAATGCTTCCATATCCCAATGAGAGACAAAATCCATACATAATCCAATACATGAATGCGATGACAACACCAATGGCAATGGCCACCGGGATATTGTCCTTTACAAAGGACCGCATGCCAGTGGCCATACCTGTCAGTGCCATAATGATACAAATAAAGGGGAAGGCAAGCTTTGCGTTCAAATCAACCTTATAGGTTGTTGCATCATAGCCCTCTGCTTCAACCTTGCTTACATATTTTTTCAACTCGGAAAAACTCATTTCTTCGGATTTTTTTAATACCTCTCCCAGATCTTCCGGCTTAACTGCCAGAGGAATGGTCTTTTTGTCACTTAATTTTACATCATACTCCATTGAATTTTTTGCATGAATCTGCTCAATAATATTTTCAAACACCCATTTTCCATGCTTGAAAACTCCTTTTTGCGCATCTATTCTTGATTCAAGACTGAAATCTTTCTTTAACGAAGTTATGGTTAAGCCTTCAACAGCCTGGTGAACCGGATCATAAAAATTAATGTGTATCATTTTGTTTTCAGACTTTATCCAGATATCTTTTCTTGCAGACAATATATTGTGTTTTTTTTTTATCACTTGGTATTTTAAATAATTTACCCTGGCCATGGAAATTGGGATAAGTGTTTCCCCTAAAAAAAGCATGAGTAAGGCAAGCATTACACTTACCAGGATTGCAGGTTTTACAAAAAAATAGATACTGATGCCACTGGATCTAATGGCTAAAAGCTCATTGTTCCTGTTCATCAATCCAAAAACCGTTATCGTTGCAAGCAAAATACTTGCCGGTGTCAATTGCACAAACATGAACGGAACTTTCAATAAAACATATCCCAGGGCGCCAACCAGTGTAATATCGGAATTTAAAAACCGTTCCATTCTGGACAGATAATCAATAAATACAAACAACACCAGAATCACCAATTGAATGATAAAAAAAAATTTAGCAAATTCCTTTAACCAGTATTTATGCAGACATGTCATATCTTATATTTTTCTTGCAAGTTTTTGTTTTAACGCCAGACCGGCCTTTCTTACAAATCCGGGCAATTGGATCGGTTTTTCCTTTGCATTACGGACAAGGAAATAAACGCCAACGCCCCCAATTATGACATTGGGCAACCACATACAGATAATTGGCGGATAATTTCCTGTTTCTCCTACTGACCATCCTGCTGCCAGAAGAAAATAATAAAGAAAAAAAAAGAAAAGCCCAAACCCGAATCCTGAAGACCGTCTAAGGGAAGCTGCTTGAATCCCCAAAGGAAAGGCAAGAACACCCAAGGAAAGACAGGCAAAGGGAATTGAAAATTTTTCATGAAGTTCCATCAAGGCTTCAGTCAGAAGGGCCTTATCTTTAATACCCGACCGGATCAAACCGACCAGATCAACCAGACTTCTCTCATCCAGGTCTTTTGATATCTTATTATTTCCTTTGTTCAAGCTGTTCAAATCAATATTGATATCATAACTTCCAAATTCAATATTGCTCACCGCTTTTTCATTGATATCCACCTGATTGATCACGCCATCATAAAGCCTTATGGTATAGGTCTGTCCATTCCCAGGCCGGATCAATTTTCCTGAAGGGGAGACACAGATGCTGACAACTCCTTTTGTTCTCCTGTCTTCAATAAAAACATCTTTCATTATTTTTGTACTCATATCCACATGGGAAACATAAATCAGGATATTTTCAATTTTAGAATTAAACTGCCGTTCCTGAATTGCCACATCCATATTCGATCCGGCAATTTCAATCATCTTTGTTTTTAAGGATAATTTTCCCCAGGATACCCCGAAGACAGTTACCCACAGGCTTAATAAAACCCCTGACAAGCAAAATACCAGTACCGGTGGCAGCAGTTTATAAAGAGATACACCCGCGCCTTTTAATGCCACAATCTCATTTTCTTCTGACATGCGCATAAACGTCAAAAGGATGGATATCATAACAGACATGGGAATGGTGAATTCCAGAAATCTTGGAAGCGTATAAACAACCATAAGACCAATAGATGAAATATCAGCATTATAGTTCACAACCATATTGGTAATGTCCGGTATCCGTGTCATCAGAAAGACAAATGTCAGAAAAAACAGGCTGATGAAAAAAGGAGACAGAAGTTCCCAGAAAATATATCTGTTTATAATATTAAAATTTTTCATTTCCAGGGAAAATATAAGTTAGCGGGCAAATAGTCAAGATATGATAAAAAGATTGCCTGTTTTCATATGGTGTTTTTCATGATACTAAATTGTCTATGAAATGTGTAATAATAGCCAACGGGGATTTTGAATACACGAACGATATTGCACGCGTGATCGCTGATGCTCAACTGATCATCTGTGCCGATGGCGGTGCCGGACACTTAAAAGCATTGAATATTTTACCCCATGTCATGATCGGGGATTTTGACTCTGTTCATCCAAACGACAAACAATTTTTTAAAGAGCAAAACGTAAAAACACTCCCCTTTCCCTCAAGAAAAAACCAAACGGATTCTGAGCTTTGTGTATCATACGCTCTTGAAAACAATGCAACCGACATAACCTTGTTAGGCGTTACAGGAACCCGGCTGGATCATACCCTGGGCAATATTTTTCTTTTAAAAAAGCTTGCCCGGCAAAATATCCCGGCCAGAATTATCAATCAACACAATCAAATTCATATGGTAACAGCTTTCATAGAACTGAAAGGACAACCAGGGGACTTGTTATCCGTGATTCCCATTACTGAAAAAGCAACCGGAGTAACGCTTACGGGACTTGAGTATCCTCTTACAAATGCAGCCATGGAAATGGGATCTTCTCTTGGAATCAGCAATTGTTTCAAGGAGACGACTGCAACGGTTTCCATTAAAAAAGGAATTTTGATCGTAACCAAATCAAAAGATTAGGCGAGGCGGAGACAAATTTCAAATCTGTCCCTCTTCCGCAAACCCATCTAAACGACAAGCCGCTTATTATTATTTTCCTTCAGATCCTTCGTTTCCTTCTTCACCCGCCTCAGGAATCGGTTCATTTGTCAGGCCATGTTCTATGATGAATTCTTCCACTTTATCAATTTCAGTTGCCACAATAACATGTTCAATTGAAATCTCTTTAATAAAACCGTCCAGATAAGGATTTAAAACATCCACAAGTTTTCCGGACTGCTGTTTGATACGGTCAAAGTCCTTAACATCATTGAATACAAGGGAACTTAAAAAAATAATAGCGGCCTCACGGGCTTTGGGATGAATAGGAGGCATTTTTTGACCGGGCATCAGTTCCTTGAGTATAAGATTCAGATTTAAACACAAATACCTGTCTTTATCATTTGATCTGTTTTTATTCAAATTAACCGCAACAAGTCCCATAGGTATCACGGAAGCCAAATTGTCCTCCGATGCCCCTGATTTATGAGAATTTGTATGGGTCCAAATCCAAATACGTCCGGATTCATCCTTAAGCTGAATGATTGTTTCGGCTAACTCAACAATATCAAAAAAAATAGTGGCGTTTTTCTCCCATACATCTTCAATATCCGACTCTGTAACCGTAAAAATCATCCGGTCTTCTTCAATATACCACATTCCCTTTGCATTCCCTTTGGCCTCAACAATTTTCGAACTTGCATCAGCAATTCTGATTGAAGATTGCCATTCTCCCTTTGGATTGAGAATCAAAAGAATATAGGTTCTGTTCTTAACGTGTATCCAATTTCCTACAGCCAGATCATTTTGAACTTTTTTTTCCTCTCCGCAGCCGGTAATGGAAACAAAAAAAGAGACACAAATTAAAAATAAAACAAAATTAAAGACAAACCGTTTCATGACTAAATCCTGATCCATTGAATTCAAAAAATTTTGTTAACGCTACCATGATGAAAATTCATGGTCAACCCAAGCCTGGTTTTTATTTCAAACTATTATATTTTCTTTATTCAGGATATAAAGAAGATCACTTTAATGATAAGGAATGATTATGCTCATAAATACATTTATTCATATCCCGGGGATCGGGCCTGTAACAGAAAAAAAAATATGGCAGGCCAATGTATTAACCTGGAAGGATTATAATTGCTTTTCTTATTTAAACCTGTCTGACGCAAAAATTGAAGAGATAAAAGGATTTGCAAAAAAATCAAATCAAAATCTTGAAAATAACCACCCCGGCTTTTTTGAATCACGGCTCCCCTCAAATCAGCATTTCAGGCTGTTTCCTGAATTCAGGCACTCCTGCGCCTACCTGGACATTGAAACAACCGGCCTGGAAACATCTTCACAGATCACAACCATTGCCCTGTACAATGGAAAGGATATCAAATATTTTGTTCAGGGAAAAAATCTTGGCGCTTTTTTAGATGAAATTAAAAATTACAAGATCCTTATCACATACAATGGCAGAAGTTTTGATATTCCGTTCATTGAAGAATACTTTAACGTAAAATTGCCCCACGCCCAGATTGACTTACGGTATATATTGCAACATCTCGGATTCAAAGGGGGATTAAAAAAGTGTGAAAAAGCTTTGGGTATGGACAGGGAAGACCTGGATGGTGTGGACGGATATTTTGCCATACTGTTATGGAATGAGTATCAACTCAATAACAATGATAAAGCACTTGAAACGCTATTAGCGTATAATATTGAAGATGTGATCAATCTTGAAACTTTGATGATCAAATCCTATAATTTGAACATCCAAAACACCCCGTTTTTTAACACCCATACGATAGAAGAACCGCCCAAACCAAAAAATCCGTTTAAAGCAGATCTGAAAACCATTCAGAGGTTAAAACACAAATACTACTAAAAGAGAAGGTGTTCACACAAGGAAAACACCTTCTCTTTTGAACAATCTAAAGCGCTAATCTCCGCAGGAACCACCAGAACCGCAACTGGAGCATCCTGATTGTCCCAGATCCATATTGGAGTCGAGATGAAATCCCATCCCGGTAAAATCAATTTTAATAGTTTCAGCTTTTTCCATAAATTCTTTATCAACAACAAATTTCAAGCCTTTAACATCAAAGCTGTCATCCGTATCTTTTGGCTCATCCAGAGCCATGGCAAGCGAGGGACCACCTCAGCCGCCTGAGTTAAGAAAAATTCTAATGGGAGTGGGTTCCCTGCCCTGGAAATAGTCATTGATCTGCGTTTTTGCAGGATCTGTTAACTCAATCATTGTTCAACTCTCCTTATTTATTTATTTTTCAGGTATACATTGCCTGAATACTCTAATTTTAACCATGCACTTTGTGCCTGTCAATGTTATGAGGCTGTTTTCCTTTATTTCTCTTGCTTTGAATCATACGGTTATTATAAAATACCGAGCATGAAACTGTCAGTCCCTTTCATACCAGATGAAAAATACACAAATTTTCTGAAAAATAAAACCCGGAATATTGAATCAGTCTATTTTTCTCTTCACTCAGGCCAGGTTCTGGATTCCAGGATGAGATGTAAAACCGCCACGCCCCATGAACTTTCAAAAGGATTACAGCACCTTAAATCTGTCAAAAAATACTGTTTGCTCAATTCCCGATTTATAAATCCCAACCTGTATCATGACACACAATTTTTAAATCAAACCCTGGACAAACTTGAGTATCTGGTCTCTCATGCAAATATCAACGGGATTGTTTTTTGTGACGCATACTTTCTGAATGCACTATCCGCAACAAAAAGAGATATAACAGGCTTTCTTGAGGCGGTTCCGGGCATCAATTTTATGATTGATTCTTATCAAAAAGCTGCATCAATGTTTGAATTTATCCGGCAGACAAGGTTCAAATTTCCCAAAAAAATTGTCCTTGACCGTTCCTTGAACAGAAACATCCGGCAGCTTGAAAAGACCGGCAGTGAAATCAAAAAAGCCGGCAACCAAATCAAAATCGAACTGCTTGCCAATGAAGGCTGCATATATCATTGTCCGTTCAAATTAACCCATGACGCTCAAATCTCGTTTTCAAACACAGGACTTATACCGGATAAAAGCTTTCAGACAAACCTCACCATTGGCTGTCATGCCTGGTTTTACAAAACACCTGCAAATTTTTTAAAATCGCCTTTTATTCGCCCCGAAGATATTGATATGTACACACAAACAGCCGATACAATCAAACTTTGCGGAAGAACATTGGGGGTAAATTTTCTGTATAAATGCATCAGCGCATATGTTGAAAAATCATATAACGGCAATCTGTTTAACCTCATGGATGCTACCCACTGGTTATCCGACGTGTACCATATTGAAAATAAAAAACTTGACCCCGGCTTTTTTAAGCTGCTGACAAGCTGTACAAAAAATTGCAAAAACTGTAATGTGTGCCGTGATTTATTTTTAAAGACAGCAAGACAAAAACCATTTAAACTTAAACAGTATAAGGACTATCTATGAAACTACTGGTAACCGGTGGTGCCGGATATATCGGAAGCCACACATGTGTTGAGCTTTTAAATGAAAACCATGATGTCGTTGTCCTGGATAATCTTTCCAATAGTTCTGAAGAATCCTTGAACCGGGTAAAACAAATTACCGGAAAATCACTGGAATTCTACAAAGCAGATCTTTTGAATAAACAACAGATTGCTGCTGTTTTTGCTGACCATAAAATAGATGCGGTCATTCATTTTGCCGGACTAAAAGCCGTGGGGGAATCCGTATCAACTCCGCTGAAATATTTTCACAACAATATCACCGGCACCTTGAACCTGCTTGAAGTCATGACTGAATTTAATGTAAAAAACATTGTGTTCTCATCGTCTGCAACGGTTTACGGAGATCCGGCTTCTCTTCCCATAACAGAAGAGTTTCCCCTGTCGGCAACCAATCCATATGGCCGGACAAAGCTGATGATAGAAGCCATACTCAAAGATCTTTACCACTCGGATAAAAGCTGGAACATTGCTCTGTTAAGATATTTCAACCCTGTGGGTGCCCATCAAAGCGGTGATATCGGAGAAGACCCGCTTGGCATTCCAAATAATCTAGTACCATATATTGCCCAGGTAGCCATGGGATTTTTACCTCGACTCAGTGTCTTTGGAAATGATTATGACACCCCGGACGGCACCGGTGTAAGAGACTTTATCCATGTGGTGGACCTGGCATTGGGCCATGTCAAAACCCTGCCCAAGCTGTTGACCCATAAGGGTCTGATGATTTATAACCTGGGAACCGGTCAGGGCTATTCAGTACTTGAAATGATCAAAGGATTTGAAAAGGCAAGCGGTAAAAAAATTCCTTATAAAGTTGTGGACAGAAGACCCGGTGATATCGGAGCCTGCTGGGCTGATCCTGCCAAAGCAAAAAAAGCGCTTGGATGGGAAGCAAGCAAAACACTTGCCGACATGTGCCAGGACACCTGGAACTGGCAGAAAAAAAATCCAAACGGATACCGGCAAAGCATAAAAGAAAAAAGAGAACACCACATTGGATAACCGACCGATTGCTCTGGGAGCAAGATTAAAACAATACCCGGCAATTAAAACCCTTGGGTTTAAACCTGATTTCCAGGCCTATTCCGCTCAAGAGCAACAGATGATTTTGAATGCAAAAAAAATCTATTATCCCACAGCTTTTTATGCAGACCTGTTTAATGCCATGGGAAAAGAGACATTCCCCAGTTTCCATACCTATAAATTTACCCTGGACAAGATAAAACAGACCGCAGTATTTAACATGCTTGGCATTCCCCATCCAAAGACAAAAATTTTTTACGGAAAAAAACAAAAACAGACCATCCTTGATTTTTTTGATTTTCCATTTATTGCAAAAAAAGCAAGGGGATCTGCAAGAGGTGCCGGTGTTTACCTGATTCAAAACAGCGATGACATTTCACATTATTTAAAGGACAAAGAGCCAGCCTATATTCAAGAATATCTGCCCATTGACCGGGATATGCGAATCATCGTTATAGGCAATCAAATACGACTTGCCTATTGGCGCATTGCCGACCCGGACAATTTTAAAACCAATATTTCCCAGGGCGGGACTGCCGCTTTTGACCCCCTGCCCTCCAAAGCCCTTGATCTTGCACTTATAACGGCTTCAAAATGCGGATGGGACGATGTCGGAATAGATATTATTGAACATGACAGCAATTTCTATGTCCTGGAAGGCAACATGAAATACGGAACAAAAGGTTTTTGCCTCGCCGGTATCAATTATAAAAAGATGCTGGCAAACCTCATCGTGGAAGGCAGGATTTAACGGTCACAACAGGCCAGCATCCTGTTCATCTTCTTCCCATTCTGCAAGGCAGGACTTAAGCACTGCGTGTTTTGAAGACCCCTGGGGCTTTAAACACAAGTATCCAAGCTGATCAATACAGATTTCAAGACAGTCAAAAAAAGCCTGTTCAACATCCTTTATTTGGATCTTGTCCGCATCTTTTTCTATCGTATCCAGCACAACCTGTGTCAAATGGCCTTCCGGAACAAACACATCACAAACACAAGCATTCCATTCTTCGGGAAAATTGTTTATTTTCCATGAACTTAAGCGGTCAGGCCTCAATATGTTTTTATTTTCAGGATTGAAAGGGGCTTTGACAATTTTCATTTTCCTTTTATCAAACTGCATCAAAGCTTTTAAGAGTGCTGTGATGTCATTTGAAAAAATCCACTCTTCAGGTTCCAGCAATATCGGTGGAAAGTCTTTGCTGGTTAATGCATACTTAAACGGCCCGCTGTTTTTCCAGAACGCCTTAAAATCCTTTAAATGCGGCAATATTTCTCTTTTTACCGAATCAACACTCATTTTTAAATTCTCCTGAATAAAACAGACCGGCTTTTTTGCCACTCTTTTTTGTGATTTCCTTGTTTTTAGAATAAATTCCAATCAAATAAATTTTCCATATACTCCCAAAATCAAATATCATAATTGTTTATTTTCAATACATGTACTGATTTTAGCCTGTTTCTCTTCAGACAGTATCATGAAGTCTCCTTGTCTCATCAACAAATCAAACTTAATACTTTGATTTTTTTGCAATCCATGAATTTTTAATGTAACGTATTTTGGTTTTTTTTTAAACCGGCAATGGCCGGTAACAACATACAGATGGTGACTTTCATTCATCATATTAATCCAGGAGAGTTTTATGGCCAGACCGGTTCGTTTGAGAACACTGTATTTTATTTTAGTTTTCACTCTTTTAATATTCACCACAACGGTTGAAGCAGTTGTTCAAATTAGCCCCAGGCGCATCCTGATTCTCCACAGCTATCACAAGGGGCTTGGCTGGACCGATAATATTGCCCAAGGCATTGATAAAACGTTACATAACAGTCAATACCAAATTGAAATATTTACTGAATATATGGATACCAAAAGAATCTTCAATAACAAGTACCTTGGCGATCTGACTGCCTTGTTTAAGTATAAATATCATAATAAAAAATTCGATGTCATTATTTCATCCGACGACCATGCATTTCAATTTTTACGCCGCCATCATGACAATATTTTCCCTCATACACCTGTTGTGTTTTGTGGGGTAAACGATTTTAAGGATGAATTCATAGCAACATCTCCTTATTTCACGGGGGTAGTGGAATCCTTCGGCATCAAAGAAACCATAGAAGCAGCCCTGTCAATTCATCCTGATCTGCGACGGGTTTACTCTGTTGTGGATGAGACAGTGACTGGAAAAGCGAATTTAGAGCTTTTGAAAGATGTCATTCCCGATTTTAAAGATCGCCTGGAATTTATTACCCTTACAGACATGGATATGACCAATCTAACTGAAAAAGTCAGCCGGTTGCCTGCTGACAGCATTGTACTGCTTTTGGCATTTACATTTGATAAATCCGGCAACACTTTTTCTTTGGAGCAAAGTGCCGATTTAATAACGACTGCCGCCAATCAACCCGTTTACAGTTGTTGGGATTTTAACCTGAATCACGGCATTTTAGGCGGCATGTTGACCACTGGGAACTCTCATGGAATTACTGCAGCAAAACTTGCATTACGCATCATAAAAGGAGAGTCCCCTGCAAATATTACTGTCATCAAAAAAAGTCCGAACCGATACATTTTTGATTTTAATATCCTTAATAAATTTTCCATATCCACAAAGGATCTTCCACCAGACAGTAAAATTATAAACCAGCCGCTTTCTTTTTATAAACAATACAAGCAGATCGTCTGGCAGGCAGTGGTAATGTTTACGCTGCTGCTGATTTTTTCAATCACTATTAGCATTAATCTTGTCAAAAAACGTGCTGCAGAGATCCGGTTGAAAAAAAATGAAAAGGAGATACTTCATCAAAAAAAATTGGCAGAACGATACTTGAATCTTGCCGGGGTGATATTTATCGGTCTGGATATCAATGGAAATGTAAACCTTGCAAATCAGAAAGCGTATAAAACATTAGAGTGTAATGAAAAAGATATCCTTGGTCTGAATTGGTTTGACAATTTTATTCCCCAATCCATCCGAAATGATGTTCGGCTTATTTTCAAACAACTGATGAATAGAAACATTGAACTTGCCGAATATTATGAGAATCCGGTCATTTCAAAAACCGGCAAGCAAATAATAATAGCCTGGCATAATACCTATATAAAAAATGATGACGACCAAATCATCGGAATGCTCGCTTCCGGTGAAGACATCACGGAAAAAAGGCAGCTGGAGTCACGCCTTAGGCAGGCTCAGAAAATGGAGTCCATCGGAAACCTTGCAGGTGGTATTGCCCACGACTTCAATAATATTTTATTCCCGATTGTCGGCATGTCGGAAATACTTCTCGAAGATCTTCCTGACGGCAGCCCTGAATACGAAAATGCCCGGGAAATTCTTATTGCAGGCAAACGGGGCAGTGATTTAGTAAAGCAGATATTAGCCTTCAGCCGCCAATCCGAGAACAAATTAACCCCCATTCGAATTCAGCAGGTATTAAGGGATGTTATGAAATTATGCAGAGCAACAATCCCAGCTGATATTGAAATATTTCAGGAGATACAAAGCGACTGCGGTCTGGTCCTGTCGGATCCGACACAATTACATCAGGTTGCCATGGACTTGATTACCAATGCTTACCACGCAATGGATTCAGGCAGTGGTAAAATTATCGTACAGCTCAAGGAAACAAGGATACAAGATCATATATTGGTGAATATTTCTCTTAAATCAGGATGGTATGCAAGGCTCACGGTTTCTGATACTGGAAAAGGCATTGACCCTGAAATTATCGATAAAATTTTCGAGCCTTATTTTACAACCAAGGAACAAGGCAAGGGAACCGGTCTTGGCCTTGCTTTTGTTCATGGCATTATCAAAGAGCATGGAGGAGATATTCAGGTTTCCAGCACACCGGGAAAAGGGTCTACCTTTGATATTTATATTCCGCTAATGAAAAAGCCGGTTGTAACCGACTCCGTCAAAACTGTTGAAATGCTTCAAACCGGCAAAGGAAATATTCTTTTGGTCGATGATGAACCGTCCGTGGCACGACTTGAAAAAAGGATGCTCGAACGGCTCGGTTATCAGGCCACGGCATATATAAAAAGCCCGGATGCGCTTAAAGCTTTTCAATCAGCGCCCAATGATTTTAATTTGGTCATCACCGACATGACTATGCCCGATATGACTGGTGATCAGCTGTCAAAAAAAATATTATCGATAAAACCGGATATTCCAATCATCATTTGTACCGGTTTCAGCGAGCGAATAAACGAAGAAAAAGCAAAAGCAATCGGAGTGAAAGGATTTTTGATAAAGCCGGTTTTAAAATCCGAAATGGCTCAGATGGTCAAAAAAGTGATGGATGAGGAATGGATTTATAATCCTTGATCAGTTCTTTGATCAAAACAAACAACAAAATAAACATAATTATAAGAAAAGGAAAGGCCCCGACAATAGAGGCTGTCTGAAGAGATGAAAGTCCGCCTGAAAAAATCAGAACAATGGCAAGCCCTCCCAGAATTGTTCCCCAGAAAATAATCAGGCGTTTCCCTGCCCTTGGATTTCCCGGCTCAAGCCCGGCGGTTGAGTAGCGGCTGATGACATAGGTTGCGGAATCAGCAGATGTAATAAAAAACGATGCGATCAGGACATTGGTAAAAAAAACCAGGAGGCCATAAAGAGGAAGGTGGCTGAGGGTCTCAAACAATGCGACTTCAACGCTTTGTTTCACAGCTTCCCCAATGGCGGTATTCGTAAACAGATCAAGATAAATGGCTGTTCCGCCAAGGGCTGTTGAAAAAACATAGGAAAAAATCGTGGGTGCCAGCAAAATAACCAGAATAAACTGCCGGATTGTCCTTCCCCTTGAAATCCTTGCGATAAACGCACCGACAAAGGGTGCCCATGCAATCCACCAGGCCCAGTAGAAAACCGTCCATGATTTTGTCCAGCCCGGATTATCAAATAAAACAAAGCTTGTGGAAAGAGATACAAAATCTTTTGCATAATCTGTTAACGCCTGTAAAAAAGTATGTAAAATATACTTAAACGGCCCTAAAACAAAGAAAAAAAGCAGCAGTACGACCATAAGGGTCACATTGATAAGAGAGAGGATTCTTATACCCTTTGCAACCCCTGTCAGTGCGGATAGAATAAAAACAATCGTGATTACGGCAATGATAATCGCCGCTGGAACCGGACCTGTCGAAATGCCTATGGAATGAGAAAGACCGCTGTTGATCTGTATGGCTCCCATGCCAAGGGATGTGACAACACCCATTATTGTGGCCCAGATGGCAAGAATGTTAACCGTTCTGTTGCCCAGGGCGACATTTTTTTTAGGGTCAGTCCCGGTTCCAATGCAGGATGAAATGGTGGCGGGCCTTCCCTTTCGAAATGTGAAATAGGCCATTGGAAGGCCCACAACAATATATGTGGCCCAGGCATGCAGCCCCCAATGAAAAAAAAAGATCTCAAAGGCCTTTCGTGCTGCTCCGGCCGTTCCGGCCTCTCCTGCCGGCGGTGACATGAAATGATACATGGGTTCGGAACAGGACCAGAATATCAGCCCGATTCCCATGCCGGCCGAAAAAAGCATGGCAAACCAGCTCAAAAAAGAAAACTCAGGGGTTTCATCATCCCGGCCAAGCTTTATTTTACCCAGTGGAGACAATGCAATTCCAATCACAGCAACCACAAAAAAGCTGCAACTCATCAGATAAAGCCAGCTGAATGAGCCGGTCAGCAGATCCAGGGCTGCCGAACCGGCCTTTCCAAGCATGGCGGGTGAAATAAATCCCAGTATGATAAAAGGCAAGGCAAGCGCTGTGGCACCGTACAAAACCCTTGTGTCAATTTCTTCTCCGAAAAGTCTTTTGATTCCGGGGATTTTCTTATCCGTCATATCATCCTCCGTATTTTCAACTTTGCTTGCCCATTTTCATATGCAAGTCTTCAACAATCCAAACAGTGACTTTCATGTCTTGTTGTGGGCAAATCTGAGCGAAAGACCAAGTCTGCACATGGCAGTTTATATGAAAGTCTTAAAAAATTCATACAGAGACTTTAAATCTTTGTTGTGGGCAAACATGGGTGAAAGACCAGGTCTGCCCGTGGCATTTATATAAAAGAATTTCTAACCTCTTAAAATAAAATCTCTTTCATTTTTTGTTGTAGCGGCTCAATCTGCCATGGCCTTTATTATCCTTTACTTTTTCATATTGAAAATCAAGGAATCATTTCTCCTTTGCGGATACGTTCGATAACCGTGTCGCTAAGCTGGGGATAGTAGAGTTTTTTTATTGCCGCATCATTAATGGTTTTTTCCCATTTCATGAATGATTCAACATTTCTCAGGGTATGTTCCGCACTCTTTGGGTTCCCTTTTTCAGCAATCTCTTTTATGCCGTCCAGAGTCTTGTCATCAGCCGGAAAATAAAGTGGTATAATCCCCTTGTCTTTGGGCGCTTCATTAAATATTTTACAGGATCTTTTCTCCCGTTCACAATCTTCCACAAATTTTTCAATGCTGAAAAAATTCAAACTTCCCATTGCCCCCAAAGAATGACGAATGATATGGCTCCCGTATTTGCGCAAGGTATTTCTGCTCAATTCAGATTCCATGACAGCGGTTTCATTCATTTCCGATATGCTTGTGCTTCCCCCTGACTGGGCTGAAGGGAACTTTGTAATCCATGTGTTCAGCCTTGCCATGGCAGCATTGATAAGAGGCTGATGCCGGGAACTGTAAGACAGGTCGCCGCCGGTTTCAACGACTCCGGGAATACCGCCGTGCATGCAGGAAACACCCGGGTTTACCGTCTGGGCCAATACCATCATGAACATAACCTGGGCATGAATCTGGGTCAGAAGAGCTTCCGGACTTCCCGGCCCTGAAGCCCCTGCAATGGTAAGATCCAGCAAAAGAAGATTCGTGCCTGTCCTGGCACTTCTAAGAAAGGCGTCAACCATGGTGGGCATGGGAGCAAGAGATGTAATCAGGCTGGTTCCGTCAAGCCAGTGGTCTTTACCCTTTAAAAAAAGAATCTCGTCATCGGTCATGGCTTTGGTTGTGGTCATTTTCAGTCCCGCAAACCCCTGTTCCATGAGCTTTGCAACCTCATAGCTGGAGATACTCTTGTCAAAAGCCACAGGGAGACTGAAAATTCCAGCAGTATCGGAATGTTCACCCACAACCTGAACAATCCGCTTGAATTCGTCCTTGCTCGCCGCCCGCAGTTCTTCGTCTCCGGGCCGCTTTAAAAACGGCGGGGTCGCACCTGTTCCAAAGCAGTTCATTCCGGGGTCTTCAGGCATTCCCCGGGGGATATTTTCCAGGCACCTGTCGATAAAATCTCTTTTCAACGGAACAAATACTGCCGTATCGCTTTCAAAATCAATGGCATCGGCCTCCACAAGAATATCCATCAATTCCTGGCTTTCGGCAATATTGATACCAATATCGGTCAAAACCCTTTTGCCGTTTTCATCAATGCGTTTGTAAATATCTTTTTCAGCAATCAGGTCATCCATATCTTCCATTCGTGATCTTGTTTTTTCTGCTGTTTTTGAATCTTTAACATTTGCCAGAAGTTCTTTGTATACTTTTTTTGCAGATTCAAAATCGTAACTTTCTTCATGCTTTAATCCCTCTTTGAAAAGTTCATTAGCCCTGTCATTCATGGTTTGATCTCCTTTTTGATTTGTTTTAAAATAAAAATAAATTCGTGAAAAAAAATTTATGCGTGTTTTCGGTTTTCAACATATTCTGTCAATTGTTTTTCAATTTTCGGATCAATGTCCGGTTTCTCGTATGACGCCAGGCGCTGGGCCACCTTGTCCTCTGCAATCTGATCAATCCGCTGCCTGCCTTGACTGCCCCAGGCATCAGGATTTTTACGATTCATTAGAGATGGAGCAAAAAATTCGGTTCGGCTCAACTGAAAAGCCCTGGGATGGGTCAGGTATGCATCGTTGCCGCACATGGCTTTGATCCGGCCAAGATCAATCGAATCATCGGTAAGAACCATGGGGCGGATCATATTTCGCACCATTCCGCAGACTTCCTCATCAATGAGAAATTTTTCAAAACTCATGGCCATATAGGAACCCAGAATACCGCAGGAATGAAGGATAAAATTAATCCCGCTTCTGGCAGCCGTAGAAAGGGCAAGAGTTGACTCCACACCTGCCTGTGCATCCACACACAAGGCATCGGTCAAACCGCCGCCGGACCGGGAAGGCAGGTTGTAAAACCTTGCCATCTGGGCCACCAGGTGAATGTTCCGGGACAGTTCGGGCGCTCCAATGGACAGAGTGCCGGTTTTCATGTCCATGACAGAAGAAGTGGCCCCATAGATCACGGGAACTCCAGGTCTGACCAGCTGTGCCAGGGTAATGCCGGCCAGGATTTCCGCATTCTGAAGAGTCAGAATTCCGGCCAGGCTGAAGTTAGCAAAACCATTGGCCATGACAAGGGAAGCCACTGCACAGGCCTGGTTATGACGGGCAAGTTCGATAAAAGCACCTGCCATTTCACCGGAAAAAGTCAAGGGAGACTGGGTTTTAATCAAAGAGACAGACACGGTCTTGTCCATGATCTTTTCCTTGCCGCCCCAGAGGATTCCGGCCATTTCAATGCCGTCCAAAGCTCCCTGGCGGGAGATGGGGCTGCCCATGAAAGGTTTGTCGCACAAAAGCATATTGGACAGGTTCAGATCCAGATGAACTGTTTCATGTGGCATATCAACCGGTTCCACCATCATCCAGCCATTCATGTCAATGTAAGCAGATGTCTGGATTAATTTGCAGAAATTATCATAATCCTCCATGGTGGCCCGGCGCTGTTTGCCATTGACATCCATAATAAAAGGAGCGCCGTATCCGGGCAGAAAGACAAAATCATCTTCTCCGACCATCATGCTTTTTTCCGGGTTTCTGGCGTGAACTGTGAATCGCCCGGGTGCAGTTTTTAAAGCTTTTTGAATATGGGATTCTTTAAAAAACACAATGGTTCCCTCCACCTTGTGCCCGTTTGCTTTAAAAATATCCAGTGCCTCTTCATCCTTAAATGAAACGCCCTTGTTTTTCAGAAGGGCCAGGGTGGCATCATGAATCTTTTTTATATTCTTTGCACTCAGTTCCTGCATTCGATCGTACATTGTCTTTGCTCCTGTAAGGGCCAATCCCCTCACTTCAATGCATAAGCTCCCGGGCCGGAAAAAAGGCCCGGAAAAGATGATTTATGCCGGGTTGTCTTTTTTGTATTGGTTCAACCCCCTGAATGTTCCGTAAAGTACCAGCAGCAACAAAAACATCAGAGGAAAAGCCGTTGCAATGGATGCGGTCTGAATGGCTTTGAGGCTGCCGCTTCCGGCCAGAACGGCTGCCACAGCTCCCAGGGCAATTCCCCAGAAGGCTCTCAGGTTCCGACCCGGATTTTCATGGCCTGAAACAAACATGGCAAGGGAGATGGCTGCGGAATTGGCTGAGGTTAAAAAGAAGGTGCCGATAAGAAAAATCAGTGCAACAGACAGTATCCCGGTCATGGGAAGGCTCTGGGCAATGGCGAAAATGGCGCTTTCCATACCGTGTTCTTTCATGATGGCGCTGACGTTAAAATGAATGCCTGCACCGCCGATAACCCCGTACCAGAGAAAATTTCCCAGGGTGGGAAGGATCAGGGTGGCGGCAACGGTTTGGCGAATGGTTCTTCCCCTGGAGATCCGTGCAATAAAAACAGCCACAAAAGGTGCCCAGCTCATCCACCATGCCCAGTAAAAAACCGTCCAGGAACCGATCCAATTACCTTCAAATCCCGGAGCCGTAAACAGGCTCATGGGAACAAAATGAAGAAGATACTGGCCAAGGGAATTGGTGGTCAGGTTGATCAGGAAGATGGTGGGACCAAAGATCAGGACAAAAAACCATACCAGCACAAAAACCCACATGTTAATATCGCCGATAAACTTTACCCCTTTCTGAAGTCCGGTGTATACCGACAAAGTGAAAATGGCGGTTAGAACTCCTATGATGGCATAGGTGCTGGAAGGCCCCAGTTGCAAGCCGTATTGATATTTAAGACCGGCTGACAGCTGAAGTGCCACAAATCCCGTGGTGGTGGCAAGGCCGCCCAGGGTTGCGAACACGGCAAAAATATCCAGAATCTTTCCCCAGGTGCCGTAAATTCTGTCGCCGATGACATAGTAGAAGGCGCTGGAAAATTTTAAGGGAAGATTTCTGGTAAAGCAGGCATGCCCAATGGCAATGGTCAGCATGGCATAAATGGACCAGGCGCTCAAGCCCCAGTGAAAAAAAGAGTAGGTCATGGCATTGGCACCGGCGGCCGGGGTGTTTGCATCTGTGCCAAAATAGGGAGGCGGACTCATATAATGGTAAGCTGGTTCGGCAGGCCCCCAGAATACAATGCCGGCGGCAATGGCAGACCCGAAAAGCATGGCAAACCAGGAAAAATTAGAAAATTCAGGTCTGTCGCCGGGAAGTCCCAGTTTCATGGACCCGTATTTTCGTCCCATGAGCATAAAACAGCCTATGACCAGCACAAAAACGGTCAACAGATAGAGCCAGCCCCATTGGGTGGTGGTCCAGCTGAAAACAGCATTGATAACGATGGTCATATTCTTGGGAAAGAGGATGGACCAAAGGACAAAAAGGATGGTCACAGAGGCGGAAACCCAGAACACAAAAGGATCAAATGGTTTTGTTGAATTCATGGCTTTTTTCAAACTTAACTCCTGTAAAATCGGTTTATATTCTCTCCACCCTGACGACCCTTCATACGATCAGGCCGGTGGACTTAATATGGGATAATTGCAGATTGCATGCCAGAGTTCAGTTTTTAACATTGCCATATTCATAACATAGCACAACTAATTGATATTATATGAAATATTGACTCTAAAGATAGCCGGTATTTTTAAATACAATTGGATAGAAAAAAAATTTTCACTTATCCTGGCAAGAAAAAAGAAAAAAAACTTTCACATGAAAAAATTTTGACTATCTGATCGGGCGAGAAATAAAGTCCAGGCGGCAAAGCCCATGTTTTTTAATTTTATAATGAAGCAACTGCCTTGAAATCCCCAGTTTTTTTGACGCCAGGGTTACGTTTCCCCCTGCTGTGGAAAGGGCGGTTTTGATGGCTGATTTTTCCCGGTCGGCCTGAGTCTGAGACAGGTTTCCGGTTGGAGCAGGATCAAGGGGTGGGTCAGGATCAAGGGTCAGGTCAGGTTCCCCAAAGGAAGGGACACCAAGGCCTGGGGCTATGAAATCCGAAGGCTCAGGACTTGTAAAATCGACCTGTTCCAGGCAATCCAGTCCAGGTGTAAAATGTTCGATTCCTATAATTTCCTCGCGGCCCGCCATGTTCATGGCCCCTTCTATTAAATGCTCAAGCTCTCTTATATTGCCGGGCCATTGATAAGCTGAAAAAAGCTCAAGAACTTCCCTGGAAATCCGTTTCACATGGGTTCCCAGCCGGTTGTTGTATTTCTCAATAAAATGGCTGACCAGTTCACCCATGCTGTTTTGCCGATCTCTTAAAGGGGGCAGTTTGACCATGACCACCCCCAGCCGGTAAAAAAGATCCATGCGCAACACACCTTCCCGGATGGCAGTGCGGGGATCACGGCTCACGGAACTGATAATCTTGACATCCACAGGAGTTTCCATGGCAGAGCCCACCCGCCGGACACATTTTTCCTGCAGAACCCTCAACAGTTTTGCCTGAAGATCCACGGGCATTGCCAGAAGTTCGTCAAGAAACAATGTGCCGCCATGGGCTATTTCAAAAAGGCCCAACTTGTCCATAGCACCGGTAAAGGCTCCCCTGGCAGTACCAAAGAGCAGTCCCTCCAGCAGATCACGGGGAATGGCAGCGCAATTGACACCCACATATTTTTGTTTCCTGCGCTGACTGTGGTTGTGAATGGACTGGGCAAAGAGTTCCTTGCCGGTTCCTGTTTCTCCCTGGATCATGATGGGAGAAGGAGAGGATGCAGCCTTTCTTGCCGTCCCCACCACCCGCTGAAAATCCGATCCTTTGCCGATAAGGTCGGCAAAGGTGTACCTGGTGCCGTTGCCGAGATCCGGACGGGATTCGGTGAGGGCCGCCATGGGGGTTGACCTGTAAAGCAATTCGTAATCCTTGACAAGACAGATCACACCGTTGATGGTTTTCCCTTTTAACAGTGGATAAACACTGGTAATGGTGTTGGCCACTTTTCCGGAACAGGTCTGGTAAAAAAAAGCCCTGTTCTTGATGGCAGCATGACGTTCAATGGCTTGCATGATCATGCTGGTACGGTTGTTGAGCCTGTAAATTTCGGTGACTTTGCGCCCGATCACATCTTTTGCCGCCAACCCGTCTATCTTGGACTGTGCAGCATTGTAAAAAAGGATGACCCCGTTAATGTCCGCAATAATAACCCCGTCATCCAGCCGGTTCAATACCGATAAAAAATCAATTTGTTCCATGTCCAGCAAACTGGACGAATCAAAATTTTCAACAAAGGACATTTGTGGTTTCCTTGTAATTTTCATTATCAAAAGAACTCTTAACCTGTTGGAATCAAATCTCTTTTATTTTTTGTTGTGGCAAGTCAATCTGCAATGGGCGTTATTAGGAATTCTTCTTGTGGGGCACAGTTAATTGTCGCCAAACAAACCACCATACCCGGAAACAAATCACATCCCCAAAAGGCTTATGGTAAACATGTTAAATCATTTTTAGATTACCGACAACAAGAACACGGGTCAACCTTTTTTATATCAAGGCCATCCCCTTATTTTCTTTTGATATTTATCTCTTGACCTGAAATTTCAATTCTGTTAACTATTCCATTTCAATATGGTTAACACAAAAAGAACCGTTTACCGGGCAAAACGAATCATTGAGTCAACTTGACTGCAGGTTGATATTTTTTTCCATATACACCTGCTAAGATATCCTTGTTTGAATAGGTCAAATTATTGTGAAAAACTTTGGACTTGATCAAAATAATTAGACAATTTGTGCCAAGACTATGCGGCAATCAACAACAGGTGTCTGTACCGCAGACTGTGATTCCTCTGAACATTTTGTCAAGTACAATTTCAGCAATTTTAAATTTGAACCACAATCAATAAGATCTCGATTTTTAAGTTATAATCAAGGATACAGTGTGTTTAAATTAAAGCAATTTATCAACAACTAAGATTGAGATCAAACCATGGTATTAAACAAAAAATAATGGAATGTTGTAATGAATCTTTCATTTTTCCCTATGTTAAAAATTTTTATTTAAAACAAACAGATTGTAAATCTTGACTTGCTTTATCCAAAACCTTTCGAACCATATTTGCCATGTCTGATTTAAAAATGGGTTTCATTAAAAGACCTTTGAAACCAGAAGCCTTTGCTTTTTCCTGATCTATGCTTTCACTAAATCCCGTACACATGACAATTGGAATATTCGGTCTAATGGTCATCAGTTCCTTTGCCAACTGATTGCCGGTCATAAGCGGCATGGTCATATCGGTGATAACAATATCAAAAGTATCAGGTTTATCTTTAAATGCTTCCAATGCTTCAAGGCTGTTTACAAAGGATGTTACTTTGTATCCTAAACGAATGAGCATTTGTGATGAAATTTTTATGATAGATTCTTCATCATCCACAAGAAGAACACGTTCATCTCCGGTTGGCTGATCCCCGGCTTTTATTTGTCTGACAACGGACGTTTTTTTCATTATTGGTAAAAATATGTTGAAGGTGGTTCCTTTTTGGGGTTCACTATCAACCGTTATTTCCCCTTTATGATCTTTAATAATTCCGTAGACTACTGAAAGCCCAAGCCCAGTACCCTTTCCCTGCCCTTTGGTTGTAAAATAAGGTTCAAAAATTTTATTCATCAATTCAGGTAATATTCCATGTCCATTATCAGAAATACTCAATTTGGCATATCTGTCAGATCCAAGAGAGGTTGAAACCAAATCATCACCTTCTAATAATATTTCTTTCAGCAAGACAGTAATTATACCACCTTCAAATTCTATGGCATGGAACGCATTGGTAATAATATTCATGGCAACCTGGTGTATCTGTGTTGGATCTGCCATGACCAAGCCGCAGTCATGCTGAATTTGTTGAACTATTTCTATATTGGAAGGAATGGTTGATCTGGTTAATCTTAACACTTCCTTTAGAACCTGCTGGATACGAACCGGAATAACTTTATGTTCATTTTGACGACTGAATGTAAGAATCTGTTGTACGAGTTTTGCAGCTCTTTGTCCGGCTTTTAAAATTACTTGCACATTTTCATGTACAGGGCTTTGCTCTGGCATATCTTCAAGCAGCATTTCCGACATACCTACAATGGGAAATAAGATATTATTAAAGTCATGAGCAATGCCACCTGCCAGACTGCCAATAGATTCCATCTTCTGAGAGTGTAATACACGTTTTTCCATTTCTTTTTGATCCGTAAGATCGCGAACAATACTCTGAACTGTTCCAGCGTTTTGATCAACAATGCTTGAACTGACTTCAACATCAATTATTGATCCGTCATGCCGGTTCAGTTTCGTTTCAAATTTTGTGTAACCTTTTATTTTTGTTTCTTCTAAAACTTCTTTCAATATTTCCATATCAAAAGGAGGGAGTAGTTCTTTAAGATTCAATTGTGTAAAGTCGTCTGTTTGATAATCCAGCATCTGTTCAATTTTATTATTGATGTCAAGAATTTGCCCGTTCAGATTATGAACAATTATACCGTCATTAGATTTGTGAAATAAGGTTCGATATTTTTTTTCACTTTTTTTTATTGCTGATTCTGATTCTATTCTTAGCGTGACATCATCAAACAATGCCACGACTTCTCCTGAAGGCAATTTATAAATTCTGTTTTCTCTCCAACCTTTCCGAACATTATCTTTGTAATAAAATGGTTCCAAGTGAACTTCTTTTCCCGATTTCCAAACTTCCTGTAAGACATCCAAAAAACCTGTTTTGTCCATATTAGGGAATATTTCCAACAGTCTTTTCCCCAAAACATTTTTTCTTTTAATACGAGTAATCTTTTCTGCAGCAGCATTAAATGCTTTGAAAATAAAATCATCACCTTTTTTTATTGGTTCATAAACAGCAGCACCACTCGACATATGCTCAAACATTTCGGAGAATCGAATCTCGCTTTCAATCAATGATTGCTCAGACTGTTTACGCTCAGTAATATTTGTTAATGAGAGTAAAACCTTTTTGTCACCATTCAATTTTAAAAGAGAAGTGGATATTAGAAAATTCAAAAACATTTCCTTATCATCAATGAAAAATGTCATTTGGCATTCTTCATCAATGTGTGATTTTTCTGTTTTGAAGGTGGACATAACTCTCATTCTAACAGGGCACTCAGAACAATCGCTATTTCTACCACACCCTTTGCCGTCAAAGGAAGTCAAGCAGTTGAGAACTTCACCACCCCAAAGCCCTAAAAACTCTTCTTTTTCTTTTCTCCCAAAAGCAGTTCCTTTATTATTAATCATTTCAATCCTCCCCTTGTCATTGACAATAGCAAGGATATTGGGCACACTGTTGAATATAATACTCAGGTTATCAGCATGACTTTTTATCTTTTGTTCAGCTTGTTTGCGCTTTGTAATATCTTGAATTATTGAATAAAGGAAGGTGTTTTCACCAGATTGAACAGGACCGGAATACACCTCGACCTCTCTGATTTCCCCAGAAGCAAGCCTGTGAGGAAAATTAAAAACCAGCTTATTTTCAAATTTGGTTTTATTCATTTCTTTTACCACTTGCTCGGTAGTTAAAGCATTAATATCAAAAATTGACAAAGAGGTAATCTCCTCTTTTGAATATCCATAAAAATTACAAGCAGCTTCATTTGCTTCAATAATAGAGCCATTTTCAGGGTTTATGATAAGTTTGACAGCCTGATTTGTTTCAAACATTTGCCTATAGCATTGTTCTTTATCTCTGAGTTCCTTAAATAACAAATCATGGGGCTTCTTGAGTCCAGTATAGGCCATAGCTTTGTAAACCAGATAAAAAGTAAAAATCTTAAATAAATGCCCAATAAAATTAGAAAAGCCATAAACACTTATATAAAAAGTAAACGCCAGCTCAGAAATTATTGTCATCCCGATGGACATAAACAATAGTTTGTAAACAATTTGGTCTAATACATTTCGTTTTTGGTGTAAAAAAAAGAGTGATAGGGCTAAAAAAAGACATATTATATATTCACTGGTCTTTTTAAATGTCGTAAGTCCAAAGCCTTCTATAAAACAAGCCGGAAAAATTTTCCAAAAAAATATCGCAAAACATGCAATGACAGATATAATTGAATAAACCCAGAATACAAGTGTAAAGTTTATGCGTTTATTAAATAAAAATGGGAATAAAAAAAGAGATATGCTTTCCATATATCTGGCAACAAGCCATAATTGTGTCGCAGGATTAGCTCCCAGCTCGGGTCCAAAAGTACCCATGCCTTTATAACTGAGAGCATGAAACAAATCACAGCCACCAATGAATAAGTAAGCTATTCCAAGAAATACAAGAGCATCATTTTCAATTGTCTTCCTTGTATTCCAAACTATAACAAATAGACTACAGGCAATAACGATTGAAAAAAACTCTGCAAGTGTATGAAAAATAAGATAATTATAACGACTGACTATATATAAAACGCTTATAATTACTAAAACAGAAAGAATAGAAAAAAATAAATTGAAATGATCCCTGAATTCAGTTTTTGTCATATTTATACCAAGATTTAAGTGCTTGAACATAAGTTTCATCATCTACATAGCAATTAATTCCGCTGACTGAAAGGCTATCTTCAAAGGTAAAATCGGAAGAAACTTTAGTCCAGGTGCTTATTGATCAGCGTTCAGGCATTTCAAACGGCATGATATACGTATAAAACCCTGAACGCTTAAATTTATTAACTACTACCGGTCAAACTAAAAATCTCTAAATTCGTCATCATCAAAAGGAATGACCTGATCCGGTTGAACTTCTTTTAAACTCTGCGTCAATACTTTATTTCTTCCAAACACCCTTTTTTCGGGTTTTAAGGAAACTGATTTTATTTTATTGTGACGTTGGACGGTATTTTCCTGGTTTTTATTGCCAGTAACAAGCTCTACCAGCTCGTCCACATACTCCTTGAGCTGCTCTGCCTGGGCACTCATCTCTTCAGACGCTGAAGCAGATTCTTCTGCATTGGCTGCGTTTTGCTGAACAACATTATCCATCTCTGTTATGGCTGTATTTACCTGTTCAATACCATTAGACTGCTCTTTTGAGGCCTGGGATATTTCCGATACAATTTCACCTACTTTGACGGCAGTTTCGGCAACTTTACTAAAAGCATCACTTGTAGTTGAAACCAGTTCAGACCCGTTATTCACTTTTTTAACCGTTCCTTCAATCAGTGCGGCTGTATCTTTTGCAGCACTTGCAGCTCTCATGGCAAGATTTCTCACCTCATCGGCAACAACGGCAAAGCCAGAACCGGCTTCACCGGCTCTTGCAGCTTCAACGGCTGCATTCAGGGCCAGCAAATTTGTTTGAAAGGCAATTTCATCAATGGTTTTAATAATCTTTGATGTTTCTTCACTGGCCCTGGAAATATCTTCCATTGATTTTGTTAATTGCTCCATGGATGTGTTGGCAGTACCTACAACTTGATTAGCGTCCTTCATCAACCCATCCGCATGCCCTGCATTCTCGGCATTTTTTTTGGTCATGGATGACATTTCCTCCATGGAAGAAGATGTCTCCTCTATAGAGGCCGCCTGTTGAGAGGCACCTTCAGCCATACCCTGACTTGAAGAAGATACTTGGCTTGACGCCGATGCCACCTGATTGGATGCCTCATTCAGACCGGCAATAATACGGTTGACCGGCCGGGTAATGCTTCTGGTAATAAAAAATGCCACCACTGCACCGATCAAAAGCGCTGCAATCAATCCGATAATCATGATAGTTGATGCATTGGAAAGAGATGCCACAGCTCCTTTGGCAATTTTGTCTGTTTCATCCAGACCGGCCTCAGCTGTTGTTTTACAGGCATCAATAACAACTTGGCCTGCCGATCCTCTTTGCTCTCCAACTTCCTGCAAGGCAATCCAGTTTCCAAGGAAACCCTTCATGGCATTTTTATAGGCATTCCCTTCAGACCTTACTACATTTATCCTATCAAGATCATCAGGTAAACGGGTTATTTTTTTCAGCTCTTCAAACTTTTCTTCAATTTTTGGAAAATTATCCAGTGCTTCTTCAATGATTTTAGGACTTCGCAGAGCTTGGGATTTAAACACTCCTATCCGAGTGTCATTTCCAAGATCAATAATATCATTGACTATGTTTATTTTAGAATTACGTTCCAGCATCTCCCTGGTCAAGGAATGGTTCTGGTTCTTCAGGAACTCTTCGCAATTCATGGTAAATTTACCTGCCACAGCATCCAGATCCCGGCGATATTTTTCCTCCTTTGTCGTGGCATATCCGTCTATTGCTTCAGCATATTTTTTTGCACAGGTTTCAATGATATCAATCTGTCTGATATTCTCGGATGAGCGGGTTATCGGCTTGATAGACTCCAATTTTTTATTCACATCAAGAATCAGTTTTCCAGCCTCTCTCATGCCTTGGAAATCATTTGCTGCATAGGCCTTGAAATTATCAATACGGACACGGGATACCAGCTTTACGACATCTGTAACAACGATTATTTTTTCCTGCCGTTCATTCAAATCCTTTTTAAACGCTGCATTCTGAGCACCCAGAAAATCATTGCAGTTCTGCATATATTTTACGGCTGATGAATCCAAAGCCTTTCTTTCTTTATCCATTTTTACAAAAGTATCCACAGTCTTCTGAACAAGCATACCATAATTATCAAACGCTTGGGTTGCCACCTCAATCTGGCCCTTGAGGGCTTTCAGATTTGGGGATTGTGCCTCAAGTTTTCGCGCTTTTTCCAAGGCATTTTCCACGGCCTTCATCTCTTTTTGCGCATCGGTATAAAATTTTTCATCTTCTGTAAAACCATATCCACTCATCTCATACATCACACGGTTTACCGCACCTCTCAACTCAACGGCAACATCAACTTCAGGTACATACTCATTGGCCAGCATGGTGCTTTGTGTTTCCACTTTATCCATATTCCAGATGGCCATTACACCCAGCATACCCGCAATAATCAGCAACAAGACAAATCCTGATGCTATTTTTAATCCCAAACTTAGCTTTTCCATACTAATCCTCCTAGTTAAACTTTTATGTTAATGTAAATTATTAGTGCCTCATTTTTAAACGTATGTTATAAAATTTTTCTAACTTTTTTCATCGGTAACTTTTTTCAGCTTTTGGGTTGCGGGCATCGCTTGCTTTGGTCTTTATTTTTTCAGGCTGATCATCTTTTTCAACACTTCGCAAAGATCAACATATGTATCATTCATATAAGTAACAAACCGTGGAAAAAAATGATGGGCAATTGATATAACAGCTTTTGAATCATCAGGAAGAATCAAAATAATACGTCTGTCCTTAAGCAAATCAATAAACAAAGTCAATTTTTCCATTCTATTTTTTGAATCTGCAAGCAAAACATAGATTTCATCGTTATAAATTGAGACCTGTCTTAATCTTGCCTTGAACAAATCAAAGGTTTGAAATATTTGAATTTCAACATTATTGAAATTTTCTTCAATAATGCTTTTCAATACATCTCCTTTTCTGGAAGAAGCCTTATGAATAAAAAGAATAAATTTCATTATTTGCATGCTCTTATAAAAAATATTTAAGTTTGTATTTCAAAATCACACAGATACATACAAAATATGTGCCACTAAAAAAAATATAAAATGTAGTTATTTCAAGATATTAGAATATGAGTTATTTTTTATTTATCTCACAGACAGGACGATTTTATTTTTTTTAACTTATGAAAAAAAGTCAATCCGTTGTATTTTCATTACAATGTTGTTGTTTTATGATCTTTGTCGCAATGATGAAACAATCGCAAAAAAAGGACAAACTTAATTATTTTTCAAATCATACTGCTGCATCAGACGATAAAGCTGACTTTTGGAGAGACCGGAGCGTTTACAGGCATGTTGTATATTTCCTTGTACATTCGACAATAAAACACGCAGATACTCACATTTCATTTTTTCAATATAATCTTTAAATTTCAAAGTATTGCCAATGTTTTGTACGGCAGGTGAAACAAAATCCTCAGACATATCCCTGACAGTTGAGTTATCAAATTTATTTCGTATGTTAAATACGCGAAGATGGCTGGGAAGATGATGCGGAAAAAGGATGCTGCCAGCACCGGCTTCACTCTGGGCCAGATCAATTATCGTTATAAGCTCTCTTACGTTTCCAGGCCAATCGTATATTTGAAGTTCTCTTAGGAACTCATCTGAAACCGAGCATAAATTTTCTTTTGAAAAATTTTTATTGTTGGATAAATGATTCTGAACAATGAGTTTGATATCATCTTTTCGATCCTTTAACGGAGGCAGATGGATATTCATTGAAAATATTCTAAAATAAAAATCTTCTCTGAATTTATTTTCTTTCACCATGGCTCCTATATCACGGTGGGTTGCACTGATCAGCCGAAAATCGCTTTTAATCTCATTTTGACCCCCTACAGGCCGGAACTGTTTTTCCTGAAGCGCCCTGAGAAATTTTTTTTGTATATTTAAAGGCAGTTCCCCCACTTCATCAAGAAACAAAGTGCCTTTATCCGCCATTTCCATTAACCCTGCTTTACTGGAATCCGCACCTGTGAATGCACCTTTTACATGACCAAACAAAGTGCTTTCGACCAAATATTCGGGCAAGGCCGCACAATCCACAACTATAAATCCTGCATGAGATCGTTTGCTGTTGATGTGAATCATCCTTGAAAACAACTCTTTGCCGGTTCCTGTTTCACCCGATATTAATACGGGGATATCATTGACAGCAGCTTTTGAGACTTTATCAATACAGCTTAATATCAGTGGGCTTTCACCGATAATCAAATCTCTTTTAACCGTATGCTTTGATTGTACAGCTTGCTTTTGTTTCCGGTATTCAAATGCCCTGTCCAGAGCAAATTTAAATTTTTTCATAGAACCTGTTTTCGAAATATAATCCCATGCATTGGATCTAATGGCAAGCTCTGCTCCGTCAATATTTTCATTTCCCGTTATAATAATTATTTCAGGAGCAAAAGGATGCTTTTTTATACTTTTTATGGCTTGAAGACCATTGCCGTCCGGCAAACTTACATCTAAAAAAACAATATCGATATTATCGGCAAAAATTTGCTCCAATCCATCTTTTAATGTCAGTTGATAAAATATATCATACCCCATTCGATTGAAAACCTTGACCAAAGTCTCACATATCAACTCATCATCATCAATAATTAGTACTTTTGGCATAATGCATAATTTCCTTTAGAATAAATTATTTGTCCATTTTCAGGACAATAAAATTTTTACTCTCCTTTAACATAATTCCTTCAACAACATTACCGATATTAACCGTATCCTTAATTCCGTGCAAAACAAAAGTAGTTTTTTTATGATTCATTGTCCAGGCAATGACCAGATCATTATCGCTATATTGATAAGCGATTGCTGCTGACTTAGCCCCGCTGTTATAGGCTATGCGTATCTGGGAAAGAAAAAAACCATCCTCGATCAGATGATTTATAATATTTGTCAAGCTGTCAAGGTGAGTCGCCACAACGACAAATTCAACCTTTCTTTTTTCGCAATGATAAATATCAAAACTTTGAATCTTTTTTGTAATTTGTGACAGCAAATTAGTATCGTTGCGGTTATAAATTTTATCTTTCGGACTTATGTGTGCAAGATAAGCAAATTTTTCAGGCACACCGGCCAACAGAGCCGTACACGTTGAAACCCCCCAAGTTTCAAGAATTTCATTATTTTCAGCCTTTAAAAATTCATCCATATCCACCCGGAGAGTCAAGCCGCCTGTTTTTAATTTTTCACCGTTGGGCGGTTGTAAGGAATGTTCCTGCAAATATCTAAACAACCTGTTTCTGTAATATTTATTGTGACTTTTATAATGTTGTGTTGTTATCTCTTCCTTATCTATTTTTGCCACAACCAACCATTTTGAACCTAAAAACTCAAACACCTCAAAAGAACTTAAGGCACTTGCTCCCCGATAGTCCACAACAATACGATACCCTCTTTTTTCTTTAAACTTTACCTTGATATTTCTGTCATCAAGGTGTTCTTTCAGTATTGTGGAATATCCTTTAAAATATGACTCAGTAAGCATCAAACCATCATGATTAACCAAAAAGGTCTCACCTGTCTGTCCCAGATCATCTGTTGATGCAAAAATCGAGTTTAACTTATTCACAGCGCATTGAAGAACTATCCAGCCGACTTGAACATCACTGTTAAAAACCGGCTCAACAAAAAAAGCTGTCGGCTCCGATGATGGGCTATAGTTATAAAAATCAATGAACACTTCCTGGGTCGGGTTATCAGCTATTACATTGGCCAGCAAGCCGATTGATTCTTTACTGTTCACAAGATTGGTATAATTATCCACTTCTTTTCGGATAGTATAGAAAACGACACCTTTCTTATCCACAAATAAAATATCACGAAAAAAATAATAATTTGCAATGTAATACCTGTTAAAATAATCTCTCGCTTTTTCAATATTATCTGCAAGTGAGGAAGGTATCTTTTCAGTCTTCACAGCATTGAAATATTTCCGATTCATTTCATAAAAAGCAATCATTTTTTCATCGTTTGCAGCTTTTTGAGCAAAGCTGTGCATTCGTTCAGTAAATCGCTTTAAATGTTCAATCTTTTCCTGACGCACATAATCCAATTGAATCAATGCCCAATCATAAGGGCTTTTTTGAGCCCAAATTTCAGAACCTGTGAAAACCAATATAATTGAAATAATACCTGCAAATAAAAATTTCATTTTTTTATATAACCCACATGCCATAGTGAACACAGCGAAGTATGAAACAATTACAAAATAAAAAAAACAGTAATAACTATCATTTTTTTTATTTCTCCAAACAAAAATGATAGGGGATAGTCATGATCAAGAAATCAGATAGCACATTCATTCAAATTATTCACCCAATTTGTTGAGGTTTAGACGTTCATAAAGACAAAATTTCAGTTTGCTTAATCAAAATAGATGAAGTCGGAGCGGAAAAATATAAAATCAGAAAATTTTCAGCATTTACTCAAGATCTGAAAAAAACAAAAGAATAGCTAATTAAAAACCATTATCCAATTATAAGTTCTCAAACATAAGTTTTTTCCTCTATATAGAAAGGACAAGGGTCAACCTTTTTTATATCAAGGCCATCCCCTTATTTTCTTTTGATATTTATCTCTTGACCTGAAATTTCAATTCTGTTAACTATTCCATTTCAATATGGTTAACACAAACAAAAATATCAAGCATGACATATTAAAGATTCTCTACCAGGCAAAGGCAGACACGGTGTCCGGGGTCAGGTTAAGCGATTCTCTGGATATTTCAAGGGTAGCTGTGTGGAAGCATATCACGGCACTCAAGCAAACCGGGTTCGAGATTGAATCATGTCCCAAAGGATATGCTCTGCTCAACCCCGACGACCTGTTGCTGCCTTTTTGTTTTTCCTCAGAATTTAAAACAAACATATTCCATTTCCAGGAACTTGAATCCACAATGGATAAGGCCAGGGCCATTGCAAAAAAAGATGCCCCCCACTTAAGCGTGGTCATTGCAGAAAATCAAACCACGGGCAGGGGACGGCTGAACCGCAAATGGTTTTCCTCAAAAGGCGGACTGTGGTTTACACTGATTTTAAAACCAGATACCCCCCCGCCACTGGCCTATATTTATAATTTTGCAGCCTCCCTGAGTCTTTCAACATCATTAAAACGGCTCTTTGATGTGAATGTCAGCGTCAAATGGCCCAATGACCTTTTATTGAACGACAAAAAACTTGTAGGCCTTTTGTCCGAGATGGAAACCCGTGGGGATATGGTTGAATTTGTCAATATCGGAATCGGCATTAATGTCAATAACCAGCCTCAAAAATATGAGCCCAAAGCTGTTTCCTTAAAAGACGTATTAGGCAAACCCGTGTCCCGCAAATTAATTTTGGAAACTTTTCTGCATGATTTTAAATCCAGGATTCAAGTCATAGACTGCCATAAGATTATTGACCTTTGGAAAGAACAGACCTCCACCATTGGCAGCCGAGTTAGAATCGAAACATTAAAAGATATGCATGAAGGACTGGCTGTTGATGTGGACGAAACCGGTGCCTTGATGCTTCAGGACAGCACCGGGGAAATAAAAAAAATAATTTATGGCGATTGTTTTCACACCTGAAAGAATACATATAAAAAAATACATATGAACAGTTCAAAACAGCTTAAAATGACTGTATACACATCTTTATTTGTTGCCTTTATTGCCA
The DNA here is from genome assembly GCF_900105645.1 of Desulfobacula phenolica. Classification (NCBI taxonomy): domain Bacteria; kingdom Pseudomonadati; phylum Thermodesulfobacteriota; class Desulfobacteria; order Desulfobacterales; family Desulfobacteraceae; genus Desulfobacula; species Desulfobacula phenolica. The sequence goes on along the minus strand of NZ_FNLL01000001.1, from coordinate 166,712 downwards.
TTGGCGCTTTTATTGCCATCCCCATCGGACCGGTTCCCATAGTGCTTCAGAACATGTTTGTTCTTCTGGCAGCAATCATATTAGGCCCGGTATGGGCTGTTGCCTGTGTGGCCATTTATCTGTTGATCGGTCTTGCCGGCCTGCCGGTATTTGCCGGGGGAACATCGGGTATTGGCAAATTGTTCGGGCCCACAGGCGGATATCTTTTAGGGTACTTGCCTGCGGTATTTGTCACTGCCGGAATTTCAAAAGCATTGGGCAAAAGAATGTCAGCCGATATGATTGCCATGGTGACAGGGTCTTTGATTGTTTACGGAGCAGGGGTTTTCTGGCTGAAAATTGCCACTGCCATGACCCTTGAAAAAGCCGTTGCCGTCGGCATGTTTCCGTTTTTGATCGGTGATGTTCTTAAAATCATTGCAGCGGCATTTATTGCAAAAAGCCTAAGACCAGTCATCAAATTGTAATTAAACTCTTGAAAAAAACAGCTGAGATGCCGGAAAAAATAATCGATATAGACACCCTTTGCCATACATTTTCAGACGGTTATGTGGGACTCAAAGAGATCTGCCTGTCCATTTATAAAGGAGAATTTATTATTCTTGCCGGAAAAAACGGGTCCGGCAAATCAACTTTTTTACGGCATTTGAACGGCCTGTTGATGCCTGATTCGGGACGTATACTGGTAAACGGCCGTGAGGTATCAAAGCATCTGGTTCAAACCAGAAAAACCGTTGGCATGGTATTCCAGGATGCAGACACCCAGATTATCGGCGATACCGTGTTTGATGAGGTGGCATTCGGCCTTGAAAATTTAAAATTCAACCGCGCAAAAATCAATGAAACAGTCACCCGGGTTTTAGAAGATCTGAATCTTTTTCATTTAAAGGATAAAAATCCGTCCAATCTTTCCGGGGGAGAAAAACGCAAACTTGCCATTGCCGGAATCCTGGTCATGGATCCTGAAGTGATTGTGTTTGACGAGCCTTTTTCCAACCTGGATTATCCTGGAACGATTCAGGTTCTTTCCACCATAGTTGATCTGAATAAATCCGGCCACACCATTATAATTGCAACCCATGATATGGAAACTGTTATTTGTGAGGCAACACGACTCATAATCATGGAAAATGCACGGATCAAACAAGACGGCAAGCCCTGTGATCTTATCCGATGCCTGGAATCATACGGTATCAAAGAGCCTTGTTCTTCGAAATTCGGACTGGGGATACAACCATGGCTGACCTGATACCCTTTACATACCGGCAGGGGCACTCCATGCTTCACAAACTGGATGCCAGGGTTAAATTTTTCATCATCTGCCTTATCAGCATCTCCATGGTCTCTGCGCATCTTCTGGCCAGTGGCGTTTATGGTTTAATTTTACTTGTTTTCTTTAAAGCTGCCGGGCTTGACTTATTCTCACTATTGAACAGCATTAAATATTTCATACTGCTGCTCTTTTTTATTTTCCTTGCCCGGGCACTTACCGTGGAAGGTCATGTTATTTTTTCATTTTACGGCCTGTCAGTCACTGAACAGGGTATGAATGAAGGGGGGCTTGTGGCCTTTAAATTTTTTTTAGTGATGTTGACGGGACTTCTGTTTTCTTGTACCACCAAACCGTCTGCCGTGAAAAGTGCGGTTCAATGGTTTTTAAAACCCGTCCCGTTTGTGCCTGAAAAACGGGTAGCTGTCATGATAAGCCTGTCGCTTGCATTTATGCCGGTGATTCTAAAACAGGCCAAAGAGATATCTGATGCCCAGAAAGCACGCTGCGGAGATCTTCAAAAAAATCCTGTAAAAAAAATCATCCGTCTTGTTTGTCCACTGCTGAAAAAAACCTTCCTGTCTGCCGACAGCCTGGTTCTTGCAATGGAATCAAGATGCTATAGCGATGACAGGACAGATCCTGAATTCACACCCTCTGGAAATGAAATCTATTTTCTTGCCGGCAGTCTTATTTTGTCTTTAAGTCTTGCCTGTCTATAAATTTAAAATTATTTTTCGGTCATCTTTCATATTTCCCATTGATCATCACAATTTTTTAAGATAAAATTCGAACCATGATATAGTTTCATTACTATTTTGAATGAAACAAATTTAATCATATAATCTCCGGAAAGGAGCGCATTATGTCAGAAACAGAAGATCAATTCCCTGATTCAAACATGCTTGACCTCAGGGGAAAACAATCCGTCCGGGCTACCTTCAAACTCTCCCAGAAAGCCATTGATGCAATCGGGCTTGTTGCCATCCATATGGGGATAAAACAAAAATCTCTGTTTGATCACATCATAGAAGACATGGACGCCCTGGACAGCCTTGCAAAAACCATTCGCATCAGGCAATTTAAAAAAATTCCCAGGAAACAGAAAACCTTTGTGTTAAGCCGAAAAACCATTGATGCCCTTGGCACTATTTCCCAGGCTTATGGAACCCCCCGGGATGCACTTGTTGAATATTCGGTCAAAAAGCTTGAATCCATTATCAACTCTGAAAAACTAAGGCACAAAGAACGAAAAGTCCTGCAAAAAGAGGTTATTAATCATTTCAACCGGGGAAAAGAGCTTTACCAGAAAGCTGTTAATATACTTGGTAAAGATGATCCTTTTTGCCGGCGTATTGAAAAAGCCGTATTTGCCTGTCAAAAAACAGAAAAAGACCTTGCACTGTTTATTGATAAAAGCAAAGTTTTAGAAGATTTTTAATAATGCCATGGCAGATCACTCTGCCGAAACAAACAATGAAAGATATTTAATTTCAGCAGGTTAAAAGTTCTTTTATATAAACTGCTGCAGGCAGACCTGGACATTTCATACTGCAATCTGCTCAACTTGATTTGTCCACAACAAAACAAGAACGTCTTTGTTTGGATTTTTCAAGGTATTAATATAAAAAGAACAAGACATAAGGTTTGATATATGCAAAAAAATCTCATCCCTCAACTCTCAATACTATATAATGAAGGAGGACAAGTTGATTGAAGTTCAAAATCTGACCAAGTACTACAAAGATTTCTGTGCTGTGGACAATATCAGCATGATGATCCGGAAAGGTGAAATTTTAGGTCTTCTTGGTCCAAATGGTGCCGGAAAGACAACTACTTTAAGAATGTTAACCGGATATTTCAAACCAAGCTCAGGGTCCATAAAAATAAATGATTTGCAAATGCCAAAAGATGCCATCCGGATCAAATCCTTAATCGGATATCTGCCTGAATCAGCTCCACTTTATCACAACATGCTGGTCTATGACTACCTGGATTATGTTGCAAGGATAAAAGGAATCAATGATAAGGAAACCAGGTATGACAGGTTTTTGCAATTATCTGATCTTTGCGGACTGTCTGCCATTATGGACAAACCCATTGCCAATCTTTCAAAAGGGCTAAAACAGAGGGTAGGCCTTGCCCATGCCATGATGACTGATCCAAAAATTTTAATTCTGGATGAACCCACATCAGGGCTGGATCCAAACCAGATTGTTGAAATAAGGGATATTATTAAAACCATTGGAAAAGAGAAAACAATTATCTTTTCCACCCATATCTTGAGTGAAGCTGAGGCCACCTGCGACAGGATCACCATTATCAACAAAGGAAAAGTGGTTGCCGATGATACAACTGCACATCTCAAACAAAATGCAGCACAAACTTCTTTGATCAAACTATCTCTTAAAGGAGCGTTAAAAGACGATGCCATATCACTTTTAAAGGGTATCCATTCAAATCTTGATGTGAAAACCGTTGATTCAGGTGAAGATGACACTCTCTCTTTTGAGATCGGCAATTCAGATACCAGTACAGATAATAATAGATATAATAATTCTGACGCCATGGATTTGCGATCAGACATATACCTTAAAATCAAAGAAACGGACTGGATCATTGTAGAACTCAAAAAAGAATCCCAGGCCCTTGAAAAAATATTCCGGAAATTGACAAGGGAGGAGGCATAAAACCCATGAAACAGATAAAAACTATTGCCATTAAAGAGTTCAAGGATTATTTCATCTCACCCATTGCCTATATTGTGATATCTTTATTCCTGATTGTAACGGGCTGGTTTTTCTTTTCCACATTTTTTATTTTCGGACGGGCTGATTTAAGAGATTTTTTCTCTCTTTTGCCCATTATTTTTTCTTTTATCATTCCTGCCATTACCATGCGGCTTTTTTCAGAAGAAAAGAATATCGGCTCCTATGAAATTCTTTTAACCATGCCGGTATCGTTTACGGATATTGCCCTGGGAAAATTTTTTGCCGCCACACTGTTTACGGCATGCATGCTTGTCCCAACCATTTCCTATCCGATTTTTATCTCGTTTATAGGCCAGGTTGATCCGGGGCCTGTGATCGGCGGATATCTTGGGGCCATTTTTCTTGCGGCTGCCTATTGCTCCCTTGGTCTGTTTGCCTCGTCTTTAACCCGCAACCAGATCATTGCATTTATTATTGGCTGCGCCCTGTGCTTTACCCTTACCATTATTGACAAGCTTTTATTTTTCATGCCTTCAAAAATCATTTCCATTGTTGAATATATTGGTGCCAACTCCCACTTCACGAATATTTCCAAAGGTATTATCGATTCCAGGGATATTCTTTATTTTGTGAGCGTGGTCTTTATTTTTATTTTTTCAACCTATATTGTCATGCATGAGAAGAACTAAGGAGAAACAATGGGTAATTTTTCAATGAAAGAAAACTACTTTAAATTTATTTTATATCTTGCAGTCATTGTATTGCTTAACTTTGCAGGGATCACCCTTTTTTTCAGGGCAGACCTGACAGATGACAAACTATATTCGCTGTCACCCGCCAGCAAGGATGTTGTGGCAACCTTGTCTGAACCCTTGACCATCAAGGTGTTTTTCTCAAAAGACCTGCCCGCACCACACAACAATACGGAACGATATCTTAGGGATCTGCTGGAAGAATATGCTGCAAGAGGCGGTAAATTTTTCAACTATACCTTTTATAATGTCACCCCGGAAGAAGGGGACCTGACCCAGAATACCGACGAAAACCGTGACATGGCAAAAGATTACGGGATACAGCCGGTTCAGATCAGGATTATGGAAAATGATGAGGTTAAATTTAAAAATGCCTATATGGGACTGGTCATGATCCACGGAGACCTGATTGAAAAAATTGAAACCATAACCTCCACAAATGGTCTTGAATACCAGCTTACAGGCGCTATCCAGAAGCTGAACAACAAAGTAAGCGCCTTGTTGCAGCTCAAAGACAAAGTCCAAGTCAATATGTATTTATCAACTTCTTTGAATACCATAGCTCCCCTGATAGGGCTTGACCAACTGCCGATGCTGAACAAAGCTGTGGCAGATACCATTGAAAAGCTCAATAATAAGATCCTTGGCATCCTTGAATTAAAACATATTGATATTTCAGACAAAAAAAATCTTGATATGGTGAGTAAAAAATACAATTTAATGGCACTTTCATGGCCCGCTATTCCTGAAAAAAACATTTCAGCCGGACATGGAGCCGCAGGTCTTGTCATTGAATTTAACGGTAAAACAAATACACTTCCCCTTATCAGTGCTTTGGAACTTCCCATTATCGGCACGACCTATCAAATGGCAAATCCGGGCGAACTGGAAGAAGAACTCAATTCGGTTGTGGAAAAACTCATCGGGATTAACAAGGATATCGGATTTTTATCAGGCCATGGAACCCATTCCCTTATGCCGGACAGACTGGCCATGATGCAGGGAATGCCTTCAAGCGGCATGCAGGTGCTTAACACGCTTGTGTCTTCACGATATTCAATCAAACAGCTTGATTTAAAAGACGGGCCGATTCCGGACGGGTTAAACTGTCTTATTATTGCAAGGCCCACCCAGAAATTTTCAGATTATGAACTGTTCCAGATTGATCAGGCACTGATGAAGGGAACAAACATTGCGTTTATCTCGGACTCTTTTAATGAAATAATGCCTCAACAAAACAGTATGGGAATGGGTATGCCGCCAAGATACGAGCCCATTGACACCGGCCTTGAAGCCCTCTTAAACCATTACGGCATAAAAATAAAAAAAGCATATGTATTGGACAAACAATCCTATACACAGCAAGTTCCACAAAATATGGGAGGCGGAGAACAAAACATATATTTTGCCCCCATGTTAAAAGAAAATACCATCAACAACACACCTCAATTCATGGACAATATCAAAGGGCTTGTTGCCATGCAGATTTCGCCTCTTGAGCTTGTGGAAAAAAACATTGATACAACACAAGTTACAGCAACAAAACTTTTGTCTTCATCTGATGAATCATGGTTGATGGAAGACTCTATTAATTTAAACCCCATGTTCATCCGGCCGCCGGCAAATGAGGATGAGATGAAATCCTATGATCTTGCCTATCTGCTTGAAGGCAATTTCACAAGTTTCTTTAAAGGCAAAGCCATACCTGAAAAAGATATGGGAGAAAAAGATATTAATGAAGACAACAAAGAAGGCAATACCGAGTCCACCCTGGAAAACAATAAATTTACAGGGTTAAGCGCCGAAAACACCTTTATAGAAACATCCAAGACTGCCAAACTTTTCATCCTTCCATGCTCCCAGATGCTTCAGGACAATATGCTGGACCCACAGGGCCGATCAACCAATGCCACCTTTATCTTAAACATTATTGATCATCTCAATGGTGACGATAAAATCGCCCAGCTGAGAAGCAAGCAACAGACATTGAATCCCGTTGCCCAAACCACACCGCTTGCCAGGAGCATTATCAAGGCGTTTAATATTATTATCCTGCCTGTTCTGGTCATCTTGTTCGGACTGGGTGTGCTTGCCAAAAGAACAGCCAGAAAAAAGAAAATCGCCAACCGTTTTAACGCTTAAGAGGAATGAACTCATGAAAAAAGAATACATGATCCTGATCGCACTCATCTTGATATTGGGTGCATATCTTTTGTTTTATAAAGGCAACAAAGACCATTATACACTGCCTGAAATTCCCCAAATAGATGTTGCCAAAATCACGAGTCTCACCCTGGATAAAAAAGAAGGAGCCATAGCATTTACAAAAAAAGGAAAAAACTGGGTTCTGACCGACAAAGAATATCCTGCAGACTCACCTGCTGTGGAAAACATGCTGGATACAATCAAAACTTTCAAGCTTTCCGCCCTGGTGTCTCAAAAAGGAGACCTTAAAAGATACGAGCTTGATAATGAACATCATATCCGGGTTAAACTGGTACAAGACGAAAAGACCATTTTTGAATTTACCCTGGGAAAAACCGCTCCGTCTTTTAACCATACCTTTGTCATGCTGGCAAATGATAAAAACATCTATCATGCCAACGGCAGTTTTAAATCTTATTTTGACAAGCCCCAGGATGATTTCAGAGATAAAAAAGTATTGGAGTTCAAGCAAGCCTCCATAAAACAATTTACCATTGAAAAAGAAGGGGTATCCAAAACACTGATTTTAAAAGAAGATGAAAAGGACCCAAAAAAGTCGAGTCCAAAAGAATCCGACCCGAAAGAATCAAACAAAAAAAAGACAGAAATCACCTGGACGGCTGAAGACGGAACGGTTGCCGACAAAGAAGCTGTGTCAAACCTGCTGTCCTCTGTTGCGTTTCTGGAATGTAAAAAATATGTGTCTGTTCCTTCTAAAAACGAACTGGAAAAATCCCTTCCCCTTTGCAAGATAACTCTTAAAAATGAAGCCGACATAGAGCTAACGCTTTTTAAAACCGACAATTCTGACAATTTGATCGGAATTTCTTCGATGAATGAGTATGTCTTTGAGCTGAGCCAGTTCAACGGCAAAGAGATTGTGTCAAATATTGAAAAACTGTTAAATCAGGAAAAGGCCGACTTAAGCCCGAAAGATATAGATTTAATCAAGGAAGAGGCTAATTTAAAACCTGTCCCTTAAAAAAGTGAACCTTTTTTTTAAAAATTGCATATCAACCCTATCAATGGATCATTACCATTCTGTTTGTTCTTATTATGGTATTTTTTCTCGGGTTGATATGTATTTTCATAAAACTTATGTTCAAACAAAGGGCTGTTCATTTTATTGCCGCTATAAGTATTTGTTTTGTCTAATATAATATTAGATTAAGCAAGCAAGTCATCACATCCATAAACTCCACTTTTCTCCCCCTTTTCCCTTTCAGCTCCATCCAGCTTGATGTGTCAAAACATTATATAAAAGGGCTATTCGTCCTTTATTTTAAACAGCCCTTATTCATAGAAGCAGCACCAACTCACCCAGTTTTTATCTATAATTTTTACTCCGAAATAACAATTAAGCCATACATGTTTTTTCTAACAAAAATTTATTTTTTTCTTGACTTAGTCCTTATTTTTCGTAGAATGTGGAGCAAAGTGGTTGAAAAGTGGATAAGCTCATCTTTAATAAAGGCTTAAATTAAGTGTTTAGATCTAGCTCTTTTCATACCATTGATTCCAAAGGCCGGGTGATTATTCCATCAAGATTCAGGAATATTTTAAAGGCTGATAAATTTTACGGGGTCATGGTTTCAAACAAGGACGGGTGCTTATACGCTTATGCTTTTAGCGAATGGGAAAAAGTGGAAAACAGGATTTTGTCAGCAAAAAGCAGTGCCATGGTAAATTTTAGAAGGTTTTTTCTGGGCAACTCCTGTGAATGCAGATGTGACAAGCAGGATCGTATCCTGATCCCAAAAAATTTAAGAGACTATGCAGGACTTGAAAAAGAAATTGCTCTTGTGGGCAATCTGGATCGATTTGAGATATGGTCACGGGATCAATGGGAAAAAATCAACAAACAAATGGAACAGGAACTCCAAAGAGAGGAAGTAAGAGAGGAAATCGCCTCTCTTGGATTATAAAATATGGGCTTTGAGCATACGTCTGTAATGCCCCGAGAGGTGCATGAGCAGCAAAACCTTCAACCAGGAAACATTGCTGTGGATTGTACCTTAGGCGGAGCAGGCCACGCACTTTCAACCTTAAAGGCAATCCTTCCTGATGGCTTGCTTATCGGCATTGATCAGGATTTAGATGCAATTAATCATGCTGAAAAGATTTTACAACCGTTCAAAAAAAATGTGCTGTTGTTTCACAACAATTTTTCCGATCTTCCGGAAATTTTAGACGCTAACGGAATCAAAGGTGTAAACTCGATAGTTCTTGATCTGGGCTTTTCACTGAACCAATTAAAACACGCCAGACGAGGGTTTAGTTTTAACAAGGATGAACCATTGGATATGCGAATGGACATGCGAAATGATCTGACAGCTTTTGAGATTATCAATTCATTCAAGGAGAGTGAACTGGTTGATATTTTCTTTAAGTTTGGTGAAGAAAAATTTTCAAGGCGTATTGCAAAACGGATCATTGAACAAAGAAAGCAAAACCCCATTCATACAAGTTTTGAACTGGCACAAATCATCACAAAAGCCATCCCTGCAAAAAACATATACAGCCAGCGCATACATCCTGCAACAAGAGTATTCCAGGCATTAAGGATCGTAGTAAACAGGGAACTTGAACAGCTTGAAAAATTCATGAAAATTGTACCTTCTCTTCTTTTAAAGGATGGACGGGTTTGTATCATCTCTTTTCATTCTTTAGAAGATCGTATCGTAAAGCAATCGTTGCGAAAATTTGAGAACGGATGCACATGTCCAAAAAGTCTTCCAGTCTGTTTGTGCGGATTTGTTCCGCAAATAAAATCAATTTTTAAAAAGCCATTGATTCCGACTAAACAGGAAATAGACCAAAACCCCATGGCCAGAAGCTCAAAATTAAGGGTGGCTCAAAAAATATAACTAATGACATTAAAAAACAACATACACAGAAAGGCTGATCAAATACAAAAGGCCGGATTCCACTGGATTATCATCATTTGCCTTATTTTCTGTGAGCTTTTGGTTCACACCTGGATCAGGACGGAATCCACCCATACTATTTTACGGGTTTCCAAAGCACAGGGTGAGTATTCAAAGAAAATTTCTTATCAAAAGGCCCTGTCTGTTGAAAGAGACAGACTCAAATCAGACGATCGAATTACAAGGATTGCAAAAACCAGGTTGAGCCTTTCAACACATACCTTGGACCAAACCATTTATCTTTCAGGGGAAGACGGTTAATGTCAAATGATTTTAACACAGATATGAAACACAGAATCATTATCGTTCAAATTCTGATCGTTGCATCAATTTTCTTTCTTGGAGCAAAATCCTTTGATATTCAGATTTTTAAGGCCAAAGAACTGACCCGAAAAGCTGAAGACGATTATTCAAGACATTTCACAATTCACGGGGAACGAGGACAGATTCTGGACAGAAGCATGAACAAACTTGCCACCAGCATTGATGCTGTCTCCATTACAGCCTGTCCTTTAAAAATAAAAAACCCGAAAGATGCTGCTGAAAAAATTTCCAACATATTGGATATCAATCAAAAAGAACTTCAAAACACCCTTTCATCCAAGCGTACGTTCGCCTGGGTGGCCAAAAAAATTTCCCCGGATCAGGCCGGTCAAATTCGGCAATTAAATTTGACGGGAATTTATTTTGAAACTGATTCTAAAAGATTTTATCCCAACAGGACTCTTGCAGCACAAGTCATAGGGTTTACAGGTGCTGAAGATTCCGGTCTTGAGGGCCTTGAGTTCAAGTATGACTCTGTTATGAAAGGCAGTTCAGCGAGAATAAATATGAAACGGGACGGAAATGGAGGCAACCTTGATCTTGACAAGAAAAAAAGAGTTGAATTGAGAGGAAACTCCATTGTTCTGACAATTGATAAAAAAATCCAATTTTTAAGTGAGAAAACCCTTGAAAAAACCGTAATGGCTCACCGGGCAAAATCAGGAATAGCCTTGGTGATGAGGCCTCAAACCGGTGAATTGCTTTCCATTGCACATTTTCCAAAATTCAACCCAAACAATTTTAAAGAACATGACAGATCAGTCTTCAGAAACCGCGCCGTCACCGATGCGTTTGAGCCGGGGTCTGTCATGAAGGTCTTTACTGCAGCTGCCGCACTTGAAAAGGGTTTCGAACCACAATCCATCTTTTTTTGTGAAAACGGAACCTATAAAATCGGAATATTTACCATTCATGACACCCATCCCCATGACTGGCTTTCCATCAACCAGATCATCAAGTTCTCAAGTAACATAGGTGCTGCAAAAATTGTACAAACAATTGGAAAAAGATCCTTGCACAACCATCTTGTGGCTTTTGGATTCGGAGATAAAACCCTGGTTGGATGTCCGGGAGAGACATCGGGCAACCTGAGCCCATATCGAAAATGGTCTAATATTGATGCAGGTGCAATATCTTTTGGCCAAGGCGTTTCTGTTTCCGCCATACAGCTGATCTCCGGTATCAGTGCCATTGCAAACGACGGGAACCTTATGAAACCCATGTTGATAAAAAAAATCATATCCAACACAGGGAAAGATATAAGAGTGTATCACCCTGAAAGAATCAGACAAGTAGTCTCCTCAAAAATTGCCGGGCAGGTCAAAAGAATGATGAGCCTTGCCGTAAAAGAAGAAGGGACCGGCACAAAAGCAGCCATGAACGGATATTCGGTTTGCGGCAAAACAGGAACAGCTCAAAAAGCCATGGAGAAACGCAAAGGGTATTCAAAAAGAAACTATATCTCGGTTTTCGGGGGATTTGCACCACAGGACAACCCTGAACTTGCCATTCTGGTGGTGGTAGATGAACCCAGAAAACAATATTATGGCGGGGATGTGGCAGCTCCAGCCTTTAAAACCATTATGGCTGAATCCTTTAATTATTTAAATATACCCCCTGAAAAAAACAATAATATGATCGCCTTATTATCAAGCGGAGAAAAAATTTGAAGCTGTCTGCTCTGATCAAAGATTGCTCACTGACTGCATCTGATTCTTTTGAGGACATGGATATCCATGACCCGGATATTTTTTTCATCTCTTCAAACTCCAAACAGATCAGGCCCAACGGGCTGTTTATTGCCATTAAAGGATTTGAGGCTGACGGGCACGATTATATTGAACAGGCATTTGAAAACGGGGCTGCGGCTGTGATTGCCCAAACCAATCCGAAAAATATAAATAATGTCATACTGGTTGAAAACACTAGGCTTGCCATGGCCTCCATTGCAGCCAATTTTTACGGCAACCCGTCAAAGGACCTGACCCTTGTAGGCATCACCGGAACAAATGGAAAAACCACCACCACCTGGCTTCTGGAAAGTATTTTCAAGGCCTGCGGATTTTCAACCGGTGTCATCGGAACCATAAATATCCGGTACAATGATCAGACTTTTGATACCCCTGTAACAACTCCTGATTCCATTGATCTTCAAAAAAACCTTTATGATATGAAACAGGCCGGTGTAACCCATGTCATCATGGAAGTTTCCTCCCATGGACTTGACCTGAACAGGGTGGACTTCTGCCGGTTTGATGCCGGGGTATTTACAAACCTGACCCAGGATCACCTGGATTATCACAAAACCATTGATGCCTACTTTGACTGCAAAAAAAGATTTTTCACTCGGTTTCTCGGGTCAAACGGAAAAAACGATGCTCCTGCCATCCTGAACATTGATGACCCCAAAGGAGAATCCTTATTCAATTCTCTTGCCTGTCCAACCCTTGCCGTCAGCACAAAAAAAAAAACAGATATTTTTGCACAAAGTGTCAAAGACGATATCCATGGGTTGTCAGGAACCATTTGTCTGCCCGGCGGTTCATTCAACTTAACAACATCGCTTACCGGCAAATTTAATCTGGAAAATATTTTATGTGCTGCCGGTGCTGCCCATGCCTTGAATATCAAACTTGAACAGATAAAAAAGGGGCTTGAAAACTGCCCTGCCGTTCCGGGCCGGCTGGAAAAAATCAATACCCCGATCGACAGGTATATATTTGTCGATTATGCTCACACGCCTGACGCACTTGAATCCATTCTGACCACGCTCAAACAAATGGCCCCCAAAAGAATTATCACTGTTTTCGGATGCGGTGGAGACAGGGACCGTTCAAAACGTCCCTTAATGGGTTTCATTGCCTGCAAAGCAAGTGACATTACCATTATAACCTCTGACAACCCGAGATCCGAGTACCCGGATGACATTATAAATGATATTTGTGAGAAGTTGGACACTTTTGATAAACTTTCTGAAAACGATCTTTCATTTAATCCGTTCAAAAAAGGCTACATGGTTGAAGTTGACCGAAAAAAAGCTATTAAAAAGGCTGTATTCATTTCAAAACCAGGGGATATAATTGTTGCTGCGGGAAAAGGACACGAAACCTATCAAATTACCGATACAGGCACCCTTCACTTTGATGACAAAGAAGAACTAAAGAACGCCGCCATTGAATTTGCAGACCAATTTACCCCGATTGCATGGAAAACAGAAGATCTGTCCCGTGCATTGAATACAGATCCTGTTTTTTCAAACATCAAAAAAAATCATAGTTTTAGCGGGATCTCCACCGACTCAAGGACTATTGCTCAAACCCATATTTTCCTTGCACTTAAAGGAGAAACTTTTGATGGACATATTTTTATTAAACGCCTTATTGATCAAGGTATAAAAGGATTTATCACCCAAAAAGGATTTTTTGATACTCTTGATCAAAACACCCGAAAAAAAATTTTTCAAAGCAGTCTGATTATTTTTGAAACCAGGAATACCTTAACCGGTTTAGGACTGCTGGCCCGATATCAAAGGCTGCGCTCAAACGTCAAATTAATTGCAATTACAGGTTCCAGCGGAAAAACAACCACAAGAAAAATCACCCAGGAAATATTTAAAACCCAATATCATACCCACGCCACAACTGGTAATTTTAACAATGAAATCGGTTTACCACTGACTCTTTTAAATCTTTCCCATGCTCATGAATGGGCTATCGTGGAAATGGGCATGAACCATCCGGGTGAAATCTCCAGACTGAGCCGTATCGCACTTCCCGATATTGCCGTGGTAACCAATACCGCAGGAGTTCATCTTGAAGGGCTTGGCAGTGTTGAGAATGTGGCAACTGCCAAGGCGGAAATTTTTGAAGGCATCCGTAAAAACGCAACCGCAATCCTTTTTGCGGATGATCCAAGGCGCTGCATCCTTGAAGCAAAAGCCAGGGAAAATAACGCCATAAAAACAGTTCTCTTTTTTGGCTCAGGATATGATGCAGACTTTCAATCTGCTGATATTAAAACCTTGGCAGGTTCCACCCAATTTACCGCCAAATTTAACGATCAAAAAATTGCCTGTTCAATCAACTCCCCTGCCCTGTTTATGGTGGATAATTGTCTTGCGGCAATTTGCGCCGCCAGCATTGCAGGCATTTGCAGGGAAGGTATAAAAAAAGGACTCCGGGCCTTTACTCCGGTATCCGGCAGGATGAATATTTTCAGGCTGTCGGATTCCATCCATATGATTGATGACACATATAATGCAAATCCGGCTTCCGTCACCCAGGCCATAAATACCCTGCAAAGAGTCAGTGCCGGCAAAAACAGCATTGCCGTTCTCGGGGATATGCTGGAACTTGGAACAAAATCCGACAGGCTGCATAGGCAAATCGGACTAAAAATCGCTCTATCGGGCATTTCCAAATTATTTGTTTTCGGAGACCAGGCAAAGCACATGATAGACGGTGCAGTTGAAAACGGATTTTCAGAAGACAATATATTTCACGGATCAAAAGATGAAATAGCCCGAAAAATATTGGAACAGTCAGACCGGGAAACCTGGATTCTTGTAAAAGGGTCAAGGGGTATGGCCATGGAAACCATCATACAAAAACTTCAAACACTATTAAACTAAAGGGGCTGTAAGGCGAAAACGTATGCTCTACGAATTTTTATATCCATTCCATATTGATTACACATTCTTGAATATATTCCGATATATTACATTTAGAACAATTTATGCAGGTCTGACTGCGTTTTTGATTTGTTTTCTTTTCGGACCCTTTGTCATTAAAAAACTTTCCCAAATGCAGATCGGTCAGATCATCCAGACCGATGGGCCCCAATCCCATATGGGAAAACAAGGCACGCCGACCATGGGCGGTATCCTGATCCTTTTTTCCATCTTCACCACAACAGTGATCTGGGGAAACCTGACCAATCACTATGTAAACATACTTCTTCTAACCCTGATACTTTTCGGATTGATCGGATTTATAGATGATTATCTGATGCAGGTAAAAAAAAGAAACATGGGATTTACGGCCAAAGGCAAATTTTTGATTCAAATAATATTTGGCTTGATTATCAGCTATCTTATCTATCTCTGCCCTGATTTTGATTCCAACCTGACGATTCCGTTTTTAAAAGATATTTCCCCGGACCTGGGAATCTGGTATATTCCTTTTGCCTGCCTTGTCATCGTTGGCACATCCAATGCCGTAAACCTGACCGACGGGCTTGACGGCCTGGCCATTGGTCCCTATATAGTTGCCAGTGTCACTTATATGTTCTTTGCCTATGTTGCAGGGCATATCCAGATCGCCGACTACCTTCATGTCCGGCATATTGCCTCTGCCGGTGAAATAGCGGTTATCTGCGGAACCCTGGCAGGTGCAGGATTGGGATTTTTATGGTTTAATGCCCATCCTGCCCAGATCTTTATGGGCGATTCCGGGTCCATTCCTCTGGGCGGTATTTTAGGAACCATTGCAATTATCACAAAACAGGAAATTCTCCTGCTGATTGTGGGAGGAATCTTTGTCATTGAAGCCTTGTCAGTCATCATTCAAGTTGGCTATTTTAAACTGACACATGGAAAAAGAGTGTTTAGAATGGCCCCCCTGCATCACCATTTTGAACTTAAGGGCTGGCATGAATCAAAAGTGATTGTGCGGTTCTGGATTGTCTCCATTACCCTGGCATTACTCTCGTTGAGTACATTGAAAATAAGGTAAATGACAATGAAAACAAAAACATCACCCTATTTTCTGATCATCGGCCTTGGAACCTCAGGAGTTTCCATGGCCAAATTTCTTAGTTCAAGGGGCAAGAACGTTATTGCCACGGATATTGACGCAACCAGAAGCACGGTTGCAAAACAACTCAATGCTCTTGGCATTAAAACTCAAATCGGTTTTCACAACCAGGAAACCTTTAACAGGGCCAAAGTCATGGTTCCAAGTCCAGGCATCCCTTTAACCAATAAATTTATCAAAACAGCGGCAGCCAATGGTGTTGGCATCACAGGCGAACTGGATATTTTTTCCAGGTACAATGATCTTCCAATAATTGCCATTACAGGCACAAACGGCAAAACCACTACCACAACCTTAATCGGCGATATGCTCAAGGCCTGCGGCATGAATCCTTTTGTGGGAGGAAATATCGGAACCCCTTTGGTTGATCACTTGATGGACAAAAAAAACACGGATATAATTGTGGCTGAAATTTCAAGTTTTCAACTGGATCTTGCAAAACAGTTCAAGCCTGATGTGGGCGTGCTTTTAAATATCTCGGAAGATCACCTGGACAGATACGATACTTACAGTGCATACGAAGATTCCAAATGGTGCATATTTAAACACCAGGACGCTTCCGACAAAGCAATAATAAATCAATCAGTCAATGAATTTAATAAAAAATCCCAACAACTTAAGTCTATGATTTTTGCATTTTCATCACAAAAAAGCATTCAGACACAATGGGGTGCCAACATCGGTTCAGACTCCATTGACGTTATCACAAAGGATGTGAGCCATAAGATACAAACAGCTCAACTAAAACAACTCCAAGGCGGCCACAACATGGAGAATATTGCTGCAGCCGTTCTTGCCTGCCTTGCCGTTGGTGCGAAAATGAGTGGTATTTTAAAAGGATTGAAAATCTTTAAAAATCTTGCACATAGAATAGAATTTATTAAAACAATTAACGAAATTTCTTTTTATAATGATTCCAAAGCCACCAATACGGATGCGGTCATCCGGGCTCTGGAGTGTTTTGATAACAATATTATTCTCATTTTGGGGGGAAGAGAAAAAGACACGAATTTTTCCTTACTGATCAAAGCAGTGAAACAAAAAGTTAAAACCATTGTTGCCATAGGAGAATCTAAAACACACATCAAAGACACATTTAAAACTGTCTGCCGGGTAAAAGAGGCTCAAACAATGAACCATGCCGTGCAAACAGCTTTTGATTCTGCGGTAAAAAATGATATTATCCTTCTCTCTCCAGCCTGTGCAAGCTTTGATATGTATGAAAACTATGCCCGCAGGGGAGATGATTTTGTAAGTTGTGTAACCAGGCTTGGAAACTAATAAAATGGCGGAAAAAATAAAACCCATACATCCGTTTTTAAGTGAAGGAAAAATTCTTTTCCCGGTTCTTCTTCTTTCAGGGATCGGCATGATCATGGTGTATTCAGCAAGTTCCTCCATCAGCATGGAAAACCACAACTCAGCAATTTACTATATGCAAAAGCAGGGTCTGTTCTTTGGTATCAGCTTGTGTGCAATGTTTATCACAGCCTCTTTGCCCTATAAACTTTATAAAAAATTTTCCTATCTCATCTTTTTTCTTATCATTGCACTCCTTGTGGCCGTACTTGTTCCAAAACTGAATATGAAAGCCGGCGGAGCCAACCGGTGGCTGAACCTGGGGGGACTCACCTTTCAACCGGCTGAATTGACAAAATTATTGCTGATCCTTTTTCTTGGATATTCCCTGTCCAAAAAACAAGAAATGATAAAATTGTTTTTCATTGGATTTTTTCCCCACGCTCTGCTTTTTTCTTTTCTTGCCGTTTTAATTATTTTCCAGCCTGATTTTGGAACCATTGTGGTATTGGGACTGATCACATGGGGAATGATGTTTATTGCAGGAGTCAAGATCATCCACCTTTTATCACCAACACCTTTACTGATCCCGGTGATTTATTTTTGGGTGTATAAAGTTGAATATCGTATGGAAAGAATTATGACATTTTTAAACCCATGGAATGATCCTTCTGACGCAGGATACCAGGTCACTCATTCTTTAAAGGCATTTGGTTCGGGCGGCATTTTTGGAAAAGGCCTTGGACTTGGAATGCAAAAAATGCACTATCTTCCGGAACCCCACACAGACTTTATTTTTTCAATTATCGGGGAAGAATTCGGATTGGCAGGTGTACTGACGATTCTATCTTTATACTTGGTTTTATTATTAAAAGGGATTGATATCGCCAAAACATCAGACACTGCTTTCGGGGCCATCACTGCGTCCGGAATAACCATTTATATCGGGATACAGGTTATCATCAACACTGGGGTCGCTTTAGGGGCACTTCCCACAAAAGGGCTTACCCTGCCGTTTATCAGTTACGGAGGAACATCCCTGCTGGTTAATATGGCTGCCATGGGAATTTTAATGAATATAGGGGCATCGCAAAAAAATGAACAAACTGTTTAAAATAATCATCACCGGCGGAAAAACAGGCGGGCATCTGTTTCCGGGCATTGCCGTTGCCCAGGCACTTGAAAGACTCCATGACAATGTAGACGTTCTTTTCGTTGGAACAAACGCCCCCTTTGAAGTTCAGACCCTTGAAAAATACGGGTATGCCCACAACAGTATCATCTCAAAACCTGTCAAAGGCGGCAGTATTCTCAGTAAAGCATTTTCAATCAGCATTCTTCTGGTTTCCATGATACAGGCCATGATGATCATGAAACGCATAAAACCAGATTTTGTTCTTGGCGTGGGGGGGTTTTCTTCTTTTGCGGTTGTTCTGGCTGCCTGGTGTATGGGCATTCCAACCGCCATCCAGGAACAAAACGCCATCCCGGGGTTGACCAATCGGTTGCTCTCAAAATTTGCCAAAACCATTTTTACCTCTTTTAAAGAAACAAAAGGACTTGTTGACAATGCAAAAGTAAAATATGTCGGCAACCCTGTTCGACAAACAGATCCTGTTGAATCCGAAACCAGCCTGACTTCAAATGATTTTAATCCGGACAAAATCACTCTTCTTGTCACAGGAGGAAGTCAGGGGGCTGCCAGTATCAACAAAGCATTTATGGATGCCCTTGCCATAATGGACAATACCGACCGGTTCAATATTATCCATCAAACCGGCATAAAGGATGAATCCGCTATTCAGCAACAATATGATGACCTGAACATCAAAGCAACTGTCAAAGCTTTTTTTCATAACATGCCGCAACTTTTAAAGATGGCTGATCTGGCCATCACAAGAGCTGGTGCGGGAACTGTTTTTGAACTTTGTATCATGGGCCTGCCGGCCATTCTGGTTCCTTTCCCCCATGCAGCCGATGACCATCAAACCTTTAACGCTATGGCGCTTGAAAAACAGGATGCAGCCATAATGATCAAGGATAACGAACTGACTGGACAAACCCTGGAAAAAACTATACAAGGCTTGGTTGGGAACAAAAGCAGGCTTGAACGCATGGCGCAAATGCTAAAACGCATTGCAATTACCAATGCTGATGAAAAGATAGCAACCTGTATTTTAAAAACAAAGGAGATTAAAGTCTAAATTAATGTATCAAAAAAATTACCATATCCATTTTGTCGGAATCGGCGGCATAGGCATGAGCGGAATTGCAGAGCTTCTCTTACATCTTGGATACAAGGTGTCCGGGTCTGATCTGAAACTTTCCCCCATTACCCGGCGGCTTGAAGAAAATGGCGGGATCATTTTTCAGGGCCACAGCAAGGAACAAGTGGCAGGTGCCAGCGTGGTAGTTACCTCATCGGCTATTTCCCGTGAAAATCCGGAAGTGATTCGAGCAAAAGAGCTGTCTGTTCCAATTATCCCGAGAGCTGAGATGCTGGCTGAACTGATGCGAATCAAATATTCCATTGCCGTATCAGGTGCCCATGGCAAAACTTCAACCACCTCCATGATTGCACAAATCCTCAATACTGCCGGACTTGATCCTACAGTGATCATTGGCGGCCTTCTCAAAGGACTTGATACCAATGCACTGCATGGTAAAGGAGAGTATATAATTGCCGAAGCAGACGAAAGCGACGGCTCTTTTTTAAAGTATTCACCGGCTATTGCAGCAGTCACCAATATAGATCTTGAACACCTTGATTTTTATAACGACATTGAAGATATTAAAAATAATTTTGTTCAATTCATCAATTCTGTTCCCTTTTATGGTCTTGCCATTTTATGTCTCGACAATGAGCATATTCAGGATATTCTTCCAAGGATAAATGTTCGGTATACCACCTATGGCATGACAGCCCAGTCTGATCTGCAGGCCAGAGAAATCTTTTTTCATGGCAGCAAAAGCATTTTCCAGATATTTTATCATGAAAACCACATGGGAGAAATAAGCCTGAATCTTGCCGGAAGCCATAATATCTCCAATGCACTTGCAGCAATTGCCACGGCACTTGAACTTAACATCCCCTTTAAAACCGTCAAAGAAGCCTTGGAACAAATTGAAGGAGTAAAAAGACGGCTTGAGATCAAAGGCAAGAAAAAAGGCATCATGGTAATGGATGATTACGGTCATCATCCAACCGAAATCATGGCAACCCTGACAGCAATCAGGAAAAGCTATAAAGACAAACGCTTGATTGTTGTATTCCAACCCCACCGATATACCCGGACCCAGGGATTGTTTCATGAATTTACCCGATCCTTTTATCAGTCTGATATCCTGATTGTACTCCCGATTTATGCTGCAAGTGAAAAAAAAATCAAAGGGGTTGATGCACAACATCTATGCAAAAGTATCATGGAGCATGGGCATAAAGATGTCTCTTATGCGCCTGATTTTACACAGGCATTATCCATGATTACACATAAAGTAAAAAATGATGACATTGTCCTGACTCTGGGTGCAGGAGATATCTACACCCTTGGAGAAACATTAATTGACATATTGTAACGGCACAACACATGATAGAAAAAAAATATTCAAAATCGGTTGAAAAGTTTGATCTTCTGGCCGAAAAATTTAATCTTCTGATTGATGAGCCCTTGAAAAATTATACTTCTTTTAAGGTTGGAGGCCCTGCGGATCTTCTTGCACTGCCCAAAGACCAACAGGAGTTGAAACAATTATTAAAAGAAGCGTCAAACCTTGATATCAGGGTTACCCTTTTTGGGGGGGGTACCAATATTTTAATTAGCGATAAGGGGATACGGGGTCTTGTTGTGATTACAAAGCGTTTAAAATCTAAAATCCGTATAATTGAAATAAATCTTAATGAAAAATCCCTTTATGTCGAGACAGGGGAGCGTTTATCAACAATCTGCCGGTTTGCCATTCGCCATTCGCTTTCAGGACTTGAATTTGCAGCGGGAATCCCTGGAACCATCGGGGGGGCGATTATAATGAATGCCGGAACAAGCACAGGGAATATCTCAGACATTGTTCAATCCATTGATATATTAAATCAAGATACCCTGAAAATTGAAACCATTGAAAAGAAAGACCTTGATTTTTCATACCGGCATCTCAATCAGTCCGGAGTTATTGTTGCAGCAAAATTAATCTTAAAGAGCGCAGATCCCAAAAAAATAGAGGCAACCTTTCAACACAACCTGAATTATAAAAATGCAACACAACCGGTTTGCTTTGCAAGTGCCGGATGTTTTTTTAAAAATCCAGACCATGGAATGTCTGCCGGAGAACTGATTGAAAAATCCGAACTTAAAGGCATGAAAATAAATGATGCCATGGTATCCCGGCTTCATGCAAACTATATTGTAAATACAAACAATGCCCGATGTGAAGATATCCTGTTATTACAACAACAGATTCAGGATACCGTACAAAAAAGATACCAAATCAAACTGGAAACAGAAGTGAGGATGGAAGGTGAACAGGAAAATAAAACCAAACAGGTTTAAACCTGAAAACAGAGAAGGGGAGGCATTCCAGTCCGACTCAGGTGCAGGCATTGATTTTTGCCTTAAATGCATCCTGACCGTGGCATTTATAAGTGTCTTAAGTCTGGCATCCATCTTTGTTTATGATTTCATTACCCAGTCAGACTTTTTTAAGATTAAAACACTTAAAATTTCAGGTACAAAGCAGGTCAATAAACAAGACATTCTTAAGATTGCAGGCTTAACCGGTGACGAAAATATTTTTAAAATCAATGTATTTTCCATTGAAAAACGCATTGCTTCCCACCCCTGGATTCAGTCTGTTTGTGTAAAAAGAAAGCTGCCGTCCGTTCTTTTTATATCCGTTATTGAGCAAAACGCTCTTGCCATTGTAAAAATAGAAAGCCTGGCAGATATTTTAATTAACACCCTGGGCAGACCATTTAAAGAATATGATCCTCCAAAAGACCCCATTGAAAATCTACCAATCATTTCCGGAATTGGCCTGGCAAAAGAAAACGGCCAATATGTATTCAGCGGCCCGTTGTTCAACTCCATAATGGATTTTTTAAAAACAGATGGTATTATCGGCAATGTCCGTCAGATAAAAGCGGATAAAAACACAGGCATTGCCATTGAATCCAATGATATTTACAACCCTATACCATCTGAAAACCACGGAACCGTTCACATCAAATTAGGATTTAATAATTTTAAAGCAAAGCTGAATAAAGCAAAAAAAATAAGCGGGTATATTGATAAAAACTATCCTGAAAGAATAATTTGTGACATGGATCTTTTTAATATTGAAAAAGTATTTATCAAAACAAAACTCAACGAAGCTCTGCACAACAATTTAGAAAAGGGGGTTTGATTTGCAGGGAAATGAAAAAATAATCGTGGGCCTGGATATCGGCACAACAAAAATTGCCGCTGTTGTCGGGGAAATGTTTGAAAACGATATCAATGTGATTGGTTTCGGTTCCCATCCCTCCACCGGACTTAGGAAAGGCACGGTTGTAAACATAGAATCAACTGTTGATTCAATAAAAAAAGCGGTTGAAGAGGCGGAAATAATGGCCGGATGTGATATCTCTTCCGTATATGTGGGCATAGCAGGAAATCATATCAAAGGACTGAACTCCCATGGGATTATCGCCATCAAAGGCCGTGAAATTACAAAGCAGGATGTTGAACGTGTCATTGATGCCGCAAAAGCAGTTGCCATTCCCACGGACAGAGAGGTTCTTCATGTCATCCCTCAGGAATTTATTGTGGATGATATGGAATCCATTCAAAATCCCGTGGGTATGACAGCAATCCGGCTTGAAGCCAAAATTCACATTGTCACAGGTGCTGTATCATCCGCCAGGAATATTGTTAAATGTTGCAATAAAGCAGGCCTTGAAGTTTGTGATATTGCCCTTGAATCATTGGCCTCCGGTGAAGCCGTTCTAACGGATGAAGAAAAGGAACTCGGATGTCTCATCGCCGACATGGGAGGTGGGACAACTGATCTTGCCATTTTTAAAGATAACAATCTAAAATTCATCTATGAACTCACTCTGGGAGGACACAACCTGACCAATGATATTTCCATTGGCCTTCGGACACCGTTTCCGGAAGCTGAAAAAATAAAAATTCAACACGGAACCTGTGTTCCGCAAAATGTAAAAACCGGTGACACAATTGATGTACAGGCTGTCGGCGGAAGAGCCCCCAAAAAACTTTCCAAGGGGATTCTGGCTGAAATTCTTGAACCAAGGGTAGAAGAAATTTTTTCTCTTTTAAAAAAAGAGCTGTTCTCCAACGGACTTGAAAATTCATTTCCTGCAGGCTTTGTCCTTACAGGTGGAAGCGTGGTTCTTGACGGTATTGCTGAAATTGCCGAATCTGTTTTCAACGTACCTGTAAGGATCGGCGAACCCAATAAAATCGGCGGACTCAAAGACATTGTCAGAAACCCGTCCTATGCCACAGGTGTAGGGCTTGTACTTTTCGGTTCCAAGGCAAGCTGTCAAATAAATCTTAAGGAAATAGACACTCAAGGTTTTATCGGAATATTGAACAGAATGAAACAGTGGTTTAAAGATATAATTTAATTTTTAGGGAGGTTGATATGAGTTTTTCTTATGTGGAAAGCGATAATTCAGCAAAAATTAAGGTTATTGGTGTTGGCGGTGCAGGCGGAAATGCGGTAAATAACATGATTGATGCCAAACTCCAAGGTGTAAAATTCATTGTTGTAAACACAGATATCCAGGCACTTGACGCATCCAGGGCTGAAGTAAAAATTCAAATAGGAAAAGAGTTGACAGAAGGACTTGGCGCAGGCGCTGATCCAAACAAAGGCCATGACGCTGCATTGGAAAGCATGGATGAACTGAGGGAAGTTTTAGAGGACAGCCATATGGTTTTTATTACGGCCGGGTTTGGCGGCGGTACGGGAACCGGTGCTGCACCTGTTATTGCTGAGATCTGCAAGGAGCTGGGGATACTGACAGTGGCGGTGGCTTCCAAACCATTCTCCTTTGAAGGCAAAAAAAGAGAACGACAGGCCCTTGAAGGTCTTGAAAAGCTTCACGGAATTACAGATACCGTAATTACAATTCCCAATGACCGCCTAAGAGGAATTGCACCCAAAGGTGCTAAAATGGTTGATATGTTCATTAAAGCGGATGAAATTCTTCACCATTCCGTAAAGGGTATTACCGATCTGATTATGATGCCCGGCCATGTCAACCTGGATTT
This sequence comes from Desulfobacula phenolica, assembly GCF_900105645.1. Classification (NCBI taxonomy): domain Bacteria; kingdom Pseudomonadati; phylum Thermodesulfobacteriota; class Desulfobacteria; order Desulfobacterales; family Desulfobacteraceae; genus Desulfobacula; species Desulfobacula phenolica. The sequence goes on along the minus strand of NZ_FNLL01000001.1, from coordinate 142,137 downwards.
TGCTGATGTCAAGACTACCATGCAGAAAGCCGGCAAGGCTTTGATGGGTATCGGCATTGCCTCCGGGGAAAACCGTGCGGTGGAAGCGGCCGAAAGAGCGATTTCCCATCCGCTTCTTGAGGATATATCCATTTCAGGTGCAAAATGCGTACTAATGAATATTACATCCAGTTCAGATCTTACCCTTGATGAAATGACGGAAGCATCTGACCGGATATACCAGGAAGTAGGCGATGATGCCGAAATCATCTGGGGGCAGACCTTTGATGATTCACTGGGAGATGAAATGAGAATCACGGTAATTGCCACTGGTATTGATTCTGAAGACTCCAAAATATCCAATACCATCCGCCAATTTGATCCTCCTGGTCATCCTGGCACATATCAGCAACCAGGAGTTGCATCTCAACCTGTTGAACCCATTGTCAGAGGACAATTAAGACCCCCGACCCAACAGGAACTTGCAACCTGGGATGAAACAAACAACCCTGTCATCATAAAAAACAAACAAACTGTGGACGACGAAAACATCCATAATTACGGCACAATGCCGTTTGACCACGATGACCTGGATGTGCCGACATTTCTCAGACGAAAAGCTGACTAATAAATGAGAAAACGGCTAAAAAAGCCCCGGAATTATGGCTCAAAAAAAAAAATAATTGAACAAGGAGCCGTTATTAAAAAAGGCAAGGGGCTAATAAAAACCGCCCTTGTCTATCCCAACTCCTATAAGGCAGGTATGTCATCCTTAGGGTTTCAAACCGTTTACAGGATCGCAAACCAGATACAAACAGTAGCGTGTGAAAGATTTTTTTTATCGGAACCGGGGCAGCGGAACGTACAGCAACCGAAAAGTCTTGAAAGCGGATTAAGCCTTGACCAGTTTGATATTATTTTGTTTTCAATATCATTTGAAAATGATTTTATACATCTTGTTCAGATACTTGAAGAAGCAGATATCCCATTGCGATCAACCAATCGAAACCACACCCACCCCCTTGTAATTTCAGGGGGAGTTGCCTGTTTTTTAAACCCTGAACCGATTGCTCCTTTTATAGACTGTTTTCTTCTGGGGGAAGCAGAATGCCTGCTGGATTCTTTTTTTGATGCGTTTTCAAGAAAAATCGACAAAGAATCTTTTTTAAAAACCATGGAAAAAAGAATACCAGGTGCCTATGTCCCCGCCCTTCACACACGAGAAAGCCCATTTCAAATCAAGGTACAATACCTTGAAAATCTTGAAATGGTTACAACCAGTACCAGTATTCTGACTTCCGGCACCGCGTTTAAGGATACCTTTCTGATTGAAACCCTTAAAGGCTGCCCCCACGGCTGCAGATTCTGCAGCTCGGGATTTATATACAGACCCCCTAGAATTTATCCTGCAAAAAATATTTATGCCGCCATTGACACAGCTTTGGGAAAAACAGATAAAATAGGATTTGTCAGTTCCGCTATTGCTGATCACCCGGATATTAAAAAAATTTGCAACTATGGACTGAAACACAATTTCAAATTGTCATTTTCATCACTCAGGGCAGATAAGCTAACCGATGAACTGATTGGTGCTATGTCAAACTCAAAAGTTAAAACAGCCACCATTGCCCCGGAAGCCGGGTCGATACGAATGCGCAATGTTATTAATAAAAACATTGATGAACACGATATCCTTTCAGCCACCCAAAGACTTGTCAATTCGGGAATCATCAATTTAAGGCTCTATTTTATGATAGGACTGCCATTTGAAGAGGATCAGGATATTCACGCCATAGTGGAACTGACTAAAAAAATTAAATCCGTTTTTCTTGAGACATCAAAAAAAAAGAAAAAAATCGGAACCATCACCTTGAGTGTCAACCCGTTTATTCCCAAACCATCTACACCCTTTCAATGGGCAGCCATGGAGGATCAAACCGCATTAAAAAACAAAGTCAATATTATCAAACAAGGCTTAAAAAAAGTCGCCAACGTAAATATGAATGTAGAATCATTGAGAAAGGCAAAAATTCATGCCCTGCTTTCCCTTGGTGATCAAAAAACTGCGGACATAATCGAATCAGCATTAAAAAACGGCTGGTCATCGGCCATAAAACAGAATAGCGCGTATTGTAATTCAATTATCCATCAGGAAAAATCTGTTGAAAGTCCCCTTCCATGGGATTTTCTTGACAATCAAGTAAAAAAACTGTTCCTTGCCAAAGAATTTGTAAAGGCAAAACAAGAAAAAAAATCCAACCCCTGCCCTATGATTGATTGCAAAACCTGCAAAAAATGTATGTAAAAAAGAATTGACTTTGATGAATGAATTTTAAAATTTTCCTTGTTTATCTTGCCAATTAATTCTATAAAATATTGCGGTTTTTGAATGGGTATTTAAAAAATTAAAACCATAAGATGATCATAATTGTTTAAGATCATCAGACAATAAAAATAATATTACAAACTTTAGGAGGTTTTATGTCAACTTTAGTATTTGGTCACAAAAATCCAGATACGGATTCAGTTTGTGCAGCAATCGCACTGGCAGATCTTAAAAAAAAACTTGGTGAAGATATTGTTCCTGCAATGCAGGGAGCATTGAATCCAGAATCTACTTTTGTACTTGAAAAATTTGGCGTTGCAGGCCCTGAGCTTGTTACATCATATGCTGGAAAAGATGTATATCTTGTGGATCATTCCGATCTTGCTCAAAGCCCTGATGATCTTGGCGAAGCCAACATTCTTGGTATTGTCGATCACCACAAACTCGGCGATGTCACTACCGGACAGCCGCTTGAATGCTGGATCTGGCCTGTTGGCTGCACTTGCACGGTTATTGCGTCCATGTACAACTATTTTGACGTTGAAATACCAAAAGATATCGCCGGCATCATGCTGTGCGCTATTCTTTCAGATACGGTTATTTTCAAATCCGCCACATGCACTGACGCAGATAAAAAAATCTGCGCTCAGCTTTCTGAAATCTGTGGTGAAAGTGATCTGGAAGCCTTGGGAATCGAAATGTTCAAGGTAAAATCTGCTGTAGAAGGCACACCGATTCGCGAACTTGTTTTCCGTGATTACAAAGATTTTAACATGAGCGGAAACGGCGTTGGTGTGGGGCAACTCGAACTGGTTGATCTTTCCATTGTTGACGGTATCAAAGCAGATCTTGAAAAAGATATCCAGGCACTTAAAGACGAAAAAGGTCATCACAGTGTATTCCTTATGCTGACGGATATCATGAAAGAAGGCACGGAACTGTTGATTGCTTCCGATGATGCTTCTGTTGTGGAAAAAGCATTCGGCGTAGCTCCTGCTGATGGAAAAGCCTGGTTGCCCGGCATTATGAGCCGCAAAAAACAGATCGTTCCTGATCTTGAAAAAACATTTGGCTAATCACTGCCACAGGTATGCCTGACCATTTTCTACAGCTATTTGGTTACATTAGGTTTGCCCACAAACAAATATGAAAGTCTTTGTTTAAATTTTTCAAGATTTTCATATGAAAAACAAAAAAATTAAAAGGGGTTGGAAGCACATTTTCCAACCCCTTTTAATTTTTAACAGCCCCTCATTACTTTAGTGTCTTATCTCTAATTTTCGTGTTGTTTTGGCAAGAGAATCAGAAAGCCTGTTTGGTTCTGGCTTGTCCTGATTAGGATATTAGAAGCTGTAAAATATCTATAAACTTTTCACCGGGATGCTGAACACCTCATTGAGTTTTTCAGACAATGTTGTTATATCAAATGGTTTGAAAATAAATCTATCGCAACTGTGCCTCATCATTTTTTCAATTTCAGATTCCCGGCTGTAGCCTGAAGATATCAGTACTTTTATTTCAGGATCAATTTCTCTGATTTTTTCAAAGGTCTCCCGGCCATTCATTTGAGGCATAATCATATCCAAAATAATAAGGTCTATTTTTAAATTTCCGGTTTTCAAAATCTCAATCGCCTCACTACCGCTTGAAACAGCATTGACTTGATATCCAAGGCTTTCCAACATCTCTGAGCATACTTCAACCACACCTTTTTCGTCATCAACCAATAAGATAGACCCCTTCCCGCTGAAAATTATTTTATTTTCTTCAGGATCTTTACAAGTGTCGGCTTTAGTTTTCTCGGCCGGCAGAAAAAACATGAAAGAGCTGCCTTTTCCGGATTTACTTTCAACTTTGAAGATTCCCTTATGACTTTTAATAATTCCATAGGCGGTGGCAAGTCCAAGCCCTGTACCCTGCCCCCTGTTTTTTGTTGTAAAAAAAGGATCGAAAATTCTGGGTATAATCTCATCATCCATTCCTACACCGGTATCTGATACAGTAACCTTTACATATTTAGCAAAATTTTCAAACCCGCAGTCATCCATAACAATATTTTCAGATTTGATTATAATCTTACCACCATCCGGCATTGCCTGCCATGCATTGACAAAAAGATTCAGCAAGACCTGTTTAATCTGCCCTTCATCAACTATTGTACTCCATAAATCTTTTTCCAGGTATTGATTAATTTCAATATCTTTTTTGGTTCTGCCGAACATTTTTGCAGACATCTTTAAAAGGTAATTCAAATTGACAGGACCAGTTTCCTGATATGTTTTCATTGAAAACCCTAATAATTGCCTGGCCATTTCAGCACCATTGAAAACATACTCATCAATATTAGCAAGCCGTTTATATTCTTCGCTGTCACAGTCAAATCCACTTCTCACAAGAGAAGCGTAACCCTGAATACCCATAAGAATATTATTAAAATCATGGGCTATTCCTCCGGCCAGGGTTCCTATGGCTTCCATCTTTTGTGCCTGTCGCAGCTGGTCTTCAAGACTTATCCTCTCCGTCACATCCCGGGCAACTGCGTATACACCATTGAACTCGTCTCTACCATGACCTGCAGGCAAATGCATAGGCGTAGCTTTGAGTTCCATAAAAGCAAAGGATTCGTATGGATCAGACCGTAAATTTCCTGTTTTTGCTTTTTTGAACCTGAAATGCATAAATTGCCCGCCATTAACCTGCTGTTCATATTTTTCAAACCTAATCAGGTCAGCTGCTTTTGAAATATCTCCATTGTGAAGAATATCTTTAAAACGGGTTCCTATCAAATCCTCACTTGAAAAATCCAGCAATTTTTCAAACTGATGATTTACAAATGTGAAACAACCATCCTGATCCAGAGTAAAAATAAGATCAGGAGAATTGTTCACCATATATTCATATTGCTTCTCAGATGCTTCAAGTCTTGCACATATAGCTTTTTTATCGTTAATTAATTTCTTTTGAGCAAGTGCGTTTGTTACGGTTTTTATCAGATCCGCATATTCAAACGGCTTTTTAAGATAATCCCAGGCACCTAATTTAAGAGCCTTGACAGCAGATTCAATGGATGCATATCCTGAAATAATAATAATCAAGACATCTTCATCAATACCCAAAATATGCTCCATGACATCATACCCGCTCTTTCCGGGCATGTTCACATCAAGCAATACAAGATCAAACTTCTGTTGTTCAAAAATCCGTATTGCTTGATCTCCGTCATATCCTCCTACCGTTTGAAAACCTTCTCTCTTCAAACAAAAAGAAATATTTTCAACAATCCTTTTTTCATCATCCACAACAAGTATCTGCTCTGATCTCATATATTATCCGAATCTGAATTAAAGGGTTAGAGGCAATATTTTTTTTAAAAAATGCTTATCCGACTATTTTTGATTTTTCATAACAGACAAGACCGCATCTCAGGCATCTGGCAGCTTCTGCCTGGGCCTGTTCGGTTGTGAACCCGGTTGAGAACCCGGTTGAAACCCGGCCCCCTTCATAGCCTTTTTGCTCATTGTTCAATTTAATGATGTTTCTGGGCAGAACATCCACATTTTTAAGCACTGTAACATCCTGAAGAATTGATTGATCTGTAATAAAATTGGAAGCGTCTTGAAACTTGATGCCATACATCAGATGATGCATTGCAGCAGCCGCTTTTCTGCCTCCATTGATAGATGCCACAGCAGAAGGATATTCACTGATCACATCCTGACTTGAAAGCAATCCTAATTCCATATTTGTATCAGGTTTTTTCTGTAGTTCAACACCTTCCCAGACCAAAGGCCCTATCTTTTCCTGACCGTCTTGTGCATGATCTGACTCATCATCTATCACAGGCACAAAGACCAGTTCCGGAAATCTTCCAGAAGCAATAAACAAGGTATCTGCATCAATCATCTGTTTTTCACCCGTATCAAGAGCTGCATATTCAATTGCCGTCAAGTTGCTTTCTTCACCGACAACTTTTGTGACCCCTGCATTATATATAATAGTTGCACCCGCCTTGCTCAAAACATCAATGGCTGCCGAATCAAAAGAGGAGTCCTCGTACTGTTTTCTTGAAACAATTGTAATTTTATTTGCCCCGCTTTGTTTTAACAACTTCACGGCATCCGGCACCCTGATGCCGCCGCCGACAATCACAACATTTTTTCCCAAAGGAATTGTGATATTTTTATCAGATTGACTTCTTAACAAATCAATCAACAGATATGCTCCGGGGAAAACGGTTTCTGCCTGATCAACACCTCCCCTGGCAAGCCTGGAATCCCAGCCACCTGTGGCTGTAAACACAGCATGAAATCCTTGTTTTAAAAGTCCGTCAACTGTAAAATCCTTACCTGCTTTAACATGGGTTTTGACAGTCACGCCCATTTCTTTTATTCCCTCAATATCCCAGTCAAGCACATCCTTGACCAGCCTTTCCCTTGCAATGGCCTTGCAAAGGATTCCTCCCAAGGCATCGGTTGCCTCGAATACAGTTGGAGAGTGCCCAAGTCTTGCCGTAAAATAAGCGGCTGACAATCCCTCAACACCACCTCCGATAATGCCCACCTGTTTGTCTGTTGCAGGAGCTTTATAAGGCAATATCCGTTTGTTCTGATTCATTTCATAATCACAGACAAAACGTTTTAAATTATTGATACCAACCGATTCATCCTGTAGCAGCCTTCTGCATTTAGACTCACAAAGGGCTGGACAAATCCTTGAAATAACGGTTGGAAAAGGATTTCGTTCTTTGATGACCTGAACAGAAGCCTCATAATCCCCCTCCCTGATCAAACGAATATACTCTTTGATATCAATACCAGTGGGACAAGCCCTTTGACATGGTGTCACACACTCTTCAGTAGTATATTCTCTGATGATCCGCCGGGTAACTGACGTGAGGCGGATAATATTTTTAGGACATATTCTCTCGCAGGCACCGCATCCAGTGCATTTTTCCTGGTCAACTTTAGGCAACCCGTCACTGCCGATAGACAACGCTCCGAACATACATGCTTTCACACAGGTTCCAAGCCCCAGACAACCGATCCGGCAGACCTTCATACCACCAAACAACAATGCTGCAGCCCTGCAATCGGTTATACCCTGATAGGCATATTCCATATCTGCATCATCCTTACCATAATAGCAACCGGGTCCGGCAAATTCAGGCTCCGTATCTGAAATTGCCACACCCATTATCTGTGCAATTGCCATGGCAACATCATCACCGGCAGCCACACAAGAATTCACGTCCGAAAGCCCATTGACAATAGCCTCGGCATTGGCATTACACCCCGGATACCCGCATCCGCCGCAATTGGCTCCCGGCAGGGCATCATCAATGGCAACAACCTTTGGATCTTCATAGACATAAAATGCTTTAGAAGCAATCACCAAAGCCGTACCAATAGCTACACCCAAACCACCCATCATTAAAACAGATTGAAACATGACCCTATCCTTATGTTTTGTATTTTCATCAAATCGTTTTAATCTCGAAACGCCCTTTACTGTATAACCCTTTGGAAAAAGAAAAGTCAATATTATCAACCAAAATTTCTTTGTCACATTGACAATACTTCAACTACAGTGTATTTATTCAGTCGTTGTCAGGGCAAATTAGTAAACTGTTATAACATCAATATCCGGAAGGATAAACATGGAACATAATATTATAACAATAAACGAAAATGAACTGACCTTTGAATCAGGTGAAACAATTCTTGAAGTTGCACAACGCAATCAAATTGATATTCCCACTCTGTGTCATTTAAAAAACACAATTCCAACTACGACATGTAGAATATGTCTGGTTGAAATAAAGGGATATCCGGGTCTGGTTGAATCTTGTGCAACTAAAGCAGAACAAGATATGATCGTTTTTACGGAATCATCAAAGGTCATTGAAGCACGCAGAGATAATATCAGCAAACTGTTGGCTTCAGGTAACCATAATTGTGCAATAAGAGATTTTGATACCACGGACTGGACATCATTTCAGCTGGATGTCCTGAAAAGCGACGGCAAAGACGAGCTTTGCCCGGTATGGGGCGATTGTGAACTCCAAAACCTCGCCTACCGGTATCAAGTTAAAACCCGTGGTATGCCGCTCAATGAATGCAAATATGAAACCGAACGTGCCAATCCTTTTATTATCAGGGATTTTTCACGATGTATTCTTTGCGGAAGATGTGTAAAAGCATGCAGGGAGATACAGGTAAACAATGCCATTGAGTTCGGTTACACGGGTGAAGATCGTAAAATCATCGCAAAAGAAGATGCCGTACTAAAAGATTCCAACTGCGTCTTTTGCGGCGAATGCCTTCAGGTCTGCCCTGTCGGCGCACTGATACCGGACAAATCATTCCGGGATGGCAGATTTAAAGACACCCAAAAAGTCAGAACGACCTGTTCGTTCTGCGGTGTAGGTTGCCAGATGGATCTGTTTGTTCAGGATAATAAAATCGTTAAGATAGATGGAGCGGATATTGATCTTCCGCCTAACAATGCAAGCCTGTGTGTCAAGGGCAGGTTTGGATACGAATTTGTTGCATCTTCCGAACGGTTGACCACACCATTAATTAAAAAAAATGGAAAACAGGTTCAAGCATCCTGGGATGAAGCACTGGATCTTGTGGCAAAAAAGCTGTCAAGTATTAAAAATGAATTCGGACCGGACAGTATCGGGGTTTTGACATCTGCCAGGATCACCAATGAAGACAATTACATTGCCCATAAATTCACCCGAGCCGTACTGAAAACCAACAATATTGACCATTGTGCCCGACTATGACACAGCTCCACCGTAGCCGGTCTGGCTGCAGCATTTGGAAGCGGTGCAATGACCAATACCATAGCGGATATTGAAACATCCGACATGATACTTGTGACAGGGTCCAATACAACAGAGAATCATCCGGTACTCTCCAGTTTTGTTAAGCGGGCCGCAGCAAAGGGTAAAAAGCTCTATGTCATTGATCCTCGAAAAGTAACGCTTTCGGATCATGCCGACAAATGGCTCAGACCAGAACCGGGTACGGATATTGCCTGGATCAACGGCCTGATGCATGTCATTATTAAAAAAGATCTGCAAGACAAAGATTTTATTGAAAACAGAACCCAGAATTTTGAAGCCCTCAAAGAAGCCGTTGAAAAATATACGCCCGAATATGTGGAAAATATCACCGGTATCAAGGCCGAAGATCTTATTGAAGTTGCCGAGCAATTTGCCAAAGCGCCTGCTGCATCAATATTATACTGCATGGGAATTACCCAGCATATCTGTGGTACGGACAATGTCAAATCCCTTGCCAATCTGTCTATGCTTTGTGGACATTTGGGCAAACCAGGCGGCGGAGTAAACCCGCTGCGCGGTCAGAACAATGTTCAAGGCGCATGTGATATGGGTGGATTGCCCAATGTGTTTACCGCATACCAGCCTGTCGGCGATGATGACGTCAGAAGCGAACTTGAAAAAGCCTGGAATGTCACCGGCATGTCGTCAACCCCTGGCTTGCCAGCTACTGAGATGATTCAAAAAGCCTATGAAGGAGATCTTAGATCACTTTTTGTTATTGGAGAAAATCCCCTCATTTCCGACCCTGACTTGAACCATGCAAAAAAAGCCCTTGCAAATCTGGACTTTTTTGTTGTTCAGGATATCTTTGAGACGGAAACAACAAAGGTGGCAGATGTGGTTTTACCGGCATTTTGTTTTGCAGAAAAAGATGGCACCTTTACAAATACGGAGCGACGGGTTCAACGGGTCAGAAAAGCGGTGAACGCTCCGGGAGAAGCCAGACAGGACTGGGAAATCATCTGTGGGATTGCCGGAAAAATGGGATATGAGATGTCTTATGAGACCAGCCGCGATATCTTCAAGGAAATCACATCCGTTACACCTTCCTACAAAGGCATCACCTGGAAAAGAATTTCCAAAACCGGTATCCACTGGCCCTGCCCGGATGAAGCCCATGAAGGAACTCCAATTTTGCATACTGCTCAATTTACCAGAGGCAAAGGACTCTTCCATGCCATTGACCACAGGCCACCTGCAGAACTGCCGGATAAAGACTATCCCTATATCCTGACAACCGGAAGGGTATTATACCACTACCACACTGGAACCATGACCATGAAAACCGACGGACTCAACATGCTGTCTCCTGAATGTTTTGTGGAAATTTCTTCCGGTGATGCCCGCAAACTTAGTCTTGACACAGGATCTGAGGTGGATGTGTCTTCACGCAGGGGCAAAATAAGTGCCAAACTAAAAGTGTCATCAAAAGCTGTGGATGGAACAGTTTTTATTCCATTTCATTTTGCCAAAGCTGCAGCTAATGAACTGACAAACGCAAAACTGGATCCGACAGCAAAAATACCGGAATTTAAAGTCTGCGCCATTAAAATTGAGCCTGTCAAAGTTTAAACAGGTTTAATTTAAGTACCTAAAAAAAGCCAATAGGCAGCATGGTCATACCTGCTTGCCTGCTGGCTTTTTTTTTGCTCTTCTATTGAATTGATTCTAGTAATGCCTGTGTCTGCAAAAAATCTTCAGGTAATTCTGCTTCAAAAAAAATCCTTTTGCCGGAATAAGGATGCCTGAAAGACAGTTGCCAGGAATGCAGCATTTGTCTTAGAGCAACAATCCCCTTATTTTTACGATACCTTCTGGGTTGATAGACAAGCTCTCCAATTAATGGATGATCAATAGCATAAAAATGAACCCGGATTTGATGTGTTCTTCCTGTCTTTAAAAGCGCTTCCACCAAGCATGCTGTTTTAAATTTTTTCTTAACTCTCCAGCACGTCCTGGCAAATTTTCCATTTTCACGGGCTATGGCCATTATTTTTCTTTTCACCGGATGCCGGGCAATAGGAAGATTTATTTCGCCCTGGTCATCTGCAAAATTTCCTGAAACAAGAGCCAGATATTTTTTTTCCACTCTCCGTTGTTTAAATTCGTTTTGCAAAAAATGCAGTGCAGATTTTGTTTTGGCAACTACCATTAAACCGCTGGTATCTTTATCAAGCCTGTGAACGATACCTGAACGAAGGCAGTCTTCTCCAACATTTCTTATTTTTGGATCATAAAACAATAATGCGTTCACAAGAGTCCCGGAAAAATTTCCTGGTGCCGGATGAACGACCATGCCCGGCTTTTTATTGATCAGCATGATATGATCATCTTCGAATTTAATATTAAGCTTGATGTTCTCCGGCAATACCATGGCTTCATTACCTGAATCAGGAATAATCCCGGTAATGATATCACTTTGTTTTGTCTTGTATCCGGGCTTTTTTTTTTCAGCATTAACGAGGATATCGCCATTGCGTATAAGATTTGCGGCCTTGCTTCTAGGGCAAGCTTTACTGTAATTGGCGACTATTGCATCAAGACGGGTTTCTTTTAAATTATCATCTATGTGAATTATTAGTTTCATAACATACAAAACCGGCGAACAATTTATTGCAAGCCGGTTTTCAAATCAGTACGATAATACACTGGGGTTAGTTGAAAAGATCCTCAATTTCCTGCATCATTGCTTTTTCATCTATATCCTTGGCAGTAGACAACTCTTGAACCAATAAATTTTGAGCCGTATCAAGCAACTTGCGTTCGCCAAAAGAAAGATCTTTTTCAAGCTTTAACTGAAAAAGATCTCTGAAAACTTCAGCAACATCATATATGGAACCGGTTTTAATCTTATCCATATATTCCCGGTATCTTCGATTCCAAGTCTGATTATCAGCACCTTGTGCCTTTTCCTGCATAACCTTATAGACTTGTGGAACCTCTGTTTCAGATATCACTTCCCTCAGGCCGACAGATTCCACGTTTGAAGTCGGAATCATTATCACCATGCCATTTTCAACGATCTTCATCATGTAAAAATTCATGATGTCGCCATTTATCTCCTTGCTCTCAATTGACTCTATACAGCCAACTCCATGCGCAGGATAAACCGCCAAGTCTCCTTTGGAAAATTCTTTTTTGGTTGATGCTGCCTTTATTACATTGGTTTTTTCACCCATTAGATCTCCCACCTTTTTTTATAAAAACAATTATCCCATTCTCAGGCAGATAACCACACTTTAACAATATTGTCAATGATAATAATTCATTGAAACTCAAACAAAAACTATCTCTTCCCTGAAATAATTGAGTTTTTCAACACTATTTTCCGTCAGCACAAATGCATTTTCCATCACTATCACTCCCTGAACAAACACAAGTTTTGGTTATAAGACAAAGATAATTCCTTCCTACAACATAAACATAAAAGCCCTGAGCAAATACAGACATTTCATCCAGCTCAAGCCCAAAGGCACTCTATAGTTGATCCTGCGCCGACAATTTTAAGCATATTTGAAAAATTTGTTTTAAGATTTTCAATTCTATTATCTGATCAGTTTTTGATTCACGCAGTGCCCGTTCATAAGATTTTATGAACCATCAACAATGGCTCGCATTTGCTTTAGGATAAACAAATGGCCACTTTGTGATATATCTAAAAAAGAATAATAAAAGAAAGTGGTTATTATATGAACATAATAACCACTTTAAGATTTGGTATTAAATAGATTCATGGCAGAAGTAACACCATTTTCAAGGACACACAGACAGGCATCTGAAGCAGTATCAATACAATGATCCAAAATTTTTATTTCATCCGGGCTAAAACCACCAAGGACATGACCGGTCACATCCTTTCCTGATCCTGGATGACCAACCCCTACGCGAATTCGGATACAATCCTTTTTACCAAACACCTCAAGGATTGATCTAACACCGTTATGGCCACCATGCCCACGACTTTTAACAATCTTTATCTTTCCGAATGCAAGGTCCATATCATCATGAACAATAATGATATCTTCTATACCAACCTTATAATATGAGGCAAATCTATGGATGGAGAACCCACTTAGGTTCATATAAGTCAAAGGTTTTATAATAAAGACATCCTGGTCTTTAATTCTGCCTTTCACATAATGGGACTCAAAACGGGTTTTATCAATCGTAAGATGGGATTTTGAAGCAAGGGCTTCAACAACTAAAAAACCGATATTATGGCGAGTCTGAGCATAGCCTTTACCAGGATTTCCCAAACCCGCAATAATTTTAAATTTTGAACATGACATTTACAATGAAATTACTCTTCAGTTGCCTCAGCCGGAGTAGCCTTAACATCTTCTTCCTCAAGATCTTCTTCCTCTTCTCCAGCTTCTTTTTCATCAACACTCGGCGCCACAATGGTTATAACGGTAAAGTTAACTTCATGAGGAATTTCAACACCTTCCCCCAGATCAATATCCTCCACATGAACAGCATCTCCAACATCAAGGTCACTAATGTCAACCTTAATACTGTCTGGTGCGTCAGTCGGTTTGCAAAGCACATCAAGCTCTCGCCTTATAATCTGGAGAAGCCCGCCTTCTTTAACACCTTTGCTATCACCAACTGCTTCAACCGGCACAGTGATGCTAACCTGATTATCCATATCAATTTCATGCAAATCTATATGCAGATATTTCAAACCAAATGTATCCATCTGCATATTTTTAAGCATAACCATTTTTTCTTCCCCGGAGTCCCCACCAACCTTGAGATTAAAGAAAAGGCCCATTGAACCGTTTTTCCTAATAATCCTATCGAAGGTAACAGTGTCAAGGGAGAGCATCATAGAATCTTTTTTAGCCCCATATACAATCGCAGGTATCTCATTATTTCTTCTTAATTTTCTTGCAACGCCTTTACCGCTTTTTTCTCTTAATTTTGCGTTTAATTCAATTAATTCCAAAGCTATTTCCTCCATAACTGCATGCATTCATGCAGAAGACTAATATATCAATTATTTTATACAAATAGAGAATTTACAGAATCTCCCCTGTAACTGCGTACAATCGCCTCACCGACAAGCTTGGCAATGGAAAGCGTCTCAATCTTGCCACATAATTTTGCTTCCTCAGACAAAGGGATAGTATCTGTTGCAACAAGAGAACTTAAAGATGACTTGTTTATTCGATCAATAGCCGGCCCTGAAAGCACTGGATGCGTGCAGTAAGCGTGAACTGCATTTGCACCGTTGTCCACGATAACACTTGCAGCCTCTGTCAATGTTCCTGCCGTATCAACCATATCATCAATAACAATAGCTATCTTATCTTGAACATCTCCGATAATAGCCATTGCTTTTGCCTTGTTCGGCGCACTCCGTCTTTTATCAACAATGGCAAGACCGGCATTCAGGCGTTTTGCATATGCCCTTGCCCTTTCAACACCACCGGCATCAGGCGATACAACAACCAGGTTTTCCGGATAGCGGGTCTTAATATCATCTATAATAACAGGGGCAGCATAAAGATTATCCACAGGACAATTAAAAAAACCTTGAATTTGTCCGGCATGCAGATCCATTGTAATCACTCTGTGAACACCTGTATTCTCAAGAAGATCTGCAACAAGTTTAGCGCTGATGGGAACCCTGGGAGACACTTTTTTATCCTGGCGTGAATATCCGAAATACGGAATCACTGCGGTAATTCTACTGGCGGAAGACCTTTTAAATGCATCAATCATAAGAAGTAACTCAACAAGATTGTCATTCACAGGATTACACGTTGATTGTATGACAAAAATCTCCTGTTTTCTGACATTTTCTTGAATTTCAACTTGAGTTTCGCCATCACTAAAACGGTCAACCTTCAATCTTCCTAGCGGTTTTGCAAGATACCCCGAAATCATGTCCGAAAGGACAGGATTCGAATTTCCTGCAAAAATTGACAAGCCTTTCATATCAAATCTCTTTTTTCCCCGTTATGTATCTGGTTATACAAATTTGGCTGGGGCGAGAGGACTCGAACCTCTGAATGCAGGGATCAAAACCCTGTGTCTTACCACTTGACGACGCCCCAATATTCTAACTTAAGCACTTAAAACCTACAATTTAATTAAACGAGGAAAGAAACACTTTTCTTTTACTGCCGGCCCATTTTTCCAAAAGCATTTCACAGCCTTGTTTTGCAGCTGTACGCTCTGAAAAAAGAGAGAAAAGAGATGAGCCGCTTCCAGTCATACACACCCGTTGTTGCAACAACAACTCCATCTCTTCTTTTGTTTCCTTGATCTCGGGATACAATCGACACGCTGATTCTTCAAGATCATTGTGCATCCGCCCCCTT
This sequence comes from Desulfobacula phenolica, assembly GCF_900105645.1. Classification (NCBI taxonomy): domain Bacteria; kingdom Pseudomonadati; phylum Thermodesulfobacteriota; class Desulfobacteria; order Desulfobacterales; family Desulfobacteraceae; genus Desulfobacula; species Desulfobacula phenolica. The sequence continues at coordinate 126,650 of NZ_FNLL01000001.1, read as the reverse complement.
AAATCAAATCCCTGTCCCCGTAACGGCACATTCAGACCAGGATTTATAGTATATTTTTGTTCTGATGTCAAATTAAAATCAATATTTTTATATACCCTTGCTGTTGAGGCAGCTACCCCGGGATCACATAATACAATATGGCAGGATTTCAGATTTGGTGCTTTCTCAAGCCTTTCTCCAACACCCTTGGCAATTGCCGGACTTCCAAAAATAAAAAAAGGAACATCAGCACCCAGACTAAGACCTATTTTCATCAATTCTTTTGTTGAAAACGGCGCATTAAAATGTGTGTTCAAAGCCGTTAACACAGTTGCCGCATTGCTGCTGCCTCCGCCCAGCCCTCCGCCCGGAGGAATTTTTTTTACAATTTCAATGGACAGACCATTTTTTTCTTCACGCCTATTCATTTTCAACCGATGGTAAAATACCCTGGCTGCTTTAAGAGCAAGGTTTGATTCATCTGCCGGAACACCCGGATGATCACAGGCAATCGACATCTTTCTTTGTGAAAAATCAATATAGATATCATCACACAGATCTATACGTGTCATCAATGAATAAAGATTATGGTATCCATCCTTGCGCTTGGACGTGACATATAAGAAAAGGTTTATCTTTGCAAAGGATTTATACTTTTGTCTCAAGTTTTTGCCTCGACAAATGCCATCCTGATTTCAACAAGCAGTGCTTTGAGCAGGTTGTTTTCTTCCTCGGTTAAATTGCCCTTGGTTTTTTCTTCCAGCATGGCAATCATATCTATTGTGTGCCTTGCAAGGTCAAAATTAACGGATTTTTTTCCTGTTGAAGGATCCTCAACCTTGCCAAGCTGAACAAGCCCTGATGAATATAAAGACATAATAAAGCTTGAAAAATCAACTTTCGGCAATGGGACTTTGGTGCCTGAAGAAGCATTGCTCATTGTAAAACCGTTTCCTTTGGCCATTTTCTTTCTCCTTGAATAAATTTCTTATTCCAATGCCCATTGGACATCAAAACAATCCTTGGTAACGGATGCAAGGTAACCGTCAAAATAAAAATTTTCAACCAAATATTTTGTATTTAAATATTCAAGGGTAATATTTTTATCATCATGAACCTGTTTTGTTTTTACTTTTGACATCCCCTTAAGCCCGTCTGTTGTTTTCTTTAATACGGCTTCTTTTGCTGTAAATACCCGAAAGAAAATAATATTTTTATCCTGACCCCAAAAACATCCAGCTTCATCAGGATCAACAATCGTTTGAAATAACGCTTCAGAAACATCTTTAAGCCGTTCCACATCAATGCCGATTTTTTCCATTGAAACAACCCCTGCTACAAAATCCAGCTTATGGCTGACAGACCAAAAATAACCATTTGATGGCTCTGGCACCCCCAGATCATCTTTCATAAACCTGTCTATTAAATATTTTGATTTAAGGGCAGAAGATTTGGCACTTTCCCTGGCAAACAGGCTCAAGGCAGCCACTTTATCTTTTCCTTTCAACACCTGAATGGCTTCAGGCACCTTTTTAATAACCGGATATAAAAAGATAATCAGCTCTCCTGATTTTCCAGCCGGATAATAATATCGGCAACAGTTGTGCCCTGACCCTCTTCGTGTACAAACAGGGGATTAATATCCAGTTCTTTGATCATAGGATGGTTATCAGCCATGGCTTTTAAAGAAACAATATGTTTTTCCATAATTTCAATATCCGACGGTTTCTCCCCCCGCAGCCCCTCAAGGATAGGATACCCCTTTATCGCCTTAACCATTCTCCTTGCCGTGTTTCTGCCCATAGGAGACAAGCGGAACACAACATCCTTATAGACTTCAACAAAAATCCCCCCAAGCCCAAACATAACAGCATGTCCGAAAACCGGATCTTTTGACAATCCCAAAATAACTTCCTTGCCTTTTGGGGCCAGCTTCTGAATCAGAACACCTTCTATCACGGCATCAGGATTATAATCCCGGGATTTTTCCATGATGGTTTCAAAAGCTTCTGCCACGCTCTCACTGTCTTCGAGCCCCACCACAACACCACCGGCATCTGTTTTGTGAAGAATATCAGGAGAGACAATCTTCATGACAACCGGATATCCTAAGGTCTCGGCAATTTTGCAGGCCTCTGTTTTATTTTTAGACAACTCCATTGGCAATGTGTTGAATCCATAGCACTTAAGAATCTCATTTCCGTCCAGCTCACCTAAAACCAGCCTACCTTCCTTCATATATCTGTCAATGATCTGCTTTGCTTTAGCAGTGTCATAAACCAGATCATATTGTGGCAAAATTTTTCTGAAAATCCACTTCATTCCTTCTCTCAGCGCACCCAAAGACCTGGCAGCACTCTCCGGAAACTGGTAAACTGGAATTTTATGTTTCTGCAAAAGTTTGACGCCATCAGACACATCAACAACTCCCATAAACGAGCATACAATGGGTTTAATGCTGTTCCTGGCAATCTTCACAATAGCCTCGGCCGTGCCAATGGCATCGGTCATGGATTGCGGGGTTAAAATGATCAAGGCAGCATCCACTCCGCGATCACTTAATACAGTGGCCAGTGTATTTTCATACCGGTCTTTTGCGGCATCACCGATCACATCCACCGGGTTATGAAAATTGGCTGTGGACGGCAGATATTTTTTCAATTCTTTAACGGTTTCATCAGAAAATGTGGCCAATTTCAAACCGGATTGTTCACTCATGTCTGTCGCAATGATACCGGGTCCTCCAGCATTGGTGATAATGGCAATTTTATCTCCTGTGGGATACTTGTTTGCGGCAAAGGCCTGAGCATAATCAAACAATTGATTCACCGTTGCGCACCGCAAAATTCCCGACATGCTGAAAATCGCATCATACAAGGCATCAGAACCAGCAAGGGCTCCGGTATGTGACGCAGCGGCCCTTGCACCTGCATCAGAGGAACCTGATTTAATGGCAATAACATGAGTTGGATTGGTTCCGGAGGTCATCTGTCTGACTTCTGAAATAAATTCTTCCGCGCTCCGGGAGAGTTCTTCCATGTATATCATCACCACATCCGTGTCAGGATCATTATAATAATATCTTAATAAATCCAGTTCATCCACATCTGCCTTGTTTCCAATTGAAATAAATTTTGAAAAACCAAATCCTTTATCTGCTGCATAGTCAAGCACGGCAGTGCAAAGCGCACCGCTTTGAGAAATAAAAGAAACATTTCCGGGATTGGGCATGCGTGCTGAAAAACTGGCATTCAACGACACTTTGGGAGAAGGATTGATCACTCCCAGACAATTGGGTCCCACCAGTCTTACTTTTGCGTTGGCACACAAGGCTTTAATTTCTTTTTCAATCCTGGCACCTTCTCCTCCCACTTCCTTAAACCCGGCAGATACAATTACAATCCCTTTAACCCCTTTTGCAATACAATCTGCTACAGCAGGCAAAGCAGCTTTTGGAGGAAGAATAATCATTGCCAGATCAATGGGATCTGGAATGCTTGCAATACGCGTATAACATTTTACACTTAAAACCGATTTTGCTTTTGGATTAACAGGATAGAGCGTTCCCTTAAACCCTCCGGATAAAATATTGGCAAAGATATCGTGACCTACTTTGCCTTTTTGTGTTGACGCCCCAATAACCGCTATGGTTTCAGGTGCGAAAATTGCGTCCAGCCTGTCCATACTCCCCCCAGATAATTCTATCAATAAAAATTTATATTTATAAAACTTTCATAACGCCCTTAACATAAAACAAAGAACTTATCTGTCCATAGTATCATCTAATAAATAATTATCGGCAATGTTAAGCTTTCATACAGCAATGTAATCACAAGCAGTTTTTTTATCTGAAAGTCTTCAAAAATTCATACAGAAACTTTAAATATTTGTTGTGGGCAAACATGGGTGAAAGACCAGGTCTGCCCATGGAAATTATTCAAATTTGAAATGCAAAGCAGGAATATAAAATGGGGCATATAAAGCAAAATACCCTGTGACGGAAAATCAAACATTAAAAATTTTCATCAAATAAAAGGACTTGATCTGGCCTTATTTCATTTTTAGGTTTAGGCAGCATCCTGGTTCCGGAATCCATTTCTGTTTTAGGATTGACCGGTATGGATTTTATACAAACGGGAGAATGTGTGTGCTTTTGTTTAATTTCACCTGTTACAAGAGATGTCAGATCACCCACATAATCTTTTAGTTGTTCTGCCTGGGCATTCAGCTCTTCTGAAGCTGAAGCAGATTCTTCAGCATTGGCAGCATTCTGTTGAACAACCTTATCCATCTCGGCAACGGCAATATTAACCTGCTCAATACCAATAGCTTGTTCACTTGATGCTCCTGAAATTTCATCAATAAGCTCTCCTATGGCCATTGCAATTTCAATATTAACCTTAAACGCTTCCTGGGTTTTTATTGTGAGGTTATCTCCTTTTGAGACTGCTGCAACCGTACTGTCAATCAACTCAGTTGTATTTTTTGCCGCATCTGCAGCACGCATGGCAAGATTTCTTACTTCATCGGCTACAACTGCGAAACCTGCGCCTGCCTCTCCTGCCCGGGCCGCCTCAACCGCCGCGTTCAAGGCAAGCAAATTGGTTTGAAACGCAATTTCATCAATGGTCTTAACAATTTTGCCGGTTTCATCACTGGAGGTTTTGATCTCCTTAATAGCGCTAAACAGCTCTTCCAGATTGCTATTGACTTTCCCCACGATCTCGCGAGCTTGAGCCATTTTATTCTGAGCTTCTTTGGTGTTTTCAGCATTTTTATTTGTCATGGAAGACATTTCTTCCATGGAAGACGAGGTCTCTTCTATCGAGGCTGCCTGCTGTGAAGAACCTTCAGCCAGAGACTGACTGGCGGAAGATACCTGACCTGAGGCTGAAGCAACCTGGTTGGCTCCTTCGCCCAAACCCTGGATTACTATGCTCAAAGGCTTGGTAATGGCCCTTGTAATGATAAATGCAAATAAAATACCCAAAAAAATAGCAATAAAGGTTGCCATGAGGATGATACGATTTGCAGTTGAAATCTGATGTTCCATTTTTGCCTTTTGATCCGCCCTTGCTTCCGTGCAGATTTCATTGACACTCCTTGCGGCTGCTACCATATCAGCATCTGTGATTTCCTGTTCCTTCATCAGCTGCACAAAATTATCAAACGCCTTATCATAGACATGAACAGCTGCAATAACCGAATCAATCTGTTCAATATTTTTATTTAACTCGAACCGTGATTTCAAATCCATTGACAAGGCAAGGATTTTTGCCAAATCTGTTTCAACATTTTTTCGCCAATTGCTTTCTCCCTTGGATATGATGAATTCCTTCTCGTTTTTAAGAGCATCCATAAACCATTTGATGATTCTATTGGCATCATCCGCCTTTTCAAGCTTGTCGTTGATACTATCATTATCAGCACCATTGTCCATTATTACAGCCAGCTGTTGCTTCTGATCTGCCCGGATGGCCTCACTCTGTGCCAGAACTTGCCTTGCCATAGACTGCATTTCTTCCATGGCCTTATCCTTTTGATAATTCAGCTCGACATATTTTTTAAAAGCCCTGGCATAAGCAGTTGCTTTTTCAATCACCTTGTCTATCTGGGTTTTATCGATGTTCTGATCAAATTTAATTTTTGCTTCCTCAGCCTGCTCAAGCAACTTTTTTATGTCGACCTCAACCTTGCTTATATAGGTGTCACCCCCACGGATAATATAATTTTTTTCCTGTTGTCGCGTTTCTAAAATAGTTTTAACTATGCGATTCACATCATCGGCTTTTTCCACCCTGTCAACAACGCCTGACAGACTTTTAGAACCAATAAAAGTAACTATACAAAGAAAAACAAGTACCAACGCAAACCCTGAAAAAATTTTCGTACCAAGCTTCATTTTTTTAAACATCCCCAATCTCCTATTTGATTTAAAATTAATTATGGTTAATGCACTGTAAAAATCAAAAATTTTATAACTTGAACAAAACGACTTGTCTTTTAGACCATCAAATATCCCGGCTATACAACTGAAAACCCTGTGTCCGCAATTATCATGGTAAAAAAAACCGAAAGATAATTTTTTTATCATCGGCTAAAAGTATTTCGACCATATTGGCGTTCCGTAAATTTTATAAAACCGGGGGATTTTATATCAATTTGCATGCCACCCAGACATAATGGGTGAAATACAATTAATTTCATTACGATATCAATATGTTAAGCTAATATTTTTTTTCAAGACAAAAGACAAAGAAGATGTGCGTAGCACACAAGTGTGCCGCACATACTTGTGCCAGACACATTTATTTACGGCATTGAAATTTTATATTGTTCGATCTTGCGATAAATTGTTCTGCGCCCTACCCCTAAAATTCGCGCAGCTTTGGATTTGTTCCAACCGGTTTTTTTTAACGCCTGAATCAGATCTTCTTTATTGACGGCAACTTGTCCCAAACGCCCCGGTTTTTCAGTCCTTAAACAAGTTTTTATTTCCAAAGGCAAATGATCAAATCTCATGGTTTTACCCTGACATAAAACAAACCCATGCTCTATTGCGTGTTCTAATTCTCTTATATTTCCAGGCCAAGCATAATTCATAAATGCATTAACCACTTCATTTGACAAACCGCTGAGCTGTTTTTTAAAACGCTTGTTAAAACGATCTAAAAAATAATCCGACAAAAGAAGTATATCTTCTCGCCTCTCTTTCAGCGAAGGAATAGGAATATCAACAACCTTGATTCTATAATATAAATCCTCCCTGATTTCTCCAAGCTTTATCTTTTCTTTTAGATTACAATTTGTCGCAGCAATAATACGCACATCAATTTTTATCGGGATTGAATCCCCAACACGCTCAAACTCTCTTTCTTGAAGAACTCTTAAAAGTTTAAGCTGAATTAAAGGAGAAATATCACCAATTTCATCTAAAAAAATAGTGCCGTGATCCGCCATTTCAAATCGGCCTTTCCTATTTTTTACTGCACCGGTAAAGGCACCTTTAACATGTCCGAACAATTCGCTTTCCAGAAGATTTTCAGACAGAACACTGCAGTTCACTTTTATAAAAGGATTTTCTTTGCGTGGGCTGTTATAGTGAATGGCATGGGCAACCAGTTCCTTGCCTGTTCCGGTCTCTCCTGTAATCAAAACCGTAGTATCCGTATCTGCAAGATTTTCCAGAAGATTATAAATATTTTGCATCTTGCTGCTTTTCCCGATAATTCCATGAAATTGATTACGTTCTTTTAACTCAAGCTCAAGGGTTGTAAGCCTTGTGATATCCCTGACAACCAGGACAGCACCAAGAGACTGCGTGGCATGGCTTCTAAGCGAAGAACTGGTCAAAAGAACGACTTGACGGGGCTGGTCGGGATGCCTGCATTCAACTCTAAATTCCCCAATGCTTTTTTTTGTTCTCAACGTCTCTTTCAAAACAGGAAGACAAGACCTGCTGCAATCGGTTTGAATTTTTTCAAAATTTTTTCCAACAATCTCTTTGATGGAAAACCTGCAGATTTTTTTTACGGATTCATTGGCTTCAATCACCTGCAAATCATTATTAACAGTGATAACTCCATCTTTTAAACTTCTGAATATGGCCTCCATATTCCGGCGGACCCTTATGTTCTCCAACTTCAACTGCCTTTTATTGTCCAGAAGTTTTTTGTGTTGAAGTCCCATACCGGCGATGCGCAACAAAGTCTCTTTTCGAATGGGTTTGGGAATGTAATCAAATGCCCCCAGCCGGACGGCATCTGTTGATGTCTCAAGGTTCGGTTCGCCCGTTATCATGATAACAGGACAGAGCAATTTTCTTTTTTTTACTTCAACAAGAAGGTCCATTCCCGTACGCCGCCCAAGGATGATATCGGTAATTATCAAATCAGGTTCAATACCTGAAATAGTCTTAAGCGCAGAATCATAATCTTTGGCCGTCATCACATCATAGCCCTGATCAGACAGGATCATTTCAAAACCAAAACGGATATTTTCTTCATCATCAATTATAAGAATTTTTGATTTCATAATTTTTCTTCTGGATTTGGCACTTTATGAATTGGAAGATCTACCATGACTTTTGTATATTCACCTTCTTTGCTTTCAAACAAAAGTTTTCCCCCATGGGCTTCGATAATGCCATGACTTATGGAAAGCCCAAGTCCGGTTCCCTCACCCCTGGGTTTGGTTGAAAAAAAAGGATCTGTCACTTTATCCAAAAAATCCCTGGGAATTCCAAGCCCTCTGTCATAAAATATCAATCGCACATATTTTTTTTCTTCAATTATAATGACTTTCCCTTTAATTTCAAAAATTTTATTCTCATGGGGGGTTGGATATTTTTTCTTTAATGCATAACGTGCATTACTGATAATATTTAAAAAAACCTGCTGGATCTCCTGACTGCATGCATTGATTCCGGGCAAATCAGACAGGATATTCACAGACAATTTTATGCCGTCCTTAATGATCTGTTTTTCCACAAGCTCAAGTGTCAGCTTAAGGATATCATAAATATATACGAAATTGCGTTCATCCTTTTTGTCCGTTGCAAAGGAAAGCATATTTTTTACAATATTTGCAATTCGCTCTCCTTCATGAACAATTCGTTCTGGAATTTTTTTATCCCCGCCAAGTTTATGGAATTGATCCACAAGAATTTCTGCTATGCTGATGATACCTGCAATCGGATTATTGATCTCATGAACAACTCCGGCGGAAAGTTCACCCAGGGAAGCCAAATAGCTGATATGAAGGGCTTCAGCAGATTCTTTAAACGAACTTTTCAACTTGGTTTCACACACTTTCAAACGCTTTTCAGCTTCCAGCACATTCAATCTGGAAGTTCCCAATTGAGTTATAATTTGTACTATTTGTGCAAGAAAAAAAAGAACCGATCGAAATTTTTCCTCTGTAAAAACCGGAATTTCACTAAACAGTTTAAGATACAATGCCTCATCAAAACCAAATTTTCGTGCCTGCTCTTTGAAGAATTTTTCTTTGGCTTTATCTGGCGGTTCCAGAAAAATCTGACCTGAAACCAGACTGGCAAGATGTTTCCCTGCTATGACAATTGGAAACGATGCATCAACCAAACCATGCGGACAATTGTAAATAACAAAAGGAACTCCCTTCTTAAATTCTCTCCTGATCTTTGTATTGCTTTTTAAACATTCTTTTCTGGTCTGTGGATCGTGCATATGAAATTGCGAACATATCCTTTGCCATCCCGAACAGATTAGAACATCTCTATCCATACTGATGATACTCAAAGAGATTGAAGTGAACCTGGAAAATTCATTGATTAACTTTTGCATTTTAGATAGGTCAAACAGTTCTTTGAAACTGTATTTCATTGTTACCCCAAAAAATTCTTATTCTCCTTAAAATTACCGACGAATGTCTTTTGAATGAACCCACAAACCGCATAATAATCTTGTTTTCAGGATGGAGCGATATACTCCTTAGTTTTTTAACCGAATAATAGTTTCAATGCTTTCCACCCATTTTTTTAATAACTGCCACAGGCAGACCAAGTCTTTCACCTTGGTTTACTCACAACAAAGATGAAAGTCAATCTTTGTTGTGAGCAACCCCGAATGAAATACCTGGTCTGCCTGTTAAAGCTTATACAAAATGATTTCCAAACTACTGAATCAGATCTATTTCATTTTTTGGCGAACTTTGATTTGTGAAATTTGATTTGACAGATAAAAAGGGGTTCGATATAGGTGATCTGGGTAAAAAAGTAACTTATCATCAATAAAATATAAAGGAGAACCAGAAAAATGTCTATGCTGGATAAATCATGTAAAGATTTCAACGATGTTTTGGCATCAAAAGCAGCTGTTCCAGGCGGTGGCGGAGCCGCTGCAATGGGAGGTGCTATTGGTATGGCACTTTCCAACATGGTTGGAAATCTTACTGTTGGTAAAAAAAAATATGCTGACGTGGAAGACGAAGTAAAAGAATTGATTGAAAACGGTGCAAAAGTTATTGCCGAACTGGAAACCCTTGTTGACAAGGATGCTGAAGTATTTGAGCCGCTTTCCAAGGCTTATGGACTGCCAAGATCAACTCCCGAAGAGATCGAATACAAAGAAAAAACAATGGAAGACTGTTGTAAGACAGCCTGTTCCGTTCCCATGGAAATCATGAGAAAAGCCTATCAAGGCATAAAAATCCATGAAAGAATGGGTCAGATTGGAACCATGATCGCCATCTCTGATGTAGGCTGCGGTGTTGCGTTTATGAAAGCTGCCCTGGTTTCAGGAAGCCTCAACGTAATTATTAACTTAAACGCAATAAAAGATCAGATATTTGTTAAAGAAACCCGCGAAGAGATGAATCAACTTCTCAAGGACGGATCAAAAATTGCTGATGAAACCTTTGACCTTGTGGTTTCCAAATTAACGAAATAGGGAGAAGTAAAAAATGGCGGAAAGTCTAAAAGGAAAACCAGTAGCGGACGCAATCAAAGCTGAGCTTACAGAAAAAGTGGCGTCTCTTAAAGAAAAAGGGATTACACCTAAACTTGGAATTATAAGAGTGGGTGCCCGTCCGGATGATCTGTTTTACGAAGGTGGAGCAAAAAAAACATGTCAAATTGTTGGAATGGATTCCGAGGTATTTGAATACCCTGAAGATATTGATCAGGCCTCTTTTGAAAAAGCTGTAACAGAAATTGGTGCGAAAAAAGATGTCAATGGAATACTGATGTTTTCTCCACTTCCAAAAAGCCTTGATGAAAGGAAGATCAGATCTCTCATCCCTGTAGAAAAGGATGTGGACTGCCTTACAGTCGGGGGTGCCGCAAAAGTTTTTACAGATGATGCCACAGGATTCCCCCCCTGCACTCCAACAGCCTGTATGGAAATGCTTCATTTTTATGATATCCCTATCAAAGGCAAAAAATGCGTAGTCCTTGGTCGATCTCTTGTGGTTGGAAAGCCCATGGCCATGCTGCTATTAAGGGAACACGGCACAGTAACCATCTGTCATTCAAGAACGGAAAACCTACCTGATGTCTGCAAAGATGCTGACATTCTGGTTGCTGCTGTAGGACGGGCAAAAATGGTAACAGCCGACTTTGTCAAACCGGGCCAGATTGTGATTGATGTCGGCATAAATGCCGATCCTGACAATCCTGGAAAATACTGTGGCGATGTTAATTTTGCAGACGCTGAACCTATTGTTGAAAAAATTTCTCCTGTTCCGGCGGGAGTAGGATCAGTCACCACATCAGTACTTTGCAAACATACCATTATGGCCTGTGAAATGCAGAATTCATAATAACTGCCATGGCAGATTAACCTGCCACAACAAGATATGAAAAACATCTGATTTCAATAAGTTATAAATTCTTTAATATAAAAATAAAAATGGCGTTCAATCCAGCTTGGATTGAACGCCATTTTCTTCTATTTCATGCTATTTTCTTTACACGATCAACTTAATTTAGAATACACCCTGTACTTTACCTGTTTCCACATCAACATCCACACGTTTAAAGGCAGGATTTGATCCAGTCCCCGGCATAAGACTGATAGCGCCGGCAACAGGAACGATAAAGCCTGCACCACCATAGGTTAGGACTTCTCTTATGGTAAGTCTCCAGCCTGTTGGCACACCCTTGAGAGCGGGGTTGTCAGACAGAGACAGATGAGTTTTAACCATGCACATGCCAAGACCAGCCAGTTCTGGATCAGCCTGGATTCTGGCAAGAGATTGTTCAGCTTCTGCTGAATAATCAACACCGTCAGCACCATAAACTTCTTTAGCAATAAGCTCAATTCTTTCTTTAATCGGCATGTCAAGCTCATAAAGAAATTTAAATTCTGTTTTCTCTTCACAGGCTTCGATAACGGTTTCAGCAAATTCAATTGCACCGTCACCACCTTGTTCCCAATGACGGGAAAGGGCCACTCTTGCACCTTCTGCTTCACTCAATTCACGCACTTTTGCGATTTCTGCGTCCGTATCTGTATAAAATGCATTAATACATACAACAGGAGAAATACCTGCTTTTCTGACGTTTCTAATATGATGAATAAGGTTATCACATCCTTTGGCAACCCATTCCACATTTTCCGTGCTGTATTCTTCAGGCATGGGTTTTCCGGGAACAGGCACAGGAGCGCCACCATGGCATTTAAGTGCCCTGATAGTTGCGACAACAACAGCACAATCCGGTTTAAGGCCTGAATAACGACATTTGAGATTCCAGAATTTTTCAAAACCAATGTCCGCTCCAAAACCGGATTCAGTGACATGATAATCGGCGAGTTTCAGACCAACCTTATCTGCAAGAATGGAACTTTGACCAATGGCGATATTGGCAAACGGTCCTGCATGAACAATAACCGGTTGTCCTTCAAGGGTCTGCATCAAAGAAGGTTTAAGTGCCTCCACCATCCAGGCTGTCATGGCACCTGCGACCTGAAGATCTTCAGTTGTTACAGGTTTACCTTTCTTGGTATAGGCCACAACGATTTTACCCATTCTTTCACGCATATCTTTAAGATCATTGGCCATGGCAAGAATAGCCATTACCTCAGAGGAAACCGCAATACCGAATTTTGATTTCATCATGAAACCGTCAGATTTGCCATTTACACCGTCAATACCGATAATGATGTTTCTTAATGCCTGGCAGCAGAAATCCATAATCCATCCCATTTCAACTTTTGTGGGATCAATATCGATTCTTTTCATACCGGACAATCTTTCCAGCTGCTCATCAGTATAATTTCTTTCATGCTGCAGACGGGAGGTCAAAGCAACCATTGCCAGGTTGTGGGCATTCATAATGGCGTTGATGTCGCCGGTGAAACCAAGTGAAAACGGGGTCAAAGGGATACATTGTGCCAAACCGCCGCCGGCTGCAGATCCCTTGATATTCATAGTAGGGCCACCGGAGGGCTGACGAATGGCAGCACAAACGTTTTTCCCAAGTTTACCAAGCCCCTGGACAAGCCCCATGGAAGACGTTGACTTGCCTTCACCAAGCGGTGTAGGTGTAATTGCGGTTACATCAATGTATTTTCCGTCGGGTTTATCCTTAAGACGTTCAAGTACTTTCTGGAAATCTATTTTTGCAATATAGTGACCCTGGGGAAGAAGTTCTTCTTTTGTCAATCCCAGTTTTTCACCAATTTCAGAAATTTTCAGCATTGTTTTTTCTGCATCTTCTGCAATTTCCCAATCTAAATGTTTGGTTGGATCTAAAGCCATGATTTACTCCTTTTTTTATTGCTGTGGACTCAAAACATGAGCCAGTATAATAATGATGAAACAAATATATACTTTATTGATCAAAAATTCTAACTGAACATCCTACCTATTAAATAAAATATAAAAAATCAACTTTTTTCGCTGACACAATTAAAATTTATTAATTAAATTCCATTCAACCATTTAGCCCCTTATAAGAATTGGCTAAAATGCCTGCCACATAAAGGTTTTTGGAGATTGAATCAAAAAACCATTAAATCAACTCATCTATTGACAAAAAAAGTTACAGATTATAAATCATATCCTGATTATAATTAATTTAAGTGTATTATGAAGGACATTTATATGGGACTATATATCAATTTAGTGTTGTCTGAGTTTGATTTGGCTCTTCCATTTCGTATTTGTCCTTTTCTGATAAAGTCCTGTCAGTTTAATCTTAACCCCCCCCAACTCATAACTATCTTTAATCTTAGGAGGTAAAAGTGGGATTTGAAATAACCAAAGAAAGCTATGCCGGCAGTATCAAAGGCATCACCATAGGAAAAGGTGATAATACCCTTACCGTCGGCGGCCAAACCAGTTATCCTTTCTACCAGTTCGAAGGAGATATGCCCAACAAACCAGTTATTGCAATGGAAATTTGGGACATAACCCCCGAAGACTGGCCGGAAGCAGCCCTTGCACCGTTCAAAGACGTAGTGTCCGACACTGCGGCATGGGCAAAAAAATGCGTTGAAGAATATGGTGCCCAAGCCATTGTTCTGCAATTAAAAAGCACAGATCCGAATGACAAGGATGCCAGTGCAGATGATGCAGCAGCCACCGTTAAAAATGTCTTAGCTGCAATCAATGTTCCCCTGATTATCTGGGGATGTGCCGTCCCTGCCAAGGATGAAGAAGTATTGAAAAAAATATCCGAGGTGTGTGAGGGTGAAAACCTGATCATAGGGCCGGTAGAAGAAAAAAACCACAAAGGGATTGGTGCTGCTGCCATGGGATATGGGCACACAATCATTTCCTCCTCTCCCATCGATGTCAACCTTGCCAAACAGGTTAACATCCTTCTTGAAAACCTTGGAATGCCCCTTGACAAAGTAATTGTCGATCCCACCACAGGCGGATTGGGATACGGTCTTGAATATTCCTACTCTGTAATGGAACGCCTCACACAGGCAGCCATGACCCAGGGTGATGACAAACTCCAGAATCCCATGATCAACAACCTTGGAAATGAAGTCTGGAAATGTAAAGAAGCCAAACAGACGGTTGCAGATGCACCTGAACTGGGTGATCCTGAAAGAAGAGCTATTCTGATGGAAGCTGTCGGTGCAGTATCCTATCTTCTGGCCGGTTCCAGCATATTGATAATGCGTCATCCCGAGTCCATCAAACTTGCAAAGTCATTCATTGATTTGATCTCCGACGGCGGTTCTGCAATGGACGTTGCTCCAATTACCAAACGGCTTGATGATGTTGAGATTGATTTTGCAGCCATGTCACCGGAAGCTGACCTCACAATTGAGGAAGAGAAAAAAGCAGCTCCTGCCAAAAAAGCAGCTCCCGCTAAAAAAGAAGCACCCAAAGCAGCTGCAGCGCCGGCACCGAAAGCAGCCGCACCTAAAGCTGAAACCGCTGCTGCTCCCAAAGAAGCTGCTGCAGAACCTGCTATAGATCCGGCAGCAGAAGCTAAAGCAAAGGCTGAAGCCGATGCCAAAGCCAAAGCCGACCTGGAAGCAAAAGCAAAGGCTGATGCAGAAGCAAAAGCCAAAGCTGAAGAAGCTGCAAAGGCAAAGGCTGAAGCCGAAGCCAAAGCGAAAATAGAAGCTGAAAAAAAGGCTGAAAAAGACGCTGTAAACAAACGTGAAGCAGAAGAACAGGCAATCCGGGAAAAACGTGCCGCAGAAAGAGAAAAAGCCGCGGCAGCAAGAGCGACTGCACCTAAAACAACCGTCAGCATGACGGCTGCAGTCATCCAGATGACACAACTTGAAAGAATCATGGAGAGCCTGAACAGGACTCATAGAAGATGATAACGTATGGTATTCATACCACAAATGATCATCTTTTAAGAATCATTACACAATCAATAAGAGGAGGAACCTCTAATGGCAGAAGATAAAAAAGCAAAAGTTGCTAAAGCAGTAAAAGCGCCCAAACTGGCTGATCCCAAAGAAGCGTCCATTGACCTGGGAACCCAGGAGTTATTGGCTCGCGCCCAGAAATTAGGTATTGATACGGTATTTGACAGAGCCGTTAGCATGAAACCCTGCGCTATCGGTATGCAGGGTATCTGCTGTAAAAACTGCTCTATGGGTCCCTGCAGGCTCCCATTACCCAAAGGCGGCATTGAGGGCGAAGATGATAGAAAAGGTCTTTGCGGTGCCACTGCAAACACCATTGCAGCCAGAAACTTTATCCGGATGATTGCCGGTGGTGCATCAGCTCATTCCGATCATGGTCGTTGCGTGGCAGAAGTATTTCTATCAGCCGCCAGAAAAGAAACAGAAGCCTATCAGATCAAAGACACTGAAAAACTGCTGGCTATTGCTCCCCACCTTGGCGTTGCAACAACCGTGGAAGTGGATGGAGAAACAAAAGACAGAGATATTGATGAAATCGCTCTTGAAGTTGGTGAAGTTGCTATGGCCGAATGGGGAAAACCATCTGGTGAACTTCTTTATATGAAGAGAGCTCCTGAAGCTCTATATGAAAAATGGAAAAAACAGGGCGTTCTTCCCAGAAACATTGACCGGGAAATCGTTGAAATCATGCACAGAACCCACATGGGCGTTGATCAGGATTATAAAAACCTCATGAAACAGGGTACAAGAGCTGCACTGGCTGATGGCTGGGGCGGTTCCATGCTGGCTACAGACCTTCAGGATGTTCTTTTCGGAACTCCCTATCCCCTTCAGTCAGAAGCCAATCTGGGCATCATGAAAGAAGATCATGTCAATATCATCGTTCATGGTCATGAGCCTGTTCTTTCCGAAATACTGGTTGCTGTTGCCCAGTCCCAGGAAATGATTGATTATGCAAAAGAAAAAGGTGCCAAAGGCATTCAGCTGGGCGGTATCTGCTGTACAGCAAATGAGCTCCTCCAGCGCCACGGTATCCCCACGGCTGCCACATTCCTTCAGCAGGAACTTGCCATCATTACCGGTGCCTGTGATGCCATGGTTGTTGATATCCAGTGTATCATGCAGAACCTTGCCAATGTGGCAAAATGTTTCCATACAAAATTGATCACCACCCATCCTATTGCCAAAATGGAACAGGATAATGTCATCCATATTGAATTTGATGAACATCATGCCCTGGAAGATGCCAAACGAATTGTTAAAATGTCCATCGACAATTTTGCAAACCGTGGCACAGATGTTGTGATTCCGCCTTACAAAACCACACAGATTGCCGGTTTTGGTGTTGAATCCATCCAGTATCACCTTGGCGGGACATTCCGCGGCACTTACTACACTTTGAATGACAATATCATCAACGGCCGTATCCGTGGTATTGCCGGTGTGGTTGGCTGTAACAATGCCAGAACAAAACACAATGACGGTCATGTCAGAGTGGTCAAGGAATTGATCAAAAATGATGTTATTGTTCTTACTACCGGCTGCAACGCTATTGCCTGCGCCATGGAAGGACTTTTGACTCCTGAAGCCGCTGCAGTACACTGTGGTCCCGGACTTGCTGAAATCTGTGAAACCGTTGGTATTCCACCGGTTCTTCACTTGGGTTCCTGTGTAGACAACAGCCGTATCCTTCTTGCTGCAACAGAAGTTGTAAAAGCAGGCGGACTGGGCAACGATATCTGTGATCTTCCGGTTGCAGGAAGTGCGCCCGAATGGATGAGTGAAAAAGCCATCTCCATTGGTCATTACTTTGTTGCTTCAGGTGTATACACTGTATTTGGTGTTACTCTGCCCACATCAGGCGCTCCTGTATTCCATGACTATATCTCCAAAGAAATGGAAAATATTTATGGCGGAAAATGGGATCTTGAAGTGGATCCTGTTAAACATGCACAACTCATGATTGCCCATATTGACAAAAAGAGAAAAGAACTGGGCATTGATAAGGCAAGAGAAAGAGTTATGATGGATATGGCATCCCGTCAGGCCCTTGAAGCATAATTAATTTCAGAGGAAAAAAACTGTTTACACAGAAAAATAATAAATTAAATCCTCAACGAAGGAGGAACAGAATATGTCAAAATTGATCGCATTTGCTGCCATTCAGGGTGGTTACAAAGTGGTTGCCCAGGTTGAAGGTGAACTTGAAAAAGCACTTCAGACCTATGATGCAAGTACAAAAGTAGGATTCCCAAACACAGCATACTATCTGCCGGTAATCTATTCACTGACCGGACTTAAAGTAGAGACTATAGAAGACCTTAAAGCACCTCTGGCGTTTGCAAGAGGGCTTCTCCCACCCCATTTGAAATTGAAAAACTGGCTTCCGTACTTAGGGCCACTTCTTGATGCCGGTATGGCAGGTGTTATCGCTTATGAAGTAAAAGAAGCTTTAAGATATCTGAATGATCCTGATTTCTACATTGCTCAGGAAGATCCTGATGTTGATAACGGCAAACTCTGGGTTGGTGCTGCTGATGATACTATTTTGAGAAAACGTGGTGTTGAATTTGTTGATGGTTCAGCTCCCGGTTTTGCAGCCATGGTTGGTGCAGCGCCCAATAAAGAAATTGCAAAAATGATCGTTGAAGATTACCAGAAACGATCCCTTTATATCTTCTGTGCTGCCAATCATAATGGCAATACCATTATTGAGCAATGCCTGGATGCCGGAATGCAGGTTGGATGGAACACCCGTATCGTACCGTTTGGTCCGGACATTTCTTCTGCCGTATTTGCACTTGGTTTTGCCAACAGAGCAGCCATGGCATTTGGTGGTGTTCAGCCTGGTGATTACAAAACCATCCTGAAATACAACAAAGAAAGGGTATTTGCATTTGTCAACGCCCTGGGTGATGTTGGAACCGAATGGGGTGTTGCAGCAGCCGGTTGTGTTAACTGGGGTTTCCCGACAATTGCTGACACACCGATTCCTGAAATTTTACCAACAGGTATCTGTACATATGAGCATGTTGTTGCACCGGTTGCCCATGAAGACATGGTACAAAAATCAGTTGAAGTCAGGGGCCTTAAAGTACAGGTTGCTGATATTGATATTCCATGTGCATTTGGTCCGGCTTATGAAGGTGAGCGTGTAAGAGGCGCAGACCTTTATGCCCAGTGCGGTGGTGGAAAGACCCAATGCACAGAGCTTGTTAAAATGGCGGACATGAATGAAATCGAAGACGGCAAGATAAATCTTGTTGGTCCTGATCTTGACGGCATCAAAGAAGGCGGAACTTTCCCACTGGGAATTTTTGTCCAGATTGCCGGTCGTGAATTCCAAGAAGACTTTGAGCCCATCATGGAACGTCAGATTCATCATCTGATCAATTATATTCAGACCATCATGCATATCGGACAAAGGGATATCTCCTGGATCCGTATTTCTAAAGCCGCAATTGAAAAAGGTTTTACTCTGAAAGATATTGGTACGGTTCTCCATGCCAAATTCCATCAGGATTTCACCAAAATTGTGGACAAGGTTGAAGTCACCCTGTACACCAATCCTGAAGATGTTGACAAGATGACCGCCACTGCAAGAGAGAACTACCAGTTGCGTGACGCTCGTGTTGACACCATGAAAGACGAAGATGTGGATATCTTCTACTCTTGTACACTCTGCCAGTCTTTTGCCCCCAGCCATGTCTGCTCTGTAAGCCCGGAAAGAACAGGGCTGTGCGGCGCTTACAACTGGATGGACTGCAAGGCTGCCTATGAAATCAACCCAACCGGACCAAATCAGCCCATCGAAAAGGGCGAGGTCATTGATGCTAAACTGGGTCAGTTTAAAGGGGTAAATGATTTTATTTATAAAGCCTCCAGAGGTATGGTTACCCATTACAACTTCTATTCAATGGTTCATGATCCAATGACCACCTGTGGCTGCTGCGAATGTATTGCTGCCATGCTGCCTGCATGTAACGGTGTAATGACTGTTGGACGTGATTACACAGGTGATACTCCATGCGGTATGAAATTTACCACACTGGCCGGTGTTATGGGCGGTGGTGCTTCTTCACCCGGCTTTGTCGGTCATTCCAAACACAATATCACCCAGGGTAAATTTATCTTAGGTGATGGTGGTCTTTTGAGAATGGTGTGGATGCCCAAGATGCTCAAAGAAGAGCTCAAAGATCGTATTGTAGCCCGTGGAGAAGAGATGGGTGTTCCAGGTCTGTTTGACATGATCGCGGATGAAACTGTTGGAATTACAGAAGAAGAGATTCTTCCGTTCCTCCAGGAAAAAGGCCATCCTGCTCTTAATATGGAATCTATTGTTGGATAATAACTAAACAAAAAAGGCCCGACAGCTTTTCACACCAGAAATAATGCTGCCGGGCCTTTACCATAAGGTTTTTAACACTTAAGGAGAAAAAAATGGCATTAACCGGTATACAGATATTCAAACTCCTACCCAAAACAAATTGTAAGGAGTGCGGAGTTCCTACATGCCTTGCCTTTGCAATGAATCTTGCATCTGGAAAGGCTGAACTTGATAGCTGTCCTTATGTTTCAGATGAAGCAAAAGAACAACTGGCTGAAGCATCAGCACCACCTATCCGGCCTGTAGCACTTGGTAAAGGTGTCCGCAAAACCACAACAGGTGGAGAAACAGTTCTTTACAGACATGAAAAAACATTTTTTAACCCAACAATTCTTGCAGCAACTGTATCTTCAGACATTGATGCGGCAGAACTTGATAAAACCCTTAAAATTTACAATGCTTTCCAGTATGAGCGTGTAGGCCTTAATCTAAGACCTGAGCTTCTGGTTGTAAAAGATGCGGGTAACGGTGCTGAAGCTTTTGCAACTGTTGCAGGTAAAATTGCCAAAGAATCGGAATTCAACCTGGTTCTGATGACTCAGGACATTGATGTTATGAAAGCCGGTGTTGAAACTGCCGGTTTTAAACGTCCTCTGCTTTATGCTGCAACTGCTGATAATGCTGACGAAATGGGCGCTCTGGCAAAAGACAATGATCTGCCCCTGGCAGTGAAAGCCGATTCAGTTGAGGCACTCCAGCCTTTGACGGAAAAACTGACAGGCATGGGACTTAAAGATCTGGTAATTGATCCGGGTTCAAGAGAGATCAAACAAGCTCTTGAAGATCAGGTTGCCATCCGGCGTGCTGCTCTTAAAGCTTCCAACAAAGCCTTGGGTTTCCCAACCATTACATTCCCCTGCGAAATGGCTTCCAACCTTGATATGGAAACACTGATTGCCGGCATGATGGTTGCAAAATACGGCGGTATTGTTGTGGTGTCTGATTTTACGTCAGAATCTTTGTTCCCCTTGTTGCTTGAACGACTCAATATCTATACTGATCCCCAGCGTCCCATGACCGTAACTGAAGGTATTTTTGAAATTGGGAACCCGGATGAAAATTCTCCGGTTCTTGTAACCACTAACTTTGCATTGACCTATTTTATCGTTTCAGGTGAAATTGAAGCCAGTAAAGTTCCTGCATGGTTATTGATCAAAGATTCTGAAGGTCTTTCTGTTCTGACTGCATGGGCTGCCGGTAAATTCGGCGGTGACGATGTGGGCATGTTTGTTAAGAAAAGCGGCATAATGGACAAGGTAAAACACACTGAACTCATTATTCCGGGTTATGCTGCAGCTATTGCAGGTGATATTGAAGAAGAACTACCCGGCTGGACCATTACAGTCGGACCAAGGGAAGCGGCACATCTGCCTGCATTCCTCAAATCAAAATAAGACTCACGAAAAGCCGGGGCAATTTCAATCAATGCCCCGGCTTTAAAAATAAAATATTCTTAAATTATAAAAGGAAGAGAACATGATACTATTTGGTGAAAGTCTGAATGTCATTTCCAGAGTTATTGGAAAAGAATTCAAAGAAGCAGATCCCGCCAAACGTAATCCAGTACCCATTCAGGAAGAAGTTTTAAGACAAAAAGAACTGGGAATGGATTATATTGATATCAACCTGGGGCCTGCAAAAAAATTCGGCACCGAATTAATGCCATGGGTTGTCAATGTTGTTCAGGAAGCTGTTCCGGGAATGCCCCTTCTTCTTGACTCATCAAACATTGATGCCATTGAAGCAGGACTTAAAGTTTGTAAACCTGCTGATCAGCCGCATATCATCAATTCTATTATGGCACGTCCTGAAAGATATGAAAAAATGGTTCCCCTGGCTGCTCAATACGATGCTGATTTTGTTGCACTGATGTGGGGTCCGGAAGGTCTTCCAAGAGATGAAAATGAAAGAGCCGCCCTTGCCGTTGAATTGATTTATTTTGCCAACGAAGCGGGCGTTGCAAATGAACGGATCTGGGTTGACGGTATTGTAACCCCAGTCAATATCCAGCAGCAGCAGTTGATGAGTCTGATGAATTTCCAGATGATGCTTGAAGAGATTGCACCGGGTGCTAAGTCTACCTGCGGTCTTTCCAATATCTCCAATGGACCTCCGGAACATCTTCGCGGCATTCTCAATCAGACCTACATGGTTATGCTTGAAAAATACGGTATGAAATCCGTCATTTCTGATCCCCTTGACAAACAATTGACTGCTATTGCCAAAGGCCAGCGTCAGGATATCGTTGACCTGATTTACGGCATGATGGATGGCAATGAACCTGATATTGCAGGCCTGGATAAAGAACTGCAGGATTATGCAAAAACCTATAAAGTCATTATGGGCGAAACACTCTATTCTGATTCATGGCTTGAAATTTAGTATTTCCTAAGCCCTAAAGCTTTTAAAAGCCCCTGATCCAGTATGAAGGACAGGGGCTTTTTTTCTTTGTATTGCCTATTTTATACCTTTATTTTGTATAAAATAGGCTTATATTTGAAAGACACAAACCTTTCAGGAGGAATTTAGAAAATTGACTGAACAGACAAAAGAAACCTGGTATTATATTGTTGTTCAAAATCCCGGGACTAAAGACGAACAATTTGTGGGTTATACTGATAAAGAAACAAACGCTGTTTTTATTCCTGCATTTGCAACAAAAGAAATTGCAATGCAATGCTTCCTTATCATGCCCAAGGATATAATCAACGAAAAATATGAGCCTCAGGCCATTATAAAAGAAGACCTTTTGAATGAGGCTCAAAAAAACGGATATGACGTTTTTTTACTGGACCATAAGGGAAGCATATTGGAAAAAATATCCTGACTGAATTCCTGATTGAATTCAGGATCAAATCAAGGAGAATTTACTTTTTAAAATTTCAGGAGACCTATTTTGAGCTTAAAACTTGCTATTGGCGGCAAAGGAGGAGTTGGTAAAACAACAATCACTTCTTTAATTGCACGATGCATTGCCGCATTAGATAAAGACACAAAAGTCATTGCCATTGATGCTGATCCCGTGGCTAATCTTGCTGCCGGTCTTGGTATTGATGAATCAAAACCAATCACCCCGGTTTCAGAACTATCCGATCTGATTGCAGAACGAACCGGGGCTCAGCCCGGCACCATGGGCGGATTTTTCACACTCAATCCAAAGGTGGATGATATTCCTGACCGGTTTTCCATAGAAAAAGACGGGGTTAAACTGCTGGTCATGGGAACGGTTCAACAAGGAGGATCAGGATGTATATGCCCTGAATCAACCATTTTAAAAGCCTTGATGAATCACCTTGTTTTAGCCAGAAATGAAGTTGTAATAATGGATATGGAAGCAGGTGTTGAACATTTGGGAAGAGCCACTTCAGGATCTGTGGATGCACTTATTGTGGTGGTTAACCCTGGCAAAAGAAGCCGGGTGGCAGCTGACAAAATAAGAAAACTTGGCCAGGATATCGGGATTAAAAATATTGTGGTATTGGGAAACCGGGTAAAATCAGAAGAAGACAGGCAATTGATCAAAGACAGTATGCCTGGCTACCAGATTTTGGGATTTATTCCTGAAATGGATGAAATTGTTACCTCTGACAGAAATGGAACACGGCCCTTTGATGACATTAACCAGATACCGGAAGAATTAAAAGATATCACAAAAAAATTGATCAAACTGTCTTCATAAGGACTGCGGATTTAATTAATTCCTAACCTGGACAAGATCGAATCAACGATTCTTTTTCTGATTTTTTTTGCCAAAACAACACTAAAATCAGAGATAAGAATCCAAGTACAGTCTAGTTTGCTTCAAATGCAGCAATAGTTGTATCCAGCATTCGATTTGAGTATCCCCATTCATTATCAAACCAGGCCTGGATTTTAACCAGCCTATTTTTGCTGACCCGGGTCTGGTGAAGATCAATGACAGAGGATCTCGGATCATGGTTAAAATCACATGACACCAGATGTTCATCCGTCACCCCAAGAATATTTTTCAAGTCGTTTTCAGATGCGCGGGTCAGTGCATTATTTACAGCCTGGATATTGGTATCCTTATTTACCAGAAGTGTTATATCCATTATGGACACATTGGTTGTGGGCACCCTGATGGCCAGTGTTTCAAATCTTCCTTCCATGGACGGCAATATTTTTGAAATTCCCTTTTCCAGGGCTGTATTCACAGGAATGATTGACTGCAGGGCTGATCTGGTCTTTCTCAAGTCTGGATTGTAAGCATCAATTACGGGTTGATCATGCATGGCAGAATGAATAGTGGTGATACTCCCGCTTTCAATTTTAAGTACCTGGTCAAGCACATGAAGGACAGGGATAATGCAATTGGTGGTGCAGGATGCGTTTGAGATGAGAGTATGCTCTTTTTTCAATATATGATGATTAACTCCATACACAATGGTAGCATCCATTTCATCTGCTGCCGGCTGTGAAAAAACAACTTTTTTTGCTCCTGAAAGAAGATGCAGCTCTGCTGCCTGCCTGTCATTATAAATTCCTGTGCAATCAAGTACGGCATCAATATTCAGGTCTTTCCAGGGAAGGTTGACAATATTTTTTTCCTGCAATATTTTTATGTGATCTTCATTGATCACCAGAGCTGATTTTTCATTTTTAACATTAAAAGGAAACCTGCCATGTGTGGAATCATATTTGGTCAAATGATAGATGGTATTTGCATCGGCCATCTCATTGACAGCCACAAGATTAATTTTGTCATAAAACTTTTCAGATTCATACAAAGCCCTGGTAATACAACGCCCGATTCTGCCATACCCGTTGATTGCAATATTAATTTTCATATTTAAATCATATTATCCATTGTTATTTTCTTATCCCGAAATCTTTGACGCATCTATACCATAAACCTTCCTGCAATTTAATGGTAAACTACCTGAAGAACGATTTATTTTTGAAAACATCATTGTAGTTTATTTTATCACCCTACACATCCCAGACTGGGATCTTGAACAGCAATGCCTCTGCGCTGACGTTTTTTCTTTTTAACCTGACACAGCAAGGTCTTATAAACAGGAAATCCTGAAATCGGATCAAATTGTTCAAGGTCTGTTAAAATATTGACATTTGCTTTTTTCCATTCATCCGTCCCCTGAGGGCCTCCGCCGCCAACCGGAGCATAGACAAATCCTTCCATGATATCTTCGGTGAGATAGGCCCGCATCATAACCGATCCCCTGGCTGTTTTAATCACTACCGGATCTTTGGTTTTAATATTTCGTGCCGCAGCATCCTCAGGGTTCATCTGGACCATGGGATAAGGATATTTTTCCATAAAATCAGGTATGGCTCTCAGGCAGGACTTCATATCCGGTTTAAAAGGGCCGGTGCCGAGAATCAGGGGATAACGTTTGAGCATCCTCGGATTGCTGACAGGAGTTTCTATGGACTCTTCATATTTGGGCAAACCATTATATCCAAATTGTTCAAGAATGGTGGACTTGATTTCAAACTTCCCGGAGGGTGTTTCAAATCCTGGTTTTCCATCTTTTCTGAGCAATCCTTTTTCCCATTTTCGATAAACCATGGGTTGAGTTTTACCCCTGACTGTATTTTTCGGGGCCTGTTCCAGATCCTCCATGGTATGACCGGTCCCTTTAACTATCTGTTCAATAAGCGTCTTGCTGTCCTGGGGATAAAGATGCCCGTATTCCAGACGATTTGCCAGTTCAGCCAGGATATCATAACAAGACCTGCTCTGGCCAACAGGCTCAATGATTTTTTTTCTTAGCCTCAGCGCATTACCATAATAACAATAGGATTCCTGCTCAAACGCAGTTGTGGCGGGAAGAACAATATCAGCCCAGGCAGCATCCCTTGTGAGCTGCAGATCAATGGAAACCATGAAATCCAGTTCATCAAACGCATTCTGCCATAACTGCGGGTCTGGCCATGATGTCAAAATGGAAGCCCCCAGAACAAACAAAGATCGTATTTTATAAGGTTCTGATTCAAGGATGGCTTTGGGCAGAAGGTTTGCATGGGGTTCTCCGCCGCAAAAATAAGAATACACTGGAAAATGGCCCTTTCCAATGGATTTTTCATATCCAGGGGTTTGAATCTGACAGCTTTTATCCATAGGAATCAAATTTTCCCGCCTGGCAAAACACCGGCCGCCCTCCACATCAAATTGCCCTGCCAAGGCCCAGAGTACCATGACAGCCCGAAGATTCTGGACACCGCTTTTGGTATATTCCAGTCCGGTATACATGACATAGCTGGCCCCTTCAGAATCTGCTATTTCCTCAGCCAGCTGTTCGATCCGATCAGTTTCAATGCCTGTCAATTGAGCCACATATTCAGGAGTAAATTCCTTTACATACTCTGCAAATTCATCATATCCCAATGTCCAGTCTTCAACAAAAACATCATCTACCCAGTCGTCCCTGATCAGTATATGGGATAACCCCAGTGCAAGAGCGCCATCAGATCCAGGCCTTATGGGCAGCCACTCACTGCCGGGCAGCCTGGCTGCATTTGTTCGCCTGGGATCAATTACGATAATACGGGCACCTTCATTGGCTGCCGTGATAAGCCGTCCAAACATTTCAGGAGGCGTGGAGGTGGAAGGATCTGTTCCCCAGACAAGAATCAGATCTGAATTATCCACATCTGAAAACATGTCTGTATGAAGACATCCCATGGTCAATTGAGGAGCCAGAACACCAAGAGACGTATAGCAGGGGGCACCGACTCCAAAAGTATTGGGTGATCCAAAAGGAAATAAAATACTGCTGGCCAGATAGATCTTGGACCCTTTCAACTGGTATATATCTTTAAAAGAGCGCTCATACGAACCGGTTCCGGCATAAAATCCAACGGTTTCAGGGCCGTATTTGTGTTTCAGGCTATTGAGATTTTCAACAATAATATCATAGGCCTCATCCCAGCTGATCGGCTCAAACTTCAAAGTCCCCTTTGGCCCTACCCGTTTCAATGGCTGTTGAATTCTTTTTTCAGAGTAGACAACCTGTTTTGCACTGTCGGCAATAGGACACAATACACTGCCCAACGGAGCATCCGGATCAGGTGTCAATCTGTCAATTTTATCATCTTCATCAAAATGAACAATCACTCCGCAACCAGGGCTGTGAAAACACAGTCCGCAGATGCCTTCCTGCTTTCTTCCCAAAACAAACTCTCCTTTATATTAAAGTCTTCAAAAATCTCAACAATGACTTTCATGCTTTGCTGTTGGCAAATATGGATGAAATAACGGGTCTGCCGTGGCAGTTCTTTTTAATCTCTTTTACCAATGACAAACTGGGATGTGATATGTTCCCATAAATTTTGAGTTTTCCTGATTTTCCAAAGCACATCCCCTTTTTCCTGAATGATAAAACCAGGATCAAACACATTGTTTTCTACTTTTATCAATTGGCAAATATTATCCATGCCACGGCCTTTGCCAGGGCCTTTGTTGCGGCCGCTTATCCAAAGATCCGGACTTGAAACACTTTCATCCCACGAAAAAGGATCGGAGAATAAAAAGTTTGCCTGCTCTTTTTGTAAAATTCTGTTCACCTCTTTTAAATGCTGAATCGGATCAGGCAGCTTTTCCAAAATATTGACAGAGGCAGCTGTGGCAAAAAGATCGGAACGAAAGGGAAGAGCCAGAGCATCGGCCACAATAAATTCTGTGGCGTTATAATCGTATTCCGGATCCAGTTCACATTCACGCTCTTCTGTGATATGCCCTTCCACAATGAGATCAAACTCAAGATTTTTATCAGATAAAAGCTGACGGGCTTTTTTGATAAAAGATAACGAAGTATCCACTCCAATCACATAGGTGTGTGTTTTGCTCAACTCAAAGGACAAGCGCCCCACAGAACATCCAATATCCAATGCCCAGCCATCTGTTTGCTTGAAATAAGACGCCCATTTTCGGTAGGCATCCGTGGCATCAGGACCGTTAAAAAACTCAGAATAATGACTCCACAGATAGGCTGACATCATGCTTTGGGAATTGTATGTTGTATGCCCCTTGGTATGAGGCAGTGTCTTTTGGGGAACAATAACGGCAACGCCCTCCTGAATCAAATATCTGCTTCCACAGCCCGGACAATTTAATGTTCCTTCAAGTATATCATCATTGTGTTCTTCTTGTATCTCAAGCGTCAATGCTGTTTTTGAGTCAAGACATTCAGGACATATCAAATGTTCCTGCAACCATTTTTTCATGCATATACCTTTGTTTATATTTAAAATGTTAAAATCGCCAATGAAATAAATTGAGCCAAGATAGCTCTGAATTTTGGTTCATCAGTGTATTGTTTTTTCTTTTTCATATTCTTTTCACCTTTTCCACCAGCACCTCATGCCAGTAACCAAGGCTAAAAATTCTGATTTTGTTTGACCGATATCAAACCCTTAACGTAAATTTATGCTTTTCAAATGTCAACCCGGAAGGAATCAAAACATCTCATCTTTTTTAATTTAGCAATTTTTTCTCATTTTTCGATTAAACCTGTTAATCTTGCAATTTCCTTGACGGATTACAATACGATACTGTATGGATTTGTGTGATTGAAAATCAAAGATTTTATTTTTTTTAAGTTTAACCCCGTCCAATGAGGGATTGCGTTCTTTTTAAATCAATAATAAAGAATTTTATTATTCTTATGCCTGACAACACATTCACAAAAGCAAGAAAAGAGATAAAAGATTGGCTTAAACGATGCCTTGTAGGCCCTTTTTATGAATCAAACGAACAATTAAACCAGATACGCCCTTCCTCCCTGTATTCCTGCGGTATATTGTACGGGCACATGGAAGACCCGTCCAATGAATGGTTCTCACCTGATGATTCAGTTGGTAGTTCAGTTGATGATTTAAATGACCAGGCAGATGAAAAGCCGGTGTTTGGCGTGGAAGAAAGCCCTATCGAACAAAACAAAGCCAAAAAGGCTTCCTCTGTTTGTCGTTATCGACCGCCCTCAGCCGTAGGACTCAGCTTTTTTGTAAACAAAAACATTGTCATAGAAGTGCTTCTCAAGGCTGCCAGATACACAAAAGAACCCGGGCAAACCTGGGAACGCTGTGCCTTGCCGGACGACAACCCAAATCACGAAGATTGCATCATACTCAAAGTGCCTGAAAACGATCAGCAGTTGAATGATGAAACCCCCATCCCCATACTGCACCATCAAGAACTTGAACAGGACAATCAAGCATCTGCTCAACTTCATGTGAAATGGCGGCCTTATCCCGACAATAATCATCAGGATGGGTATATTTTAACGGTTTCCATTGTAAACTGTGCTGTTGCAAAAAAAATCAATCCTGAAGCCTGGGAAAAAACCCATCTGTTCCAATTGTCTTTTGACTGCCATATTCAGGCAGGAACGGTTCTTCCCTATCCCGGCAATGAAATTGATACAATGGCTCAAGAAGACAAAGAATTTGAATTGCTTTACGCAGACAAAACCGTTTATGCCATCGGGCATGGCGTTTCTCCGGACTGGTCCGAAAACAATGGCTGCATAACCTCAATCAAAGCCTGTTTTATTCCTTCTTATGAAGTCCCGTTGATGAAAACGGATGTGGGTGTAATTGACAATACAGTGCTTCAATTGTCCTGCCTTGCCAAAACCGAACACCAGCCAAAAACAATTCAAAAAAACTTGACCGGGTTTACAAAAGCTTATGAAACCTGGATAGCAGGGCTATACAAAGAGTCCAAGGCCCTGCCTTTAGAACAGCAAAATACAGCCTTCACAATGTTAAAGCGGCTTGAAAAAACAGCACAGAGAATGAACCAAGGAACAAACTGCCTGAATGATCCCATGGTGGCAAAAGCGTTTTCTTTTGCCCATGAAGCCATGCTTTCGTATATGCAGACGCGCAAGGTAAAAAAACCATTGTGGCGCCCTTTTCAGCTTGGTTTTCTGTTGCTAACCCTTCCCTCGTTAATTGACGAAAACAATCCGGACCGGGATCTGGTTGATCTGTTATGGTTCCAGACCGGAGGCGGCAAGACAGAAGCCTATCTTGCCATCATCGCATTTCTTGTCACCTACCGGCGCATGCGCTTTCCCCAAGCCGGGGCAGGAACCACTGTGATCATGAGATATACATTAAGGCTTCTTACCATACAGCAATTCCAGCGGGCATCCATACTCATGTGCGCACTTGAACTCTTGCGCAGGAAAAACCCTCAACTGCTGGGGTCAGAACCCATAACAGCCGGGTTATGGGTGGGTGGAGCAAGTTCACCCAACAACTTTAAAGATGCCGAAAAAATACTGGATGATGCATTACAGGGCAATGGCACAGGCCTTGAAAAATTTGTCGTCACACAATGTCCCTGGTGCGGAAAAAAACTCTCCTTAAACCCGGATATATCAAAATCGGGTTTCTGTGCAAATAAAGGACAATTTTACTTTTGCTGCACCAACAGCGGCTGTGATTTTGGCGGCAGCACCAACCCGGTTCTTCCGATCAATGTGGTGGATGAACACCTGTATCAGCATCCGCCCACGCTTTTGCTTGCCACAATTGACAAATTTGCCATGTTTGCATGGAATAAGGATACCACCATCTTTCTGGGTAATGCGTCCCGGGGAACCGGTCCATTTCGGCCACCGGATTTAATCATTCAAGATGAACTGCACCTGATCGCAGGAGAGCTTGGAACCATTGCAGGTGTGTACGAAGCCGGATTTGATACGGTTTTAAGACTCAAAGACCACTGTCCCAAATATATTGCATCCACGGCAACCATTCGCAATGCAAAAGAACAGGTTAAAAAGCTTTATGCCCGTGATGTGAACATTTTTCCGTCTCCTGGACTCAATTGGAAAGATTCTTTTTTTGCCAGGGTAGACAAAGAAAAACCAGGACGCTTATACCTGGGCTATTATTCTCCGGGACTCAAACGAACCGAATCTTTTGCGCCATTGGGTGCTGCTCTTTTGCTGTCGCCTTCCCTTTGGAACTACTCGGATGAAAGCATTCAGGATGCATGGTGGACCCTGGTAGCCTATCACGGCAGTTTAAGGGGACTTGGAATCACCCATAATTTAATCGGGGATGATGTCAGAAAATACCTGGAATTGTATATCCGAAGGTTATTGGATGACGAACAGGGTCAAACAGATCCCTTATCCAGAGGATTTCATGAGTTTTGCAGAAAATTTAAAGTATCCAAAAATGATGACGACCGGGAAAGAAAAATCATTAATGCATTTTTAAACACAAGAAGGCTATATACGGAAAGCGGCATTGCCGAATTGACCAGCAATAGAAATGCCAATGAAATCAGAAAATATCTGGATGATCTGGAGATTCCTTATTCAGAAGAAAACAACCAGGCTATTTGCGTTCTGTTATGCACCAATATGGTGTCTGTGGGCCTGGATATCTCCCGGCTGGGGTTGATGGTCATCAATGGCCAGCCTTTTACAACAGGCGAGTATATACAGGCCGGCAGCCGGGTTGGACGAAACAATGTCCCCGGGATCGTGGTGACCCACTATTTTCGCAATCATGCACGGGACATGTCCCATTTTGAAAATTTCAAAGCCTATCATCAATCTTTTTACAGATTTGTTGAACCGACCAGTT
This sequence comes from Desulfobacula phenolica, assembly GCF_900105645.1. Taxonomy (NCBI): domain Bacteria; kingdom Pseudomonadati; phylum Thermodesulfobacteriota; class Desulfobacteria; order Desulfobacterales; family Desulfobacteraceae; genus Desulfobacula; species Desulfobacula phenolica. The sequence goes on along the minus strand of NZ_FNLL01000001.1, from coordinate 95,369 downwards.
TAACCCCGTTTTCATCACCTGCCCGGAAAAGAGCTTTGCATGCAGCCTTGGTTATTGTGATGCGCCATGGAGCAGGTCTTATGGGCAACAATATGGCGAATCAAATCAATCTTAAAGATGACAAGATCAGGCATGCAGCTTTTTGCCTTACACGGCGCTGCAGCATGGCATCACCTCAAAAGGGTAAAACAACAAAAGAGCATATTGAAAATTTATTGTATGAGTGGAATGACATGAGCGGTGGAGACGGCCTTTTTAAGGCACCGCTCCAGTATCAAAGCCATTCAAAAGATAAAAAACCGTTATTAAAACGGCACAATGAGAAAAAAATGGGGCAAACAGATGATGACAGCTGGGTGACACTGCAATCCATGCGGCAGGTGGATGATGAATGCGGGATTTATTTTATGGTGCCTCGCTGATATTTTTTTCAGCAGATTCTGACGGTTCTGCACCTTACCGTGTCCACTTTAGTTTCCCAATTGTTTGACTTGATATGGCTTTGCTTTATTGCCTTACCAAGGAAAAACAACCATTTTCTGCAAATTTTCATCATTACATTTTTGCAAATAATTTTATAAATTAATTTTCAAGATTCTTGCTTGTGATTAATTTTATCTGTTCGTAGATATCAGTTGGACTTATCTTGTTTGTTTCACCAATTTTTTTGATGGTCATATCAGCTTTTGATACTATATTTGATTCTTTCAATGACCTTGTTATAATTTTGATATTAAGATTGTATTGACTGCAAAAGTCCGCTAAAGTCAAATTTCCGGTTCCTGGAGGTGGGTTTTCAGGCAGAGTAGTAGTTTTTCCTGAAAATAATGACTCTTTGTTTGATTCTCGGGAGATAATCAAATAGATTTGTTGTGGTGAAATGTTATTTTCTTTGGCAATTTCTTTCAGGGTTTGGGTATCTTGACTGATTTTATAACCTGCTTCTTCCAAAAATTTGATTCCGGCTTTCAAATCAATATTCATTTTTTTTGAAAAAGTTTTAATTGATGACAGTTCTGCATGTCCATATGGAGGTTCTCCATATTCCTTTGCCGCTGATTCTTTAAAACCATCACTTATATTTATGATTGTTGAAAAAGGAGGGATTTCAACATATGTTCCAACTACCAATATTAGAGTTAAAATCAAAGCTGCATTGAATTCTTTTGTAAAAATTGTTATCTGTTTAGCTTGATTTTTAAGATATAGAACAATTGGTTTCCAGTTATAATAAATATGCAATATAATTGACAAAAGCAAAAGAAAACCAGCATTTATATGAATTGCTCCCCATTGATCTTTTGAGAGAGTCCAAAGTCTCCAGTCAGCCCAATAGGCAACACGACCTTGAGGAACGATATACAAAATAACGCTTGTCAGAAGCATAACAAAAAATGATAAAAAAGCTGTAAGTGATATAATTCTTCTCATACTCATTAAAAATTACCTCATTCTATGAATATTATTCATGTAAGATGCAACTCAAAAAGTCCATAAAAAATTTTTACCATCCAAAATCAGCTTTGTATATAGGTAAAAACCCCTAGTTTTAAAATTTATTACAACTATTTAAGACCTCAAACAGCACCTTAATCAATTTTAAAGGATGATTGACCCAAGCACATGAGAATCAAACCTTTATGCTGTTGATTTTTGAAAGTTCCTTGACGGATTATAATATGATACTGTATGGATTTGTGTGATTAAAATAAACATTTTATTTCTCAAATTAACCGACCTTAAACAAGAAATCCTGTTCTTTTTAAACAAGCAGGCAATAAACAAGCAGGCAATAAAATGGATAAGAACACCATCACAGTGGGACAGACCAAAACCATAGGGATGTGTTCGGTGGGGGCTATTTGCAGGGCCGGCAGCGAATGCTTTGTGCCTTGCGACATAAGCTTTTGGAAAGACAAGGCTGGAAAACCTCTGGGAAAGCCCATCTCCATTGTGCGGGAACATTTAAAAATATGGCTCAAACACAAAGGCTTTCAAGATGTTGAGCTGTTAACCCCCCCTACACTGACCCATGTTAAAAACAAACTGCTGGGAAACAAAATTCCTGTAGTGCGGTTTCCGTCATGGATGGTGTGCCAGAAATGCGGCCGTCTTCATTACCTGCCCTGGATGGGAAAAAAAAGCAACTCTGTGGAAGAGCTCAAGTGTGATACAACCCGTGCAAAAAAAATCTGTAACGGAAAACTTGAATTTGTAACCTGGGTTTTAGTATCGGGTGACGGCTGGCTTGATGATCTGCCATGGGCGAACATGGCCCATTATGACGAAGCTGCAAATAAAAATTGCAGGTCAAAGGATCAACTGACTTTAACAAGAGATCCCCATGGCCGCCTTACCCTCAAATGTGATGCCTGCCAGTCGCAACCCCTTAATTTAAGCGGCCTGAGAAACAAAGACTTTTTTACCAACCGTGTTCAGACCATGCGCAGCCAGCCATGGCTGCTGGAAAGAAAAAATCTGGAAAACGACCCGCCCGTTGCCATGCCCTTAACAGATGCCCGTATCCATTTTGCAGATATTGCTTCGGCATTGGATATTCCGCCGGAATCCCGAATCAATGAACACGATATCCGGGCAAAAATCAGACAGCATGATGATTATCAGATTATCAAAGATCTGAAAAACAATAACTCAAGGACCGTTAAACGCACACTCAAAAAAATTGCCAGGCATTTTCAAACCAGCAAAGATGAAGTAAAAAAAGCCCTGGCTGATCTCAATGAAGGATGGCCAAACTATGGAATCCAGGCAGATACAGTTAAAAGTGAAAATGAGATGCTTGAAGCGGAATATAAGGCCATCTGCACTGAATACAAAAATATTCAACAACACGAGCGGTTTATCACCGAACATCAGACAGCTCAATGGAAAGATTACCTGGAGTCTGAGGATATCCCCGAAAAAACCATTAAAACCGGCAAAGCCATAGAAAAATTAATCATTATTAACAGGTTAAGGGAAATCCAGGTGTTTTGCGGATTTACCCGGCAGGTGGGCACAAGAGGGAATCTGATCGGCCCTGCCCTGGGAAAAAAGACAGACTGGCTTCCAGCATGTGAACTTTACGGAGAAGGCATTTTCTTTTCTTTGGATGAAAAAAAAGTGAGCCAGTGGGAATCAGATCCATTGTGCCGCGACCGTGCAAAAACAATACAAAAACGACTGAAAACCTCCGGCTTTGTTAGAAATCAGGTTAAAGCCACTCCCAGGTTTATTCTTTTGCATACCATTGCTCATCAAATCATAAGAAAACTGGAATTTACATCAGGTTATCCAGTATCATCCATAAAAGAAAAAATCTTTTGCAGTGAAACCATCAATGGTATTTTAATCTATGTTGCCGTTCCCAATAAAATGGGTTCATTAGGGGGATTGTCCGAACATGGAAAACCTGACAGCTTTTTTAAACTCTGGATCAAGGCCATGGCAAAAGCAGACCACTGCACCTATGACCCCATATGTGCCGAACATGAGGGACAGGGTCCCGACCAGTTAAACAGGGCCGCCTGCCACGGTTGCTCTTTGTTGCCGGAAGTCAGCTGTATTTACAACAACTGTCTTTTAGACCGGCAATTTATTATTGGCAATGGTGTCAATCACATGAAAGGATTTATCAGTTTCATACAAAATCAACCATAAGCAATCATATAAAAAAAATTGATTCAATGAAAAACAACTTCAGGCTTCCCACATACGAAGAATTGAGCAAAGAGCAGGACCGGGTATTGAGAAAAACTCAATTAAAAGACAGATCCCTTGTCTATGGGGCACCCGGAACGGGTAAAACCGTCATATTTCTTATTCTGGCGGACAAATTAAAACGAAACAAAAAAGAGTGTTTATGTCTTTTGTACAATAAAATTCTGGAAAAAATGTCTTTGAGCCTGGCCAATGATATTTCCATAAAAACCTGGCACAGCTGGTTCTGGCATTTTTTCAAACTTCAGTTTAAAATGCTGCCGCCTGAGATTAAAAGCTTTGAATATGACTGGGATATGATCATGGAAATCTTGGATCGAATAGACCTTAAAACCGATCATAATACCTTTATTTTAATTGACGAGGGACAGGATATGCCTCCCGGCTTTTATGAATTCATGGATGAAACCTTTCAAAAAGTAATTGTATCGGCAGATGAAAACCAGCAGATTGTTGAGATGAATTCATCCATCAAACAAATCAGAGAACGGCTTGATGTTGAAAAAGATCAATGTTTTTTACTGACTAAAAATTATCGAAACACCCGTCAAATAGCTGAGTTGGCAGAACACTTTTATTGCGCTACAACAGCCGATCCACCGAAGTTGCCGGAGAAAAACGGCGAGATCCCATTATTGCTTGAATATAATAACTTAAATGCCATGATCAGCCATATCGCCCGTCGGCACAAAACCTATCCCGGTCATTTGATCGGAATTATAACGCCGAACAACAAGGTCAGGCAGTATTATTTCAGGCAACTGGAAATACTGGGCATTCATTGTCTGTACACATATGCAAACCATCTGGGGAGTAAAAACAAGCCCATTGAATTTGACCATGGAGGTATTGTTGTTATCAATTCAAAAAGTGCCAAAGGCCTGGAGTTTGATGATGTCTTTATCGTTGATTTACATAATTTTCCCCTTGCAGCTCCAGGAGATGAACGATTTAGAAAAGAGATGTATGTTTTGATTTCAAGGGCGAGAAAAGGACTTTTTTTTCTGATGGATGCCAATACAAATGACTATAAAAGAAAAAAAATCATGAATGAATTCCCGGATGACAAAAAAGTTTTAAAGACATGGCAGCAAAAGGAGTGTTAATTTATGGCAAAACCAAAACCTGATTCAAAACTATTTTTAATGGCCACGAACACGGAAAATTTAAAAAGCATCATTACCACCGGCGTCATCCGTCCAAGGGAAGGATATAAAAAATATTACAAAGATTTTTCTTCTTTTTGTCCGGGTTTTATCCCTTTATTCGTAGATTCCATTCCTGCCGAGCTTCTTTACCTGTGTCAAGAAGAAGATGATATTGACGTTGTCATCCTTTCCCTTGAATTGTCTTGGGAAAAATCAAGTCTGCTGATGCAAGAGCAATTCGATAAAAACTACACGGCAGACATTGTTTTTTTTCAAGGTGTGATTCCGGTAACAGCTATCAAAAACATTTGTTTTAAATCCAAACAGGCAAAAACCAGGTTCCTTGATTTCAGATATGCCAATTTTCATCCCAATGATTTCAGTTGTAAAATTAACGCAAAAATTTTTAATCAAACAGGCAGTGACAAGGATATTTTTGATAAAAACCCAAGCCTTGATGTTTTCAAATCCAGGCAGATTGATGCCCCAAAAAACATTCCCCAAGCCCAGGATTTTTTGCAGGCAGATGCCCGCGGCGGAGTTCTTTCCATGCTGCTGCAAACACTGCCGCCAATGCCAGAGTCTCAAAGACTGATAGATGCAGCTGTTATTGAAGTGCCGCCGGAATCTTTTGACCTGACGCTATTGCCCGAACAGATCAAATACCTTTATCACTGGATCTGGAAAAAACCGGCAATAACCGACGATGTTGACGGGATACTCTTGTGGCATCTGCTCAATCTTTTGTCTTCCTGTGACCCGTACGACGGGATTACCACCTCTGTTTTTTTAGATCAGCTGCAACAAGAGTTTAAAAAAAGCAAGGACTTGCGAAAGAGCCCCAAAAGCTCCTATGAAGATCTCATCAAAAAACTGGAAAAAAGATTTTGTGAAATATCAACCATTGTTGAAGGCATTGATGATCCTGCATTTTTTTTCCAAAATCATGATATTGCCTCCAATATAATGAAAGGACTGTTGCTTTTTTTATTGTATCCCAAAGACTTATACGGCTTTCGCAAAAACAAAGAAATGATCAAAGAATGGGAGATAACACCGCAAATCACTTTGTTTGCCAATATTTTATATGCTGCCTGGCAGGGGTGGAAAAAAATGGATGAAGAGATTCGTCATCAGGACAAACAACTGGGTTATTCTGTTTGTAATTTTATGGCGGACTGGCACAATCAATTTTATGCAGAACATGCCTATGTTTTTTCTGCTGCTGACTTTTCTTTTAAACTGACTGGAAATTGCAGTTCCTGGGAAAAGGCAATGCTGCTGAAAACACCCTGGAACACCAATCACAAACTGGGAAAATGTGCCGTACAATTGGCAAAAACAAGAGACTGGCCTTCGCTTCAATGGCAAATAAATGTACCGCAAGAAAAACTTTTTGATTTACACTATTCAAAAGACGGCACATTAAAAATCAAGCTGACCGGAAACGTAATTTTCAAAGAATCCATTGATAAAGATCATTTCAAAGCAAGTTTAAAAGAGACACAATTGACTGATGATGAAAAAAAGGACTTTCAGACTATGTTTAATTCATAAGGAACACAAATTCAATAACATGGACAATCAAAGAACAAAAAATTGTTTCCGGCCGTAGGCTCTATATGGTCTTCAAGTCCTTCATGGTAAATTATGATTGATTTAATTCTTATTCCTAAGCTTTTTAACAAAAAAAGAAATTGAATTCCCATGAGAATGTTACCTTGTCAACCCTATGACACAAACAGCACAGCTGAGATCAGGGTATTTGAAAAATTTTCTCAAGCTCCTTGCCTGGACCCTGAATCCGTTTGTTTTCATTCCTTAAACTTGCCCCACCATATCAAACAGCGGTTCGGCGAAGCTGATTTTGTACTTTTAAGCGCACATGGCCTTTTTGTTTTTGAAGTAAAAGGCGGATCAGTATCAAGGGATATGGAGGGACTATGGCATTTTACAGACAAAAAAGGGAAAGACCATGTAAAAAGACGAAGTCCTTTTGAACAGGCCCAAGAAGCCCTGCACTCCATTAAAAATGATCTGAAAAAGCAGTTTGGTCAAGACTTGATCGACCGCATGTGCATAGGATACGGAGTTATTTTCCCTGATTGCAATTTAGAAGTTGATACCCTTGAATGGGATAAAACAACCCTGTTGAATGCAAAAAATTTTGATTTTTTTGATGCCTGGCTGAATGCTTTTGTTCACTACTGGAAGTCCAAAGACATGCGCAAAACCGCTGCAATGCTTTGTGATCAGGATATTGATCAAATAAAAACCTATCTTCGTCCTGCATTTGAAACACTTCCGGCTCTTTGCGCTCAGTTAGACACTATCCATGACCGGATGTGCAAACTGACCAAAGATCAATTTTGTTTACTGGATGTTGCACAGGCAAACAAAAAAATTGTCTGCGCCGGTGGGGCTGGGACCGGAAAAACCTTTATGGCAGCGGAACTTTGCCGAAGGTTTGCTCAATCCTGTAAAAACGTCCTGTTTGTGTGCAAATCTTTGTGGCTTGAACGATATCTTCATGCCCGGCTTAGACAACAGAATGTAACTATTTCAACCATTGATCAACTGGAACTCAAAGCCAAACAAAGCTGCATTCAATATTTTGATGTGCTGATCGTGGATGAGGGCCAGGATCTTTTTAATTTTAAAGATCTTGCAAAAATAGAATCTTTTTTAAAAGGGGGTTTTATAAACGGTCGCTGGGCTGTTTTTCATGATACAAACCATCAATCCGGCGTTTTTGGCTGCTACGAAAAAGCCGCTCTGGACTACCTGTTGAGTATGAACCCTGTCTGCATTCCACTCAAAAAAAATTGCAGGAACACAACACCGATTTTAAAAAAAATCCAGAGCCTCACTCAATATGATACGGGTACGGATGGAACAGGGTTTGGGCCGGATGTTGTTATCCATCGTTGCGATACCCGACCTGAGATCTTACTTGCCAAAGAGTTGAATCGCCTGGTTACTATGGAAGGTATACCTCTTGGAGACATAACCATTTTATCCCCTTTTTCGTTTAAGGATTCTTGTGCAGCCCGGCTGAATCGTTCATCCCGCAGTAAAATCCAAGTGCTGGATGAAAATTTAATTCAAAATTTTTATTCAAACAGTAAAATTTCCTATGCCCGTATACAAGACTTCAAGGGACTTGAAAACAGATGCATCATCCTGATTGATCTTGATCATCATTATCAGGACAAAAAACAATTACCGCTTTTATATGTCGGGATGAGCAGAGCGACAGCAAGCCTTTCCCTGATTTTATCAGATCGGGATCACGAATAAAAAAGTATTTGGATATACCATCAGGCGATTTTAAGAATAAAACCGCCTGATGAATGTTTAGATTTTATGAATATTTAGGCTTTTTCAAGTTTTACAGCACACACCTTGAATTCCGGTATCTTGGCAATTGGATCATAGGCCGGGTTGGTCAATTTATTGACATTGGCCTCTTCAAAATGGAACGGCATGAATACAAGTCCCGGTGAAACCCGCTCTGTAACCATGATCTTTGTTTCAATCTCTCCTCTTCTGGAGGCCATTTTGATTTTCTGGCCATCGCAGATGTCAAGCGTTTGAGCGTCAACAGGATTGATCTCAAGAAATCCTTCCCGCGCTTCAAAATCAAGGGACTCGGAATTTCTGGTCATGGTGCCGGTGTGGTAATGTGCATAAACCCGGCCCGTGGTCATCAAGAATGGATACTCATCATTGGCAACTTCATTGGGCGGGATATAAGAAATGGCATGAAAAAGACCTTTTCCCCGGGTAAATTTTCCATCTTTATGCAAAAAAGGTGTTCCAGGATGATCTTTGCTGGGGCACGGCCACTGAAGCCCCGGCCCTTCAAGCCGCTCATAGGTAATGCCGGCATATGACGGCGTAAGGCTTGCAATTTCATTGAAGATATCTTCAGGAGACTCATAAGCCATTTCAAACCCGAACCGGTTGGAAATTTCCTGGATGATCTCCCAATCCTGTCTTGACTCACCCACAGGATCAACAGCTTTTCTAACCCGTGTAACACGCCTTTCCGTATTGACAAAGGTTCCGTCCTTTTCTGCAAATGACACTCCTGGCAACACTACGTCTGCCAATTTTGCCGTGGGGGTAAGAAAAATATCCTGGACAATGAGAAGTTCAACCTTTTCCAGGGCTTTGACAACATGATTGGCATCAGGATCGGAAACAACCGGGTTTTCACCCATGACCCACAAAGCTTTAACTTCGTCATTTTCAATACCGGCAAGCATCTCCGGAATTGTCAAACCAATGTTGGACGGCAAAAAATCCACACCCCAGGCCTGGGAGAATTTTTTGTTGGCATCCCCCAGGGTAACCGGCTGATACCCGGTATATACATTGGGCAAACCACCCATATCACAGGCACCCTGAACATTATTCTGACCGCGAAGGGGATTGACCCCTGTTCCAAGTTTTCCGATATTTCCAGTCAACATGGACAGATTGGCCAGGGACTTTACATTATCAACCCCGGTCGTATGCTGGGTAATGCCCATGCAATAGACAATGGAGGCTTTATCAGCTTTAGCATAAGCCTCGGCAAGAGCCTTGATATCTTCTACAGACACACCGCAAATGTTTGACGATTCTTCAAGACTGACAGTATCAATAAGCTGTTTAAACCCTTCAAATTCTTCTGTGTTTTCAGCAATAAAGTCTTTATCCTCAAGTCCTTTATCCAAAATCGCTTTCATCATCGCGTTTAACAAGGCAACATCTGTTCCGGGATTATGCCGGACATACAGATGGGCAAAATCTGCAATCTGATTTTTTCTGGGATCTGCAACAATAACTTTTGCACCGTTTTCAATTGCCCTGAAAATACGCGTGGCAACTAAAGGATGCGAGGTTGCTGTATTTGACCCGATTATAAATATGGTGTCTGATATTTCTAATTCAGAAACTGCATTTGTCATTGCTCCACTGCCAAAAGATGCGGCAAGACCTGCCACTGTGGAAGAATGTCACAGCCGGGCGCAATGATCAATATTGTTTGTACCAATGGCTGCCCTTGCAAACTTCTGCATGAGATAATTTTCTTCATTGGTCACTTTGGCTGATGCCAGAAAACCGATGGAATCAGACCCATTGGCTTGTTTTATCTCCTTTAGTTTTGATACGGTAAACTCAAGAGCTTCACTCCAGGTAACCTCGGTCAGCTCCCCGTCTTTTCTTAACAATGGCTGTTTTAATCTTTTGTCGGATTGAACAAACTGATGGACATTCCATCCCTTGATGCAAAGTTTGCCTTCATTGACCGGGCTGGTCTTGCAGGGGGTTGTACCGGTGAGTTTGCCATCAAGGGACTCAAGAAAAAAGTTGCATCCACACCCGCAATAGGTGCAGGTTGTAAGCGTATTCCTGTAATCCATTATCTTTCCTCTTTTTTTATATGAAAGTCCTGGTAAACCCAGTACTGACTTTCTACCTTTGTTGTGGGCAAACCAAAGTGAAAATACCAGGTCTGCCCGCGGCAGTTTATATTAACCCATTAGTTTTCAGGTGCAGGACCCATTAAGCTTAAGGGTGATTTTTCATTTTTATTGATCCCGGATGTAAACCCGAATTGATCATTCATGATTTTAGAAGTCTTTTTATATAAAAGCCTCAGGGGAATATCAGACGGGCAGGCTTCTTCACACAGCCCGCAATCTATGCACCGGTCAGCCATATGCATGGCCCGTGTCAAATGAAATACCGGTATATCCACTGGAAGATCACCTTTTGATACCAGTTCTTCGCATTCAAGACTGCATTCCTTGCAAAAACACATGGGGCAGATATTTCGGCAACCATAACATTTTACGCATTTTGAAAACTGCTCCATCCAAAAAGAAAAACGCGTTAAAAGATCTTTGTCGTCCATATCTGTCACACCCTGTTGAGAGGCGGCTTCCGCTTTTTCTCCGGCTGAAATTTCATCCGGATACGGTTTTTTGCATTCACAAGCTTGAGCAAGAGATTCAGGGCATGTAATACCTATGGAGATAACTTTATCAGGATCAAGCTGATTCAGTCTGTACAGGCTATAAAGACCTCTTTCGTCACACCCGCGAACCAGAACCCCAAACACATCTTCCGGATATTGTCTTGCAATGGTAACAAGAACTTTATTCAAAGGATACCTTGCATCCCCGGGTTTTTCCGTATCTCCAAGGCAAAGCTTATCCAGATCATCACCTTTTTGAAACAAACACGGCGCCACATGGCCATTGGCTGTTACAAGTGCAACAACGCCCTTTACAGAATCATCTGAAAGAAGTTCGTTTATTTTTTGTTTTACTCTATCAATCATAAAAACACCTATGACAAGTTTTTTAGTTAACACTTAACATATGATGGTAACAGCTATAATGGTAACAGCTATAACAATAACAGCTATAACATACCGGTAACAGCTATAACATAACGGCTACAACAAAAATCTTATTATGATGTCGTCATGAGCCTTTTGATAACTGTTAAGCAACATTTTTAGATGACTTTTTCTTTAATGGTGACGGTCCAAGTTTCTTAAGGGTATCAATAAAATGGTTGATCTCCTCAACAAATTCAGGTGCTTCTGCTGAGGATACCCATCTGGCCCGAAGCCGCTCTTTTTCAACACCGCAGAAATCAAGCATCTGGGAAAGAACCGCTACTCTTTTTTCCGTAGAATAATTACCATACAGGTAATTGCATTCGCTCAAATGTCAACCACCCACAAAAACACCGTCAACACCTTGTTGAAAGGCGCGTAGCATATGATGGGGAGACACGCTCCCTGAGCACATTACCCGGATTATACGGATATTTGCCGGGTACTGCATACGACTGACCCCAGCCAGGTCAGCAGCTGCATATGCTCACCAGGTACACAGGAAACATACTATATGGGGCTCAAAATTATTGTCGCTCATTTACTTCTTTCCTTATATATATTTAAAGTTTCCACTCTTTGGGTCCAATTTGCGATCAACCTCCAATTTATGATCAACGATTGATACGATTGGTTCCTGACTGTTCAGGCTGTTACGCCGCCCCGATCTGTGCCATCAATTGATCGGGTTTAAAGCCTCTAAGCTGCGCACTGTGGGACGGACAGGTAGCTGCACAATTCCCGCATCCTTTGCAAAGAATTTCATTGATTTCACAAATATGTTTATCCCCATTATAGGTAATGGCCTCATAAGGACACATGGAAAGACATGCCATACAACCCACACAAGAATCAGGATCAATCTGTGCCACAATAGCGCTTTTTACCAGTTTGTCCTTGAACAAAATAGCTGCCACCCTTGAAGCCACACCAATGCCTTGAGTTCTGGCTTCAGTGGATGTGGCAGGATAACGTCCTGATCCGCAAACAAAAATACCGTCTGCAGCAAAATCAAGAGGACGAAGCTTTGCATGGGCTTCCAGGAAAAATCCATTCTGGTCCGTGGGAACACGCAACATATTAGCCAGGGACCCTGAATCACTTCTCGGCACAAGGGGGGTGGACAGGACAACAAGATCTGCATCAACTTCCACATTCTTGCCGGTAACAGCTTGAAAAAACGTCACTTTTCCATTTTCCACTTGTGGTGGATTATCAGGGCCGTACACATCAAACCTGATACCTTGTCCTCTGGCATCCCAGAGCATCTGCTCTTTATGAGTACCATACATCTGCATGTCTCGATAAAGAACCCTGACATCGGTCAAAGGAAATTTTTCTTTGATCAGCATGGCATTTTTAACCCCAATGGTACAGCAGATTCTTGAGCAATATTCTTTTTCTTTGGTCCTGGCTCCTGCACACTGGATAAAAACAACCCTTTTTGCAGCAAGCTCATCTTTTTTAAGCAATTGTTCAAGCTGCATTAATGAGATGACATTTTTACCGTCATACCCATAAAGACCTTCCGGGATGAGCGGCACTGCACCAGTGGCAACCACTATACAGCCGACATGTTCTTCAATCAGGCCATCTTGTGTCTCTATTTTAATATCATAATTACCAATATATCCGCCCGTTTCTTTGACTGTTGCACTGGTATAACAAGTAATATTGGATTTTGATTGAATATCATCAATAATTTCAGAAAGGGTTTGCTCAGCACTTCCCCCTGTATCAAGATGATGAACCTGTCTTAAAAGACCTCCAAGACTGGGGGTTTTTTCCACCAGGATGATGTCCAGATTCATGTCTGACAATGCCTGGGCAGCAGATAATCCTGCAATTCCCCCGCCAATAACCAGAATTTTTCTGATCAGAGAAGATTCAATCTCTTTTTGAGGCTCCAACCCGGCACTCTTGGCAACACCCATGGCAATCAGCTCTTTGGCCTTTTGAGTGGCCTCTTCTCTTTTTCCCATATGGACCCAGGAACACTGGTCCCTGATATTGACCATCTCAAAAAGATAAGGATTTAAACCTGCTTCAGCACAGGAACTTGAAAACAAAGGATGATGGGTTCTTGGTGAACATGATGCCACGACAACCCGGGTCAGGTTCTGCTCTTTGATGGCTTTTTTAATTTCCCCAATCCCGGCTTCAGAGCAGGTATAAAGATTTTCCTTTACATACACGACATGAGGAAGAGTTTTGGCATATTCCGCAACATCAGTACAATCCATATGTCCGGCAATATTTGAACCGCAGTCACAAACAAAGACACCGATGCGAGGCTCTTCATAAGGTGTTAAATTATTTATAGTCATTTTTGGCAACCTTTCTTTATGATGCCTTTTTATCATTTTTTTTTATCACAGTCTGAGCTGCTCTTGCAGCAGCAGAACTTGCCTGGGCAACAGATTCAGGAATATCCATGGGGCTGTGGGCACACCCGCAGACATAAATGCCGTCTTTAGATGTATCCAGAGGATTTGCAGGATCGGTTTTAAAAAATCCATACCGGTCCAGATCAATCCCCAATGTATCTGAAATTTTCTGCGCTCCTTTTACAGGCCCACAGGCAGTGGCCAGAACAACCAGATCAAAAGCCTGTTTTTCCACTTTCTGTTTCTGGGTATCTTCATAGATCAGAACAGGACTTTCATCTGCATTCTTTGTAATCTCAGCTACCCTGGACCGTTTATAGGAGACATTGGAATTATTGCCCCCGCGAATTTTATACTCTTCAAAACCTTTGCCCACAGCCCTGATATCCATTCCAAAAATAACAGAATGGGTGTCATTGTCATGTTCATGAGCAATAATGGCCTCTTTGATGGAATGCATGCAGCAATATCCGGAACAAAAAGGATAAAACCTTAAATCCCTTGATCCCACGCATTGAATAAAGGCGATATTCTTTGCAGTTGTAAATCCTTTGGCTTTTTCTTTTAAATCTTCAAGGGGAATCGCATTCTCAATATGAGCGTCATATTTTTTAGCCCATTTGTCCTGATCTTTTTCAAGATCTTCACCCGGGTTCAAACTGCCGGCCTTATAGGCTGAATAAAATTCATCGCTTTTTATACCATGGTTCTTTTCAAACCGGTCCAATGCTTTTTGGGATTTTTTAACCTTTTTTTCAAGATCTGATATGGTTGCTTTTACCTTCCGGTCGGAAGGACGGTAAATATGCCCTGCCGTAGGGCCGGAAGCAGATAAAAACCTTTCAAATTCCATTGCAGTTATCACATTGTCCAATTGGGTATACCGGTATTCAGGTATTTTAGCCGGATCAAACACATCATACCCTGTTGCCACAATGATTGCACCCACTGAAAGTTCAAGAATAGCATCTTTTTGCTCAAAATCAATGGCATCTGCTTCACATTTTTTCTGGCAGATCCCGCATTTTTTTCCTGTCAATACCCGGCAATGATCCGGGTCAATAGCATGGGTGGATGGAATCCCCTGTGCAAACCATGAATATATGGCTTTTCTTTGTGCATGCCCTTCATTATACAAATCCAGAACAGGTGTGGGACACGCTTGTGCGCAGGCACCGCAGCCCGTACATTTGTTTTCGTCCACATATCTTGCTTTTCTTTTTACAGTTGCAGTAAAATTTCCTGCTTCACCCTCTATTTTTTCAAGTTCACTATACGCCAGAAGTTTTATATTGGGATGTCGACCGACATCCAGCATCTTGGGCGAAAGTATTCAAATGGCACAGTCATTGGTAGGGAACGTCTTGTCAAGCTGAGCCATTTTCCCGCCAATGGAAGGAAGGCTCTCCACAAGGTGGACCTTGAACCCCATCTCCGCCAGATCCAGTGAAGACTGAATCCCGGCAATTCCTCCGCCAAGGACAAGTATATCCTTTGTCACAATCTACCTCCTGTTACCGCTTTTTATAACTGCCACGGGGCAAACCTGACCATTTTCCACAAAAATCCGGTCGCCCTGATTTGCCCGCAACAAAGGTTGAAAGTTAATCCCGGCTTTACCGGGACTTTCATATAAACTATCACCCATCAGGCCACCTTTTGTATATTGGCAGGCCCCAAGGCTTTTATGGTTTGAGTAAATTCATTGGCAACTTCTGCAAACCTTGTTCCTTCAGCAGAAGAAATCCATTCTATACGGACTCTTTGTGAATCAATTCCCAAAAGTTTTAAAAATTCACCCGTCATTTTAAACATTTTCTGAGCCTTTACATTACCGTCCAGGTAATGACAATCACCAATGTGTCAGCCTGAAACCAGAACACCGTCTGCTCCCTTTTCAAATGCTTTCAAAATATAATTGGGATTGATACCGCCTGAACACATAACCCTGATAATTCTCATGTTGGGCGGATACTGAAACCGGCTGACACCTGCAAGATCTGCTGCTGCATATGAACACCAGTTGCAGGCAAATGTTAAAATCCGCGGATTAAAATCTTTTGACATCTTCAATCCTTTCTATTGTTCAAGTGCTGTCTCAACCATGGCCAGCACTTCATTATCATAATGGAAAACACTTGCAGCACCAGTTGGGCAAGCTGCCGCACATCCGCCACATCCTTTGCAAAGAGCTTGCTGAACCGTGGCGATTTTCACCCCGTTTTCCTGCTCGTTAACCGTAATGGCCCCGAAAGCACACGCTTCTTCGCAGGCACAACAGCCCCGGCACAAAGCTTCATTCACCTGGGATACCACACCGTCAACCGTAACGGTTTCTTTGGACAGAACAACCGTTGCCCTTGAAACAGCAGCTTTTGCCTGGGAAATACTCTCTTCAATCGGTTTTGGATAATGGGCCATACCTGCCAGGAAAATACCATCCGTGGCAAAATCCACCGGACGAAGCTTTGCATGAGCTTCCATAAAAAAGTTGTCATCATTTAACGACAGCTTGAACATCTGGGCCAACGCTGAATTATCTTCCGGAACAATTGCGGATGCCAGTACCACAAGATCGGTACTGATCTCCAGGTCAAGGTCAAGCACATGATCTTTCACCCGTACTAAAACCTCATTATCCTGTGTTTTAACCACGGGTTTTTTGTCATGGGAATACCGGATAAAGATCACGCCTTTATCCCTGGCTTCCTTGTAGAGTTCTTCTCTTTGCCCGTAAGTTCTGATATCCCTGTAAATGATATACACTTCCATATCCGGGTTCAGCTCTTTGAATGCAAGTGCGGACTTTACCGAATGCGTACAGCATACCTTTGAACAATAAGGCCGTTCAGGCTCCCTTGATCCGACACATTGAATAAAAACTGCCGTATCCGTGTTCTTAACAAAAGCATCATCCGTTGCTATTTTCCTGTCAAGCTCAAGGTGGGTCAAAACCCTGTCATCTTCACCATACAGGTATTCTGTGGGTTTTCTTTCCTTTGCACCGGTGGCGACAATAATCGCACCATGCTCAATAACCTGTTCTTGTTCACCCGTGGCAATAGTGGTCGAAAAATTACCGATAAAACCGGAAGTTGTCGACACACTGGTCCCGGTAAACACATCAATCATGGGATGTTCCTGAACTTCACTAATCAGGGCTCTCACATTTTGAGTAATGGATTCACCATTCCAGGTATGATTCAGGCTGAGGGCATTACCGCCCAGCACATCATTTTTTTCAACCAAAGTGGTGAAAAAACCCTGTCTGGCAAGTCCAAGCGCTGCTGTAATACCTGCAACACCGCCACCAATGACCAATCCCTTTTGCACGACACCAACAGACGGCTGGGGCAAGGGTCGCATCAGCGTTGCTTTTGCAACTGCAATCCGTACAAGATCTTTTGATTTGGCCGTGGCAAGCTCAGGCTCTTTTGAATGAACCCAGGAACACTGATTTCGGATATTGGCCATTTCAACCAGATATTTATTCAGGCCCGAATCCCTTAAAGTTTCCTGGAAAAGCGCTTCATGAGTTCTTGGAGTACACGCGGCAACCACGATCCGGTTCAAATGATTTTCTTCAATCACCTTTTTCATCTTGTCCTGAGTATCCTGGGAACAGGTGAACATGTTCTCTTCAACAAAGGCAACATTGGGAAGGGTCCTTGCATATTCGGCAACAGCCGGCACATCCACGATCCCGCCGATATTTGTTCCGCAATTGCAGACAAACACACCCACTCTCGGATCTTCGCTTACAACATCAACCTCTGCCGGATATTCCTTGGTCCGGGTCAGGCTTCCCCTTGACGGGGACAAACTGGTTCCTGCATCACAGGCTGCGGCACTGGCTTCCATTACAGCCAGGGGAATATCTTTGGGTTCCTGAAGAGCGCCGCACACATAAAACCCTTTACGGGAGGTTTCAACCGGTGAGAAACCCGATGTGACGACAAAATTATTGGCATTGAGTTCAATGCCCATATCTTTAACGGTTTGAACAAGATCGTGTGGTGTTTCCATACCCACGGACAAAACCATCATGTCAAAGGTTTCTTCAATATTTTTTCCGTCTTCGTTTACATATGTACATACCAGACCGTTATTTTTATCTTCTGTAATGGTATGAATTCTTGACCGGACAAACCTTACCCCGTCATCTTTTGCCCGTTCATAATATTTTTCAAAATCTTTTCCATAGGTTCTCATATCCATCAAAAAGATGGATGCCTCAAACTCGCCGTGAATGTGATCCTTGGCCATCATGGCCTCTTTAACCGCATACATGCAGCAGACAGAAGAACAATATTTATTATCGCATTTGTTCTGATCTCTTGACCCCACACATTGCAGCCAGGCAATCTTTTTAGGCTCTGTCTTGTCAGGATAACATTCAATGTGGCCATGCGTTGGCCCGCCAGCAGACAAAATTCTTTCAAACTCAATACTGGTAACCACATTGGGAAATTTTGAATATTGATAATTATCAAGCCCTGAAGGATCAAAAGGCTTGAACCCGGCAGCCATAATAACTGATCCCACGCTCAGCGTAAGGTTCTCTTCCTTGTCATCATAGTTGATAGCACCGGCAGGACATACTTTTGCACAAGTACCGCATTTATCCTTGAGAATTTTCAAGCATTTTGACGGATCAATGACATACTTTAACGGTACTGCCTGGGGATAAGGCACATAAATGGCCTTTCTCTTATCCAGCCCTTCATTAAACTCATCCGGAGTTTTTCCAGGG
This sequence comes from Desulfobacula phenolica, assembly GCF_900105645.1. Taxonomy (NCBI): domain Bacteria; kingdom Pseudomonadati; phylum Thermodesulfobacteriota; class Desulfobacteria; order Desulfobacterales; family Desulfobacteraceae; genus Desulfobacula; species Desulfobacula phenolica. The sequence goes on along the minus strand of NZ_FNLL01000001.1, from coordinate 76,961 downwards.
CATTTTTTTGTACATTCTCCACAGGCTATGCATTTGTCCATATCCACATACCTGGGAGCCTTTTTAATGGACACGGTAAAATCACCCGCCTCTCCTTGAATGTCTTGAACCGTGGAAAGGGTGTGAAGCTGAATGTTTAAGTGCCGGCCGACCTCGACCAGTTTAGGTGAGATGACTCACATGGCACAGTCATTGGTAGGAAATGTCTTGTCCAGCTGGGCCATGACCCCGCCGATGGAAGGGGCTTTTTCAACCAGGTGAACAAAATACCCTGAATCCGCCAGGTCAAGGGCAGCCTGCATTCCTGCGATACCGGAACCCACTACCATGACCGAACCGTGAATTTGATTATTTTTTCCCATTGATTAACTCCAGTTTTCTTATAAAACCCTTGATTTTTTTATCTTTACTCAATATTTGCAACAAGATAGGATACAAGGTCTATAATATCAATATTGTGGTCTGTATTTTTCTTTGCACACGTCAAATGAATCTGGCATTTAGGACATGCCGTAATCATAACCTGGGCACCAACCGCTTCAGCCTCTTTGAGCCGTTGCATCTGCATGACCTTTGAACAGGTTGAACACTCCATCCAGGCGGTAGTTCCACAGCACACGGCATTCTCACGGTTATGTTCCATTTCCGCAAGCTCAGATCCGGGAACAAGAGAAATCAGGTCTCTTGGCGCATCATAGATTCCGGAGCGCCTTCCCAGCCGGCAGGGGTCCTGGAAAGTAACAGTTGCAGCACTCCCGTTCTTAAAGCAAACATCTGAATTGGGCAGCTCTTTTGCCAGAAATTCCGTGATATGAATAATCTCAAAAGGTAACGGACCAAGCTGTTGTGTATAAGCTTCCCTGAACATGGAATATCCTTCAGGACAGCCGAATATAACTGTTTTAGCCCCTGTTGCCGCAATGGTTTCAATGTTCTTTTTTGCAAGGGTTAAAAAGGTGTCGTCATCACCGCTCCAAAATGCATCATGTCCGCAACAGCACTCATCATTGCTGATCACAGGTTCAATACCCATTTTATTTAAGAGCATCAGATTGTTTTTAGCGGATTCAATCATATGAAGATCTAAATATTGAAAAGCAATATCATAGAAAGCAACACAGCCGGTAAAATAAAAATAATCCCCTTTTTCCGCAATCTTTCCAGCCTCTTTTGCCCACCCTATTCTGTCTTGTTGCACACCCGTGGCCTGTATACTGGTAATGGTATGAAACATGCCGTGGTGACTCAATTTAGGCAAATTATCTTCTTGTCTTGCTTTGTTACGGTATGTACGGATAAATGCGGGAAAGTCGATTTCGACCGGACACCGGTCCGAACATCTTGAGCAGGACAGACATGCCCAGATATCCTTGCTTTGTAGGATATCCCCTTCAGGCTCACCCAATGTCCGTTTAATCATCTGACGCGGTGAAAATCCATCAAGCTCCATGGCAACAGGGCAACTGCCTGTACAAACCCCGCACTCCATACAGTAATCAATTTGTTGTTTTGAAAGCTGCATATTATTAATATCCAAAAATATTTAATATAAATATAAATCAAAATTTTGATTTATTTAAAAAACCAACCCCAAAGTATTGATCCTTTCTCAAAAAAATATCTTCCAAAAAGAATCGTTTTCTGGTATAAACCTTTTTTAATTTTTCCAGTCTTAAATTTTCCCACTCTTAATTTTGAAAATCAATAAACGAGCCTTTTAAAATCAAAAGATTCAGCCTTTAAAGCTAGAAAAAAGCTATAATGTAATGGTAAAATATCTTTTAGTCAAGGGTATATTTTAAGTTGCCCAAAATCCTATCATACTGTTTTACTATGATTTCCCATGAAAACTGTTCCAGTTCTCCGGACAATCTTTTCTGCAGCGACAAACAAGTATTATAATTCAACAGCAGGTGTTCAAGCTTTACCATAAGATCTTTTTTTGTCTGGTATAAAACATGGGAATGAAGATCCTTCGGCATAATTTCAGGATAAGACAACCTGTCAGGAAGCAAAGGGATACAACCATATCTTACAGCCTCCACAACGGCAATACCAAAATTCTCCTGGTTTGCACAACTTACGACAATCGCACCTTTTTTTAACCAGGACAGATACTCTTGTTTTGATTCAACATATCCGTAAACCAGCAGTTCATCTTTAAATTTTTCCAAGGCACGGTCAAAAACCTTTGGAAATCTATCAAGTTTTTCTCCCAAAAGGGCCAGGGAAAAAGAAATATTTTTCTCTTTTAACCGACTCAGAACATCAAAAAAATATTCAGGATTCTTGTCATATTCCCATCTGTGATTCCAGACGATTAAAGGCTTTTTAACATCCCTGTTTTGAAGATCAATCACACCGCTTTCAAACCGGCAACCCGGATAAACCACACGGGTTTTTTTTCTGATTTGCTCAATAATCCATTTGGGCCGCAAATCCGGCATCTGTTTGATCAACCTGCTTGCCGCACCGATAAACTCATTAAAATGAAATTCAGAATTAAACAAAACCTGATCCGCAGCAAAGGCAGAAATAATATTGGTAAAGCCCAGATGAAAATCTCGTTTTTGAGTGGGTGCCAATGGATAGGACAATTGATTTTCATGAAAATACATCAATACAGGTGGAATATTATTGCCTGCAAGAGCCATAAAATCCGTCAAATCCATCATATCCGTTGTGATGATTGCGTCATAGCAGGAAAAATCTTTGACTTGATCAACAAAATAAAGAGAAGCTCCTCTCATACGCCACTTCCAAAATCTTGCCGGGAGTGTTACAAGGTCAACTTCATGACAAGAGTAAGCTTGAAACCCCAATGCAAAATCTTTATGAGAGCCGCCGAAAAAAGGTTCAAGAAAAAGAATTTTCATACTATCGCATCCCCATGGTTAAATTTAAAAAGATTAAATTTAAAAGGGATAGTGAATTTAAACAACCAGGTCAAGACCCGTCATCATCTGCTGTTTTTAATATAGATGCCCTCAGACACCATTTTAAAAAAATCATTGCCAAGTTTGAATTTGAGTTGTAAACAAGTCGGTATTAAAAATATGCAAACCTCAGAAAATCCTGCGTGGAAATCATGGAACGATTGAAAACAAAAGATGATGAACGTCAAATCTTTAAAGCCGGTGATTTTTCAATTGAGTTGAATTGTCAGGCAAACAATGAATATACAAAGGTCAGTTACCCTTTAAAATACGGTATTTTTTCACGGCTTGAAACCCAAGATTATATTTTTGAATTCAATCTCAACCATGAGATCAGACATGCAAAATCAAAAAAGAGAACCTGGATTCATCCTTCGGAATGGCTCAAGCGAACCATGGGAAATGACTGGGTGTATTATTCGAGCGGCGGTTATTCAGGGGTTTATGAAGCTCTGGGCGAATACTATCTGCCCAACCTGATGTATCAGACCAATTCCCTGCTCGGCGGAAAACCGTTTAACGAAAAGGCAATTGATGAAATCGTCAAGAACTGGCATCAAATAATTTGCCAATTACCTGAAACGCATATGCCGGACCGGTTTTCCCGATGGATTGACGCCATACAGCAGCAAACCCCGGAAGGCTTGCAGAAAAAAGCGCAGCAATTGTTTGACATATCAGGTTCACGGGTGACGGTAATGCCGCCCGATGCCCGGCATGTTGACTATAATATTATTCCTTTGACCATTTCCGACGGGTGTCTGTATAAATGCCGGTTTTGCAAAATAAAAAACAAAAAAAAATTCGCTGTTCGATCCAAACAGGATATTGACACCCAGATCAAACAACTCAGGCAATTGTATGATAAAGATCTCATCAATTTCAATGCCCTGTTTTTAGGAGAACATGATGCATTAAACTCTCCTTGTGATCTTATTCTCAAAACCGCACAGGATGCCTATGATGCATTTGAATTCCAGACATCGGTTATGAAAAAAAATTACCTGTTCATGTTTGGAAGCGTGGACTCTTTTTTAAATGCAGACCAGGCCTTTTTTGACAATCTCAATTGCCTGCCCTTTCAAACCTTTATCAATATCGGTCTTGAATCATATGATCAGTCAACCCTGGATATATTAGGCAAACCAATCACTTCTGAAAAGGTGGGCCTGGCATTTCAAAAGATACAATTGATAAACAACACAGCCGCCAACATAGAAATCAGTTGCAATTTTGTCATGGATGAAACCCTTCCAAAGTCCCATTATACAGCATTAATGTCCCTGGTCAGAGAAAGCGTCAACCGTACAAAACCCAAAGGATCTGTTTATCTGTCCCCCTTAACGTTTGGCCGTCCCTCCCGGCAGGTACTCTATGATTTTTACAAACTCAAATCCATGAGCCGTTTTCCAACATTTTTATATCTGATTCAGCGGCTGTAAAACACATTATATTTGTTGAAAAACCATTTTTTTTGCGTCAATTCCTGCTTTTCCTGGTCATCCGAATCTGTTTCAATGCTCATCCGAATCTTTTTCAAGCTTTTGTTTTTACCACTATGATTTTCAAAAAGTGCAAAAATTGTAACCAGGTGTAATTTTTTTGTAACTGCAAAATTCTTAAAACTATCTGTAAAATCGAACAATGCTTAAACTACAAATAGTTACATAGTTGGCACGGGGTTTGCTCTAATAGGATTCCAACCATTGGAGATGAAAAATAAATTTTCCAATTAAAGGTTAATTTTTTTCCATATCCCGGGTTTATTAATCATCCTGGCTTATTGGAGAAAAATTTTATGGAATTAAAATCAAAAAAAAGAGTAACTAACATGAAAGCATTTTTAACAGCATTACTGATCATTGGATTAATCGAAATCGGCAACATAACCTTTGCTCAGGATCAAGAAGCAGACCAGAAAACAACTTTGGAAATTAGTCATAAAAATACCGACATGGGTATAAATCATGAGTATAAAGGATTTGTTAATACAACCGAGAACGGGTATACACTGTCGGACGGAGAAGATGTTTATATGCTTCAAGGCGAAAATCTTGAAGAGCTGATTGGACAAAAAGTCCTCATCAGCGGTGAGCTATTAGAAGGTGAAACAATGGACACGATTATTGTTGATATCGCAGAAGTGATTGAATAAAAATTCAATAATCAAACAGACTTCATTTTTTTTAAGCTCCTGGACTAAAATTTTTTCCGACAGCAAAATTCATTGCTATGTACAGGAAGTAACTTGTGTCCAGGTGTTTACAAAGCAGCAAAAAGGGTGAACAACTTATTCGCATTGAATTGTCCACCCTTTTTTTAAAATTTATTGTTTTAAAATTTATCATTTTTCAAGTCAGTGTTTATATTCAGACCAGGGCAAACGCATTAAAATTTCGGTTATAATAAATTCAATGGATTACAAAGCGTTATTTCAGCTTTTATTCTCTTTTCAAAAAGCTATATATTTTAATTGCTTGAATTTATTGAAATCAAAAATCATGCCAGTTTTCTATGCGTTCACCCTGAATCTATTTCATAAAATTTGACTGACTTTATCTCATGATATATAGTTTGCGCAAAAATTGAGTTTAAATGCTGTTTTCAAAGAAAAACAATTTAAAAGGGTTGTCAAACAATAAAGAGGATCATGCAAAAATCTAACTGGATATCACTGATTTTTTATATTCTGTTTCATTCTGTTGTTTTACATCATAACTGTTATGCCCAGTCTCAAGAAGAGACTTTAAAACTGGCAATTATTCCCCATCGATCCAATTTGGGCAATGAACATGCATATGGTGTATTCATACAATTGCTGGAAAAAGAAACCAGGATCAATTTCCAGTGGATAGGAAGCAAAACCTATAGTGATGTGATTGAAAAACTTAAAACCAGACAAGCAGATATTGGTTATTTGGGTCCCTTTGCTTATGTGGAAGCCCAGGACAATTTCGGGGTCCGGTTAATTTGCCGAACCATGAGTAAAAATTCAATTGAATTTTATCACAGCATCATCATTACAAGAAAAGACTCAGGCTCCAATACCCTTGAAGATCTTAAAGGGAAAAGCTTTGCCTTTACCGACCCTAAATCAACTTCAGGTTTTTTGTTTCCCATGGCAGGCTTGATGAAAGCAGGCATTCAATTGGAGGATTTTTCACAGACTCAATATTTAAAAAGGCATGTAAATTCCCTTCTTGCCGTTTATAACGGACATTCACACGCAGGTGCCACTTCATATACTGCAATCGATAAAATTAATATCAATTATAATGAGATAAAAATCCTATGGGAATCAGATGCCATCTATCGCGGTCCATGGGTGGCGCAAAAGGATATGCCGGACAAACAATTTTTCAAAATTCAAAAGGCAATGTTAAAGATGACTCAGCACAAAGATGCAGAAAAAATCTTTAATGGATTAACTACCAAGGGATTTGTGAGGGGCCTTGACAGTGATTACAATAATGTGCGTGACGTTGCCAAACGAATGAAGCTCAAATCCAAACAGGATTCATAATTATTTTAAATTTAATTTTCACCTCTTAATCGTGACAAAAGGTCAACCATGTTATCTTTAAGGCCCAGTATCCGTCTGAAAATTGTCTTTTCCTTTCTTGTGATAGTGTCTGTTATCATCGCCATTTTTACATTTACTTCCTATTTTCGCACCATCAACGCCCTGCAAATGGAAACCCGGAAACATGGCATAACAATTTTAAAAACATTCACCCAGATGGGCACAGCCTATATTTTTGAAAATGATTACATAACATTTCTGGATAATGCCAACGAGCTTATTGAAGACAGCGATATTCTTCTGGTTACCGTCATGGATATCACTGGAAGGGTGTGGATCAGCACGGATCAGCATGTATCCGGAATCATAAAAATTGATGAATTTTATCAGGATGTCATCAACAGTACAAAGACAAATTATAGAAAGACCAGCCATAACGGCCAAAAGGTGATGGAGTTTGTCAATCCTGTTACAGCATTGGGAAAAGTGATATATTTGCTGAAGATAGACATCTCATTAAAAACCATAGAAAACCAGGCAACTGAAAGAATAAAAGATATTCTCTTGATTTGTATCGGCATGATATTTTTTTCCGTCTTGTTGGGAATCTACCTGTCAAAGCTGCTGACCGACCCTTTAAAAAACCTGGTAAGGGGAACCAAAGAAATTTCCCAGGGCAATTTAAATTACAAAATCAATGTCACCTCTTCAGATGAAATAGGAATATTGACACAGTCATTTAATAAAATGACTGACAATTTAAAGACAGAGTCGTACAAACGGCAACAGGCAGAGGAGAAGATTCAAGAAGCCCGGTATGAACTGGAAATTCGAGTAGAAAAAAGAACGGCTGAACTTAAAAAACAAATTCAAAAACGGGCGGCTGACAAAAAAAATTACCGCAAGCTCATGGAAGCGTCACCGGTCCCCATAGCCGTCTATGACATGAAAGGGAATACAATTTATATCAACCCGGCTTTTACCAGGACGTTTGGATGGACCTTAGAAGAATTACACGGGAAAAAAATAAATTATGTCCCAGAAGATGCGCTGCCCAAAACCCTTCAGATGATTGACCTGATTAAAAGAGGTAAAAGTTACAATGAATTTGAAACTCACAGATACAACAAAAAGCATGAAATCCTGGATGTCAGTATCAGCTTTGATGTGTGGCGGGGACAAAACGGTGTTCCCAAAGGCAGTGTTGTGATTTTTCACGATGTGACCAGACGAAAACAACTTGAGGCACAACTGCTTCAATCCCGGAAAATGGAGGCAATGGGAACGCTTGCAGGCGGTATTGCCCATGATTTTAATAATATTCTTTCTGCAATTTTTTCATATTCTCACTTGGCTGAACAGCATATTGAACATCCTGAACAAGCAAAGTGTCATATCGGCCAAATCGTTAAAGGCGCTCAACGGGCGGCGGATCTGGTTCAACAAATACTTGCCTTCAGCAGACAAACCGAATATAAAAAGCAACCTCTGCAACTTTATATTATGGTAAAGGAAACAATAAAATTACTGAGATCCTCAATACCCACCAGCATTGAAATAAAAGAAAACATTGTCTCAAGAGCAATGGTGACTGCCGACCCCTCCCAGATTCATCAAGTCATAATGAATCTTTGTACCAACGCCTATCATGCAATGCGTGAAAAAGGCGGTATTTTGACTGTGGAATTAACTCAAATTGAAATGTCCGAACAAAATGCTCTGCCCGATTCAAACCTGTTGTCCGGGGAATTTATTAAACTAAAAGTAAAAGATACGGGTCATGGCATGGACAAAAAAACCCTGGAAAAAGCATTTGATCTATATTTCACGACCAAAGATGTTGGCAAAGGCACGGGATTCGGATTGGCTTTAGTTCAGGCAATCGTTGAAAAACACGATGGGTATGTAAAAGCCTATAGCACGCCCGGGAAAGGTTCCAGTTTCAATATTTATCTTCCCATAACAGAAGCAAAACCCGAACATAGTATACTTGAGCATGAGAAAAAAAAGCCGTTAAACAAGGGAACGGAAAAAATAATGCTTGTTGATGATGAAGAGGATATTCGAACATCAACCCGGGATTTTTTAAAAGGATTAGGTTATCATGTAACCTCTTTTCCAAACGGGGTACAGGCCTTTCAAGAATTCAAAAAAGACCCTGGCCGGTTTGATTTGATCATCACGGACATGACCATGCCTCAAATGGAAGGCGATGAGCTTTCAGCCAGGATGTTAAACATTAGAAAAAATTTACCCATCATCCTGTGTACAGGATATAGTGAAAATTTTACCAAAACTGAGGCAATTGAAATGGGTATCCGCAAATATCTTCAAAAACCAGTATTGATAACAAAACTGGCAGCCTTGATTCGTGACGTGCTGGATGAGAAATAACAGCTGCATATAGTTGATCAGGCTTGCAATATTGGCACTTTGTTAAAATTATTCTTTATGATCAAGACGTTGCTAAAAGCACAATAACACAAGCAAGCCATTGGTTCTCATTGGTTCAAAATTTTCTAATAAGGATAACACCTGCCGTTATGAGAGCAATCCCTGCCAGGCGCTGAATGGAAAAAGCTTGTACGGGCACGCCCAAAAGACCGTAATAATCCATAAAAACCGCCATTATCATCTGTCCTGCCACCACAAGACCAAAGGTAAGAGTTGCTCCAAGTCTTGGTGTCAAAATGATAACCGCTGTAACATAAAAGGCCCCCAGAAAGCCTGCCGACCATACAGACCAGTGAAGGCCAAAAGCCTGCCGGATACTGTAAAAATCCACCCGGATCACCACGGCATAAAAAAAAAGGGCTGCCGATCCAACTGCAAATGATATCAATGCCGCATATACAGGATCTCCAACAGCACGTCCTATTTTACCATTCAGCCCGGCCTGTAAAGGGGCAAGCATTCCTGCAACCAGGGCAAGAAACAATAAAAAAAATTTCATGAAATATCTTTATCTCCGATTTAAATATTGTCATAACATACCCCAGCCCGGAATATTTATTCAAGCCATGTTTTGTTCATCCCCTGATTTTCATATGAAAGTCTTCAAAAATCCAAACAGCGACTTTTATGTTTTATTGTGGGCAAACAAGGATGAAATACCAGGTCTGCCCTTGGCAGTTATATGAAAGAACTTATAACCAGTTGGAACCAGAACTCTTTCATTTTTTGTTGTGGCAGGCTGATCTGCCATGGCCTTTAATATAACCTGATTAGTATAAAACGAACGTCTATTCCATACTCAAATATCTGTTCGTTCACAACCCATTTGTACCGGTTTTTTCCAGGAGATTGAAAAAATTGGTAAAATCCAGTTCAGACGCTATTGAAACACTTGATTTTACCCCTTTTTTGATGCTAATTTCCCTTTCATGAATAAAACAAACCTTATCTCTCTTCACGGGGGTCACAGCGGACAGTATTGCAACCATGCAAGGGATCTGCTTGAAGATATCATCCAGCGCTATATCGAACTTGGGTTTACAACTGTCGGGATTACAGAACATATCCCGCCGTTGAACGATATATTTTTATACCCGGATGAAAAAGCACTCCATCTCACAACTGCTGATCTATATCAACAGTTTGAAGCTTACTTTAATCATCTGACGGCATTGAAAAAAAAATACAAACAAAAAATCAACATCTTTGTCGGGATGGAGACGGAAACATATACGGGCTATGCCGATCATATCAAAGAATTGATCTTAACATTTCAACCCGATTATATTGTCGGCTCTGTCCATCATGTTAATGATATCTGTTTTGATTATTCCAAAGAAGACTATGAAAAAATTGTGTCCATGTGCGGTTCTCATGACGCCATGTATGAAAAATATTTCGACCTGCAATATGATATGATAAAAACTCTTAAGCCCTTTGTTGTAGGACATTTTGATCTGATCAGAATCTATGACAAAGATTATAAAAAACGGATTTTAATGCCGGCTGTCGATAAAAAAATCAAACGCAATTTAAAGCTTATCAAGTCCTTGAACCTTGTCCTGGATTTTAACCTGCGGCCCCTGGCAAAGGGGAAAAAAGAACCCTATATCACAGAATCAATCCTGAAAACTGCAAAAAAAATGGGGATTCGACTTGTTCCGGGAGATGATTCCCATGGTGTCAATGAGGCCGGTCTCCATGTTGATATGGCAATCCATAGATTAAAAAAAATGGGATTTGATACAAAATGGCCTGATCCTGTGCTTGTAACTTAAACTTTAAAAGGAAACCAAATGAAAGCTGTGGTTCAGCGGGTAAAAAAAGCCCAGGTAAAAATTGATAATGCAATTATTTCCAATATTGGCAACGGACTTCTGGTGTTGCTGGGGGTGCAGGAGGATGACACGCAAAAAGATGCGGATTTTCTTGTGGAAAAAATCATCAACCTGCGCATATTTGAAGATGATAACGGTAAAATGAACATTTCTCTTAAAGATGTAAAAGGAGAACTTCTGGTAGTATCCCAGTTTACCCTGCTGGGAGATTGCCGCAAAGGCAGAAGGCCCTCGTTCATAAAAGCCGCACCTCCTGAAAAGGCAATTGAGCTTTACGAATATTTTATCAGCCAGGCACTAAAATTTGGCATTGCGACAAAGTCGGGTGTTTTCCAGGCAATGATGGATGTCTCCTTGATCAACCAGGGACCAGTCACACTTCTTTTGGACACACAAGAAAAATAATAAAAAGCCAACCAATAAAAAAAGATAACAATGAAACCTGAAAATATTTCCATTATTCTTGTTGAACCCCAGGGACCGATTAATATCGGCTCTGTCTGCCGGACCATGATGAATTTCGGGTTTACCCAACTTCGCCTGGTAAATCCAACAAAACATTACAAATCCCTTCTGGCAAAAAAAATGGCCTTAAGCGCATTTACCATTCTTGAGAATGCCGCGATTTTTGATGATCTTTCATCCGCCCTTTCAGATATACAGATTGCCTTTGGCACCACCCGTAGATTCGGCAAGTACCGGAAAAACTTTTTCACCCCATCCGGGGCCGCAGAAAAACTCGGGCAAACAAATGATGAAACAAGTTGCGCACTGGTGCTGGGTCCGGAGGACACAGGGCTTGAAACAAAAGACCTGGATCTTTGCCAGTCTTTTATTACCATCCCCACCCATGATTCCTATCCGTCCATGAATTTGAGCCATGCCCTTGCCGTGCTGTTGTATGAAATTTCTTTAAAATCTGATAAAGGAAAAAAGTTTTTTGATCCTCAGCCCAAAAAACTTGCTGCCGGGGATGAAATTGAACATATGTTTGCCCATATGAAAGAAAGCCTTGTACAAATTGATTTTCTTGATAAAAAGAACCCTGATCACCTTTTACGAACGTTCAGACGGCTCTTTGGTGCGGCAGGACTCACCTCCAGAGATGTCAGAATCATCCGGGGAATGATGAGCCGCATTGACTGGACGGAAAAACAAAGAAGGAAATATAGCAATGTTCACAATGGATGATCTTCTGGAAGTAGCCATAACAATGGAAAAAAACGGAGAATCCGTTTACAACACCTCCATTAAAGAAGTCAAAAACAAGGATTTAAAATCCATGCTCAAATGGATGGCCAATGAAGAGGCCTCCCACGGCAAATGGTTTACAGACCTGAAAAACAGCTTTTCTCTTGAAATGGAAGAAGCCGAGCTGAAAGAAATGGTTCCACAGGTGTTGCAGGACATGATGGGAGAAAACACGCTCTCCCTTGATGATGTTGATTTCAGTAAGATAAAAACACTTTCCAAACTTCTGGAGACTTTTATCAAATTTGAAAATGATACAATATTATTCTATGAGCTTCTTGAAATGTTTATCGAGGATGAAACCGTATTGGAAGGGTTAAAAAAAATTATCCTGGAAGAAAAAAGCCATGTTGATCAATTAGAGTCCATGCTGGCATCTTTGCCCCCGGAATAACCTCCACAGGCAGATCTGTTATTTCACCTTGGTTTGCCCACAACAAAACATGAAAGTCAAGGTTTGGATTTTTCAAGACTTGCATATAAATATTTGTTGTAATACCAGGCGCTACAGAATGAAGCGCCTGATATTCAAAACGGTAAATCTTAAAATATCCTATATTTTTTTACTTTAGCTGTTCCTTGATCATCTCCTGGACAAGCTTGGGATTGGCCTTGCCTTTGGAAACTTTCATGGCTTGCCCCACAAGGAATCCCATGGATTTTTTATTTCCGTTCTTATAGTTGTTCACTGCAGACTCATTGTCAAAAATAATCTTGTCGACTATTTTTGCAAGCTCAGTTGTATCAGAGACCTGTCTGAAACCAAATTGCTCAACAATCTGCTGAGGTGTTCCATCAGTATCAAAAAGTTTTTCCAGCACAGACTTGGCCGAGTTTGAATTGATCTCATTTTTTTCAAGCATTTGGATCAGGCCTGCAAATCTTTCAGGCGTGACACTGGTATCTGCCAGGGTCTGTCCGTGGGCCTTTAATGCAGGAAGCAGCTGGGTTGCCATCCAACCTGCGGTCATGCGGGCAGGTGCGCCAAGAGTAACAACTGATTCAAAAAACTCGGAAATTCCCCGTTCGGAACTCATGAGTACGGCTTCGTCCCGGGTTAATGCATAGTCCTGGACAAACCTTTTTACCTTGTGGCCGGGCATTTCCGGAAGAAGGGCTTTTATCTTTTCAAGCCAGGAGTCGGTCAGGACTATCATCGGAACCGAAGGATCGGGAATGCATGGGCCTTCAAACTTGGCCCGCATGGCCGTGGTAACATGTTTTTCAGGGTCCCACAGCCGGGTGTGCAGAATAATGGGTTCATTGTTGTTGACAGCCTCGATCTGACGCTTGATCTCATAGGCAATGGCATCGCCCACATGGTGGATGGAATTCATGTTTTTAACTTCCACCTTGGTATTGAGCTGGTCACTGCCTTCCGGCCGAATGGAAATATTTGCATCACACCGCATGGTTCCAGATTCCATGCTGCACTCGGCACAGCCCGTATATCGCACCTGGTTTCTTATGGCCTTTAAAAATTCCATGGCATCATAAGGGCTTTTAAGCTCGGGTTCAGTGACAACTTCGACAAGAGGTGTGCCTGCGCGGTTGAAATCCACCAGACTTATGGGAAGACGGCCTTCGGTTTCATGAACCAGTTTTGCCACATCTTCCTCCATATGAACATGGTGGAGCCGCAATTTTTTGGGATTACCCTGTTCGTCCTGAATTTCCACCCAGCCTTTTCTGGCAAGGGGCTTATGTGCCTGGGAAAGCTGAAAACCCTTGGGAAGATCAGGATAGTAATAGACTTTCTGATCAAAGGCACTTTCGCTCTGAATCTCACAATTAAGGGCAAGACAGGCAAGGGTCGCCTTTTCCAGTACTTCCCGGCTCAAAACCGGCAGGGCTCCCGGCAGCCAGAGGCATACAGGACAGACATTGGTGTTTGGATCATCACCCGGCGTATTGGCGCAGTCGCAAAATATTTTGGTGGCCGAATTCAGCTGTATATGGATTTCAAGACCTATTACTGCTTCATATTTCATGATTACATCCCTCCTGTATGGATATCGGATACGCGTCCTGCAAGGGCAAGCAATTTTGCGTCATCAAACCGTTTACCGATCAGCTGAAGGGCCGGCCGACCTCCGGCATCACCATTGACAGACCCTGGGATGCAAATCGACGGGTTACCGGTCAGGTTGGCAAGGAGGGTCAATGAAAAAGCATCATAAAACTCAGATACAATGTTTGGATTTTCAGGCGTTTGTCCAAATCTGCCCGACACGGGCAAAACAATCATGTCAACGGTTTCAAAGGCTTTTTCAACGGATTCAATGAGCCTGGCCCGGATGCGGCAGGCATCCAGAAATGCTGAATAGTTCTGATATTGAAAATATCCTCCCTGGAAAAGATAGGCTTTGACCAGCGGGCCAAATGATTCGCCCCTGGAATGAATGTACATATCATTCCAGTTTTTTACCGACGTTCCTGTTCTGTGGCCGTACCTGACACTGTCAAACCTGCCGGCACTGGACGATGCTTCCACTGTTCCGATCACGTTGTGAACTGTTCCGGCAAGAGAAAAATCCTTGATATCAACTGTCTTGCTCTTGACTCCTGCCGTGTCCAGTTTTTCAACTGCCTGTTCAAACTCTTTGTTTTCACCCTGATCCATATCCTGACCCATGGCCGTACTCCAGTCTAAGATCACACCCATGGTCATGGGACTGTCCTGAAATGCTTCAGGCTGACGAAATTGGGACAAGGCCTTATCAATGCCGGCTTCATCCATGGACGGATCACGCTCATCAACTCCGGCCATGGTGCGGGCTGTTGTTGAAATCGTCTCAAGAGAATTTGAAAGTATGCCGCAGCTTTCCATTGAAGGAACAAGGCCGATAAGGCCGCAACGGGAAATAAGGCCGTAACTCGGCTTAAATCCAAAGCAACCTGATCTTAGCGCTGCTATTCTTGCTTCCCCGGTGGTATCGGTCTTGAGTACGACATCACAAAGGCCGCTTTTTACGGCATCACCGCCTGTATCCTTGTCAAGGCCCAGACCCAGCTCGCCCATGGCGGTTCTACCTTTGAGGTATGCGCCTGCATCGCGCAAGCGTGCTATAAGCGTAGCGTCTTCCAGGGCCACATAATTTTCAAGGGCCATGGATTGAGCATCCGTGGGCCAGTTTTCTACGGATATGTTGGACTCAACCGCAACGCGGGTATCAGCCATAGGGCCATCCGCCGCCGGCAGGGTTGAGGTATTTATATAGGTAAAGATCTTAGATTCCATTAAAAATCCTTTTGTGTTTCCCAATTTTTATATAACGGCCATAACAGATCACTCTGCCACAACAAATAATGAAAGCCATTTAATTTCAGCAGGTTAAAAGGTCTTTCATATAAACTGCCAAGGGCAGACGTGGTGTTTCACCTTGGTTTGCCAGCAGCAGTTACTCAAGTATGCTTGCAACCCTGAAATAATCTCCCTTTACAGAAGGTGCATTTTTTAACAGCGCCCCGGTTTCAACGAATGAAGATCGAGTTGCTGAACTGCCCTTTCTGAAACAATTTTGCCCCCGGACAACAGAGATGGCAGGCTCGTATTCCTGTGCAATGCCAAAGACAGCTTGAGCCATTTTCACTGCATCGTCAAGCGCGCTTTCAATCATGGGACGTTCATTGTCCTCAAAACCGATCCTGGAAACCCATGAAAGGTAGTCAATGGTATCCTGCTCCTGATCGGAACCCGGCAATGATTCTGCTTTTCCAAGATCCAGCAGGCCCAGTTCAGCCAGCTGCTCATGGGCCACCAGGGATGGTGCCTGGGTCAGGGGACAAAAAGCGCTTCTGTTCTTGGGAAAGGCCGTTACTTCCCGTATGGATGGGGTTTTCATAATCATTGCCACCACCCGGTCCATGCCAAGGGCAAGTCCGCCATGGGGCGGTGGACCAAAATCAAGGGCCCGGAGAAAAAACCCGAATTTTTCTTCTGCCTCACTCGGTGAAAGTCCCAGGGCTGCAAAAACCTTCTGCTGGGTAGCCGGATCATGGATACGGATACTGCCGCCGCCCAATTCCTCACCATTGACAACAATATCATAGGAACGGGATAAAAGAGATAGCAAGTCTTCCTGGTCAGCGGGATCAAAATCAATTCGATCCGGTGCGGTAAACGGATGATGGCTGGAGGTGACTCCCTCTTCCGTGGGCTCAAACAATGGGAAATCCGTAACCCAGACAGGTACGAATTTATCTTTGGGAATCATATCAAGGCGATCCGCAACATGGAGCCTGAGACGCCCAAGAGCCGAATTGACAAGTTCCAGAGAAGGATCTGCTATGATGAGAATCACGTCTCCATCCGAGGCATTAAATCGCTTGATTATGGTTTGTTGTTCTTCTTTGCTGAAAAACTGAACAATATTGGAATCAAGCTGATCTCCAGTCACCCGCATCCAGGTCATGCCTTTGGCACCAAAGCCTGGAACTATCTGTTTTGCGTATTCATTCTGGAGAACATTTTTGCTCAGGCTTTCAGAGGCCTGTTTGACGTTAATTCCCTTGATCACCCCGCCCCGCTGAAGGATCTGTTTGAAGATGCTGTAGCGTGTCTGTGTAAAGATATCGGTTGCCTCGACAAAATACATTTCAAACCGCAGGTCAGGCCGGTCTGATCCGGTTTTGTCCATGGCTTCCTGCCAGGTCATGTGGGGAAACGGCCTTGGAAGATTTGTTCCACCGATTTCAAACATCCGGCACAACAATTCTTCTATAAGATTAAAAATAAACTCTTCATCAATAAAAGATGCTTCAAGGTCCAGCTGGGTAAACTCGGGCTGACGGTTGGATCGCAGGTCTTCATCCCTGAAGCACCGTGTGATCTGGTAGTATCGCTCAAAGCCAGCCACCATGAGCAGCTGCTTGAACAGCTGCGGGGACTGCGGCAGGGCATAAAAATGCTTTGGATTAACTCTGCTGGGAACCAGATAATCCCTTGCGCCTTCCGGCGTACTCCGGGTCAGGATCGGTGTTTCAACCTCGATAAACTCATTTTGGTCCAGAAACTCACGAACACAGGCGTTAATTTTGTGCCGTTTGATGAGAAACTGCTGCATACCAGGACGTCTAAGATCCAGATAGCGGTACTGAAGTCTTAAATCTTCGGATACCGGCTCGCGGCTTATGGTTTCATTTGTGCTGCCCATCATGGCTTTTTCAGAAATGGGAAACGGAAGGTTGTCTGACCGGCTAAGGATTGTCATATCGGTTACGATGATTTCAATGTCTCCGGTCTCAATATTTGGATTTTCCGTTCCCTCTGCCCGTTTTACGATTCTGCCAAAAACAGTAATGCAATATTCACTTCTAAGGGATGTGGATTGCCGGCAAATTTCTTCCGGGGTAAATTCAGGGCTGAAAACCAGTTGCACAATCCCGCTTTTGTCCCGGAGATGGACAAAAAGTACTTCCCCGTGGTCCCGAAGCGCATCAACCCAGCCTGCAAGATGAACGGTTTTATCGATATCGGCCGACCCCAGTCGGCCGCAATTGGATCTGTCATTGTACTGCATAACGCAAGATTCCTTTTCCTATGGGAGTAACTGCCACTATATTCCCGATTGCTATAGAAAAGAATTTAATTTTTGTAAAGAGAAAAGAAAAAAAAAGGCGGAACAGATATCAATATCCGCCCCGCCCCTTAAGTATTTTAGATCAGAATTTATGCTTTTTTAAAGATATAATTAAGCTGACCGTTTGACAGTACATTTGTGACCGTAGTCATTTCCATACCGATTTTCACTTCATCGTCGGGGATGGAACTGTCTAATCTGCCGAAAACCTTGTAATCGCCATAGTCCAAAAGGGCGATTGAATAGGGAACATCAGCCTCAAAACCAATGGGTGCAAATTCCAGTTTGCTGTAAGTACGCAAAATGCCTTTTCCTTGAACATCAAACCAGTCCATTTCTCTTGAAAGGCACTTGGCACAGTCTGCTCTGGGAGGGAAATACTTTTCTCCACATCCTTTGCAGCAGGTTCCGCTGACTTTACCTTCTTCAAGTTTGGTTACAAAATCGTTCACCTTTGTGATGGAGGTAAAACTAACCGTTCCAAATTTTTTAAATCTATCGTCTACTTCTCTTTTTCCCATTTCTTACCTCCCGAAAATGGTGACATTACCATACAGGCCTACGCCACCAATGTTATGGACCAATCCGAATTCAGGATCTTTTACCTGCATTTCGCCTGCTTCGCCTCTCAGCTGAAGAACTATAGTTCTTATTTGTGATCCGCCGGTGGCTCCGATGGGATGTCCTTTTGAGAGCAGTCCGCCGTCTACGTTAACAGGGATGCTTCCTTCTTTGTAGGTTTCCTTGCTCTTAATCAGGTCTTTTCCCTCTCCAGGTTTTGCAAAACCAAGATTTTCATAGGCCATCATCTCTGCAATGGTAAAACAGTCATGGACTTCTGCAACATCAATATGCTGAGGTGTGATACCTGCCATTTTGTATGCTTCGGCACCTGCCATTTCACCGGCTGTAAGGCCTGAGAAAACGTCTCTTCCTGCAAGATTTACCGTAGTTGATGCAGCGCCGATACCCTTGATCCATACAGGTTTTTTAGCGAACTGCTTTGTTTTTTCCTCATTTGCCAGGATAATACATGAGCTGCCGTCAGCATTTGCACAACAATCTCCTACCCGAAGAGGGCTTGCAACTGGATTTGACATGGGGCTTTTGGGATCTTTGAACATTTCAAATGTTACGGGCTTGCGATATACTGCCCGGTCATTAATTTGTCCATATGTAGATGATTTGACCCTGATAAGTGCCAGATCATCAGGCGTAGTACCATATTTTGCCATATGTCCCTGAGCATACATGGCATAATAAGCAGGCATCATTGTCCCGAACGGGCTTTCCCACTGAATATCAGCTCCACGTCCCATTCTTTCCTGGGATTCGGCTGATGTGATTTCCGACATCTTCTGGAAACCAACAACGGCAACAACATCATGAAGCCCGGATTCAATGAGAGAATAAGCAACTTTTACGCCCGTGCTGCTTGAAGAACACAGAGTTTCCACATAAAATGTGGGCTGAGGGGTCAGACCCAGATATTCTGCCATGACGCCTGCAGCTGAACGTTGTTTATCATATTCCGGAGAAGAACAGACAACAGAAGCAGCTATATCTGTTGTTTTAATATTCGCATCCTTTAAAGCGTCACTGAAACCTTCAAAAGCCAGTTCTTTGATCGAACCAGGGTAGCCTCGAACAAAGGAACTTTGGCCTACTCCAATAACTCCTACTTTACCCATACGTAACCTCCTAAAATGTATTGGAAATTTTACAGCCTTCACCTGAATCCAAAATTCGGATTTGTTATCAATGCCTTGCAACCTAACAGTTGCAAGCTAACAAGCAAATAGCTGCAATTAAATTAAGCAATCTTAAATGGTAAACGAGTATATGGCATGGAAACTTATGGGTCAAGCTAAAAGGGAAATTGATTGATATTCATTTAATATGCTCAGTTCAATAACTGATCGTATTAAATGTTTTTTATATCCAAGCCCCTCCTACTTTAATTAATCATAACTTATTCGGGTTTCTCCATCCGACATGGCAGGCTCTATCAATGTCTTCCATACAGGGTACTCACATGTTCCAAGATGAGTGTGCATATATGATCCAAAAAATCATGCCATTTTAGCATTGGTTGATATAAATTCGTTCAAGTCTGAATCCAGTATGTTTTTGAGTTCAATAAAATTATCTTCCCTGGTTTCCGTAAACAAAAACCCAAAGACAGGATACTTTTTATAATCAATTTTTCTTAATTCCAAGGGATTTTCAAAATTTGAAACCAGCTTGTCATAATCAAACGATGAGATATCTTCCACGTCTATGCCCGTGGAATTATCCAATACAACAACACTGAATAGTTTGCCTTCTTTTCCTTTGAGAACCTCATGCCAATCCGGTTTTTTTTGCAGATAATAATACAGGTAAGGATTAAATCCATAGGCCAGAAAGGATAAATCCGCAGTGGTACACCAGCCGCCAAACCGCATGGGATTGACCTCAATGGGCAATAAGGTTCCATCTGTTTGCCGTCTAAGTTCAATATGGACCGGAAATTTTTTTACCCCGGCAAGCTTGCCTATTTTCCCGGCAAAATCCGTAAATTCTTCAAGATTATTTTCAATAATCACTTTGGATGAACTGTAAACCCTGTCACTGACATCTGTGTCTGAAGAAAACGTATGGTTGAGGATGCCTAAAATGACCGGTTCACCAATTGAATTATAATAAGCGTCAACAGCAAACTCATCGCCGTCAATACATTGTTCAATAATAAAAGAGCGTGTACTTAACACCTGTTGAGGATATAAATCTTTGATTTGCTCTATTTGTGCAAAAATAGACTCAATCGTATCACCCCACTGCGCATAATTTGAAACCTTGTACACCCCCATGCTGAAAAAACCGACACTGGGCTTGATAATAAAGGGCAAGGGAAGTTGATCAAACCGGATTTTCTTCAAATCTTCAATCAAAACCTCTTTAAAATAAAAATCAGGAAAGATTGACCGGGTCAGCTCTCTAAATTTCACTTTGTCTTTAAACAAGGCTATTTTTTGGGGCAGACAATTGAATTTTAAATGCTTTGATATCCAACCGATTGAATTTTCAGATGTAGTATAAATGATCGTATCGTCATTGTCTTGGACTATTTTAACAGCTTCATCCTCACTGATCATATTTGTCTGGCCATACAGATCTAATTGTTTTGCCATATCCGTATCAACCACAGGAATGGCATTGTCCCTGAGGGTTGTTTTAAAAAACTCAGAGATATAGGGTTTGTCTACAAAAAACATATTTTTTGATCCATTATTATCAATAAATTATTAAAGTGATAAAAAATCACGATGTCCGGCTATCCAGAATTTCCAAAATTTTTTTACATTTATGTTCCGCCCTTGTTTTCATATCTTTTGCCTGTTTCAAGGTTTTATCTTTAAACCTTTTATCCATTATTTCCGGAAGGTTAATCACAACATTTTGATAAGCCCCCAGGATGCCTGTTTTTAAAGCCATTGCCCCGACTTGAACATCTGATTTTGATGCCATATTGCCATACCTGGCTGTCTCGATCATGGCTTCCCAGACAGCGTCGGCAATCTTCATTGTTGTAAAAGGAACCTCAACGGCTGTTTTAAGACCCTGTTGCAGTGTTTCAAGTTTAAAATCCTTTTGCACCCGGGTCTCTTCAGGAAGGCCCAGAGCCTGCACATACTTTTTAAAGGCATGGGTGTCGGCATCAATCAAGGGAATCAGGTCTTTGGCTGCATGGTGAAGAGGAGGAATCAGATCTCGCATTTTTGTATCAAGGTGTTCAAATTTTCGAACCCCCAGGGTCAATTTTGCCACCATGGAACCAAGAGCAACACCCATGGCGGCAACAGCGGCAGCAACAGAACCGCCGCCCGGAGCCGAACTTCTTGAAGCAACCTCTTCAATAAATTTTCTCATTGTCAGGCCTGCCAGAGGCTCATTTTTTTCTTCGGCAATGATATATTCGATAATCTTTTCTTTTGGATTGAACAGGGCCACGGAATTCAGGCCCAGACGCTCAATGGCAAGCCTTACTTTCTGGTCTTCCTCTAATACAAAAAGATGTTCTTTTTCAATATAATACTCAGCCGCCATGAGAATGGCTTCCAAAGGAACCAGGCCAACGATCTCAGACCCTGCAACGGCAATATTGAGCTTGTCTGCATCTTTTTTAACTTCTTCAAACAACAGATGTGGCGGTGTGAGGTTATAATTTTTCAGATTTACCGTAACCTGGGCAAAATTATAGTCGTCCACATACCATCCCATGCCTTTGACGGCCTTAAGCCTTCCGGGTTTATCCTTACCCCGGCCGGCTTCCCGCAGATTCAAAGCAATTCGTTGGGCCTGGTTGGGCGTGGAAAGAAGGTTGACGTTATAAGCAATCAAAAAAAACCTTGCCCCGGTGACCGTTGCCCCCCACTCGGGGATAAATTTGACAGGCCCGAAATCCGGTTTCCACTCTTTTGTGATGATTTTATCTTTTAACCCTTCATACTGACCGTCTCTGATCTGGGAAAGTTTTTTACGATACTCAAGACTTGCTGATTCCTCATACAGATAAACGGGAATACCCATATTTTCTGCCAACCGCCTGCCGAATTCTTTGGAAATATCAACACACTCCTCCATGGTAACATTGGCGACAGGAACAAACGGACACACATCCAAGGCACCCAGACGGTGGTGTTCTCCTTGATGGGTCTGCATGTCGATTTTTTGTCTTGCCACAACAGCCGCACTCAAGGCTCCTTCCACAACCGCTTCAGGAGACCCCACAAAAGTATAAACCGTTCGATTGGTAGAGTTTCCGGCATCAATATCCAGAAGGCGGCAGCCTTTGGTCTGTCGGATGGCATCGGCTATGGCGTCTATAGTTTTTTTATTTCTGCCCTCACTGAAATTAGGCACACACTCCACTATTTTTTTCATACCTGCACCTTTCTTTACCATGATAGACACCATAGTTAGGCATTAAGTTTTTTAGCATAAAGCCAACAAGCCAACTCTATAAAATCGACCCTAAAAATTATAACCAGGCTTTTGGAGATCAGTTTAAATACCCTTGTTTGTAATTTAATGTAATCAGCTTAAAAAGCAAGTCGATTTAAAAGAATATCTTCAATATTGGCACTGGTTCAGTTGAATAGGCAAAAAAATGTATACTAACAAATTATATCTGCAATAACAAATAATTATGTCAATCATGTTCATTTGTATGAATCGCTGCAACCTATTGATATCATTGAATCACCTATTCAACCGAACCAGTACCGGCATCTTCAAAAAATATTCAATATCTGAATCGGATTTTCATTTTTTTTCTGCATCACACTATAAACACTTCAATTATTCGGTTTTCAATTATTAATTTATGCCTGCGAGCTTCCTCTAAGGTATCAGGAGCATGCAAAAATCCGCCTTTCCTATATTCCCAGCCCCAAATCTCATACCGAATCTTATGCTTCAAGCTGTACATGCGATTTATGGCATTCGCTCCTTCAAGAATATACATATCCAGCTTAAAAAGTGGGGGAAAGCGCATTGTTGAAGCGATTCGCGGTATCCAACCGTCGTACAATCTAAAAATATCACTAAAGGTCAGGCGAACTTTCCATCTTTCGGAAATAACCAATCCGCTTTCCTTTATTCTTTGCTCAATAAAAACATTTTTTCCTGTAATATAAGCCTCTGACTTTAGAAGGCAAAAAGTCTTCTGTATATTTTCCACTTGTTGATCCATTTTATGAATTTTGAATTTTTCAGGACTTTCATATAAAATTTAAAGGTATTGACTATATCATAACCACTTATTAACAGTCAATTTTCACTGTCTTCAGTTGTTTGATGAGGCTCAAAAGTTATTTGACGAGGCTCAAACAAGAGCCTCATCTGATTTTATTTTAAATTTTATTTTTCAGGGACGGAAACCGGGACGCATCGGTATGGGGGTAAAATTTGGCACCGGAAAACATGTTCATGAATTCCTGGTTGACGTTCAGTTCAATATAGGTGATAGACTGCCGGATGATCATGATCCGTTCAAAGGCGTCCGGGTCTTGTAATAACACCTTTGCCCCGCCAAGAGAACTGTTGCCAAGGACTTCGAATGTTGAGATGGGAATATCCGGAAGCATGCCGATGGAAATGGCGGACACAGGATTGATAAAAGACCCGAATGTTCCTGCCACATAAAACTTTTGCAACTCTTCAAACTCAAGCCCTGCCGTATTCTTCACGATCACTTCCAATATGGTGTACATGGCCGCCTTGGAGCTGGTCAAAGAGTTCAAATCCACCTGGCTTAAGCAGATGGGTTTCCCGGTTCCTGAATGGCTTTCATCCACAAGGACAAACGCCATGATTCCTTCTCGTTCAAACAGCCTGTCACCACAGACCTGTTTGGAAAACTTGCCCCGGATATCAATGCGTTTGGATAAAAACAGGCTTGCGGCCAGATCAATCATGCCGGACCCGCAGATACCTATGGGTTTTTGATCCTCTATGGTATGGATTTTCAGGTCAGAAGAATCCGGATCAATCCATACCCGATCTATGACACCGGGTTTTGCCGTCATGCCCATTTTACTGACCCCGCCTTCAAGAGCAGGCCCTGCAGCACCGGCACAGGCAATAAGCCAGTCCCGGTTTCCCACAACAATTTCCGCATTGGTTCCCACATCCACCATTAGACAGGGTTCTTCTTTTTTATCCAGTTCCGAATAAAGAATACCGGCAATCAGATCTCCGCCAAAATAGGATCCGATATTGGGAAACAAAAATGCCGCCCCTCTGTCATTGATATCAAGTTTCAAATTTCCTGCCGACTGGGTATCCGGGATATTCACACAGGGAATATAGGGTTCCTTGATGATCTCAAAAGATTCAATCCCTAAAAACAGATGGGTCATGGCGGTGTTACCGGCTCCGGTAACCAGATAGACGTCTTCTTTACTGCAGCCGTTCTCTTCACACAGGGCCGCTATATTATGATTCACGGTCTCTATCACCAGGCGGTTCAATTCATCCAGCCCGCCTGGCTGATTGGCATAATGAATTCTTGCCAGGACATCCGGCCCGATGCCTGCCTGGGGGTTATCAAACCCCTGTTCTCCGATCTGCTGTCCTGTTTCAAGATCTATCAGCGACATCACAATTCTGGTGGTGCCGATATCAATGGCCGTTCCCAGAACCGGGTTGTCATACCCGGGGTTCAAAAGATCCAGAAGTATCCAGGAGTGCCGGTTTTTAAACAGAACAGCCTTTGCCTGAAAGCCCCAGGATCTTAAATTTGAAGGCAGGTGTTTTAGCACATGCAGGGGGATCAGAATCTGATCTGCTCCCAGCTCATCCATAAGACTTTTTTCCAGCCTCTGGGCATCTGCCGTGTTATCATTTAAACTCGGGCGTTCAACAAAAACGGTGCGAACAAAACCTTTTTTCTTCATAATTTGCGCAACCTTTCCAGACGCGCCTTTACTTTTGGAAAATAATTGAGTTCCGTATGGGGAAGGAACAATGCGCCCATATAATGATCCATGTACGAAGTAGTTGAAGCCAGTTCAAAATTTGTCATCATATTGACCACATTTGCCACATCACGGCGAAGAGCATTGGTCAAGGAATTGATCTTGCAGCCCAAAAGGGAACCATTGCCCAGATAAGTCACTTTTTCAGGTTCAATTTCAGGCAGCAGGCCAATGGTGATGGCACTTTCCAGGTCCACATAACTGCCAAACCCGCCGGCAAGAATAACCTTTTCCAGATCATGGATTGTCAGCCCTATCTCTTCAAGCAGTGTCAATGTCGCGCTGTACATGGCCCCCTTGGCCCTGATCAGGTTGTCCAGATCAGGTTCCGTAATGGTAATATCCCGATCGATCTGGGTATTTTCCTTGTACACCAGCACATACTCCCAGATATCATCGGTCTTTCGAATTCTCGGTATATCCAGATTCCGGTTGAATTTTCCCCTGGAGTCTATGACGCCTGTTTCCAGAAGTTTTGCTGCGAGTATGATCAGGCCGGAACCGCAGATTCCCTTTGCCTTTTTATTGCCGACGGTTATGATCATTGGTTCATAGGTTTCCGGATCAATGGAAAAATCCTCAATGGCCCCTTTGGATGCCCGCATGCCAAATTTTACGCCGCCACCTTCAAAAGCAGGACCGGCTGAGGCTGCTGCACAGACCATCCAGTCCTTATGGCCGATGACGATTTCCGCATTGGTCCCGATATCCATGTACAAGGTCAGCTCACTGGACCGATACATGCCCGAGGCCATGACACCGGCAATAATATCACCGCCCACATAGCTTGAGACTCCGGGATATATCAAAGCAACGGTATGGTCTGCCAGGGCTATGCCGATCTCTCTTGCATGGAACGGCGGATACATGACCGATGTCGGCACATAGGGATCGCGGCGAATATAGCTGGGATTGATTTTCAGCAGCAGCTGGGTCATGGTGGAGTTTCCGGCCAGGGTAATGGTGGTCACCTCATGCCGACCGATACCGGCTTTTTTAACAATTTTATCAAGGATCGTATTAATGGTTTCAATAACTTTTTGATGAAGGATTTCAAGCCCGTCACCCTTTTCGGTAAAAATAATCCGGGAAATCACATCTTCCCCATAGCTGATCTGGCTGTTGAATTCACCGTGCTGGGAAAGTACCTCTCCTGTCTGCAGATCAAGGGCCTGTCCAAAAACAGTGGTGGTTCCAATATCAACGGCAATGGCAAAATTCCTGTCAGTGGTATCAAAAGGTTCAATATTGACAATTTCATTTTTGCCGTCTTCCCTTACAGGCCTTATGATCGTTACCGTGACCTTAAATTCTCCTTCCCGGATAATATCGGATATTTTCCTGATCAACGCCAGCCTCATGGTCAGGCGGTGTTCATCGTGTTTTAAACGAAGATGATTGATCAGCCTTGCCACATCAGCCTGGTTGTCTTCGGCGGTTGCCGGTTCCAGTTCAAGATAAATCTTTTCCACCGGCGGGATAAACAAGCCGTCCTGCCGCAGTTCATCCACATTTGCATATACGGCTTTTGCCGTATGACGGCTGCCTGTCATTTGATTCAAACGGCTGGTGTCAATCTCTGATTCAATGGGAATTCTCACCACAATATCAGAGGCGATTTCGGACATACAGGCCAGTCGATACCCTTTGTCCTGGTCTTCTGCGGAAAGTTGTTCTGAAATACCGCCTTCCACATTACCCTCTTCTATTAATACCCTGCATTTGCCACAGACACCACCACCGCCACATGAGGCGTTGATGTGAACGCCAGCCTCCATGGCAGCCCGGATCAGGCTCTCATTATCATCAACCTCAACGCTTACATTATGAGGCAAAAATTTTACTGAATATGTCATTATATTACATCCTTTTTGAATGTGTTTGTTGAATTTAAAAAATCGAAAAGAAGTATAAACATTCTCTCACTGATTTGGCAAGTTAACACAATCTTTATTTTAGTACAATTGTACAAGGACTTTTGGATTCCCATTGAATTTTTCACTTTTTTATGGAATTATTAGGGGGTTACCACTAAAAACCGTCTAGTAAATATAATAGATTCATCAAAAGGGGAGCCGGATGAAAAAAATTGATGAAGCCAGATTAAAAAATATTGTCGGAGAACGCAACATTAAAACCGACCCTTGTGACCTGTATGTGTACGGATCTGACTCTTCTGTTCATCATGCACTGCCCTGGGCCGTTGTCAGACCGCAGACAACCGCACAGGTACAGGAAATTATGAGATATGCCAATGAAAATATAATCCCGGTTATTGCAAGGGGCGGCGGTTCGGGAATGTGCGGCCAGACCGTTCCGATCCAGGGGGGAATAGTCCTTGACATGAAGGGAATGAACAAAATTCTTGAAATCAACCCCCAAGATGTCTACTGCCGGGTTCAACCGGGTGTTGTGGATGATGATCTCAACCTTGCTCTGAAGCCTTACGGGGTCTTTTACCCCCCGACACCTGCGTCCAGCAGGATTGCCACCATTGGCGGTGAAATTGCAAATAATGCCAGCGGTGTGAGGTCAGTAAAATACGGTGCAACACGAGATGCCGTTCTTGGCATGAAAGTTGTGATGGCAAACGGCGAACTGGTCACTCTTGGCTCCCATACAAGAGTTGAAGCTTCCGGCTACCAGATTCACAAACTCATGGTGGGGTCTGAAGGCACCTTAGGGATTGTGGTGGAGGCAACCTTGAGCTTTGTTCCCCTGCCTGAGTTCAGGTGCATGGGGGTGGCCAATTTTGACTCTCTCAAAGACGCCGGAGAAGCCATCGGGTCGATCATGGCCTCCGGGGCTATTCCGTCAATGCTTGAACTTGTGGACTCGGTTGCCATCAAAGCTGTAAACAAGACCATGAATCTGGGTCTCAAAGAGGTTGCAGCTGCATTGATTTTTGAAGCAGACGGCATGGTAAAAGAAGCTGTGGATTATGAAATCAACAACATGAGAACCATCTGTGAACGACACAACGGCCAGGACATTTATTCAAGCTATGACCCAAAAGAACGGGAAAAAATATTCCTGGGCCGCAAAAAACTGTTTCCCGCTCTCTCAAAGTATGACGACAATCTTGCCAGCACAGCCCTTGCCGACGACATGGCTGTGCCCTACTCGAAAATGGCGCAAATGGCTGAAAAAATCCATGAAATAGCCGACAAAAATAATATTATCATGACTGCTTACGGTCATTGCGGTTCAGGATGCATGCACACCAAAATCCTTATGGACACAAAACGAAAAGACCAGTGGGCATCTGCAAAAAAAGCCATCTCTGAGGTCTATGACTATGTCCGGTCGGTTAACGGGACCACCAGTGCAGAACACGGCATCGGGCTGTCCAAGGCCCAAGCCTTTAAACTTGAGAAATCAGACTCTTTAACGCTTCTGGCCTGCATAAAAAAAGCACTGGACCCCAATAATATTTTAAACCCGGGAAAACTCATGCAGGCCCCTGAAAACTGGGTGACCGCCACCAACTTGAGATATTCCGTGAACTGCTAAATCAAAAGGCGATTGAAATGGAAAATAAAACAAAAAAATTCAAGCATCTTGAAAAATGGCACGCTACACTGGCAAATTGTATCCGGTGCGGATATTGTTACGAACATTGCCCCATGTTCAAGCATACCGGCTGGGAATCCGACGCACCCAGGGCAAAAATAATAACTGCTTTCGGCCTGTTGTCAGGAGAGGTTGAATTGTCAGAATCCGCTGCGGATAAAATGTTTTCATGCTTTTTTTGCGGACGTTGCGAAGCGGCATGTTCATCAGGCGTTACCTTAACCCAAATTTTTACGGATGCCAGAAAAGACCTTGTTGAAATGAACTTCAAAGGGCCCGGCACAACCTCGACAACCAAATTAAATTGTGCCCGCTGCCTTATCTGCGTAAAGGCCTGCCCCCATGAAGCCAGGTTTTTTGACGGAAACGCGATTGTCACGGACCCGTCAAAATGCCAGTCATGCGGCATCTGTATTGAAGTTTGTCCAGCAGGGGCAGCCGATATTGAAAAACATTTTGGAACCGCTAAAATTGAGCTGATTGAAAAGGCCTCTAATTTTTTAACAAGTCATGACTCTGCCAAGGCTATTATTTTTGCCTGCAACTGGTCCTATTACCCGGAGCTTCAGGCATCCATACTCCCGGAATCAGAAATAAAAGATAAAGAGTATGAAATCCTGGTGAACATGTGTGGCGGACGCCTTGAAGCCCATATGTTGATGGCACCCTTTCTTCAAAATGCCTGGGGAGTGATGGCAGCCTGCTGCACAGACAACGAGTGTCGCCATGACGGCAACCTGAGAGCCAAAAAAACAGTTGAAAGCCTTCGCAACACATTCAAAAGCATTGATATTAATCCGGAACGAATTCAGCTTGTCCAGATCCCACCGGGAGACAAGGCATTATTCCAGGCGCAGATTGATACATTTGTTGCAGATCTCAATAAAATGGGTCCCATCCGCTAAAGGGTGGTGTTATGAATAGAGCAAGTGATGTTATGAACAAAGGAATGCTGTTATGAAAATTGATGTTCCCTATGGAAGAAACAGCTCCATGCCGGTCCGGATAAGTGATGACATCAAGGTCGATTTTCTTGAAGCCAATGATGTCAAAATCGGTGATGAAGAGCAAACCATAAAAAACGGCATTCATACACCGATCAACAGCAAAACCTTTAAGGAATTTTTAAGTGACGCAAAAAAGGTGCTGGTTATTGTCAACGATGCCACACGACCCACTCCCACCCAAAAAATCCTTGAATTTATTTATGACGACTTAAAACAGACAAATTTTAATTTCATCATTGCCACCGGTGCCCACAGGGGACCGTCAGATGAAGAGTATCTTCAGATTTTCGGCTACTACTATGAAAAGATAAAAAACCGGATTATTGTGCATGATGCAAGGGCTAAAGAAGACATGGTGTTTTTGGGAACCTCCACCAATGGGACGCCGATGTGTGTCAACAAGGCCGGGGTTGAGGCGGATAAGATCATTATCATATCCTCTGTGGAACCCCATTATTTTGCCGGATATACAGGTGGGCGCAAATCCTATCTGCCCGGAATTGCCGGATATGACACTATAGAGCAAAACCATAAACTTGCGCTTTCTCCGGCAGCAAAGGCATTATCCCTTGAAGGCAACCCTGTACATGAAGATATGATGGATGCCATTAAAACCGTTAAACAGGAAATCTTTTCCATCATGACGGTCCTGGATAAACACCATAAAGTGTATGGAACCTGCTGCGGCCATATCAATGACTCTTTTCATGCTGCCATTGACCTTGCCAACGAGGTGTTTGCAGCCCCTTTAAAAGAAAAAGCCGACATTGTCGTATCCGTGGTGAAATTTCCCCAGGATATTGACCTGTACCAGGCCCAGAAAGGCATTGATAATGCAAAACTCGCCCTGAAAGACGACGGAATCATGATACTTGTGGCAAAATGCAGGTGCGGTATCGGCGGCAAGGCCTTTGCAGATCTTTTGGGTTCAAGCAGCACACCCAAAAAAGCCCTTGAAACCATTGAAAAAGGATATGTTTTAGGGTATCACAAAGCGGCAAAAATGGCTGAAATAGGGCTTTGGGCACAGATGTGGGGGGTAACGAATGTTGAGCCTCAGGTCATATCCAAGCTGTTTATCAAGCCGTTCAGTGATCTTCAGACGGCCATTGACAAGGCCCTTGAAGAAAAAGGCCAGGATGCCCGTGTCCTGTTTTTAATGGATGGCGGACTTACAGTTCCTTTAATAAAATAAAAAAAAGATCAAATAAAAAAGGGATCTTTTCCTTGGATCAGATCCCTTTTTTCAAAACACGCTATTTATCAGATCTTAAATCTTAAAGATCTTTAATTGCTTCGGCAAGCTCGGGCATAAACTCAAGAATATCTTCTACAATACCGACATCAGCCACCTGGAAAATTGGGGCTTTGGGATTCTTGTTAACTGCAACGATGAATGGATTGCCTTTGACACCGCCCATATGCTGAAAAGAGCCGGAAATTCCCATAGCCATGTACACCTTGGGCTTAACAGTCTGGCCGGATGTTCCAACCTGACGTGATTTTTCCAGCCATTTGGCATCAACAATGGGTCTTGAACATGATACAACAGCTTTCATTGCTTCGGCCAGTTCCTGGGCAATTTCAATATTGTCTTCATCTTCAATACCACGGCCAATGGATACCAGTACATCGGATTTTGTGATATCAACATCACCCACTTCAGCTTCAACAATTTCAAGGAATTTTCTTTTTGCGGAAAGATCTCCTGCATCGCCGGATTTATCCGTAACTGACCCGCCTGCACCACCTTCAACCGGAGCAAAAGATCCTGGTCTGACAGTAAGCACAGCCCCGGAAGAGATATCAACGGTCACATGGGTGTAGACAGCTCCGCCCAGTTCCTGACGAATTGTTTTCAAGGTACTTCCTTCTATTCCCTCGAAATCAACAATATCTGCGGCATACGCTGAATCCATTTTTACGGAAAGACCGGGAGCAAGATCCATTCCAAAAGTATCATGACCCACAAGAATAACGGCATCAGCAGGAAGAACATTCACAAGGGCTTTTCTGACAACCTCAGCATTTGGATAAGCAAGATCTGCGTTATCAATTTTAATCACTTCAGAATAAACAGCGGTCATGTCATTGGCCACTTTATCAAGATCCGCACCAGATCCTGTTACAACTGCGGTCAGGGATGCACTTTCATCAATTTTCTTGGCAGCTGAAGGGAACTCTAATGCCACATCTTCAGCAGCACCGTTTTTAAATGGAATATATGCAAAAATCTGTGTCATGATTAGAGCCCTCCTTTTGCTTTAAGCTTCTCAATCAGCTTTTCAATGATCTCACCTGTGGAGCCTTCAAGCATCTCAGCACCATCACCCATATCGGGCACAAAATAATCTACTCTTTTGGTTTTTGCACCTGCATCTCCTACACTGCCGGCATCAATACCAAGATCGCCTGCGCCTTTTACAGGGATATCAACGCTGGCAACTTTTCTGATACCGCGGATACCCACATAACGGGGTTCATTAATACCAGTCTGGATAGAAACAACACAGGGAAGCTGCACTTCATTCATTTCCTGGTTGCCACCCTCAATTTCTCTGCCAACTATAATTTTGCCATCACCTGGTTCGATTTTATTTACCAGCGATGCATAGGGCATATCCAGCATTGCAGCCAGCATTCCACCTACCTGACCTGCCCCTTCATCTGCCTGGGCACCGGTCATGATCAGATCATAACTGCCTTTTTCAATTTCCGCCTTAAGGATGGTCGCAATTCCCTTGCCATCAGATGCTACAAATGCATCATCGGAAAGAAGGATACCATTATTTGCACCCATTGCCATTTCACGTCTCAACACTTCTTCCGACTCATCATCACCCACAGCGATAACCGTTACACTTCCACCAACGTTATCTACAATCTGGATTGCTTCTTCAACCGCATAATTATCCCATTCGTTCACTGAATAAACCAAGTCGTCTCGATCAAGATCATTTCCGGCACTGTTGAGTTCAAACTCATTCTCAGCAGTATCAGGCACTCTCTTGACACATACTAAAATTTCCATTCTTGTCTCCTTTAAATCAATAGTCTGTTACCGATTATAAAATTTCTATAATCCTGAAACCTTCAGTAATCGGTAACGCATTTATTTTATGCAAGATGCTGTTCAATTAGTTCTGTAAAATCCAATGCTTCCATCTCTCCTTCTTTTCCAGCGACCTTGATCGCATCCTGGATATTCACCAGGCAGAAAGGACAGGCAGTTACAATAACTGTTGCTCCGGCCTCAGCAGCCATATTAACCCTTAAAACTCCCATTCTTGTTTCTTCTTCAGGTTCATAAAAAAGCATCAAACCACCGCCGCCGCAGCAAAAGGATCGATCACGGCTCTTTTCAAGCTCTACCCTTGTTAATCCGTTAATAGCATCAAGAGCCTGTCTGGGATCTTCATATATCCCGTTATGCCGTCCCAGATAACAAGGATCATGGTAGACATAAACCGCATCAGGATTCTGGCAGGGTTTAAGCTCAAGTTCTCCCGAAGTTATTTTCTCGGCAACAATCTGGCTGATATGTTTAACCGGCGGAAGATCTTTATAATCATTTTTCAATGCATTATAGGCATGGGGATCTGCCGTTACAATCTGTTTTACCCCGGTATCCTTAATAGCTTCGGTGTTTTGTTCTTTCAAATCCTGGTACAGCATTTCCTCGCCAAAGCGTAATACTTCATTTCCACTGTCTTTTTCCTGTTTACCCAGAACACCAAAATCAACGCCTGCTTTTGTCAGAATAATTGATGTCCGTCTGGCAATTTCCTGGATGTTATCGTCATAGGATGTAATACTGTCTACAAAATAGAGAGTGTCGGCTTCATCCTTGGCAAGATCTTTAACCTGCCAGTTTGCCTTGAACTCTTTATCATTTGCCCAGTCTGCGCGTTTTTTCTCCATTTTCCCATAGGGATTTCCACGTTTTTCAAGGGCTTTCAAGGGTTTTTGCAAAGACTGGGGCACCATGCCTTCATCCACCATCCCCCTGCGCATATCAACTATTTTGTCAATATATTCAATTCCCAGCGGACACTCTTGTTCACAGGCACCACAGGTGGTGCAGGACCAGATTTCATCCTCTGTATAAATATCTTCCACCAATAAATTGCTTTTATAAATTTTTCCTGAAAACGGATAATTTTTGAATATCAAATCCCTGGCCTTGATGGTAATAAACCTTGGGGACAATGGTCTGCCAACGGCATTGGCAGGACATTGGTCTGAACACCTGCCGCAATCTGCACAAGAATAAAAATCCAGCATATGCTTCCAGGTAAAATCTTCGAGTTTTTTTACACCAAAAGACTCAAGATCATCCAGCTTGTCATCGGCAATACCATGCCTTACAGGTTTTATGTTTCCTTTTTCAACCCGCATGAAAAACACATTAAAAACAGATGTAATAACATGAAAATGTTTGCCTAAGGGTAAAAAACAAAGAAAAAAGAAAAAGGTGAAATCATGAATATAATAGGTGATAATATGAAGTCCTTGAAGGATATTGGGCGACACGGATGCCAGCATACCTTTAAATATCCATACCAGAGACAAGGGAGCTAAAAAATGTTCCTGTCCGGTATTCTGGAATTCATAGGCAAGCTCGGATGCTTCAAAAAGACTTTCCGATAACATGAGTGTTGCAATAATGCCCAGGACAAAAACAGCTTCCGATGTATGGTCCTTGCCGTATTTTTCAGGAACAGCATATCTTTTGGGTTTATAGATACCCCTTCTGACAGCGGCAATAATACAGGCAATAAGAACAAATGTTGCAGCATAGTCTTTGAAAAAATTATAGACATCGCCTACCACCCCGCCAAAGCCGGGCAACACAAATCCGTCTGCAAAACCAATAATAACAAGTGATGATGAACGAATGGACAGAACTAAAAATCCTGCAAAAATAACAATGTGAAGCACACCTGCCAGCATGTATCTTGGCTGCCGTACCTGCCCAAGCCAGACAACGATAAGATTTTTTACACGCGTGCCGATTTTATCAAACCTGTTATCCGGATTCGCTCTCACCAGGGGCGCAATACGCCTTGCCATTATATAGGTAAATAATCCTATCCCGATGATAGGTATAATAAATGACAAGATTGCAGCGGGAAATATCCCGAAAAATTTAAAACTTGCCGGTCCGATTATTGAAGTCATACTTCTTACCTCCCAAAAATTTTTAGCTTATGAATACAAATTTAACTGCTTTAATAAACATAAAAGATCACGTCAAGCAAAAAACGTCATTCAATAAAATTATATCGTTCAATATATCAAACCACTTTCACTGTTCTCTGATCCCTGTCAAATAAAGATCCACTAGAGGATCTGCCATTGAAACAAGGTCATATCCGCCATCAGCAGATACCCAGGTGCCTATGACACCTTCTACCGCACCCGGAATAAAACGTTTCACCAGACCGACAAACAGATCCTGTCGAAAGGCTCCTTCAATCTGCCCCTGCTCAATAATATCCGACAAAAGCTCCAGATACATTTTTGATATATCTTTAATTTGAAATTGGATATCTCTGAAGTATCTGACTTCCGACTGAAAAATAATGGCCATATTTTTATCTTTTTGAAATTCATCCATATGAGATCGAATTAATTGACGCAATTTTTCCTCGGCATTTCGACCCTTTTCAACAGCAGCATTTATTTTTTTAAATACGGAATTGGTTTTAAAACTGATAAACTGATAAAGGATATCTTCCTTACTTTTAAAATACAAATATACTGTACCGTCTGCCACACCTGCCCTTGATGCGATCTGGGATATGGTTGCCTTGTAGAATCCAAATTGTGCAAATACGGCACCTGCACTGTCTAATATTTTATTGTATTTTTCCGATTTATTTTTCTGCAAGCCTGCATCACCCTTTCTTAGAAAAAATGAACAAAGACTCATCATCTAACAAAAGAGTTTTACAAATGTCAAGAAACAATAATATCATTAATTTATTTGAATAATCATAAATTTAATTTAATTTTACAGATATTTAGATATAAAATATGTATTTTTTTCAATAATTATTATGATTTTATTTTGAGCAGGCATTAATGAATATAAATTCATTATTCGATATTCCTTGATTTTAAATAATTTTCATGCAAAAAATACTTCATATTTAAAAAAAATAATCCAAAAAAAAATCAGGGAGACGGCATGACAAAACCATTAATATATTCTTCAGACTTTGAGACTGCTCTTGATCTTGGCAGACCCCCCAATATAAAAAAACTGTTTCCTAATTCCAAAGCACTTATTGTCAGTGGAAAATATATAGACCGGGCCATGTTACTCAAAAAAAACTGCATGACCATAGCTGCAAACGGCCGCAACGCTTTTGTGATCAGGGGAGCCCTTGCAGCTGCCCAACGCGCAAATGCCGCAATTATTATTGAAATTGCCAGATCAGAGGGCGGAACAGCCGCCTATTGCGCAGTTAACCTATGGAACATTGCAAGACAGACAGATGCCTTCATGAACGAACTTGGCATTACTATTCCCGTTGCCATCCATGCGGATCATTTTGGGATAAAAACAAAAGAAGACATAGAGCCTGCAAAAACTCAAATCCCTTCCCTGTTTGATGCCGGCATCACTTCCATTGCCATAGACGCCTCCCATATGCCGGATGCCCAAAATCTTCTGGCAAACATTGAATTATACCCCTTTGTGCCGGAATGGGCCGGTCTTGAGACAGAAGTCGGTGAGATAAAAGGCAAACTCGGACTTTCAACCGCCCAAGAAGCGCTCTTTCTTATTCAAGGACTTAATGCCCACAATATTTTCCCTGATTGGATCGCTTTGAACAATGGCACAACCCATGGCATTGAAGCCAGCGATACCGGTATCAATGTCGAACTTACCGCTCAAATTCATGAAGCACTTTCCAAATACAAGATTTCCGGCGCACAGCACGGCACCTCCGGCAACAATTCCGAAAGACTTCGAGATATTGCCTCAAAGACCCGTACAACCAAAGCCAACGTGGCAACCGCCCTGCAAATGATCTCCTGGGGTGTTGAGGTCAATGATTATGGAAACGCCATCCTGAACAACGGTCAGTTTATCAAACAAAAAAAACGGGGTGTTTCAGAACAGCTGTGGAAGGAAATGCAAGCCTTTGCAAACGCAAATGATATAAAAGGCGGAAACTTCAAAAAGCTGAACCTTCCCTTTGAAAACAAATTACTGGCACAGCCAAAAGAAATCCGGGACAGAATGGCAAAAGATGTCGAAGACTTTGTATTCGGTCTGTTAACCAATGTATTTAACACCACGGACACAGCCCGGATAGTGATTGATGAAATTTTAAAAAACAGATCCCATGATCCCGGTTTCAAGGCTGAAAAAATTGAACAAAAAAACAACTGGACAACAGAAAAAATAATGGAAACCGCCTCAATGATGAACACAGACAAGGGGCCTGAGGGAAATTTTGATGATTAAAAAAAATTAAAGTTTTAATTTTCTCAGACCGATAATTGTGTTCAAGGGGGAAATTAAATGCAAATACCTTCATATCAAATAAAAAATGTCCTAAAAACTTACTCACGCCAGTTGAGCCAGGGCAAAATATTGAACAAAAACAAATTCGGTGTCACCAATAAAAGTTCTGCCGACAGTGTGACCATATCCTCTGAAGGAAAAAGACAGACCATTATTGATAAAGTCGCCACAAGTATTGTAGACAAAATCATTACTGAGGGGCCTAAAGCCAAAAATGAAGAAAACATCACAAGTCAGATTGAAAAAGAATTAGGAAAAAAAATTAATTTTACAAAAAATAAAAATCAATTCACATATACCGTGATTGATGAACACAATCAAAAAGCAACCCATACCTTATCTGTTGAAGATTCAAATTTCGTTGTTAAACGAATGACGGAATTAGCTCGGGAAGTAGCAGACAGCAATATGGAATTATAAGGAGACACAAGTTATGAAAATATTAAATTCTACTCCCGGTTATATCAATAAGATGTATTCCAACAAAACCGATAAAAACATTAAAACACAAAAAAATGACGATGTAGATGCTAATAAAAATATCGACCGAATTAATTTTTCCGACCGGACTAAAAATCTTCAAAAAATGTCCAAAGCCATGGAAACTGATCCGGCAGACAGGAAAAAATATGTGTCAGATATCAAACAAAAGTTTGAAACTAATCAATACACAATTAATGCTGAAACCATTGCTGAAAAGATGGCTGGTTCACTCTTAAATGAACTCAGTTAATGGAAATATTTTCCCGGCATTTTTTTCTTCTCTTATGTATGACCCCACTGCTAAAAATCATAACCATCCTATTTAATAACACTTTCTTGATAGCATAAAAGAAACACAACCCCTGGCATACCTTTTGCAATTCTAAACTTTAAACAAAAAAAGGAGGCCATTATGACCAACGTAAATTCAATACATGAATCCGCTCAATCCCTTGCTGCTTTAAATACCAGGATTTCAAAAAGTCAAAAGACAGGCGCATTTGAAACTGCATTTACCAAAGCCCTTGATAGAACAAAGACACCTGAAATGGAACTTACGTCAACCAATGCTTTAAGGGAAATTGCATCTAAAGGTCTGGATATAATGACTTCATCCGATATAGTGTCTGGAAAAACCGACAAACTTCTGGAAATGCTTGACTCATACTCATCAAAGCTTGATGATCGGAACGTTTCCTTGAAAAATATTGCCCCGGTTCTGGAAAAAATAAAGGATCAGGCAGGCAACCTGTTAAAAGAGACGGAACGTCTGACAGATGCGGATGCCAATCTGAAAAAAATTGCAACTCAGACGATTATAACGGCACAAACAGAATACCTTAAATTTCAAAGGGGCGATTATCTGTCATAGGATTGTTTTGCCCGGTTCCAAAACAGTTCTTTTTGATTCTTTGAAAGATCTTTAAGATTGACCTGTTTCTCCTTTAACTCTTTTTCCATCAACCTGAACCGGCCTTCAAACTTTGCCGTAGAACCGGCAAGAGCAGTTTCAGGATGAAACCCTGCAACTCTTGCCACATTGACAAGAGTAAACAAAATATCGCCAAATTCCATCATTGCCTCGTTTTTACTCCCGGATCTTAAGGCTTCTTCAAACTCATTGATTTCATCTTTGGCCGCATCCAGTACTTCATGGATATTATCCCAGTCAAATCCTTCTTTTACAGCACATTTGGACACTTTCAAGGCACGAATCAACGATGGCATCCCTTTGGGAACCGAATCCAGCACCGATGCTCTTATCTGTCCATTTTCTTCATGCTCAAGAGCTTTGATTGATTCCCACTGTTGATTCAACTCTTGTTCATTTGATATACTGGCATCTTCGTATACATGGGGATGACGGCGGATCATCTTTTTTGAGACCTTGTCCACCACTTCTGAAAACGTAAAAGCCTGTTTTTCCTGAAAAATCTCCAAAACAAATATCAATTGAAACAGAACATCCCCCAATTCCTCGCATATATTTTGCATGTCTTGTTTTGCAATTGCCTCTTCCAGTTCATATAATTCTTCTGCAAGGCATTTCCACATGGTTTCAGGGGTTTGTTTTTGATCCCACGCACACCCGTTTTTGCTTCTTAATGTTCGGATAATGTTAAACAGTGCATCTATCGTTTCCAAATCTTAAAGAATTCCTTCCAACTTTTTTAAAAAATCTTTTCTGGTATTTTGGGATAAAAACACAGTCATGGTTTTAGATACTTGTGCAACATAAGGAGAAAATTTTGAGCCGGCCAAAAAGCTTGAATCCTTTGGCAAAAATGTTGTGATCATAATAAAAAGAACCGATACAATCAAAATCCCTTTGGCAGCCCCAAAAACAAGACCAAAGGTTCTGTCTATCCACCCTAAAAAAACAAGATTCAGAAATTTCCGGATCAATACCGAAGCAATACTGACGGCGATTAAAACAGCACAAAACAAAAGAAAAAAAACCGCAATATTTCTGATTCCTGGATTTTCAATCCATGATTCGGCATAAGGGGTTATCAAGGGATAGTATGTATAGGCACCATAAAACCCTGCGGCAACACCGATGATTCCGGAAACCTCTCCGATCAATCCTCTGAAAAGCCCCCTTATCAGACAAAATGAAACAATCACAATCACGGCAATATCAAAAGCGTTCATATTTCCCCTTTTCCCCTGATTAAATGAGCCTTTTCAATAACAATTAAGTCGTTTTTGAGTCAAGATTTTTATTGACCTTTAACCAAATAAATTGCACCCTATAGGGCATGAAAAATATAACCTTTAAAAATCTTGCTCTCACCCGCGAACTTTTCGGACACCATAACCATAACCTGAATAAAATTTGCCAGGCATTTAAGGTTGAAATACATACCCGGGGCAACGCCATACTGGTTGACGGCAATCCCCAGGATGTCAATCTTGCTGAAAAACTGATCAACCAAATATATCAGCTTTTAGAAGATAACTTCACCTTTGAGGAAGCTGATATTGATGCAGCCATTAATACCATAAAAAAAAACAACAACTCCCATTTAAAAAAAATTTTCCTGACAACAGTCTTTAAAACGATCAAAAACAAAGCCATTACTCCTCGAAATCCTTCCCAGCAAAAGTATGTCGAGGCTGTCAATAAAAATGACATTGTTATTTCCATCGGCCCGGCCGGGACAGGCAAAACCTACCTTGCCATGGCCATGGCAATGGCGGCATTTTCAAAAGGGGAAGTCAAAAAAATCATATTGACGCGACCGGCTGTAGAAGCCGGCGAAGCCCTGGGATTTTTGCCCGGAGACATGGCCCAGAAAATCAACCCCTACCTTAGGCCGCTGTATGACGCCCTGTATGACATGATGGAATTTGAAAAAGCAAAAGCACTCATTGAACAGGATACCATTGAAATAGCCCCCCTTGCATTCATGCGGGGCAGAACATTAAACAATGCCTTTATTATTCTGGATGAAGCACAGAATACCACATCCGAACAAATGAAAATGTTTTTAACACGAATCGGATATGGATCAAAAGCTATTGTAACAGGTGATATCACCCAGGTCGACCTTCCATCCGGTAAAAAATCCGGTCTGATTGAAGCAAACAAGATCCTGACCAATATAAACGGAATTGAATTTATATATTTTTCAAAGCATGACGTTGTCCGGCATAAACTTGTATCAAATATTATAGACGCCTATGAAAAAAAGCAAAAACGAAAATAAGATCAGGCAGGCAAAAAAATTCCTTTTGACCAAACCTTCCATATTGTGGATTTTGCTGATTGTTTTCACAATTGTCTTTACCATTACCATAACCCATTACCCGAGACAAAATAAAATATCCCATTTTTATACAATCGGTGATGTGGCAAAAAGGGACATCAAAGCGCCCAAAAACTTCTTTATTGAAGACAAGGAAGCCACCAATCTTAAAAAAAATGAGGTCAAAGAATCCGTTAAAAATGTATATGACTTTGATGCTGATCTAATAGAAAAGATCTCTTCAAATATTGATTCAGCAATGAAAATTCCCCAGGAATTGTTCAAGAAAGCAGACCAGCAAAACCTTGAACCTGCTCCTACATTTGAAATTGTACTGGATACACAACCTGAATTTGAAGAAAAACTGGGTATTGAAGTCAGCAAAGGTGCCTATTCTATCTTATATAAACACCAATTCGCCCCTGATATTTCCCTGAAGATTAAAGCCATTATTAAAATCATTCTTAAAAACGGGGTTGTGGCAAACAAGGAAATATTACTCAAAGAAGTCCACAAAGGAATTATTCTTCGAAGCATCGGCTCCAAAAAAGAGCGAACGGTCAATAATTTAAAAATTTTTTACGGTCCTGATCAGGCTAAAACCATGGTTCGAATCGAGGGGCAACCCATATTAAAAGATATCAACTATAATCTTTCCAACCTGATCGTTGATCTTTGCCAGAGATTGCTGCAACCAAATATTACCTTGAATAAAAATGAAACCGAAAAAAGAATACGAAATACCGAGGATCAAATCAAACCGATCCTCTATAAGATCAAAGCCGGTGAAATGATTTTAAGGGAAGGCGAACGTGTTGATAAAGTTCATTTGGTAAAACTTCTTGCCCTCAAAGAACAGATAGAAGAAAAGGATATTTTTATTTCAAGTACGGGAATTGCATTAATCACTTTTTTTTCCATCCTGGTTATCTATACTCTGTTTTTAAAAGACCACAAAAAATTAAAAACAGATCATAACAGACACATTTTTTTCCTGATATTGGGACTTGTCCTGTATCTTACCTTTGCCAAATTTTCAACCCAAATTGCCCAGTCTGCCAATCCTGAAATTCCATGGGATATCTCTTCCATGTCATTTTTCATGATTCTTCCCATACCGGCAGCGGCCATGTTGACCTGCCTGTTCCTTGGTTTTGATATTGCCGTTATTTTTACAGTTATTCTTTCTTTGCTCACAAGTCTTGTTTTTTCAGGAAGCTTTGAGGTTTTTATATTTTTCTTTTTATCCAGCATTACTGCTGCCTGGTGGATCAAGGAAAAACAGGAAAGAAAAAATTTCATTATGGCCGGTTTCAAGCTTGCCGTGTTCAATGCAGTCCTGGCCCTTTCCCTTGGGTTCTATTCTCTTGCCCGCCCCGATGTTGTTATTATTACAAAAGAAATGATGCTGGCCTTTTGCGGAGGTCTTTTTTCAGCTACTTTTACCGTCGGGTTCACCCCTTTGATTGAGATTCTTTTTGATTATACAACAGACTCAAAATTCCTGGAATTTTCAAACCTGGACAGACCCCTGATCAAAAAGCTGATGATTGAAGCACCCGGCACATATAATCACAGCATCATTGTTGCCACACTTGCGGAAGCCGCAGCATCGGCGATTGATGCAGGCACGCTTAAAGCGAAAGTAATGGGGTATTATCATGATATCGGAAAACTGGATAAGACATTATATTTTATTGAGAATCAGGCAGACGGTAAAAACAGGCATGATAAACTATCGCCTTCCATGTCAGCACTTGTTTTAATCGGTCATGTCAAAAAAGGTGTTGAACTTGCAAAAAAATATAAATTAGGCAATGAAATCATTGAAGGAATTATTCAGCATCACGGCACATCCCTGATCAAATATTTTTATCAAAAAAGTTTAAATAGCGGTAATGATACTGTAAAAGAAGAAGATTTCAGATATCCCGGCCCAAAACCCCAGACCAGGGAAGCCGGGATTGTCATGCTGGCCGATGTTGTGGAAGCTGCCGTCAGGGCACTGGAACGCCCAACGCCTGCAAGAATCCAGGGAAGGGTCAAAGAACTGATTAATGATATTTTTGCAGACGGACAATTAGAAGAATGCGAACTGACCTTAAAAGATCTGCACCAGATTGCAAAAAGCTTTAATAATATTTTAACAAGTATTTATCACAGCCGTATAGAATACCCGGACAAAGCCCAGGAAAAGAAAAATGAAAAAAACGGATCACCTAAAGATACTGATCGACAATCAGCAAAAAAAGAAAATACCAACGGACAC
Source organism: Desulfobacula phenolica (assembly GCF_900105645.1). Taxonomy (NCBI): domain Bacteria; kingdom Pseudomonadati; phylum Thermodesulfobacteriota; class Desulfobacteria; order Desulfobacterales; family Desulfobacteraceae; genus Desulfobacula; species Desulfobacula phenolica. Next base: position 33,728 of record NZ_FNLL01000001.1, on the reverse strand, counting down.
CATCCGCCAAAAGACAAAACAGATCTTAAGCGCCTTGGGTTGTGATGCCCATGAAATATCCATTGTAATTACGGATGATAACCAAATTCAACAGCTCAACAAAACCTATAGAAGCATTGACAAACCCACAAACGTCCTGGCTTTTCCCATGCAGGAAGGCCGGTTTGCAGATATAACACCCGGCCTTTTAGGGGATGTTGTCATCTCTTGTAAAACAGCTCAAAAAGAGGCGGATATGTCTGATATAACTCTTTTGGAAAGAATGTCCCAGCTTTTGATCCACGGAATTCTTCATTTAATGGGCTTTGATCATGAAACAAGCCCGGCAGATTCAAAAAAAATGGAAGACAAAAGCCTTGAACTGTTAAGAGAGATTGAGACAAATAAAAATTTAAATGCTTTTTAAACAACTGCCATGGGCAGATCTTGTATTTCCTTTAGATTTGCCCACAACAAAATTAAAAGTCACTGTATTAATTTTTTAAAATTTTCATAAAAAATGGAGGAGCAGAACAAATGGCCCAACTTGCTGTAAATGTAGATCATGTGGCGACCTTGAGAAATGCCCGGGGAGTTACATTTCCTGAACCAATTGCCGCTGCTGTTGCTGCCGAGACAGCAGGGGCTGACGGAATAGTTGTTCATTTAAGAGAAGATCGGCGACATATCAACGAAAGAGATGTCAGGCTGCTGAGAAAAATCGTACAATCAAAACTCATACTGGAAATGGGTGCTACCAGTGAAATGCTGGGGATCGCACTTGATGTCAAGCCTGACTGTATTACCCTTGTCCCTGAAAAAAGAGAAGAACTCACCACCGAGGGGGGGCTGGACCTTATCACCCATGAAAACAATATAAGGCAAGCCATAGCAACCTTGAAAAATGCAGGTATTGCCGTATGCATTTTTATCGACCCGGATCTTGACCAGATCAAACTTGCACATAAAATTGATGCTGACATGATCGAAATCCATACAGGTGCTTTTTGCGATGCCACAAACGATGCCCGAAAGCAAAGTGAATTTTCAAGAATCGTTGATGCTGCAAAAATAGGAAACAAGTTAAAACTTGAAGTAAACGCCGGCCACGGAATCGGATACAATACCATCCAAGCCTTTAAAGGACTGAGCGAAATCAGTGAATTCAGCATCGGACACAGTATTGTTGCAAGAGCCATCCTGACAGGAATGGACCAGGCTGTCAGGGACATGAAGCAATTAATTGGGGCGCTTTGAAAATTTTTAAAATTATGATACGTTGAAAAGTTATCAACATAAAAACTCTTAAATTTTAAAAAGCAACAATGACTGATCAAAAAACGATATTAATAATTGACGATGAAATAACCATTAGAGATAGTCTGAAATCTTTTTTTGAAGATGAGGACTATCTTGTCTTTTCTGCAGAAAATGGTGAAAGCGGCCTGGATATTTTTTTCAATAAACAGATTGATATTGTTATCACTGACTTAAGGATGCCTGGAATGGATGGCATTGAAGTCATGAAAACAATTCACAAATCAAAACCGGATACGCCATTGATCGTGATATCCGGGGCCGGGAAAAAAGAAGATATTATCAAGGCTCTGCGCATGGGGGCCAAAGATTATATTACAAAACCCGTTGAAGATCTTGACATGATAAGCCATACTGTTAAGCAGGTTCTTGAAAACAAAAGGTTGTTTGAAGAAAACAAGCGATATCGAAAGCAGCTTGAAAAAAGTGAACACCAGTACAGAACCATTACGGAAAATATTGTTGAGGGTGTTTTCACAGTGGATGAACATGAAAACTTTACCTATACCAACCAGGCATTTTGCATCATGACAGGGTATTCAAGTGATGAAATACTGAAAAAAAACATCAAAGATCTCTCTGATGAAGACGGTTTTAAGATTATTCAACGACAAACCCAGAACAGAAAAACTGGATTAAGCAGCAGGTATGAGATACAAATATTTGATAAAAGCAACCATCCTGTTCATGTGGAACTGGCCTGCAGCCCTATTTGGAGTGATACAAACATATACAAAGGGTCTATCTCAGTTGTCCGGGATATCACAAAAATCATTGAGCTTAGAAAAAAATTCCAGAGATTTCTCTTGCAAAAAGATTCAAAATCAAAGGATATTCTACCTATCTGTGCAAATTGCAAAAGCATCAAAATAGAAAAAAACAATTGGGTGCAGGTTGAAGATTATTTTTCAACCATTGTGTTTTCCCACGGGATATGCCCTGCATGCTGTGAAAAATTATATCCTGGATTTGACTTCTCAGCCTTGGATAAGAACGAGAATGACCTCTAAAAGCCCTGTGCAAACAACATATTAAACAATCCACACCAACAACAAAAGTCGGCAAATATTTGGGCTAAACATACTATTACGCTTGCAGACAAACTCTCTTGTGCTTACCTGCAAAAACAGATATGGCCCAGCCAAAGACCGAGCCATACCTCTATCAATTTATTTTAACAATACCAGACTACATAAATTTGGCATTAATCAAAAGATGAACCAGTATACTTGCAACATAGCCAAGCGCTATAACCGGAACCCACTTAAAATGGGCGCCAAAGGTATAAACCCCCCTGGCGGTTCCCATCAGGGCAACGCCTGCCGCAGAACCTATGGAGAGAAGACTTCCGCCCACACCGGCTGTCAGGGTAACCAGCAACCACTGGCCGTGGGACATGACAGGATCCATCTTGAGAACGGCAAACATGACCGGAATATTATCAACAATGGCGGATAAAACCCCCACAAGGGAATTTGCCACTGTGGGTCCAAGGTCACCGTACATGAAGTTGGATACCAGACTAAGATAACCAAACTGGCCAAGGCCTCCGACACAAAGGGTTACCCCGTAAAAAAACAGCAGAGTGTCCCATTCCGCCCTGGAAATTCTTTCCATGATATCAAAATACTTCTTTTTCTCCTGGACATTTTTCATATCCTCGATGGTTTCGATAACACCCACCAACTTGCCTGTTTTATCCTTAAGAGGTGCTGACGTAAAATAACGCCATCTGCCCCCTTCTCCAATGGAAGGATCAAAATCAGACACTTCATAAGCAGATTCAAGAAAATTATTGAGCATGTTTTTGCCATGATAAAACTTGTCAATCAACTTCTTTGAATCGCCTTCCAGAACCATGTCGGCAAGAAGGGGTCTTTCTTTTGGATAAAAAGGCTTCCACTGATCCTTAGTACCGATCTTATCTTTGGCCAAAACACCGGTCAACTTCTCCATGGCCGTATTCCAATGGGTGATCACATGCTCTTTGTTAAGAATAAAAGCGGGAGTGGGAAGATCATTGACCAGCCCGGTGATCTCATCATGTGTTTTGCCTTGAAGAGCCGAAAGAGCAGTCGTAGCTGAACTCTTCTGTCTTGAGCCCAAGATATTATCATAAAAGAGCATCCGCCCCTCTTTGCGCTTGATGTGGTAACTGAAAAAACCAAGATACCCAAGCCCAAGCATCATACCTGCTGCAGGGGGGAGTTGAAGAAAATTATGAAAGCTGACGGCCGTAATAATGGTCAAAAGAAAAAGAGCCATAACAACCTTGGCACCGTATTTCATCTCAACCTTCTCATCCAGTTTTTTGGGAGAAGTCTTGGCAACGGCAAAATTCATACAGATAGCAGGCACAAGCCAGTTGACCAGGGAGGGAACAAAGATATGAAAAAATTCAGTAAAAGCCACCTTGCCATTCTGCCACACCATCAAGGTTGTGATATCCCCAAATGGAGAAAATGCACCCCCTGCATTGGCTGCGATAACGATATTGACGCAGGCCAGGGCGACAAATTTTTTATCATCACCGCCAACAGACATGATGACCGCACCCATGAGAAGGGCTGTGGTAAGGTTATCTGCCACCGGTGAAATGACAAAAGACAAAAGACCGGTAATCCAGAACAAAACCCTAAGAGAAAATCCCTTTGAAACCAGCCAGGCCCTCAGGGCCTGAAATACATTTCGCTCTTCCATGGAGTTGATATAGGTCATGGCAGCGAGCAGAAACAAAAACAATTCCGCATACTCAAGCAGGCTTTCTTTAATGGCTACATGGGCTGTATGTGTATCCCCGACGCTCATATAGGCAAATGCGACCAGTACCCAGATAAAACCGGCGGCAAGAAGTACGGGTTTGCTCTTGCGAAGGTGAATGGTATTCTCAAGGGGCACTAATGCATATGCCGCCACAAAAAGGCCGATACCCAGGTAGCCATATGTGGTTTTTGTAAAATCTATTAATTCCGAATGACCGGTATCTCCACCCGATGCCCAAACCAAAACCGGGGCAGCCAACAGGGCAAGCAATGCCAAAAACAATTTCTTCATTTCATAATTCCTTTTCAATTCCAGCACCCCATATTAAGCCTTCAGGGTCAAGCCGTCAGGGGGTCAAACCATAAGAAAAATGACCTCCTAATTCTATAATTAGGTCATGCCAAATCCTGAAAGCAAATCCAAGGCGCTGATAAAAATTTAATATAAAAACACCGCCTTTGAATAATAGATCTTTTACAAAAAAGCAATTTTTAATTTTACCTGATTGTCTTAAATTAAAGATTATTTCCTGAAACAAAAAAAATCACAATAATTGAAATAATCCATCAAAAAAATCTTGACAACACAAACAAAAGGCGCTATTCCTGAGTAAATACTCAGTTTATCTGAGTGAATACTCAATATGGGATATGTGCAATGAAACGCAAACAGGCAATTTTAGAAACTGCAACAATTTTATTTTCTCGAAATGGATACAGAGAGACTTCAACTGCAGAGTTGTCTAAAATTATTGGCATTGCTGAGGGGACTATTTTTTATCATTTCAAAAACAAAGAAACGTTGTTTCTGTCGGTGCTTGAACATACCCGGGAAATGATTCTTGAGGAATTTGAAAACTATATGGAAAAACAGCAGTTCAAAAACGGAATGAATATGATTGAAAGTTCGATTGCATTCCACCTTTATCTGGCCGGAAAAATGGAAAATCAGTTTCTTTTGCTGCATCGTTATTATCCGTATCAGATGGCTCAAGAGTTTCCGGAGTGTCGCCGGAATTTAGAAGCAATTTATGATTGTCTGGTAAGCATATACGAAAATGCCATAGAAACCGGACAAAAAGACGGATCAATTGATTTTATGCCTTCACGAAAAACAGCATTAATCATTTTTTCCATGGTGGATGGAGTGGTAAGGTTCAAAACTTATAATTTATATGATGCCAGTGCTTTGTTCAATGATATGATCATTGCCTGTAAAAAAATATTAAAATCAAACAACTTAAACATGGAAGGTATAGACTGATGCTTACCAAATTTTTTCCTTTTTTGGAGTGGTTTAAAGATTATACAATAGGAAAATTTCGAATTGATTTCCTGGCTGGATTAACGGTTGCTTTGGTGTTAATCCCCCAATCTATGGCTTATGCCCAACTGGCCGGATTACCAGCATATTATGGACTTTATGCAGCCTTTTTACCCCCCATGATGGCATCTTTGTTCGGATCAAGCAGGCAGCTTGCAACCGGACCTGTAGCCGTCGTCTCCCTCATGACCGCAGCATCCTTAGAACCCCTTGCCACGGCAGGCAGTGAAGCGTTCATTGCGTATGCCATAATGCTGGCACTGACCGTGGGAATTTTTCAATTTTTATTGGGTGTATTAAGATTGGGATTGATTGTAAATTTTCTTTCTCATCCTGTTGTAAACGGTTTTACAAATGCTGCTGCGATTATAATTGCTTCATCCCAGTTGTCAAAAATGTTTGGAGTATATGTTGATAAAGCAAATCACCATTATGAAACCATTTACAGGGTTATCGTGGCTGCAATGGATTTTACACATCTGCCAACGCTTTTTATAGGTCTTTTGTCGATTGGTATCATGATAGGACTTAAGCGATTAAATCCTAAAATCCCTTATGTCCTTGCAGCCGTAGTAACAACCACCTTGATTTCATGGTCAACCGGGTTTGAGCATAATGTCAAAGTGCCCATTGAACAAATTGAGGCGACTGATATTCGTCATCAAATTAAAAATTTTAATGCAACATTAATGTCAATAGAAGAATTAAGCAAAAACAGGGCAATTGCAACATCAAAACTTGATTCAATGCACTCAGACAAAGGAAAATCTTTAAATTTATTAGAAGAAAACTTTGAAATCAACTTGATGACATCAAAAATAAACCAGTTTAAAGAACAGGCTGGCCAACTTCGATCAAATTTGAGAAAGGTTAAATTTACAGCAGTAAAAACGCCTTCGGGTCAGGATTTATTTTATCCTGCTTCAAAATCTTTTAATCCTGTTGAATCAGACGGTCGTGTTTATCATATTAAAATCGGGAACAAACCAATTGATACGGAAAAGCTGTCGTTAATGGGAGGAGGTGCAGTCGTCGGAAATATTCCAAAGGGACTTCCCTCACTGAGCATACCCCAACTGAACTTCTCTGTTTTTATCCAGCTTTTTCCCTTTGCCGTAATAATTTCTCTTCTGGGCTTTATGGAAGCCATTGCCATTGCAAAAGCAATGGCAGCCAAAACCGGGCAGCGGTTAGATCCGAACCAGGAATTGATTGGTCAGGGGATATCCAACATGATTGGGGCCATTGGAAAGAGCTACCCTGTTTCAGGATCATTTTCCAGAAGCGCGGTCAATTTACAGGCAGGTGCTTTAACAGGTTTATCCAGTGTTATTACAAGTTTAATTGTCATTATAACCCTTTTGTTTTTCACACCCCTTTTATACCATCTGCCCCAGGCGGTTCTGGCATCCGTAATCATGATGGCGGTTATCGGACTTGTAAACATATCAGGATTTGTTCATGCCTGGCGCGCTCAATGGTATGACGGACTTATTTCGGTTATCACTTTTATTGCAACACTTTTGCTTGCTCCACATCTTGAAAAAGGCATCTATATCGGAGTTGCACTCTCCTTGGGAGTATTCTTATACAAAAGTATGCGCCCAAAAGTTTCCTATTTATCAAGGGCGGAAGACAAGGCATTAAGATGTTCAGAAACGAATCAATTAATGACCTGTAAACACATTGACCTGATACGTTTTGAGGGCCCACTTTTTTTTGCAAATGCGAGCTATCTGGAAGATGAGATTAATGACAGAATAAACAAAAACCCTGAATTGCGCCATATCATTATCGCAGCCAATGGAATAAACGATATGGATGCATCCGGGGAAGAAATGCTGGCAGTGATAGTTCAATGGTTGCGCAGTGCCGGGTATGGCATTTCTCTGAGTGGTGTTAATGAATCCGTCTATAAGGTTATGAAACGCACTCATCTTCTTGAAGAGATAGGTGAGCATAACATTTATCCAACCATGGAAAAAGCCATTGCAAAAGTTCATCAACACACACATGAGGGCGCTTCAGAAAAAAAATGCCCCCTGTTGACGACCTGTTTAAGACAGGGTCTATAAATCAATAGAATAAAAAGGAGACTTTCCATGTCGGCCATGACATTTTTAAGCGGAACATTTTGCGGGAAAGAAATAATTATTGAAAAAATTTTAAAAAAAAGCAGTTATAATATTCTATCAGACCAGGATTTGATTGATCGCGCAAGTCAGCTTTCAGGTATCCCGGGACAAAAAATTAACAATGTTTTTTTTAACAAAACCTCTGTATTTAACAGGTTCACCCATGAAAAGGAACGCTCTTTAGCTTATTTAAGATTAGCATTGGCACAGGCTTTATCAGGCAATAATTTTTTAATTGACGGGTTTGCAGGTGTTTTAATTCCACATTCAGTAAGTCATGTGCTTAGAATTTGTTTGATTGCAGATATGAAACACAGAATTGCACAGGCAATGAAAGAAAAAAGGATGAGTGAAAAAGAGGCTTGCGCTCATATCCAAAAAGATGACGAAGTCTTTCGTGTATGGATAGACAGTCTTTATAAAATGAGTGACCCCTGGGATACATCGCTTTATGACATCATAATCCCCACAGATAAAATGACCGACAAAGAAATTATCTCATTGATAGACAGCAACTTGAAAAGTGAGGTCATCCAGCCCACAAAGGCATCAATGAAAGCAGCAGAAGATTTTTTACAGGCTGCCCATGTGGAAGTTGCCTTATCAAATGAAGGACATGCGGTTGATGTCAGTGTGCGGGATGGACATGTCACCTTAACAATACATACAAATGTTTTATTGTTGAGCCGGCTTGAAGAAGAATTAAAATCAATTGCCGGCAAGGTTGAAGGGGTTAATACGGTGGAGACTCGAATCGGCAAAGGTTTTTATAAGGCTGACATTTACCGGAAATATGATTTTCAAGTTCCTTCAAAGGTTTTACTGGTGGACGATGAACGTGAATTTGTTCAAACACTTTCAGAACGTTTGCAAATGCGTGATATGGGATCGGCCGTTGCTTACGACGGTGAATCGGCATTAAATCTTGTTGCTGAAGACGAACCTGATGTGATGATTTTAGACTTAAAAATGCCGGGCATAGATGGTATCGAAGTGCTGAAAAAAGTAAAAACGACCCAGCCTGATATAGAGGTAATCATATTAACAGGTCATGGGTCTGAAGCAGACAAAGAAATCTGCATGCAGCTCGGTGCTTATGCATACTTTCAAAAACCTGTGGATATTGACCTGCTAAGCCAGGCATTAAAAGCTGCAAACAAAAAAATTCAAGACGCAAAAAAACAAAAATCCTAATCAGCTGAAAAGGATAAACCTGGTGGCAAGACAGAAAAAAAACAGTGTTCCCATTTCTTCTGGAAAAATTTTACCTTATTTAACAGGAGAACTTTTTAATTTTCGACTCATCTGGCTTCTTTCTTTTCTTCTTACCTCCGGGTTTGCAATCATACCTGTGTGTTTTTTTGCGGCTATCGACTACAACCTTACTCACCGGTCAATGGGACAGGAGGCCGTTGCAACAACCTCTCGACTGGCCTCAAATACCTGGCGATCCGTTTCTTTTTTCCTTAATGAACGGAAAAATGCATTAAACTATGTTGTGAAGGATAATTCGTTTGAAGTATTAACAACTCCTGAACGATTATCAGAAATCTTAATAAATCTGAACAAAAGCTTTAGTGGCTTTGTTGACATAGGCGTTATTGATGCAAAGGGGAATCAGAAGACATATGTTGGACCATATGGCCTGGAAGGGAAAAATTACAGCCGGCAACCCTGGTTTAAAAAAGTCATGGAACACGGAACCTTTATCAGTGAAGTGTTTTTAGGTTATAGACAAGTACCTCACCTTTCTATTGCCATCAAACATGAATTGCCGGATAAAAAATTCTATATATTACGGGCAACCATTGAGGACCAGTTAACACAAATTTTATCACAGGTAAAAACCATAGATTCCGGTGATACATTTTTGATCAATAAAAACGGGGTTCTGCAAACCAGTTCCAGACTCTATGGCGATGTGCTGAAAAAAACGCCCATAAGGGTTCCCTCTCAGACGGATGAAACCAGTATAATTGAAAACCCAGGAAAAACTTTTGGAAAGGATTCCATTATTGCCTACAGATACATACCCAATACCCCGTTCATACTGATGGTAGTCAAAAACAAAAAAAAATTTATGGCCACCTGGCAACAGAGCCGGACAGACCTTATTAAATATCTGTCTGTCAGTATAACGGTTATTCTGCTATGGATCTGGGGCATTACAACATACCTGGTTAACCGTTTGAAAATTATTGACAGAAGACGGGTAAAATATTTTCACATGGCGGAATATGCAAACAAAATGGCATCTATCGGCAGGCTTGCCGCAGGTGTGGCACATGAAATCAATAATCCCCTGGCCATAATCAATGAAAAAGGAGGCCTGATAAAGGACCTGTTCCGTTTTAAAAAAGCTTACCAAAATGACCCAAGGCTCATTGAAATTATTGACACGATATTAAATTCCGTTGAACGGTGCAGCCGGATAACACATCAATTGCTGAGTTTTGGCCGCCATATGGAGATCAAACTGCAAACCATCAACTTAAAATCCGTACTGGACGAAGTGCTGATCTTTCTGACAAAAGAAGCGGAATTCAGAGGTATTCAGGTTTTAATCAACATATCTGAAACAATACCTGAATTTATATGTGACCGCGGAAAATTACAGCAGATCTTACTGAACATTATAAACAATGCATTTTCAGCAATGGATCCTGAAGGATGTTTGAAAATAACAGCAAATGAGACTTCAAAAAATATGATAAAAATGGATATTGAAGACAATGGTTGTGGGATTTCCAAGGAGAACCTGAAGGATATATTTGAACCATTTTTTTCCACCAAAACGTCCGAGGGTGGAACCGGACTTGGATTATCCATCACATATGGATTGGTACAGGAACTCGGTGGACGTATCGAGGTGGAAAGTGTTATTAATGATGGAACAAAATTTTCAATTTTTTTACCAATGATGGTTAAGAAAAAGGAATAATAACATGCGCGTAATCTTGGTTGATGATGAAAAGGAACTGGTATCAACACTTGCAGAGCGATTGGGTTACCGGGGAATCGAAGCCGATTGGGCAATAACGCCTGATGATGCAATTGTCATGACGCAAAAAAAAACCTATGATATTGCTGTACTGGATGTAAAAATGCCAGGGATAGATGGTTTTGAACTCAAAAGAAAACTGCAGGAGTATTCACCAAAATTGAAATATATTTTCATGACCGGCCATGGTTCGGAAGAATGTTATGACATCGGGTGTACGGAAACCGGAGAGGAATTTTATCTGGTAAAACCGGTTCAAATCGACCAGCTTGTTGAAAAAATGGATAAAGTATTAGCTCAAAAAGGAAAATCATGAATACTGAATCATGGGACATTATCAATCAGGGAGGATTGCGTTATTTCGGTGATATGACGGCATCCATATCCCATGAAATAAAAAATTGTCTTGCAATAATGAATGAAAATGCAGGGTTACTTCAGGATTTATTGGCAGCCGTACAAACAGGAAGACAGCTTGACCTGAATCAAATTGATCAAATTTCCAATAGAATTACAAAACAAATTTACCGGATTGATGATATCACCAAAAGAATGAATGTATTCTCACATAGTGTTGATTTACCGGAAAAAACAATTGATGTTGGGGAGGTTCTCAATTTAGCTGTTTTGCTTGGCTCACGAATTGCTTCTAATCGAATGATAGAAATCAAGCTGATTCTCCCCAAACATAAAATTTTTCTTTCCACACAGTTTTTCTTTTTGCTCCACCTTGTGTGGCTAATTATGGATTCGACAATGACAGCTGTAGGGCCTGACAAAACAATGGAAATAAAACCCGTTGATCAAATTTCCGAATTAAAAATCAGCTTTTGTTCTCAGGGCAATATCAAAAAAGGATTTGAAAGCATACTATGTTCACAAGCCGCCCAAAAAACAATGAAAACACTTTCAGCCCAACTAATTTTCAGCGAAACAGACAATGAGATAATATTAAAAGTTGCCAAAAAGACGCAGGGATAAATATCATTTATGAAAGTCACTGTTTGGTTTTTTAAAAACTTTCATACATAAAAAACAAAATCTGGAAATAATGTTAAATAACTTGATATAATTGTTCTAAAAAAGGAGAATCGCCATGAAAGAAAAAGTATTGATCATTGATGACGAACAAGATTTCATCGACTCATTAGGAGAACGGATGCGGGTAAGAGGAATGGATGTCACAGCAGAGACATCACCTTCAAAAGCATTGCAACTTGTGGAAGAAAAGTCATTTGATGCTGTTGTTTTAGACCTTCAAATGCCTGAAATGGATGGATTGGAAACGTTAAAAATATTAAAAGCCAAAAGACCGGAAATTCAGGTGATCTTACTGACGGCACACGCCACTCTGGAAAAGGGAATTGAAGCCATGAAGCTAGGGGCTATGGATCTGTTGGAAAAACCGACTGATCTGTCAGTACTGGCAGAAAAAATTCACAAGGCCCAGGCAAAAAAAATGATTATCGTTGAAAAAGAATCCGAAGAACGAATCAAGGACATTATGGGAAGCAAGGGTTGGTAAATGATTTTAACCGGCTAAACCAATCCCGACTCTCTTGCCGCCCTTGTCATACCGCTTTGATTGTTGGACGGTACAGTCTTATATTGCTGTTTAAGAATGCCGGGTGCATTTTCCACAACAAATCCGATACCTGACCAGGCCAGAAGGTCCTGATCATTATAATCATTTCCCACTGAAACAACATTTTCCCGGCTTATGCCAAGCTTTAAAACAAGCCGGGAAACAGCCTTTGCTTTAGATACATCCCTATGGAAAACCTCTATCCATGCAGATTGATGATCAAGAGGAGATGTGGCATGAATAACACTGAACGCGGATAAATCTTTTTTTATAAGCTCTATGGCAGCCATATCCGCTTGGCCCGGTATAATGGCCAATACTTCAGTGGCCGCTCCAAAATCAAAATCCGTTCCTGCCAGAGGAAAGGCATATTCCCTGTAAAGCGCAAGCCGGGCATGAAAATCAGGATTGTGACTGCCATGAAATTTATAGAGGAACCGGATTGTATCGGGTATGGATTGATGCACCATATAGTCAAATTTTTGATGATCAAAATAACGGGTTATCTTTTTAACATCCAACGGTGGCACAGACCGTTGCCAGATTACCTTGCAGCTTGGGAATTGCATTATTCCGGCACCGGTTGAGAATATGACATAATCAACAGGCAAAAGTCGGTCGCCGCTATCCATACCGATAGCCATCAACGCTTTCATCAATGAACCCAGAGACCGGCCGGTGGCAATGGCAGTCACCACTTTTTTTTGCCTGAGCTTTTCAAGCGTTGTAAAATCTTCATGTGAGATGGTTTTGTCGTCTTTTAACAAAGTTCCGTCAAAATCCGTAACAAAAAGCTGCTTTGCTTTGGGGACAGGTTTCAAATCAGTCTCCTTTTTTACAAGAAAGTCTTAAAAAATTCACACAGGAACTTTTAATCTTTGTTGTAGCAAACCAAGGTAAAACAACAGGTCTGCCCATGGCAGTTATAAAAAACATTTGGTTTTCCAGCAAACTGTGATACCTTTTTTTCATGTTTTTTTGCACTCGTAAGAACATGGGGGTTACATTATGAACAAACAAATATCACACATATTATCAGCCATTTTTAAACAATTAAGATCACGCCCCACTTATGAATCGGTTGGAATTGACAACTACAGACTGCTTCTTGAAAAAAGCGCTATTGCATTTAAACCTGACAAATCCGTAAACCGTTTACCTGTTCGCATCAAAACCATTGACGCCCAATGGCTTATTCCGTTGCATCACCATGAAAACCGGATTGTCATGTATACCCACGGGGGAGGATACATTGCCGGCTCCATCAACTCCCACAGGGATCTTGCATCACGCATAGCAACCGCCTGCAGTGCAAAAGTTTTAATTTTCAACTACCGCCTGGCACCTGAACATCCTTTTCCCCAAGGGCTTAAAGATGTAAAAACCGTGTATCAATGGCTGCTGGACAACTATGGGAACACGCATAAAATAAGCCTTGCAGGTGATTCCGCAGGTGCAGGCCTAACACTTGCTCTTTTGTCAGGGCTGCTCATGGAAAAATCCCCTTTGCCGGTATGTTCGGTATTGCTATCTCCCTGGATTGACCTTGAATGCAAAAACAAATCTCACATTAAAAACCAGGAAAAAGACCCCATGCTCACTCAATCCGTATTAAAAAAAACAGCCCGTCTTTATACGGATCAAGACCTTTCAAATCCCTTGATATCTCCCATTAACAATAATTTTTCAGGAATAACCCCCATACTGATCCAGGCAGGAGAACATGAAATACTGATTGACGACTCCAGAATACTGGCACAGAAACTAAAAGAATCAGGTGCAACAGTCAAACTGGAGATCTGGGAAGATATGTTTCATGTATGGCACTATTTTTCCAAATATCTTTCCGAGGGAAGACAGGCTATTCAAAAAACAGGTGATTTTATTCAACAATATTCCTGAATAACATAAATCATTCAGATACAATATCAATGGTTCGATAAAAAAATTACCGAACCATTGATTATATCCTGCACAAATATTTATATCCGACATAAATTTTCACTGCATCTTGATAAAATACCCATACCTATTTTTTCTTTTTCATGGCTTCACGAAACAAACTCTCCATTGTTCCAAGGGACGATGATTTTTTGCTGCCTGCAAATTGTTTCCAATTGTCACCGTCTTTTTGATCGGGTGATGTCAAAGTAAGTCTTCTATTTTCCTCATCAACCGACTGAATCATCACCTGGACCGAATCTCCGGGTTTTAATTTTTCAAAATCCGAAGAATTTGTAGCGTTACTGATATTGGATGCCGGCATCAAACCGGTCACACCCGGTTCAATATTAATAAAAAGACCGAATTTTTCCTTTTTTTCCAGGCGTCCTTCTACAATTGAATTGATTTCATATTTAGCAGCAGCCCCTGTCCATGGATCTCCCAGAGCATCCTTGATACTCAAGGAAATTCTTTTACTGTCCATATCAATGGATTTGATCACAACCTGGACCTGTTCTCCCACCTGTACCACATCGTCAGGCTTGAGAATTCTTCTGGTATGACTCATTTCACTGATATGAACCAGACCGTCCACACCCGGCACAATTTCCACAAATGCCCCAAAAGAGGTCAGCCTGACAACTTTTCCGGTCACTTGATCTCCGGTATTAAAAGAACTTTCCATGCTGTCCCAGGGATTGGCGGATGTCTGTTTCATTGACAGGGAAATTTTCAGGTTATCCGATTCTTTTGCAGACTCTATTTTTAATAATTTTACCGTAACCACATCACCCGGCTGAAGCACCTCTTCGGGTTTTTCAATACGGGACCAGGACAACTCTGAAATATGTGCCATCCCTTCAACACCCGGAATAAGTTCAATAAATGCACCATAAGACATCAGTTTGGTGACCGTACCCTGAACCAGATCCCCTTCTTTTACTTTTTCAAAATAAATTTTTTGTTTTTCTTTTATTTCTTCGTTGAGCAATTCCCGGCGTGACACAACAATATTTCTTCCGTTTTCCTCATACCGGGTAATTAAAAAATGATGAGTCTGCCCAATATATTCTTCCTGGTTTTCCACATATTTAACATCCATCTGGCTGACGGGGCAAAAGGCTCTCTTGCCCATGATATCCACACTGAAACCACCTTTAATAACCTCGGTAACCTTTCCTTCCACAGGAGTTCCGTCCTGGGATGCGTCCTGAAGCATAGCGGCTTTACCGGCACCTGAAAGCGCCTTGGACAATATGACTTCACTCTCACTTAATGAGACCACATAAAGCTTTAGCTTGTCACCGGCTTTATATACAAATTCTCCATTTTCATCCAAAAGTTCAATTTTTGCCACAACACCATCACTTTTGGTTCCAGTATCAACATAGACATTTGTGCTGCCAATGGAAATGATCTCTCCTTCAACCATATCTCCCTGACTCAGCTCACGGCCTATTTTTGTATCATATGATTCAAAAAGTTCGGCAAAGCTCATTTCATCGGTGTTATCACCCTTATTATCATTGGCATTATCATCAATCTGATCTGTCATTTTTATTCTCCTGAAGACTTATTTTTCTTTCTTGCATTCTGTACTATACGTTACCGGTCAAAGTGTAAAGTTAAAAAAAACAATGAAAGTTGTTTTTTTTAACAAACACGGTATTTATGGCGAGATTGCCGGATACTTGCTTCAGTTGTTTTGATTAAGCGCATGTATAAGGTTTTCAGCCAGGGATTTATTCATTCCGGGAAGTGCGGCAATCTCATCAACAGTAGCTGCCTTCATCCGAACAAGCCCCTTGAAATGGTTCAAAAGGACCTTCTTTTTTTTAGGCCCTATGCCGGGGATACCGTCAAGAACGGACAGTCCTGCCCGTTTTTCACGACGGTTTCTCTGAAACGTAACGGCAACCCTGTGGGCTTCATCCCTGACCTGCTGCAGCAGATACAATGCTTTTTTAGCCTGACTGGTATTTAATGGGTTGGATCGCCCCGGAATATAAATCTTATCAAATGCCTCACCTTTTTGTGCGTTTTTTTTTGCAAGCCCTGCCACCATAAATTTATTTTCAATATTCAATTCTTTTATGACGGCCAGTGCCATTGAAAGCTGACCTTTGCCCCCGTCAACCACTAAAAGGTCAGGGTAAGGCATTTGAGAAGGATCATGTGAAAACCGCCGTTTTAAAACCTGGAACATATATGCATAGTCATCCTGAAAATCCAAATCCCGGATAATAAATTTTCGATACCCGTCTTTAAAGGCTCTTCCGTCTTTAAAGACAACCATGGAAGACACAGGGTCCTGCCCGGAAAGATTGGAATTATCAAAACATTCAATTCTTGAAGGCAGTTTTTCCATTCCCAAAAGTTCCTTGAGCATGGAAATGGAGGCCCTTTCTTCTTCTTCCTTGAGCAATCTTTTTTCAAGTTCTCCGGATGCATTGACAAAGGCCATCTCAACCAGCTTTTTTTTCTCCCCCCTAACAGGGACATGGATGCCCACCTTTTTCCCTTTTTTTTCAGAAAACCTGTCCTCCAGCAAAGCCTTGTTTTCAATAGCCTGATTCAACAGGATAAACGATGGTAAAAAACCAGTATTTCTATAATATTGAACCATAAATGCGGACAATATCTCATGGGGTTCTTTAAACCCAAGGTCAAAAGGATAATGGGAGTTATCAATCAAAAGCCCTGATCGAACCTGCATTACGGTTATAACCGCCCTGCCCCTGGCTGCTGCAAAGGCAAGAACATCACGGTCTTGCATGTCAGGGCTTACCACCACCTGTTTTTCCATGATGTTTTCAATGGCAAGAATAGAGTCCCTTATCTGTGCTGCTTTTTCATATTCCAGGGATGCAGAATGCTCTATCATCCGCTTTTTGAGTTTTTTTACAACCTGCTTTGATCTTCCCTTTAAAAAAAGGATTGCATCCCACACATGTTTTTTATATTCCACAGAAGAAATATCATTACAGCAAACCCCTAAGCAGGCCTTAATCTGAAAATTAAGGCAGGGCCGGGACCGGTTTTTAAACTGGGTGTTTCTGCATTTTCTAAGCTTAAATATTTTTTGAATCTGATTCAGAGTTTTGTTCACACTGCGACCGGATGAATAAGGACCAAAATACAAAGCCTTGTCATCCTTTATTTTTCTTACCTTTTGAATGGCCGGATACATCTCATTCATGTTAATGCAAAGCAATGGATAATTTTTCCCATCCTTGAGAATCACATTATATTTTGGATTGTATTCTTTGATCAGGTTTGATTCAAGGATAAAAGCTTCATGATCCGAAGAGGTGATAATAATTTCAAAATCCTTGATCATTTCAAGAAGTGCCATTGTTTTTGCATCATGATTATTTTTTTTTATAAAATACGATGACAGCCGCTTTTTCAGATCTTTGGCTTTGCCCACATAAATAATTTTACCCTTGACATCCTTCATAAGATAAACGCCGGGTAGATGAGGGGCTTGCCGGTATTTTTCCAGTATTGCAGATGTCATGGAGTTTAAAATTGCTGTATCTCCATCAATTCCTTGATTTTATCCCTGTACTCTGCAGCTTTTTCAAACTCAAGGTTTTCAGCCGCCAGTTTCATTTTATATTCCAGATCTTTGACAATATCCTCCAGATTCAATTCTCCTGCCTCATATGCTTTAATGTCTTCGTTTACAGACCCTTCAAGAACAGTCACCCTGGCCCTGGCAGAATAATCAGCTGAATTTAGTTGTTTTTTGATGGTTGTGGGCACAATATGGTGCTTTTCGTTATATGCTTTTTGAATTTTTTGCCGCCGCCGGGTCTCTGAAATGGCTTTGTTCATGGACGCGGTCTTTTTTTGGGCATACATGATAACCCTTCCGTAAACATTTCTTGCAGCCCGCCCGAAAATCTGGATAAAGGACCTGTAAGACCTTAAAAAGCCTTCTTTGTCCGCATCAAGTATGGCCACAAGTGTGACTTCCGGGATATCAAGCCCTTCTCTGAGAAGATTGATTCCTATAAGCACATCAAACAATCCTCTGCGAAGATCCTGTATGATATCAATTCGTTCCATTGTGGCGATGTCTGAATGAAGATACTTTACCTTTATCCCCAGATCGGCATAATAATCGGTCAGATCTTCCGCCATTCTCTTGGTCAAAGTGGTTACAAGAACCCGTTCTCCTGCTTCAACCCGTTTCATGATCTCTTCATAAAGATCATCCACCTGAGTTTCGGCATCCCTAATCTCAACCTCAGGGTCAAGCAGTCCGGTTGGCCTTACAATCTGTTCTGCCACCATTCCCATTGCCTTTTCCATCTCATAGTCTGCAGGTGTGGCAGACACATAAATCACCTGGGGGCTTTTTTGTCTGAATTCTTCAAATTTAAGTGGACGGTTGTCTATGGCTGACGGCAGGCGAAATCCGTGTTCCACAAGGGTTGTTTTTCTTGACCTATCCGCCTTGTACATGGCACCTAACTGTGAAACAGAAATATGGCTTTCATCAAAGAAAAGCAGAAAGTCATCATCCATATAATCCAGAAGTGTTGGCGGCGGTTCTCCTGGTTTACGCCCGGTCAGGTGCCTGGAATAATTTTCAATCCCGTTGCAATAGCCTATTTCATTGAGCATTTCCAGGTCATACCGGGTTCTTTCATCAAGGCGCTGGGCTTCCACAAGCTTGTTGTTGCTGTAAAAATATTCAAGCCTCATTTTCAACTCTTCAACAATGCCTTTCATGGCCCTTTGACGCGTCTGCTGCTTGGTGACATAATGGGAGGCCGGATAAATAACCATCTGGTCAAAACGCTTGAGTACATCCCCCTTTAAGGGATCAATTTCACAAATGCCTTCAATCGTATCCCCGAAAAAATCAATCCGCACGGCTTTTTCTTCTTCATAAGCGGGAAAAATTTCAACCCTGTCTCCCCTGACCCTGAACACCCCGCGATGAAAATCGGTATCATTGCGGGTATACTGGATATTAACAAATTCCTCCAATACCTTTTCCCGTGAAATTTCCTGATCAACATCCAGTGTAATCCTTAAAGCCAGGTAATCCTCGGGCGCTCCAAGGCCGTAAATGCAGGATACGCTGGCCACCACAATCACGTCTTTTCTGGCAAGCACCGATCGTGTGGCAGAATGCCGCATTTTGTCTATAACCTCATTGATGGATGAATCCTTCTGAATATAGGTATCGCTGGAAGGAAGATAAGCTTCCGGCTGATAATAGTCATAATAGGAAACAAAATATTCCACACAATTATCCGGAAAAAGCCCATTAAATTCATTATACAACTGGGCTGCCAGGGTTTTGTTGGGGGCGATAATCAGGCTTGGTTTTTCAACACTTGCGATAATATTTGCCATGGTAAATGTCTTGCCGGAACCGGTCACCCCTAACAATACCTGATGTTTTTCATTATTCAAAACACCCTTTGAAAGATATTCAATGGCACCCGGCTGATCGCCTGTGGGAGAAAAATCTGAAACTAAATTAAATAACCCCATAATATTATTTGTATCACCTCAAACAAAATCTTAACATAAAAGAACTTATAACCGCTTGGAATTAAAATTCTTTCGTTTTTTATTGTGGCAGCTCAATATGCCTTGGCTGTTAATCAGACAAAATTCAATCATAAGCATTCTTTTTCCTTCAAGTTAAGACCAAATTTTCATTTTATCAAGTTGAAACTCCTCAAACAATGTGTAATGATGATATCTGCAATAAAAATATAACCCGAAACAAGGAACTTTGACATGGAAAATGTTGCAGTTGTTGGTGCAAGTCCAAACCAGGACAGATATTCAAACAAAGCAATCCGAATGTTGACTGAATATAAACATACTCCCATACCGGTTGCACCAAAACACAAAGAGATAGAAGGCAAAAAAGTGTATCAGGCTCTTGAAGATATTCCTGAAAAAATAGATACTGTTACCCTGTACCTTGGCCCGGCACGACAAAAATCCATCATCAAGGACATCATTAAATTAGCCCCCAAACGAATAATTTTTAATCCCGGCACGGAAAACAAAAACGTATATGATCAATTTAAACAGGCCGGCATTGATGTAGTTGAAGCCTGCACCCTTGTGCTGCTGAAAACCAATCAGTATTAAGGACAGAACAGCTTTTTTCCATGATTTCATTCCAAGTACCTGTTCAGGAACAAATCAATGCCTATGACCCTGCAATGATTTTTCATCAACAAAACCCAGAAAGAATTGAACTTGTTGTACATGACCCAATAAGATATCGCGCTGTTCCGGTTCTTGTCTATCTTCCGGCACAATCTTCACCTGCACCTGTAGTGATGTTCTGCCATGGTTTGGGAGGATCACGCAAAGACAATGCTTACCTGGGTCAACACTGGGCTGCAAATGGCTACATGGCCATATTTATCCAGCATCCGGGAAGCGATGATTCCGTATGGAAGGGTAAACCACCGGATGAACGGATAACAGCTATGAAAGGGGCAGCCAGCCCCCGGAACTTCATGCTGCGGTTAAAGGATATTCCCGTGGTGCTGGATCAGCTCGAAAAATGGAATACCACCAAAGGACATGCTTTATACGAACGCATGGATCTTGACCGGATCGGCATGTCAGGACATTCATTTGGTGCCATGACCACACAGGCATTAAGCGGACAAACAACAAGCTTAGGTAATGCGTCTTTTACCGATTCACGAATAAAAGCCGCTATCATCTTCAGCCCCAGCACTCCCCATGGAGAGGACACCACACAAATGTTCGGCAATGTAAAGATACCGTGGATGCTGATAACCGGCACAAAAGATATTGCTCCCATTGGTACTGTTGACATGAAATCGCGTCTGGCAGTGTTCCCGGCATTGCCGCCCGGGGGCAAATACGAACTTGTGCTTTACGAGGCTAAACACTCGGATTTTAGCATTCGTTCTTTATCAAAAAACACAAAAGCAACAAATCTGCATTATAATCAGGCTATAGTTGCTCTGAGTACGGCTTTTTGGGACACCTGGCTGGGCGAAAATGTTTCTGCAGACGCATGGCTTCATGGTGATGGCCCAAATTCAGTGCTGAAAAAAAAAGATGCATGGCAATGGAAATGACCATTGCAAACAAAATAAATATGTCCTGTGCAAACTTTACCGGAATATACCGAACAAAAAAAACAGATGTAAAAAAGGAAAGACCGGCAGGGAGCGTACAAAAAAAAGACTGGAGGATAAATCCCATGAAAAAAAATATGTTTTTCAATCAAAACAAACAAACGCTGATGGATGTTGCTGCCGGGATTCAAAAAGCGGATCTGGTAATTTTAAACTGCAAAATTTTAAATGTCTATACAGGCGAAATAATGGATGACCATTCCATTTGCGTCAAGGAAAAATGGATTGCCTGTATCAGCCAGGATGCAGATGCACAAACAGGGCCGGATACCCTGGTGATTGATGCAAAAGGGATGACAGTTATTCCAGGGTTGATTGACGGACATACCCATCTGGCCAATTATTTTTCACCAACCCAGTTTTTACCCTATGCCATTGCCGGAGGAACCACCTGCATGGTGACGGAAACCACAGAGGCCTATCCGGTTGCAGGGATTGACGGCGTAATAGATTTCATTGAATCTTACCAGGACCAGCCGGTCAAGGTTTTCAACACGGCTCCCGTGATGGTGTCAATCAGCAAAGCCACCAACGAGATTCCTGAAGATGAGCTGGAAAAGCTTTTAAAAAGGGAGGACGTGCTGGGCCTGGGCGAGGTGTACTGGCAATCCATGCTCCAGTATCCGGAACGCATCCTGCCGCTAATGAACATGACACTGGCTATGGGAAAAACCGTGGAAGGCCATTCCGCAGGAGCCAGGGGTGAAAAACTTGCCGCCTATGTGGGGGCGGGGGTATCATCCTGCCATGAACCCATTACCATGGAGCAGGCCCTGGAACGGTTGAGAATGGGGATCTATGTCATGGCACGGGAAGGCGGTGTTCGAGAAGATCTTGAAGCGATTTCCACGATAAAAGACCTGGGAATCGACCTTCGTCGGTTGATCCTGGTCACCGACAGTGTGTCACCCGAATTTTTGATGAAAAACGGGACTCTGGAATATGTACTCCAGAAAGCCATTAAGTTAGGCTTTGACCCGGTGGATGCGGTCAGGATGGTGACCTTGAACGTAGCAGAACATTTCGGGATTGATCATATGGTCGGAGGCATTGCACCTGGACGGTTTGCTGATCTGTGCATTATTCCGGATATCAGGACGATTAAACCTGCCTGGGTAATCAGCAATGGACAAGTCATTGCCAGGAACGGGGAATGCGAAATTTTACCAAGAGTCCATAACTATTCCCCCAAAAGTCTGAACAGTGTGAACCTGAAAAAAACATTTTCACAAAATGATTTTCAGATACAGGCACCAACGGGAACCAAAAAGGCAGATGTGAGAATCATTGAAAAGATAACCCAGCTTGTGACCAAGGAACAGATTCTGTCCATGCCCGTGAAGAATAACCAGATACAAGTGGATATTGAAAAGGATATTATTAAGATTGCGGCAGTGGACCGGGTAAAAAAGTCAAACCAATGCTTTACCGGCCTGGTTTCCGGTGTGGGAATGAAACAGGGTGCCATTGCCGCCAGTGCATCCTGGGATACCCGGGATATCACGGTTATGGGAGCCGATGAAGCAGATATGGCCCTGGCGGTGAACAGGATCGGTCAATTGCAGGGCGGAGTTGTTGTCTGTTCAAATGGCCGCGTGCTGGCCGAGCTTCCCATGCCCATCATGGGCATTATGTCGGATCTTTCCATTGAACAGATTGCCGGGCGCACAAAACAGGTAAACCAGGCTGCCAAAGAGCTGGGAGTTGTTTTTGAAGATCCCATATTATCCCTGATCACAATGACCAGCCCGGCCATTCCCTATTTAAAAATATGCGAGGAAGGCCTTGTCAACCTGAAAGATGGAAAAACCATCGGGCTTTTTGTCAAATAAAAATTTCCTTTTAATCCAAAAAAATGATAAAATACAGCCAATTTTCAAACCACAGGATTAATTCCTGTGGTTTTTTGTTTAATAAAAAGGAAATAAACCAATAATGATTTGCACAACCAACGTCACCCTCGCCTATGGCAAGAGAGTTCTGTTCAAAGATGTCAATATAAAATTTGCACCGGGCAATTGTTACGGACTTATCGGTGCCAATGGTGCAGGAAAGTCAACATTCTTAAAAATTCTTTCAGGTGATATTGAATCAGACACAGGAACCGTCTCAGTTGGTTCCGGGGAAAGGATCGCAGTGTTACGACAGGATCACTTTGCCTTTGATGAAGAAACGATTTTAAACACGGTTATCATGGGATATGAAAAACTGTATAAAATCATGATACAAAGAGATGAACTTTATGCCAAACCCGATTTTTCCGAAGCAGACGGAATACGGTCCGGTGAGCTTGAGATAGAATTCGGGGAGATGAACGGCTATGAGGCAGAATCTGAAGCCGCAGTTCTTTTAAACAGCCTGGGAATCAGCGAAGATTTGCATGAAAAAAAGATGAAAGAACTCGAAGGCGGGGAAAAAGTAAGGGTTCTTCTTGCCCAGGCCCTGTTCGGGAACCCGGACATCCTGCTTCTGGATGAACCCACCAATAACCTGGACATCAAATCCATTGCCTGGCTTGAAGATTTTCTATACCGTTTCCAGAACACGGTCATCGTGGTATCCCATGACCGTCATTTCATGAATCAGGTGTGTACCCACATTGCAGACATTGATTTTAGTAAAATCTGTGTTTATGTGGGAAATTACGACTTCTGGTATCAGGCAAGCCGCCTGAACCTGAGACAGAAACAGGCGGAAAACAAGAAGGTCACTGACCGGGCCAATGAACTTAAAGCTTTTATCCAGCGATTCAGTTCCAATGCCTCCAAATCAAAGCAAGCCACCTCCAGGAAAAAACTTTTAGAAAAACTCACTTTAGAAGACATGCCGGTGTCGTCAAGAAAATACCCTTTTATTTGCTTTAAGCCGGAACGGTCATGCGGGAATGTGATTCTGGAAGTAGAGAACCTCACCAAAACCATTGATGGTGAAAAAGTATTGAATAACGTAAGTTTTACAGTGAACGGCGGTGATAAAATTGCCTTTGTGGGCCAAAACAGCCCGGCCAAGACAACTCTTTTCCAGATCCTGGCAGGAGAGATGGAACCGGACAGCGGTACGTTCAAATGGGGTGTAACCATCACCCGGTCTTATTTTCCCAAAGAACACAGCACCTATTTCAAAGGCGACCAGAGCCTTATCGACTGGCTGTTGCAGTTTGCCCCACCCAAAGAAGGTGAAAGCTTTGCCCGGACATTCCTGGGACGCATGCTATTTTCCGGGGAAGAAGCCTTAAAAAAAATCAGCATGCTCTCTGGTGGAGAAAAGGTACGCTGCATGCTCTCAAAGATGATGCTTTCCCAATCAAATGCCTTGATACTGGATGAACCCACCAACCACCTTGACCTGGAATCAATAACGGCATTAAATGACAGCCTGGTCAAATTCCAGGAGGTGATTCTTTTCACCTCCCACGACCACGAGTTCGTCAATTCCGTGGCAAACCGAATTATCGAAATAACCCCAGGCGAGGTCATTGATCGCCTAATGACCTTTGACGAGTATATTAAAAGCGCTGAAGTTTCAAAAATCAGGGAATCCATGATCTAAAATTCTAAAAAACCGATCAAGCTCAAGCAAACGATTTTTCAAGAATACGGCATTACCAATTTTACAAACACCTTGCCTGTTTAAGCATGAGGTGTTTGTTGCTGATGTTAATGTGCCAATGGCCGATGTTGTGATCAAGCCTCTGTAAATTATTTAGCACAGGGTATTAGTGTTTGCCTCACAAATCAAATATGTGATAATTAAAAAGCTCCTATTTAATCACAAAAGCTTAAGGATACCAAGATAATGGAAGAAGAAATCAAAAAAACACATTTTATCGAATCGATTATCAAAGAAGATATAAAAAACAATAAAAATAACGGTCAAGTACTAACCCGTTTTCCTCCTGAACCCAATGGATATCTTCATATCGGGCATGCAAAATCCATTTGTCTGAATTTCAATATGGCCAGTCAGTTTAATGGCAAATGTAATTTAAGATTTGATGACTCCAACCCGACAAAAGAAAAACAGGTCTATATTGATTCCATCAAATCAACCGTCAGCTGGCTGGGATTTGAATTTGGAACCCCTTTATTTGCATCCGACTATTTTGACAGGCTTCATGATTTTGCCGTTCAGCTGATTAAAAAAGGCAAAGCCTATGTGTGCAGCCTTAAGGCAGACGAAATCAGAGAATATCGAGGCACCCTGACAGAACCAGGTAAAAACAGCCCTTACAGGGACAGATCAATTGAAGAGAACTTAAGACTGTTTGCCCGGATGAAAAACGGTGAATTTGATGAGGGTGAGCATACCCTGCGGGCAAAAATAGATATGGCTTCGCCCAACATCAATCTTCGTGATCCAATCATTTACAGGGTAAAAAAAGCCTCCCACCCCAGGACAGGGGATCAGTGGTGCATCTACCCCATGTATGATTTTACCCATTGTCTTTCCGATGCCATGGAAGGCATTACCCACTCTTTGTGCAGTCTTGAATTTGAAGATCACAGGCCCTTGTATGACTGGATATTAGATGAACTTGAAACCCCATGCCATCCCAGGCAGATTGAATTTGCAAGAATGAATATCAACTTTACCATTTTGAGCAAACGCAAACTTCAGCGGCTTGTGGAAGAAAACCATGTCCAGGGATGGGATGACCCAAGGCTTCCAACTCTTGAAGGCATGAAAAGGAGAGGATATACGCCTGAATCCATCAGGAAATTCTGCAATATTATCGGCATTTCCAAAAAAGACAGCCGAATTGATATGGGGCTTTTGGAAAGCTGCCTGAGAGACGACCTGAACGAAAAAGCCCCCAGAGTCATGGGTGTATTAAGACCTTTGAAAGTCACCATTGAAAATTATCCCGATGACCTGACAGAAGAGCTTGTCGCCAAAAACCACCCCCAGAAAGAAGAAATGGGCACACGAACCATAACGTTTTCCAAAACCATATATGTGGAACAAGATGATTTCATGGAAAATCCGCCCAAAAAATTCTTCCGCCTGGGTCCAGGCCGGGAAGTGAGGTTACGATATGCCTATCTTGTGACCTGCAAGGATATTGTAAAGGACGAAGCAGGCAATGTAATAGAATTGATCTGCACCTATGATCCGCAAACAAAAGGGGGAAACGCCCCTGACGGAAGAAAAGTCAAAGGCACCATTCACTGGGTAAATGCCAATGACTGCATTGAGGCAAAGGTACGGCTCTATGACCGTCTGTTCAAAGATGAAAACCCGGAACAGGACAAACAGGATTTTATTGAAAACTTAAATCCCCATTCCCTGGAAGAACTTGAATCCTGCAAACTGGAAAAAATTCTTGCTCTGGCAACCCCTGAAACCGTATACCAGTTTGAACGTCTGGGATACTTTTGCCCTGATTCTAAAAGTATGGACTCTAAAGATATGGACGCTAAAGATCCGGATTCTGAAAATCAGAATAATAAAAACCCGGACGCCGAACATCCGGGTTCAAACGATGCCGCAACCGGCCAGATCGTGTTTAACAGGACCGTGACTTTAAGGGATGCCTGGGCAAAGATGAAAAAAAAATAAAGCGTTATTCAAATCGCCATGTGGTTCCCTGCGGGCCATCTTCAAGGACAACATTCATGCTTTGAAGATGGTCCCTGATCTCATCCGCCCTTGCAAAATCCTTGTTTTTACGGGCATCCACCCGCTCCTGAATAAACGCTTCAATTTGAGCTGGATCAATGGCCATATCTGCCATACCCTTTTCTTTTTTAGCCTTAAAATAGGATTTAGAGTCCAGTAAAAATATGCCCAGAATATTGGAAATGGCATGAATATCGTTATAGAAAAGATTCAAGGTTTCAAGAAGATCTGCGCCAGGACTGTCATTTGCATCATCCAGCAGCCTGTTACCTTTTTTAACCGCTTCAAACACACAGGCTATGGCCTTGGCTGAATTAAAATCATCATTCATGGCAGCACAAAAATCATTCCACAGCTCTCCTTTCCGGGAGCCGTCAAGTTGAGACTCATAAAGGCTGACACCGGCATTTTCCAGTCTCTCCAGAAAAGCATAAATTCTGTCCAGACCCATGGAAACTTCCCGCATGGAATCTTCGCTGTAATCAATGGGACTTCTGTAATGATTGGACAAAAGAAACATTCGGATAACCTCGGGAGAATAGGTGTCCAGCACTTCCTTAATCATGGTGAAATTGCCCAGGGATTTTGACATTTTTTCATTGTTGATGTCCACAAACCCGTTGTGAATCCAATATTTAACAAATTGACGGCCAAATACCGCCTCGCTCTGTGCCAGTTCGTTTTCATGGTGGGGAAAAATCAAATCCTTGCCGCCCCCATGGATATCAAACCCTTCTCCCAGATATTCATAACTCATGGCAGAACACTCAATATGCCAACCTGGACGTCCCTTGCCCCAGGGGCTTTCCCAGAAAGGTTCTCCCGGCTTTGCCGGTTTCCACAAAGAAAAATCCAGAGGACTCTTTTTTTTATCATCCACGGCAATCCTGGCCCCTGCCCTCATGTCATCGGGATTCCTGCCGGAAAGCTTTCCATACTCCTTAAAAGAATCAATGGAAAAATAGACGTCTCCGCCCTCAACCAGATAGGCTTTGCCTTTATCAATCAACATCTGAATAAAATCAATAATATGCCGGATATGCTCGGTGGCCTTGGGTTCAACAGTGGGCCTTAATACGTTGAGAGCATCCATTTCATTGTGGAATTCATCAATATATTTTTCTGTAATGGCAGAACAAGCTTCACCTGTCTCATTGGATTTTTTAATGATCTTATCATCCACATCTGTAAAATTCCTGACATAAGTGACCTCATATTCAAGTTCCTGAAGCCATCTGAGAATCGTGTCAAACACGACAACGGAACGGGCATGGCCGATGTGGCTTGTATCATATACGGTGGGGCCGCATACATACATTTTTACTTTGCCTTCATTCAAGGGTACAAATTCTTCTTTTCTGCCATGTAATGTATTGTATACTTTTAAACTCATTTGTATTTTCCCGTTATATTTTAGCCTGTTATATTTAGTCTGTTATGTTTTCCCCAGTTATATTTTAACCTGTTAAGTTTTCCGGAAAATGACTTTTTTTGTTTTTGTTTTACTGTGTTATTTTACTGTTTTTGTTTTACTGATTTTGTTTTACTGATTGCCAATAAAGTACATTGGGCGGCAATGCCCTGCTCTTTTCCAACAAACCCCAACTTTTCAGTTGTGGTAGCCTTTACATTTACAAGGTTTGAATCCATGTTCAATACCCTTGCAATGTTTGCTTCCATTTTTTTCTTGTAAGGACTGATCCTGGGAACCTGTGCAAACACAATGCAATCCATATTGGATATTTCATATCCTGCCTTATTGAGCTTTGCAGAACATATTTCAAGCAGGGTCATACTTGAAATCCCTTTGTATTTTTGATCTGTATCAGGAAAATGATCTCCTATATCGCCAAGACCTGCGGCACCCAGAACAGCATCACACACCGCATGAATCAAAACATCCGCATCGGAATGACCTTCAAGACCCAAATGAAAATCCATATTCACGCCGCCGATAATCAGCTTTCTGTCCGGCACAAGCCTGTGAACATCATATCCTGATCCTATTTTAATTCCGGGTATTGCCATATTTAAAAAAATCAGCCTTTTTGTTCATCATTTACCCATCCCCCAAAAAAGTGAAGCATAATATAGTCACTTTTACTTGAAAAGTCAAAAACTCACACCGGCATTTTTTTTAACCTTTACTTTTAACCTTGACTTTTAATCCGGCAAAAAATAGGTTCTATATAATTTTCACCGTACTCTATTCAACCTAAGCTATGAGAGGATTTATGAGAGGATCTATGCGTGTTTTACAACTCCTGTTGATTATGGCAGTTATCCATGTTTCAATGGTTTATGCTCAAGAGCCGCCCCCTGCGAAAGTAGTCATCTCAAAAATCATGTTTCAAGAAGTGGCCCAAAACCGTTCTTTTATCGGCACACTTTATTATGAACGTATAAGCCATGTATCTTCAGAAGTTTCAGGGCTGGTCACCCGTATTGATGTCAGTACAGGTGACAGGATTACCAAAACAAGCCCTTTGGTTCACCTGGACACTGAAATACTTGAAAAAGAGATTGTCCTCCATCAAAATCAAGTTGAGCAGGCAGAGCTTAGTATCAATCATTCAAAAAAAAATTATCAGCGAATGGCGTCTTTGTATAAAAAAAGTACGATCAGGGAAAAAGATTATGATGATGCCGAATTTGTTTATCAAGAGGCTGTTTTAAAAAAATACGCCGCACAAAAAACCCTGGAAAAACTGCTGATCCAAAAAAGAAAAAGCGTTATTAATGCGCCGTTTGACGGCATTATTCTTGAAAAGAATGTGGATTCAGGTGACTGGGTTCAGCAGGGAAAAATTTTGATCAGTATCGGGTCGGTCAATGATCTTTTTATCAAAGTACCAATAGCTGAAACCTTGTTAAAATTTGTTTTTGTGGGTCAAAAAGTACCGGTCACCATCAATGCCTATAACAAAGAACTCACCGGAACCATTGATAATCTAATTCCCATAGCAGATCCAAAAACCAAAAATGTATTCTTGAAAATACGCATTCCCATGTTGGAAAAAGTGGCCCAGAACATGTCGGCCACGGTGTTTATTTCCACCGGCACCCCGCAAAAACTGGCCATGATCCCCAGGGATGCATTAATAAAATTCCAGGGAAATGATTTTGTTTATACCATCAGGGAAAAAAAAGCAGCCATGCTGCCGGTCAGCATAGTGACCTATCTGGGGAACAGCGTTGGCGCGGATAATGCACATTTTACAGATGGCCTGCCAATAATTGTTGAGGGAAATGAAAGGCTTCGGCCGGGCCAGTCTGTTGTCATTGTCGGAACCAATTAAATCAGAACAGCCTGAGTTGAAACAATCTGAATCAAAATAACCTGAAATTATTTAAAAAATCAAACTTGCCGGAGAAGATCAAATGAATATCATCAGTTTTTTTATCCACAAACCGGTAACCGTGGCAGTGGGCGTCATCATGACGGTCATGTTCGGACTGATAGGACTCCAAAGACTTCCGGTCCAGCTGACACCGGATGTTGAAACTCCTTTGATTACCGTGAACACGACCTGGCATGGTGCAACGCCATATGAAATTGAAAAAGAAATCATTGAAAAACAGGAAAAAGTACTGAAAGGTCTGCAGGGACTCACCAAAATGGAAAGTTCCAGTTACAACGGCTTAGGTGAAATCACCCTGTCCTTTAAAATCGGTACAGACCTGGATGACGCGCTGCTCAGAGTATCCAATAAAATGGCCGAGGTCGGCAATTATCCTGAAAACGTCAATGAACCCATCATAGAATCTTCCGGGGCTGACAGCTCGCCCATCATCTGGATGACCCTGACAACAACACCTGACAACAAGAATCATATCAATCAATTCAGAACCTTTTTTGAAGATAATGTCCGGCAACACCTGGAACGTATTAACGGTGTAGGCTCCCTTATGGTATTTGGCGGCACTGACACCACTCTGGATGTAATTATTGATGCCCAGAAAATGGCCCGCTATAATGTGTCCATAAACCAGATCATCGCATCCATACGCCATGCAAACCAGAATATTTCCGCAGGCATTCTCGGCATGTCCAAAAAAAATTACCGCATCCGAACCATAAACCAGTTTCAAACTCCTGAAGATGCCCTTGATGTGGTTATTTTTGATGACGGAATCAAACGGGTCTATCTGCGGGATGTGGCAAAGGTTGAAAAAGGGTATAAAAAAGAAGCTGCTTCAGTTTTGACCAATGGAGTGCAGGTGATTGTAGTTGGTGTAAAAAAGGAAAAAGGGGCCAATGTTTTAAGCATGACAGATGCCGTGGAAAAAGCTGTTATAAACCTGAACAGCACCATCCTTGCCGACAGCAACCTGAACCTGGAAATAGTATATGATCAACGTCCTTACATTAATACGGCAACCGACCTGGTTAAACGCAATATAGTCATCGGAAGTCTTTTGGCAATCGGTGTTCTTCTGCTGTTTTTAAGAAGTGTCAGGACAACGCTGATCACAGGCATTGCAATTCCCATTTCAGCTATAGGCTGTTTTATCTTTCTCTGGCTGCTGGGAAGAAACCTTAATGTTGTGAGCATGGCGGGAATATCATTTGCCGTGGGCATGCTGGTGGACAACTCCATTGTGGTGCTTGAAAATGTAGACCGGCACCGCAAAACCGGCAAAAGCGCTTTTGACGCAGCATATGAAGGGACAAAAGAAGTATGGGGCGCGGTTCTTGCTTCCACAGCTACAACTGTTGCCGTATTTTTACCGGTCATCTTTATCCAGGAAGAGGCAGGGCAATTATTTCGTGACATCGCCATTGCCATTACATCTTCTATTTTCCTGAGTCTCATTGTTTCCGTTTCCGTTATTCCGACCCTGTTTCACCTGTTTTACAGAAAAAAAAACGACATCAAGACAAACCCACTGCAAAAAAGCATTGTCGGCCCTTTTCTATCCGGCATAATAATGAAACTCAGCAACCTGAGCATGAAAAATACCTTTACCCGGCTGGCAACCATTATTTTGTTTACCAGCCTGTCCATTGGTCTGACATCATGGCTTCTGCCCAGTGCAGAATATCTGCCCCAGGGCAATAGAAATCTTATTTTGAATATTCTCATTCCGCCACCTGGTTATTCAGTGGAAAAACTCAAAAGCATGGGCAAAAACATATACAAGCAAACCCAGCCGTATTTTGAAGAAGACGACAAAGACGGATTCCCCATGATTAAGCATATGTTTTTTGTGGGCGCTGACCGTATCACGCTGTTTGGCGCGATAAGCACCCATGAAACCCGTGCAAGGGAACTGATCCCTCTTTTTACCAAGGTAATGAGTACCATTCCCGGGGTGTTCGGCGTCAGCATTCAAACCGGTATTTTTGAATCAGATATTGGAAAAGGCAGAACCGTGGATGTCAATATTTCAGGAGAAAACATTCAAGATATTCTCCAGGCGGCATATGCCCTGTTCGGCACCATACAATCAAAAATGCAAAACACACAGGTCCGCCCGGTTCCGTCCCTTGAAGCCAGCTATCCCGAGGTGCAAATCATCCCAAACAAAGAAAAACTTGCAGCCAACGGCCTTACACCGGAAGAGTTGGGTGTTTATGTCGATATTCTAATGGATGGCCGTAAAATCGAAGAATACCGTCCAGAGGGAATCAAACAGGTTGATCTGGTACTCAAAGGAAGGGATTCGTTTGGCACCTCACCAGAGGATATTTTAAACAGCACCATTGTCAACAGCTTTGGAGACCTGATCCGGGTCAGGGATGTGGCACAAGTATCATACAGCGAGGGAATGCCACAGATAAATCACCTGGAACGAAACCGGACCATTACCCTCCAGGTAACACCGCCTGCCGATCTGGCCCTGCAAAGCGCCATGGAACTCATTGAAAATGAGATTATTCCTTCTGTAAAAGAAACAGGAATACTGAAAACCGTTAATGTGTCTGTGGGCGGCAATGCAGACAAACTTGTGGAAACCCGCAAGGCCCTTCAATGGAACCTGCTTCTGGCTTTGATCATCACCTATCTTTTGATGGCAGCCTTATTTGAAAACTTTTTATATCCATTTATCATTCTTTTTACCATTCCTCTGGCTGCGGCAGGCGGTCTTGTCGGGCTTTGGGCCGTCAACACCTTTATTGCTCCCCAGGGGTTTGATGTTCTGAGTATGCTGGGATTTATCATTTTAATCGGTACGGTTGTCAACAATGCCATTCTCATTGTCCACCAATCTTTAAATAATGTCCGCTATAACGGACTTGAGGGAAAAGATGCCGTGGCAGATGCCGTCAAAACCAGGATCAGACCCATTTTTATGAGTGCCACCACCAGCCTTCTGGCCATGCTGCCAATGGTTTTGTCAACAGGTTCAGGCAGTGAATTGTATCGGGGCCTGGGATCAATTTTACTGGGTGGTCTTGCACTGTCTACGGTCTTTACCCTATTTGTGATCCCTTCCCTGCTCGTTTTTATTATTGGTTTTGAAACCAGTAAAACGATTTAAAGCCTTATGGATCACATCGGCAAGTTCACCGGCAATCATTGGCTTCATTACCGTATCAACAATACCAATATTCTCAACCATACTGGATGTTAATCCTTCACTAAAACCGGTACACAGAACAATGGGGATATCCTGCCTGATCTTTATGATCTCTTTTGACAACTCAATACCGGTCATTTTAGGCATTGTTACATCTGTTAAAACCAAATCAAACGCATGGGGTTCTTTTTTAAAAACTTCAAGGGCTTCAAGGCTGTCCGTTACTCCGACTACCTCATATCCCATTTTCATCAATATCTGCCGGCCTGAAATAACAATATTTTCCTCATCATCAACCAGAAGAATTCTGCCCGTCCCTTTTATCAAGAAAGGCCTTGAAGGAATCTTTTCCATTGCCTTGTCCCGGTGTA
>NZ_FNLL01000015.1:0-68400 GCF_900105645.1 Desulfobacula phenolica | reverse complement strand
CAATGCTCCACATAAAACATATGATTCTCGACATAGGGAAATACCAGTTCTGCCGTACCATGAAGTTGATCAAAGGTCTGCCGGTCTTCATCTGTTTTTAACAAGCCTCTGTATTCCACAATAAGTTTTTTACGTTCGATTTTTATTTGTTCAAGGGGCCTGTCTATGGATTTACCCTCATTGAGTTTGCCAATGTATATTCTAACGGAACTTAAAGGGATATTCAGGTTGTCGTTCCATGAAACATCTTGATGATACCATCCGGTTCCTGTTGAAATATTGAACCATGGATATTTAGCTTCATCCCATGCAGCGACCCATTTTTTACCATTTTCAGAACCCTGAAGTTCCGAAATCACATCGTCAATATCCTTGGTATCTCCTCCGATTTGAGAATCAATGCCCAGCTCAATCGCCAATTTAGCCAATTTTCTCAATTCATCATCAGGCCTGTACAAAATAACATCAATTCCTGCGACCATCTGGGTGACTTTTTGGAGGGGGATATCAGGAAAGGCTTTGGTACAAAAATCAACAAATGTGACATAGGAGGCATATCCCAAGTTTAAAAACTCAAAATGATACTGCCAGCATCGAATGCCCAGGTCTATAAGCTTGTCATAGTTCTTGAGCAGTTCATACCCGCTTGAGGTGCCAAGTCCGTTTTTAACCACTGAGATATCTTCCATGTCCGGCAGGGAGGCAATTTCAAGATTTTCAATTTCTGAAATAATCCCCTTCATCTTATTTTCCCATTGATTATGGAGGTCATCCCAATTTTCATAATAATATCCGGCTCTTTCCATGAACATGGGGATTCTTTTTTGAACCTCTTCAGGATCAGTTACAGGTACCGGAGAAAT
Source organism: Desulfobacula phenolica (assembly GCF_900105645.1). NCBI lineage: Bacteria > Pseudomonadati > Thermodesulfobacteriota > Desulfobacteria > Desulfobacterales > Desulfobacteraceae > Desulfobacula > Desulfobacula phenolica. Next base: position 67,537 of record NZ_FNLL01000015.1, on the reverse strand, counting down.
ATAAACATTTCCATTGATGATTCTATGATCTACTCCATAAACCGGTGGAACACTGAAAATCCTGGTATTAAACTGTGACAATGCCAGAAACCATGCCTCATCCCAGATAATATCAAATGGATACAAGGGTTCAGGATAGTGAAGAGCATCGTTGAACCAGAACGTATTGTTCTCATACTCTTCCCTTTCTTTGTCTTTAGTCGAAAAAACATAATGATACGGATACATTCTCTCCCACCCTTCAGTGCCGGGTATTGCTTCTATTTCGTGGGGATTGGGAAAACTCTTATCGGCCATTTTTACCTCCATAAAATTTAAATGTTAAAAAACCGACTAACTGAAAACCTGATCCATACTTACAAAAAAAATACCGGGGAAAGATGACGATAGGAGCCGTCAATTTATAAAACAAGCCGGACTCAATCTTGAAAACAAGTATGTTGTATGTAGTAATATGTGTTGACAAAAAAAGTGTCAATTCATATAAACTTATGGCTTTTATAAGATTTTCTTATGGTAGATCTTTTTCAGAGTACAACCTTAAGTTGAGGATTGAGACACATATAAAAACGAAAGTATCTACCTTCTGAAATATATAAATTTTTCTTATTAATTCCCTGGTTTGACCATCCTGGAGCATGTTGTTACAGGATGATCATGATAAAGACAAGAAAAATACCTGCGAACACGCCGGCCCCCACCGAATGTTGACATACAGTAGAAATAAAAGTATTATGAGGCATTGATATCAGGTATTTCATTCACAGTATTTGCCCCCCCTCTTTTGATCCGTAACAATAACTTAGATTTTCTTATATGATTTAACTTGTGCAGATTGATGTCCCATTGAAATTTGGAAATTTGCTCTTTTTGAATTGTTATTGCTTCTCATCATTCTCATAGCTTAATGATGCACGAACCGATCTCCAGGCGTTTATTGTAAAAATTAAAGACTCAAAGGAGCCATTATGGACAAGCAGATTCAAAAACGTGTATTCCAGGCTATGGAAGATTCATCGTTCTACCCTCATCCTGTTGCCGGTATACGTCAAAAAGACACGCATATTTCAAAAATATTTTTAACCGGAAATTATGTATACAAAATCAAAAAGCCCCTTGATCTTGGATTCCTGGATTTTTCCAGTCTTGAAAAACGCCGTTATTATTGCTGCAGGGAAATTTTTTTAAACCGCCGGCTGACAAATGATATTTATCTGGATGTGGTAGCCATTACCCGCAAAAATGGTGTTATTTATCTTGGAGGAAAAGGAGAGCCAATAGAATACGCTGTCAGAATGCGTCAGCTAAGTGATTCAAAATCATTGCATAATATGATCAAAGCCGGAGAAATCAACAAAATGGATTTGGTTTCACTGGGCAGGATACTTGCTCAATTCCAGTTTCAGACACCTAAAAGCGAATTGCTCCATACAGGGAAAGGATGGGAAAATATTTATGATGCCTGCCGGGAAAATTTCAGACAGACAAAAGACAGCTGCGGAATCTTTATAGACAAAGAGATATGGGAAACAGTGCGGGGAGCAACCCTGTCCTTTTTAAAAAATCATCAATCTTATTTTAACCGTCGGCTAAAGGCAGGCAAGATCCGTGATTGCCATGGAGACCTTCGAACCGACCATATTTATTTTACAGATACCGGTATTCAGATCATTGACTGCATTGAATTCAATGACCGTCTGCGCCATATAGATGTTATCAATGATCTGGCTTTTCTTTTGATGGATCTGGATTTTAATGAAGAACCCGGCTTTGGAGACTGCCTTTTAAATGAATTTCTCCGGCATACAAACGACTTGAATGGATTTTTGATCCTTGCTTTTTATAAATGTTACAGGGCTTTGGTACGGTGCAAAGTCAATTGTATTTTCCTGCAATCCCACGATCTTCTGAAAGCAAAAAGAAAATTTGTTCATCTGGATGCCATCAAATATCTTGATCTTGCATCTCAGTATGCGCTCCAGTTTTTCAGGCCCCGCATATGGGTAATTTTCGGAAAACCGGCAACAGGTAAAAGCACAATTGCAAAAAAGTTATCTGCCGTGCTTGGAATAAAAACGATTCGATCCGATGCCGTTCGAAAACAGATGTTCGGGCTCCAGCCCTATGAAAGCGGCACGGACCTTTTTGGAGAAAAACTATATTCACCTTTGGTAACATCTCTAACCTATGGAAAACTTTTATGTCTGGCAGGAGAAGAAATCAAAAAAGGAAGATCCGTTATTCTGGATGCAACTTACAGCAAGGCAAAACACAGAAAAGAAGTGATCTGTCTGGCAAAGGAAAAAGGTATTAAACCTGTTTTCATTGAATGCCGTGCCGGAGAAAAAACAATAAAAGAGAGATTGTTGGAAAGGCAATTCAGCCCATCGGTTTCAGATGCAAGAATTGATCATTTTGAAAAACTCACTGCCCGATACGAACGGTTCCGGTATGCCGGGAATGCTCTTCACATTAGTGTGGACACGGCATTTCCCCTTGAGGATGTCTTAAGAAAAATTTTAATTAAAGCATTCCGAATTGATGCAAAAGCCATGATTGATATCGATCAAACCGAATCAAAAATGGCATATAACAACAGATAAGACTTAAGTTCAAAACAGATGTAATACAGATGCTCAATGATTTAAAACAGGCTTTTCAAAGCCATGATTTAAGATAAGGAGGGTATCATGTTTAAACATATCCTGGTTGCAACAGACAGGGTAACCCGTGCAGATGCTCCGGTATTGACGGCCCTTGATCTTGCCGGACAATACCATGCCAAACTGACAGTCCTTCACGTCCTTGAGCCTGGTTTCACAAGCAACACGGAACAGGTTAGCCCCGACTATACTGAAGCCATAAAAACCAAACTGCACAAGACCTATGAGAGTGATGTAACTTACTCCCATATCGTCAGATTCACCATACGAACTGGTTGCCCATGGAAAGAAATACTCAATGAGGCCCATAATCCGGATACAGACCTGATCATTTTAGGTCCGCACTCCAAACAGACTGAAAAAAAAGAGGCGGTCAGGAAAAACAAAAAAATCGGAAATACTGCCCGAAAGATACTCACCCGGAAAAACTGTCCAATGATGATCATTAACAAACCAATTGCAAAAGAAAAGCTCAAGTTCCAAAAAATAATTGTGGGCATTGATTTTTCCATATCCTGTGAATGCGCGCTTTGCCTTTCTGTTAAATTATCCCGGGATTTCAACTCAATTCTTTATCCGTTTTTCATGATTCCGATTCCGCCATATCCGAAATATAATGGGGTTCACTACAAGACGGATATGGATGCGTTAACAAAAAAACTTGAGGAATTCTGTGATGTTTACCTGGATGGAACAGAGCATGAATATAAGATCTGGGGAGGTGCCCTGCCTCATCAGGAAGTGCTGAAATGTGCAGAAAAAACAGATGCAGATTTGATCATCCTTGGATCACACACAAAAAATGATACTGGAAAAAACTATGCGGGAAAATGGTATGCCGGAAGTGTTGTAGAGCGCGTCAGCTTTAGAGCCGATTGTCCGGTTCTGGTCTTGAACGACTCTAAAGCACTTGAAAAATGGCATGATATCCAGATACCGGATCAAAACAGGGAAACTGCAACGGACCGATCTATTAATCTTTTTCATCTAAAAAAAAGAAAAGGGCCTTCTGCTTGCTAATCCGGCTCATATTCATAATTTTGATCATTACGCTTAATATTCCGGGCATACCATTTGCGGTGGTGGTGATTAAAATGATACATCAAAACCGGTAACCTCTCAAGAATGTGAAGCCCTGGACTGGGCTTCCAGTTCAGTTTATTACGGGTATAGGAGGTATCGACCACCAGGGGCCTGTCGACATAATCAATCATCCAGGCCCTTTCATAAGTTTTTTTTCCGGCAAGAGTATTGACAATAAATTTTCCATGCAAAGCTATTTTCAAAGGAAACAAAGGCATGTTCACAGGTTTATCCGAAAAATTCTTCTTGCATTCCCTTCGAATTATCGGAAACAAATCTTTTTGATATGTGCAGCCGGACTGGGATGCAAACAATATTTCAAACCGGTCAAGACTGTCATTTTTCTCCACGATTCTCCGGACAATTTTAACCACATCCCTGCGGTGGATATAAGGAAATCCTGATTTTCCCTGTCCCGGCACCATCTTTCCGACAAACGGCCTGCTCCACAGGTTCATGACACTGAATAAAGGAGGAAGTTCACACCAGTCTGAAAACACCCCGCCAAGCCTCAGTACTATTGCCGGAACCCGGTCTGAATTTTTGGCAAACAATTTTTCTCCCATGGCCTTGCTTTTAGAATATGCCATGCGACCATAGACCAATGATTTTTCCGTCAACACTTCTCCCTGGGCAAGAGGCTCAAGTGCGGCAATGCTACCGGCAAAAAGAATCCGTTTCACACCTGCTGAACAGGCTGATTTAATAATATTCCGGGTGCCGATAACATTGGTATCGCTGTATTCATCCTGCCATTTTTCACCAAAACCCGTAAAGGCTGCAAAATGAATCACATAATCAATGGGCCGGCCCCGTGAAATCCCATTTTTAAAAATCAGGTCCAGGCAATCTTCATCAACGACATCACCCTTTTCCCATCTGACATTTGGTGCAACTGTCTGTAGTTTTTCAGACGGAAAGCGCCTGTAAAGTCCGATAATATTATGATCCCGGGACAATTCCGCACACAGTGCCGAGCCCAGGTAACCGGATGCCCCGGTGATCAAAATCGTATACCCCATTTTAACCCGCTTGACAATAAAAACGCATCACAGAGAACGCATCATAAAAAATATCTTACAATTAAATTTTGCCTTCAAATCTCGGCATAATACCACCGATAACAGGTTCGTAATATTGATATTGGGTTTTTTCTCCGATTAATTCGTCTATCTTCTTTTGGATAGCCAGCCGTTCCTCATTGTTCATCCACCGGTTCCAGTCTTCAATCTTATTCCATGTACTGATGATAAGATATTCACCCTCAACGGCCAGGCTGGAAAATGTCTGGGCTGTAATATACCCTGGCTGGACGATAGCCTTGGTCCTGAGTTTTAGAATCAGGGGAACCAGCTTATCTGCTATTTTTTTATCTTTTACACTTCGCCTTATAATTACACAAACTGCCATAACAACCTCCTTTTCTAACCATAATAAATAAGTTAAGGCTTCCTTTGATAAAATCGGGTATTATTGCCTGCCTGACAAAACCCGCAGAGAAGCCATTAATAAAAAAACGGTTGGATAATACTCAAATATTGAAGTTGAGGTAAAGTTGAGTGTAAATTGAGGATCAGTTGGTGGTGATTGTTTAAAAGAATTTTAGAAAACATTAGTTTCAGCAGGATTCATGTATAGCATACTGACGATTTTCAGTTATTATGCAGTGTAACAAGTTACCGGATTCAATGTCAATGATTAACACCATGAATTTCAGGCCGGCAGGATGTTAATTATCTTGACAGAACTCAGGTACATGGTTTATTTTAAACGTATACATACAATTTTGAAGCCTCAATCAGTTCTCTTTCTCAATTCTCTTTTTTTAAACTCCATCGTAACCATGTGCTGTCGCAGCCAACTTTAATTTTTTTTTATTCTAAATGATAAAATTCCAGGTTCCTATTAACCCCAAAATAAGGAGATGGCTATGGACGAAAATAAAATTTTACTTCCCTATAATTTTACAGATATGGATAAAAAAGCACTGGAGTTTATTTGCCGGACTTATGTTAATCATGACGATGTGAGTGTGACGGTTTTCCATGCGTATTCTCCGGTTCCTGATATTGATGTGAGCAAAAGCAGCGTGATGGAAAAAATGTCAAGCAACCTGCATTATCTTCGCCGTCAGGTCATAGACCAGGAAAGCAGGATGATTGAAATCAAACAATACCTTTTAAGCGAGGGATTTAAAGACAGCCGGGTGAATTATTTGTATCTGCCCAAGAAAAAGGATATTGCCAGAGAAATCATACAGCTGGCCAGAGACAAAAGATATCATACAATTGTGCTGAGCCGGTCCGGAACCGTAACAAGTTTTTTCATACCCAGTGTGTTCAATAAAGTTGTGACAACTCTTAAAAATATCACTATAACGATTATCACCTGAAAACCATGATCAAAAATTTAATTTCGCACTCCTGCTTGTAAGACTTTGAATTTAAAAATAATCAAGGAGAAGATATATGAGCATTGAAAACAAAATCAATATAGATCTATTTAAAGTTATTAAAAGTGCCATGCACACATCTGCAGACCTGGAAAGCATGGGCAACAATCTGGTTCAGCTTATGACCGGTGCCCTGGATATCAAGGGATGCAGCCTTTTTGCAGCAAACCCCCAAAAAAAAGAACTGGATATTTTCACCACCTTTGGCTTGAGTACAACATATCTGAGAAAAGGTGCTATTTCGTCCAAAAAAAGCATTGCAGCCATTTACAACAAAAAACCGGTTGTGATTAAAGACACATCAAATACAGACCTTCTTCAATATCCTGAGGCTGCACAAAAAGAAGGCATAAAATCAATCATTTCACTGCCGGTTGTTTTTTCAGGCAAGATCATCGGTGCGATTCGTCTATACCATAATCAATCATGGGATGTATCAGATCATGATCTTGAAACATTGATGCTGTTCACCGACCATGTGGGCATGGCTATGACGTATACACGCCTTTTAAACGCGTTTATGCTGATCAAGGATACAGTTCAAGATGTTCACGACATTTGGGTGGACCCCTGTTGATATTCTGTTTCACCCTTTGTGATGGGTTAATTTAAAAAAAACCCATCACATTTTTTAAACAGACCCTCATTAGCCCTCACAATAAATATCTTTATAAACTTTTTGCGATATATCATTGAGTCGTTGCCGGAGTTGCCTAAATTGATCCAAAATGACTTTTGCATCAGGTGTCAAAATTTTCCATTTACCGGTCCGACACCTTCCATGGTACTGTAATTGTCAAGCTGATAAAAAACGGCTGTACGGTTCTTGTTTACACAGCTTCTGAAGATATACAGGAAAACATCAAGGCTCAAGCCCTTATTGAATTTGTCAAAAATTGGTACTGTTTACCGATAGTGTGGACATCTCCATACTGACGACAAGCACTTGATCTATCCCCCCGATTCAAATTTAAACAAACCCATCCAAAAACACGCAGTGAGTCTTAAAAGTTATTTATAGTTAATAAAAGTTATTTTATTCTGTTTAATTGTAAAAGCAACCGTTATTTACAACAACATATAGAGTTAAACATAAAATTTAATCGTGTCCCAGCCATCGATAATGCTTTCAGATATTGGAACTTTTCAAAAAAAGAAAAGAGCCTTTGGACATAGCCATGCTGACGATAGGCACTTAATCTAAAAAAATCCCCCGATTAAAATTCAAACAGCCCATCCAAAAAACACGAGGCTAATTTCAAAAGTAATTTATGGTTGACAAAAGTCATTTTATGTTGTTTTATTCTGTTTGATAATAAGAACAACCGTTCCTTACAGAGAAACATAGGATTGAACATGAAATTTAACCGTGTCCCAGCTATTGATAAATGCTTTCAGATATTGGAACTTTTCAGAAAAAGAAAAGAGCCTTTGGGCATAACCGACATATCCAATGAACTAAATCTTAACAAAAGTACGGTTTTTAATATTATATACACAATGTTGGACTTACACATTTTGGAGGACAGTGAAAACAAATTTATTCTTGGAGCAAAACTTTATACACTGGGGAAAGCTGCCGAGCAAGGATCTAATCTGATACGAAGCATTCATCCATACTTGAAAAAGATCAGCCTGAAAACCAATCTTTCCGCCTTTCTGGGCATACTTTCCGGCTTAAAGGCAGTTATAATTGACAAGTCGGATTCTTCTTATAATCTCAAGATTTCAGCTGATATCGGTAGCAAAATTTCCATAATTAGCGGTGCTCATGGCAAAGCCCTTCTGTCGCCGCTCCAGGATGACAAGATTCAAGAGATCCTGTCATCCATCAGCCGTAAAAACAATAAACGCCTGCCAGTCCTGGATAAAAAAAAATATCGAGCCGCCATCACAACGACCAGAAAAGAAGGAATCATCTATGAAAGCGATGAATATATAGAAGGAATAAGCGCATTGGCAGTACCATTAAATCTTAACCGGAAAGATTTTCAATGTGCCATCTGGGCGGTTGGACTAAAAAACCAGATCACAGAAAAATCACTTCAGTCATATAAGGATCTTTTAAAAGAGATCGCAAACAAAATCGAAAGTAAAATATCTTTACAATCAATTTAAGGAGGGGAAATTTATATGTTATTACCCAAGTTTGAATTCCATGAACCGACCTCCATCCAGGAAGCCATTGAATTAAAGAAAAAACATGGTAAAAAAGCAAAGTTCCTGGCTGGCGGTACGGATCTTCTGGTCCATCTTAAAAAAAAGCTGGTCACAGCAGACCACATTATCAGCCTATCCGAAATTGAGGCGCTGTCCCAGATCAAAGAAGAAGGGGATGCCGTTACAATCGGTGCCTGTGCAACCATGGCCCAGCTGTCCAAATCAAAGATCATTCAGGAAAAATTTTGTGCCGTCAAAGCTGGTGCAGACAATCTTGGCACCCACCTGATCAGAAACAGGGCAACCATTGGCGGGAATGTCTGCAATGCAAGTCCGGCCGGCGACACTATCTGCTCTCTTATTGTCTACCAGGCACAGGTTGTCTTACAAGGTCCGGAAGGACAGCGCAAAATGGCCATTGAATCTTTTTTCAAGGGTCCGGGCAAAACCGATATAAAAGACGATGAAATCCTGGTTGGATTTCAATTGCCTTTGCCGGGCAAAAACAGTGGTGCCCACTATATCCAGTTAGGAAAACGAAAATCATCTGAAATCAATGTTGTTAATGTGGCCTCATTTATTGAAATCGATCCGGCAAATCAGACTGTTAAAAATGCCATTATTGCCCTGGGATCTGTTGCAGCAACCCCAATCAGGTCTTTTCATGCTGAAGAAGCATTAAAAAACAGCGCCGCAAATGAAGCGGCTTTTTATGAAGCCGGTGAAGCAGCCAGACGCCAAGACTGCAAACCCATTGATGATTTCAGGGGAACAGCCGACTACAGAAGGGCCATGATCGGCGTATTGACCAAAAGGACCCTTGAAAAAGCCTGTAAACAGGCCACAGCCCAATAAAAGATATCAGGAGACCATATGAAACGGATCATCAATTGTACTATAAATAAAGAAACATACGAACTTGCAATAGAACCCAATCAAACGCTTGCGGATCTTCTCCGAAACGACCTGGGCCTGACCGGCACAAAAAAAGGGTGTGACACGGGCGATTGCGGTGCCTGCACTGTTATTTTAAACGGCGATGCCGTCAATTCCTGCCTTGTTCTGGCGGTTCAGGCAAATAACGCAACCATTGAAACTATTGAGGGCTTAAGCACTGAAGACGGCCTGCATCCTCTGCAGGAAGCCTTTGTTGAACATGGGGCCATCCAATGCGGATTCTGTTCTCCCGGAGTTATAATGTCTGCCAAAAACCTTTTGGACAAAAACAGCAACCCAAATGACCAGGAGATCAGAGAAGGCATTTCAGGTAACCTTTGCCGGTGTACCGGATACCAGAAAATTTTTGAAGCCATTTCATCTCAATGTTCGGACAAATAAGGAGGCACCCATGAAAAATTTTGATGTTATCAGTACCCGAGCCCATCGAATTGATACGCCGGACAAGGCAACGGGAAAAGCTATTTTTACGGCTGATATTTCCAAGCCCGGCATGTTGTACGGTGCCCTGCTCCAAAGCCCCCATCCCCACGCAAAGATTCTTTCCATTGATACTTCCAAGGCAGAGGCCTTAGAAGGGGTCAAAGCCGTTATAACGGCAAAAGATGCAGGAGATGTCAAATACGGCGTCTCTCCGGCACGGTATGATGAAAACGTATTTGCCATTGACAAGGTTCGGTATATCGGCGATGAAATTGCCGCTGTTGCCGCAACTTCCCTTGAAACCGCGCTGAAGGCTGTTGAATTGATCCAGGTGGAATATGAGATTCTGCCTGCGGTTTTTACGGTGGAAGACGCTTTAAAAGAAGGCGCTCCCCAGGTACACGAGGCCTTTGCCGGAAATCTCAGTGCCGAGGTTCACCACGAATTCGGCAATGTTGAAGAAGGCTTGAAAAACAGTGATATCATAAAAACCACGACCATGAAAAGCAAGCGCCAGGACGGTGCCTGTATTGAAATGCAGGCCTGTATCGCGGAATATGACAACAGGGGAACATTGACCTTGACCACTTCCACCCAGGTTCCCCACTATGTTCAAAGAACCGTGGCCATGGTATTGAAAATGGATGTCGGAAAGGTCCGAGTTAAAAAACCTTATGTGGGAGCCGGATTCGGCATCAAAGCCTCTGCAAACGCCATGGAACTTGCCTGCTGTATACTGACCAGAAAGCTTAAAAAACCTGTTAAAATGGGATACACCCGTGAACAGGTCTTCATGCAGGCACGGGCACGGCACCAGTTCACCCACAAAATTACCACGGGTGCAAAAAAAGACGGCACCATAATGGCCCTTAAACACGAGTGTTACCTGGACGGGGGAGCTTACACAAGCTTTGGCATTGCCACGGTATACTACACAGGATCTCTTCTTGCAGGGCCGTACAAGCTTGACAACATGAGCTATGACGGATACCGTGTATACAACAACAAACCCACTTGCGGTGCCCAGAGAGGCCACGGTGCTGTAATTGCCAGAGCCTGTTTTGAACAGCAGCTTGACATGATTGCAGAAGAGATCGGTATGGACCCCCTGCAACTTCGCATCAAAAATATGATGAACACCGGTGACACTACCTGCAATGATCTGAACATGAGTTCTTTTGGCATGTCCGAATGTATTGAAGCAGTTCGCAGCGGCTCTGACTGGGACAAAAAGAAAGGGAATATGCCTGAAGGCAAAGGTATTGGAATGGCCTGCGGCTTTTTTGTATCAGGTGCGGGATTTCCAATTTACCGGTCCGATACCTTCCATGGCACCGTCATTGTAAAACTAACGGAAGACGGCGGTACAGCTCTGGTTTATACGGCTTCTGCAGAAATCGGCCAGGGATCTGACACTGCATTTGCCATGATTGCGGCAGAAGCTTTGGGCATCCCCCTGGAAAATGTCCGCCTCGAATCAGGGGATACTGATATGGGCGTTGACTTGGGTGCTTATTCCAGTCGCCAGACCCTCATGACAGGCCATGCCACCAAAGAAGCAGCCGAACATGCCAGACAGCAGGTATTGGATGTGCTGGCACAACAACTGGATATTCCTGTAGAACAGATGGATATCAAAAAAGGCTTTATCGAATTCAAAGACCGAACCCCTGATTTTTCAGCCTTAAGAACCAGATACATCAAAGAACACAGGGGATGGACAGATAATCCTGAGTCGGACAAGCTGACTTTTAAAGAAGCATCAAGAATTGCATTTCTTGAAAAAGGCTCTATTGTCGGGACCGGCAAATACCGGCCTCATTTTCTTGGCGGAAAATTCAAGGGAGCTGCCGTGGGTACGTCTCCGGCATATGGATGCAGCGCCCAGATAGCCGAAGTTACAGTTGACATGGAAACCGGCCAGATCACCATTGATAATATTACAGATGCCCATGATTGCGGAAAAGCAATCAACAAGACTTCGGTTGAAGCCCAGATGCAGGGATCTATTTCAATGGGTATTGGTGAAACCATGCATGAAGAAGTCATATTCGACAATAATGGAAAGGTTCTGAACAGTGACCTGGCAGAATATAAAATTGTTACATCCATGGATATGCCGCCGGTCAATGCCATTGTAGTTGAAAGCGATGAACCCAACGGGCCCTTTGGAGCAAAAGAGGTGGGTGAAGGTGCAATAATGCCGACTATTCCCGCTATTTTGAATGCTGTTTATGATGCAGCAGGCGTAAGAATTGGCGAACTGCCGCTGACACCGGAACGCGTTTACAATGCAATCCAGGCTTACAAGGACAAACTAAGCGCATAAACATATGAGATATGCAAGACAAACAATCCTTCCACAGATCGGCATCGGCGGTCAGGCCAAGCTTTTTAAAGCTTGTGTCCTCATCGCCGGTGCCGGTGGCTTGGGTTCAATCTCTTCATATTATCTGGCCGCAGCCGGCATTGGGAATCTCATCATCGTGGATAATGATACAGTCGAACTGAGCAACTTGAACCGGCAAATTATTCATTGTGAAGCCGACCTTGGGAAACCCAAAGCCGTTTCGGCCGCCCAAAGCCTTGAACGGTTAAATTCATCCATACGGATCAGACCGGTCAAGGTAAAAATCACAGATGCATCCATTTGTCATTTACTGGAAAATGTGGATATCATAGTGGATGCCTGTGACAATATACAAACCCGGCATGTGTTAAACCGGGCGTCACTGAAAAAAAAAATCCCATACATATTCGGAGGTGTCAATGGATTTGACGGCATGGCATCAACCTTTATTCCCGGAAAAACACCCTGTTTTAACTGCCTGTTTTCAAATAAAGACCGCCGGGAAACCATAACAGGAATTATCGGCCCGGCTGCCGGGATTATCGGGTCTTTCCAGGCCATGGAAGCAATCAAACTTTTATTGGATATCGGAAAAAATTTGAGCAACCGTCTGATCAGAGTTTCCGGTATGGATATGCGCACAACCGTCACACCCCTTGAAACTCATCCGGCTTGCCCGACTTGTCATGGCATAAATTCAAAAAAGGAAAACAGTCAATAACAGCTTATGATTATTATATTGAACGGCCTGAAAGAAGATGTACCTGAAAATATCAGCATTCAAGCCCTTATTGAATTTGTCAAAGAGGGAGACCCGCATCTGATCGTTGAACAAAACGGCAGGTATATCTACCCAACTGACTATCACAGCACCATTGTAAAAGAAAACGACGTCATTGAATTTATCAACCCGGATCTTGGCGGATAAAAAAAGAGTTCATCAATATGAAATTATACAACAAAAGCAAAATCAAATCACTGCCCGTGGAAGAGTCCGTTGGAACAGTTCTGGTTCATGATATCACTAAAATCATACCCGATCTGTTCAAAGGTCCTTGTTTTAAAAAAGGACATGTGATCACCCAGGAAGATGTGGAAGAGTTACTTGATATTGGCAAGCGTCATATTTATGTGGCCACCCTTAACGGGGAACTCCATGAAAATGATGCGGCCATTAGAATTGCTGAGGCAGCCGCAGGCCCCGGAATCAATCTGAGTGCCCCCCAGGAAGGAAAAGTTAATTTTTCATCTCAAACAAACGGATTGTTAAAAATCAATGTATCCGCGCTTGAAGAGATCAACAGCATTCCGGATGTTATTTTTGCAACCCTGCACACGAATCAAACCGTTCAAAAGGGAAATGATCTTGCCGGTACAAGAATAATTCCCTTGTCCATTGATGAAAACCGGATCATTGAAGTGGAAGAAATCTGTAAAAAACACTTTCCCATAATTCAGGTCAAACCGCTTCAATGTTTGTCCGTCGGCCTTATTGTAACCGGTTCCGAAGTATATCATGGACGGATAAGGGATGGATTCGGCCCTGTGGTGGAAAAAAAATTCAAAGAATTGGGAAGTCCTGTCATCAAAAAAACCATTGTCAGCGATGACATGGACATGACGGTTCAAGCCATTCATGACAATATCAGTGCTGGTGCCCAAATGATTGCGGTTACAGGCGGAATGTCCGTTGATCCGGATGATCTGACCCCGGCATCCATCAGGGCTGCGGGAGGAGAAGTTATTACTTACGGAGCCCCTGTCCTGCCCGGAGCCATGTTCATGCTGGCCCATATCAATAATATCCCGGTAATAGGCCTGCCCGGATGCGTCATGTATCACAGGGCCAGTATTTTTGATCTAATCGTGCCCAAACTACTGGCCGGGGAAAGTATTTTAAAATCCGATATTGTACAAATGGGACATGGAGGGTTCTGCTCAAGCTGTAAAACCTGCAGATATCCGTCATGCAGTTTTGGAAAATAAGAAAATGGTTCGGCACCTTAAGCAAAAAGACCGCTCAACACCAATCTCTGCCGTTATCCTGGCAGCAGGATTATCGTCCAGAATGGGCGATTTCAAACCCTTGCTGCCATTGGGCAAAACAACAATAGTGGAAACCGCTATCAATTTGTTCAAGGCGCATCAAATTAATGATATTGTTGTTGTAACCGGCCACAATTACAATTTGCTTGAACCGATAGTGAAAAAAGCAGGTGCCCTTCCAATATTTAACTGTGAATATTCATCCGGGATGTTAAGTTCCATTCAAAAAGGCGTCCAAAACATCCGGCCGGAATATTCAGGATTTTTCCTTCTTCCGGTAGACATTCCTGCTATTCGCCCTTCTACCATCAAGTTAATGATACAGCAGTTTCAAAAGACCCCGGATAAAATCATACTGCCTTATTTTGATGATACTCCAGGCCATCCGCCCCTGATTCCAGTCGGTTTAAAAACAGATATTCTCAATTTGTGTGATGGATCAACTTTAAGGGATGTGATGCTGTCCCCGGAAAATCAAAAAATACCTTTGAAGGTTTACGACAGAGGCATTTTAATGGATGCCGATGACAAACAAGGGTATGAGCATATCTGCCAAAAATTTAACAGCCTGAACATCCCGGACAAAGAAGAATGCCTTTCGATCATCAATGACATATTGCCCGAGAATGACCCAATCCGAATTCACCTGGCAGAGGTTTCATTCGCAGCATTGAAAATTGCCAATGGCCTTCCCCATCAACTGAATACAGACCTGGTGATTGCCGCAGCAATCCTTCATGATATTAAACGAAAAGAAAAAAACCATGCCAAAGCAGGAGCTAAGTTTATAAGGGATCTTGGGTTCGCAGAAGTATCAGCCATAATTACCCAGCACATGGACATTGATATTGATACCGCATCTGAGGTCAATGAAAAAGAGGTGGTTTATTTTGCCGACAAACTCTGCAACGGCAATGGTGTTGATTTAAATTACCACAAACGGTTTTCAGAAAATTTAATGAAATTTCCCTGGGCCATAACATCCATTTCAAAACGATATGAAAATACTAAACTCATACAAGCCAGAATTGAAGAATCTGCCGGAAAATCCGTTCGAGAAATTATCTCATCCTGACCCCTTGATCTTTCTTTTAAGGCATGGCCGGATTAAAGGCCATGAAACAAAACGATTTATCGGGGCAACGGACGTTGAACTGGACCCTATGGGTATAGACCAGGCTCTTTATTGGAAAAAAGCTTTTTCATCATTGAATTTCGAAGCTGTTCATTCAAGCTCTCTCCAGAGATGCACCCGCACGGCAGAATTGATTGCCAATGATAAAAAAATCATAACATCTCCGGCACTCAATGAAATAAATATGGGAAAATGGGATGGCTGCTCTTTTGATCAAATCAAACAGCAAAGCGCCAAAGAGTTTGAAAAAAGGGGCAAAAATCTCGATACCTACAAAACACCCGGCGGCGAAAGCTTTCACGACACTTCATGCCGTGCTGTTCCTTATTTTAAAGACTGTGCAACCACATTAAAAAACAATATATTGTTCGTCACTCATGCCGGTGTGATAAGGGTGATCCTGTGCCATCTTTTAGGTATAAAACTTGCCGATCTTTTTCAAATAAAAATCAGCTACGCCCAGCTTTTTGTTATTCAACCCGACTTACCGTCTTAAAACCGCAAAACTTACAAACTAAAAGCTATTTCATAAAAAACACTACTCAATGATTTTCTCTAAATCTCCAGCACATCAGGCAGATCTGAAATAGACTCAATAATAACATCAGGATTATTTTGTGCCAGGCTTGCATATGTCTCAAATCCCGTGAGAACTCCGATGGTTTTCATACCTGCAGCCATTCCTGCGACAACGTCCATTACCATGTCTCCCACATAAACACACCGGTCTGACCGAACCCCCAGACGATCTCTGCACAAAATCAAGGCATCCGGAAACGGCTTTTTACGTTCAACATCCCCGGCTGATACAACTGTCTCAACAAAATTTAAAATCCCCTCCCGGTCCAGGATCTTCATTTTATCACTGATATTTTTTTGAGGGGTTGATGTCGCAATCCCAATCTTGATATTGCGGTCATGGAGAAGGCGAAGCACTTTTCCCGTATCAGGGAAAGGCCTGACATTTTTCAGGAACGTGTCAGGATATATCTGTTGTACCATCTGCCAGGCTTGGGCGGCTGTTTCTTGTCTGGATCGGTCCGGCACATCCGGCAGAATCAAATCCCAGTTGAATTCATCATTTTTTGCCGCTTCCAGGATAGTCTGCCTCGGAACTGCTGGAAATCCCATTTTATCAAGGATGATTTCCACGATGCAATAATAGGATTCAATGGAATCTATCAGGGTGCCGTCAAGATCAAACAAAACAGCATCCACAGAGAGCTTGAGCCCTGGTTTTGCAATGATCCCACCCAATTGCAGTACAACCATATCCCCGTCATTTATCCCCAGTTCATCCCTCAGTTTCACCGGTGCCAGAATTTCAACAACCTGCCGGCCGTGAATTTTCACGTCTGCATCAGGAAGAATCAATGCCCCTTTGACGTTTCCAACCCATATGGGAAGAACCTTTGAGGAACAAAAATTTTGATCCGGCGGTACCAGTTCTTCCCAGATCCCTTCACTGAACTTTTCCAGACGTTCCACCTCAGACAAAGACAATTCGAGATTAAGGGTTCCGGGAAAAGGTACAAATCCGATTTTTTCACGACACTGCAGCTTTACCCAGTCCAGCTCTGTAAAAAAAGCAGCCTTGTGAGCCCCTTGAATCACTTTCCCAGATATCACCAGCTTATCCTTTATTTTTATTCTTGAAACCATTTCTTTTTTTGAAAATCATCGGGTGAACATTCTTTTTCCCGGCTGACCATAGAGTTGAGCCTTTCCAGAACCTGATGGTCTTTTTCCAGGATAGCGTTAAAAGAACTGATGGCCCGGTTCAAGGTCAAATCAAGAGACGGCTGAACCTTGTCCAATACATCAGCCGGCAGGTGGTCATAGGCATCCACCAGATTACCTGTCCAGACATGGAGAGCTTTCATATCCATCTCAGCTACACTTTTCTTATGATACACATACCCTTCAAGGGCACCGACTGATGCGGCAAATTCATAAATCTGATTATACAAATGCACAGTGAGTTCCTTTCATGAGTCATCTTAGCTGCATTACCGCAGCATAAATTTTTATTTTTTTAAAAGCATTTAAATAAATAATTTTTCTAAAAAATCACACAAGATTTATCTTTTCAAGCTTGCGGGATGAAAAGTCATGCTGGGAATCCGTATTATAATAACTCAGATGACTCAATCGAACCGGTTATCATAATTGGAGACGCTTCAATATTTTCAGCTGACATCATGGAGACAACCCGTTCAAATGCGCTTTCAATCATTGACTGCTCCCAGCTCTCCAACCTGGAAAATCTATCCATAAACTGTTTTTGAAGAAGAGGGGGAACTGTTTCCATTATGGTTTTTCCATTTTCCGTCAAGGTTATATTGGTTTTTCTTTTATCATCTATGCTTCTTTTTCTTGTAATATATCCACGTTTTTCAAGACGTTTTGTAATATCCGTCACTGTGGCCTGGCTCAAGCTGACATTTTTTGAAAGCTGCGTAACTGAAATTTGATCATTTGCAACTATTGATTGCAGAATAATAAGCTGAGGTCCGGTCAAACCGAAATTTTTTTTCAAACTTTTTGAATGCTGATCTATGGCCTGGATAATTTTCCGCAAAGCGATCAAAAGATTTCTGCACCGTTCATCATTTGTCTTGCCCATTTCAGTCCCCTTTTTTTATACCGTCAAATTTCAAGGTCAGTTACCCAATATTATAAGGGTTATAAAAACAATTCCCGGCACTTTAACATAGTCCATTAAAATCTTTATATTTCAACTCCCCCACTTCAGCGCTGTATTCTTATCTGAAAAGACAGATCAACAAGGCCCGATTAATTGATAAAAATATCAAACACATGATTAAAATGCAATTGAAATATAAACCGCCTTAATGCTTACAAATAAGTGCATCCAAACTTTTATATATGCAAATTCATTTTATGTTCACGCGGTGTTACAAAAGTTCGATAATTTTCCCACTCATTAATCTTTAACGACATGTACTGAGTGTAAAGAGTATCCCCTAAAATCTTTTTTAAAATTTGACTTTTTTCAGCTTCAATTAAAGCTTCAAACATGTTTCGGGGTAAAAAACTGCTGTCTAATAGACTGGAAGCATTATTTGTTTTATAAGTACTGCCAATATCCGGATCACCACAATCAAGTTTCTCTCTGATTCCTTGAAGACCTATGCCTATAAGGGTTGCAAGCTGAAGATAAATATTGCCTGAAGGATCTGGAGAACGGATTTCAACCCTTGTATCCTCCGGGCCTGCAGCGTATGGAACCCTAATCATTGAGCTTCGGTTTTTAATGCCCCAACTGCGAACAATAGGAGCCTCTTTTCCAACAACATAAGCTTTATACGAATTAAAAGTTGCAGCCATTATAATAGATGTCTCTCTTGCATATTTTAAGATGCCACCGATAAATTGATGTGCAGTTTTACTCAAAAAATAGTTTGCATTTTTATCATAAAACTTTGGATTACCGTCAATATCCTGGGCAGAGATATGGAAATGGAGGGCGTTTCGATTAAACCCATTAAATGGTTTTGGCATAAATGTAGCGTGTAAATTTCTCTCACTTGCAATTCTTTTGGTGATATATGAAAAAAGTATAGTTCTATCTGCTGTTTTGATGGGATCAAGACAAGACAGATTGATCTCATGTTGAGAAGGAGTGACTTCATGATGCATTTTTTCAAACTGAATACCACACTTTTTCAATACTGTTACGATCTCTTTTCGTATAAGTTCACCCTTATCTCGCGGATCTGAATGGAAATAACCGGCATTATCCGTATGTATATCTTTACCAAACTCATCATTGTTCAGCAAAAAAAATTCATGCTCGGGTGCGGTCATAAAATAAAGGCCGAATTCATCTTCTGCCTGTTTAACAACTCTTTCCAAAAGTGCCCTGGGATCCAATGGAGACCTTTTGCCATATCCTTCACTTATTTCACCTATCAAGAAACCTAAGTTTTCCTCTGAAAATTCAATTTTCTTAAAAGTTTCAGGCAAAGGAATTAATATTTTATCGCTATCATCCACAGTTCCATAACCTGGAACTGAACTTCCATCGAAACCAACCCCAGTTCTAATCAATGATTCAATATTCTCAGTGTTCACTTGTAGCGTCACTGGTCGACCATTCAGATCTGTTGTGAAAAGCTGCAATGTATCGACATCACTAATTTCTTTTTTAAACTCTGTTATGTTTTGCATTTTATCCTATTACTGTTTTCCATATGAAACTCAGCTCAACATGCTGCCATAATAAGAGTTTCAATTTTTGTTGTGGCAGGTCAATCTGCCATGGGTATTAGTTTTTTAATAAAACATCATGCTCATTAAAAAAAAAGTTTGATTTTCCAAATGCAGGCTTTAAATCATCAAGCCATACAGCTTTTTCATCGTATTTTGCAAAAAAGGGGCGCTTGACCCATTCAGGATTTCTTCCCTGGATAAAACTTAATGAAATAACCTTACCTTTATCTGTATCAACAATTCCATCAATTCCAATTTTCCCTGGGGATGCAGACATAATGGGTCCTCGCACTGTTCTTGCAACACCACTTACTTTCATATAAGCTTTCCTGAAAATATCATAGGCTTTTAAGATTGGTATTGAAAAGTAACGATGAGATCCTGTATTCCTTGCAACGAACATATAATATGGAATCATACCCAGACTTACCTGTTTTCTCCACATATTGCTCCAATTTTCGGAATTATCGTTTATATGCTGCATAACCGGTGACTGAGTCCTTATAATTGTTCCTGTGTCTCTGATAGCTTTCACAGCTTCTTTAAAAGCATCCGTAGACATTTCGTTTTCATGACAAATATGGGCCATAAATGACAAATGAAACCCTGCATCCGTAACTTTTTTGAACAAATCAAGAAGTTCATCGCTATCGGAATCTGTCAGATAGCGATAAGGCCAGAAAGACAATGTTTTGGAGCCAATGCGTATCGTTTTTACTGTTTTTATACCGGACTTAATTATTGCGTCAATAAAAATCTCAAATGCTTTTGCATGCATTATCATGGGATCACCACCTGTAAAAAGCACATCTGTTATTTCAGGATGCTCTTTTAGATACCCAATCATTAAATCCGCATTTTTCAAAGCAAATTTTTTCTCTTTTATCCCGGAAAATTGCGGCCACCTGAAACAAAAAGAACAAAAAGCATGGCACAATTGCCCCTTAGAGGGAAATGCAAGCATTGTTTCGCGATATTTATGTTGAATGCCATTCAAAGGTATTCCATTAAATATCGGGACATTTTTTTCCATTTGTTCAGCAGGATGAGGATTTAATCCGGCGCGAATCAAACTAACAGCTGTGGCAAGTTCTTTCTGGTTCAAACATTGATTTACGATTTTATAATCATTGGGCTTTAGCATTTCTTTTCTTGGAAATGTAAGGGTGAACAAAGGATCTTTTTCAAAATTATTCCAGTTTATTAACTCTTCAAGAACATAATTATTACTTTTAAAAGGTAATACCTGTCCAACAACCTTGATCGAGTCAACTATTTCATCAGGAAGATCATTCAGCAGTTTGATTTGATGTAAATTTTTTAGTGTATAGCTTTGATATTTCATTTCATTTTCTCTCTATGTCAAAAAAAAATCAGATCCATGTGTGCTTCGCAAAGAAAAACCACTCACAAAATCTGAACCTTTATGAAAATTTAAAAACAAGGCTACAATAACATGATTTTACATAGATATCAATGTATCTAAAAAGACCCATCTCGCTAAAGACCATACAATTTAAAAAAACAATAAAAACATCAACCAATTAAATTAATTAAATAATCTCAAACATGTTTCAAATATATATCAAATATATATTTTATACTTTTATATAAATTCATAAATATATATTTCGAACACAATACAATATATTTTATTTAAAAGTCCATTATTATTTCAATAATCAAAATCAAAACTTCTTGATGATCTTTTAATTTTCGACATATTATCCAAAATTTCTTTTGGGCGGTATCTTTGCGCGAACACTTATGACACCCTAACGGATCAATTTTTCTGCCGGCGAATAACTTAACCGGATATATTATGAAATCCTGATAAATTTCAAATAGCATATTCAGACAGCACCTAAAACATTGAATACTATACTTTTCAACTTGCAAAAACAATATTTACAGATCGATAAGTCAATATTAGCAAGAAGTGTCAGTTTGACAAATTAATTAGAGTTCGATATATTTTTCTGATAGATATTAACGGTTAAGGAAGACAACTTTAATTTATGAAAAATGTTTTAATTTTAATTTCCAAACGTCTTGGCGCAAGCCTGGCAACCATATTTATCATCTCTGTTATCATCTTTATCGGCGTGGAAATGCTGCCCGGTGACGTGGCCGAGACCGTCCTGGGACAATCTGCCACGCCAGAGACGGTAACGGCGTTTCGAACTCAACTAAAATTGGATTTACCCCCCCATATTCGGTATGGGGCATGGCTGAAAGATTTTATCCATGGGGACTTTGGCAAATCCCTTGCCAATGGCAGACCTGTCTCCGAATTAATCGGGTGGCGGTTTGCCAACACACTGTTTTTGGCCTTAACCACTGCCGTAATTGCAGTTCCCCTGGCAATTTTTCTGGGCATGCTTGCGGCATTTTACAGGAATACTTTTTTTGACAAGCTGATCTCGATCACCACACTTTCATTTATCTCTTTTCCTGAATTTTTTATCGCCTATATACTGATCAGTATTCTGTCGGTAAAATTAAATATTTTTCCCAGCCTGGCAATGATTGACCAAGACATGGGATTTACCAGCAAAATATATGCAATTTTGCTGCCGTCCCTTACACTCACCTGTGTGGTAACTGCACACATGATGCGACAGACAAGGGCAGCCATTATCAATGTGCTGGCCAGTGCCTATATTGAAATGGCCCGAATAAAAGGGATAAAACGGTTGAGAATCATTGTACACCACGCATTTCCCAATTCTCTGTCCCCGGTGATCAATGTGATTGCCGTCAACCTGGCCTACCTGATTGTCGGTGTGGTTATTGTCGAAGTCGTGTTTGTCTATCCCGGACTGGGTCAGCTTTTGGTTGATTCGGTTGCCAAGCGGGATCTGCCCGTAGTCCAGGCATCAGGATTGATTTTTTCCATTGCCTATATTTTTCTAAACCTTGCAGCAGACATCCTGTCCATGCTTTCCAACCCAAAACTGAGACAATCCAGTATTTAAAGGGAGTTCCATTGTGTTAAACTTATTACGACAGTCCCCTATTTCCGCCCGGATCGGTATGGGGATCGTTATTTTGAATATCCTGGTTGCTGTTTTTGCACCATTGATCGCACCCTATGGGGAAACCAGCGTGGTCGGAGATGTGTGGGAAACTTTTTCCGGCAAATTTTATCTGGGCACCGACCATATTGGAAGGGATCTGTTTACACGGATGATCTATGGTGCAAGAAATACCATTGCCCTTGCGTTTATCACCACTATGCTGTCATTTCTGCTTGGCTCGTTTTCAGGCTTTATTGCCGCTGTTAAAGGCGGGTGGACTGACCAGGCATTAAGCCGGACAGTTGACATTGTCATGGCATTTCCAACCCTTATTTTTGCCTTGATGATTTTATCTGTGCTGGGATCATCCATCCCCACCTTGATTTTTACCATCGCCATCCTGGACTCCACGCGAGTGTATCGATTATCCAGGGCTGTGGCCATGGACATTGAAGTAATGGAATTTGTAGAAGCCGCCCGCTTGAGAGGAGAGGGTCTCTGGTGGATCATACGACATGAAATCCTGCCCAATGCCATGCCGCCGCTGATTGCGGAATTCGGCCTGCGGTTTTGTTTTATATTTCTCTTTATTGCCTGTTTAAGTTTTCTTGGACTGGGCCTGCAGCCGCCCCTGGCAGACTGGGGAGGAATGGTCAGAGAAAACGCCGGGGCTATTACATTTGGCATTTTTGTACCCTTAATCCCGGCCGGGGCAATTGCTTTGTTAACAGTGGGCGTCAATTTAATTGTTGACTGGTTTTTACATTTATCCAGCGGGCTGCACGATTAGAAAGGAAACACCCATGAACAATCTGTTAGAGATAAAGAATCTATACATTGAAGGCTTTTACGAAAACCAATGGCAACCCATTGTCAAAGACATCAGCCTTGAATTGAAAAGAGGAGAAGTGCTTGGACTTATCGGGGAATCCGGTGCCGGCAAATCCACTATAGGGCTTGCTGCCATGGGGTATACACGCCCGGGATGCAGACTGGCATCAGGATCTATTAATCTTGAAGGGATCGAATTATTTGATGCATCCGAGGAAGATTTGCGACTGATTAAATCATCCAAGATTGCCTATGTGGCCCAGAGTGCTGCAGCCTCCTTTAACCCGTCACACCGTATCATAAAACAATATGTAGAAGCACCTGTTCACCATGGAATAATGAGTTGTGAAAAAGCTGAAAAAGAAGCTGTTGAAATTTATCGGCGGCTGTTCTTGCCCACACCTGAAAAAATCGGATACCGGTATCCCCACGAACTTTCAGGAGGCCAGCTCCAGAGAGCCATGGTGGCCATGGCCATGGCCTGCAAGCCAAACATCATTGTGTTTGACGAACCCACAACCGCCCTGGATGTCACCACCCAGATCGAAGTATTGGCTGCTGTCAAGGAGATCACGGAAAAAATGAACAAAGCGGCTTTGTATATCACCCATGATCTGGCTGTCGTGGCCCAGGTGGCTCACCGGATAATGGTGTTGAGGAACGGTCGGCTGGTTGAAGAGGGTGAAACCCGACAATTGATTAAACAACCCAACAAGAACTACACCAGGGAACTGTTAAATGTCAGAAGCCTGAGAGAAGAAAAAATCATTACGGATAAAATGGCTGTGATTCTGGACATCAAGAATGTGGCTGCAACCTACACAGGCCAGAAAAATGTACTTGAAAACATTGACCTGACCGTGAGAAAAGGCAGAACCGTTGCCCTGGTCGGAGAATCCGGCAGCGGAAAAAGCACTTTGGCAAAAGTTATCACAGGCCTTCTTCCCGCCATTCAGGGCAGTATAACGTTTTTTGAAAAAAAGCTTCCCCGTGAATTGCAAAACAGAAAAAAAGAAGACTTGAGAAAAATGCAGATGATCTATCAAATGCCGGATACGGCCTTAAACCCGCGACAGACCGTCAGAAAGGTTATTGGCAGGCCCCTTAAATTTTACTTTGGCCTCAAGGGTAAAGCGGCTGAAGACCGGATCAAAGAGTTGCTAAGCAAAATCGAACTTGATCCGGACATTTATATAGACCGTTTGACCACGGAACTTTCAGGCGGAGAAAAACAGCGGATCTGTATTGCCAGGGCCCTGGCAGCCGAACCGGACCTGATCATCTGCGACGAAATCACCTCAGCCCTGGATCAACTGGTGGCCGAAGGCATCCTCAACCTTTTGCAGGACCTGCAAAATAAAACAAACATGTCCTACCTGTTTATCACCCATGACCTTGCCACGGTAAAGGCCATTGCAGATAAAATTGTGATTATGCTGAAAGGGAAAATCATCGAACAAGGCGAAAAAAAACAAGTCTTGTCTCCACCCCATCATGAATACACGGACAAGCTGTTGGCATCCGTTCCTGAAATGGACCCGGACTGGCTGGACAAACTTTTAGAAGAGCGTGCCTCAAGTTTCATCTGATCCAATCATTTAATATCAATCACTTAAATCGGAGGAAAGAATATGACGGACCTATCATCTTTAACACAGATGTTTAACCAGAACAAAATCAGCCGCAGGCAGTTCCTTACCGACATGTCCGCACTTGGGCTTGCAGCGGCGGTTTCCCCTGCAATGCTTCCGGGTACAGCCCGGGCGTCCGAACCCAAAAGGGGTGGACGGTTTATCATGGGATGCACTGGCGGGTCCACCACGGACTCCATGGATCCCGGGACACTGACGTCCAATATGAACTATAGCATCAACTGGCAGATCAGAAACAGCCTGGTGGAAATTGACCATAATTTCAAACCCATCCCGGAACTGGCAGAGTCCTGGGATTCCTCCCCGGATGCAAAAGTGTGGCGCTTCAAACTGCGCAAAGGCGTTGAATTTCATAACGGCAAAACCATGACGGCAGAAGATGTTATTTTTACCATCAACCACCATAGGGGCGAAAAATCAAAATCTGTTGTTAAACCCTATTTAAAAAGTGTTGAAAATATCAAAGCGGATGGAAAGTATGAAGTTATTTTTGAGCTTTCCGGGGGCAGTGCGGATTTTCCGTTTATCCTGGGAGACCATCATTTGACAATCTGCCCGGCGGGAACCAAAGGACGGGAATGGGAAAAAGGCATTGGTACGGGAGGATATATTCTGGAAAAATGGGAGCCTGGTGTCAAGGCTTTTGCAACACGCAATCCCAATTACTGGAAAGAGGGAAGAGCCTTTTTTGATGAAATAGAAACTTTGTCCATCGTTGATACCAATGCCAGGACAAATGCCTTAAAAACAGGGCAAATCCACTATATGGACCGTGTTGAACTAAAAACAGCAAGCTTGATGAAACGAATGCCCGGCATTAATGTGACGGCAACCACCGGAACGGCACACTACTCCATTCCCATGATCGTGGATCAAACCCCATACAGTGACAACAATGTCCGCATGGCATTAAAACTTGCCGTTAACCGTGAAGAATTATTAAAACAAGTCCTGCGGGGATATGGAGAACTCGGCAATGACCATCCCATCGCACCTGTCAATCAATATTTTGCCAAAAACCTGGAACAAAGGAAATATGATCCTGACAAGGCAAAATTCTATATGAAAAAAGCAGGCATGCTTGACCATGTTTTCAATCTGCATGCCGCAGATGCCGCATTTGCCGGTGCAGTGGATGCCGCTATCCTTATCAAGGAACAGGCTAAAAAAGCCGGAATTACCATCAATGTTGTGCGGGAGCCGGACGACGGATACTGGAGCAATGTATGGACAAAAAAAGAGTGGTGCATGTGTTACTGGACCGGTCGCCCCACGGAAGATATGATGTTCTCGCTTGCCTATGCGTCAGGAGCCCCATGGAACGATACCCACTGGAAAAACAAAAGGTTTAACAACCTTCTGATTGATGCAAGAGCAGAGCTGGACACAGGTAAACGCAGACAAATGTATCTGGAAATGCAGGAAATCTGCAGGAATGACGGCGGAACTATTGTCCCCATGTGCAACCAGATGGTGGAAGCAAGTTCAGACAAACTTGCCCATGGCCCCATTGCCGGGAATATGCCAATGGATGGCTTTAGAAATACTGAACGCTGGTGGTTCAAGTCATAATCTGCAATAATATGCCATACCGGTATCAATTCACAAAACTTTGGCAATGGAGAACCTCATGGAAAGCAACCATATTCTTAAAAAGATTAATATCACCAGAATAAAAGACAACAAAGCCATCTTGATGAAAGACAGCATCATTGACGAAGACATTCTTGAGATAGTGATCAACAAAGACAAAACATTTAAAATGGTATTTTCCATGACCCATACACGGGCTCTTGCGGCAGGATTCCTGTTTACTCAAGGCATTGTTCATGACAAAACCGACATAATTAAACTAAATTTTTTAAAAGAAAAAAAACAATGCCATATCACATTAAATGACCGGGCCATGCAACGGCTGGATGAATTTAAAAAAGGACAATCAATCAAAGGGTCATCAGGCGGAACACTATTGCAGGGCCAGACAAATATTTTGTCCGGAAGCCGGGAAAAAGCCCTGTTTATAACTTATGACCAGGTATTGTACTTGATTCAACAGCACTGGGATCAATCCGAACTGTTCCATAAAACAGGTGCGGTTCACAGTGCAGCTGTGTGCAATGCATCCAAACTCTTATCCTATTACGAAGACATTGGACGGCACAATGCTCTTGACAAACTGGCGGGAGATATTCTGTTAAAAGCAATGGATACGGCAGACAAGATTGCAACGGTCAGTTGCAGGATGTCCCTTGAAATCATCGGTAAAATCATTAAAACCGGCATACCCATTGTCATTTCCAATGCAGCCCCTACACTGTCCGCCGTTAAACTTGCTGACAAAGCCGGATTGACCATTGTCGGGTTTGCACGAAACAACCGGTTTAATATTTATACCCATGAAAATAGAATAAAGAAAAATTAAGCCCGGTTCAAAAACGGAACCGGGCTGTTAAACCTCAGAAACATGACACTCGTCATTTGTTTTTTTATATGAAAATCTTCAAAAATTCATACAGAGACTTTCAATCTTTGTTGTGGGCAAACCAGGACGAAATACCGGATCTGCCCATGGCAGTTAATTGCTCAAGACCTTCTGATCTTCCTGGTTTTTCAATTCAAACCGTTTGACCTTTCCTGTGGCTGTTTTGGGCAGATCTTCCACAAAATGAATCCAGCGGGGAAACTTATAGTGAGCCAGTTCATTTTTAACATA
This sequence comes from Desulfobacula phenolica, assembly GCF_900105645.1. Lineage (NCBI taxonomy): Bacteria > Pseudomonadati > Thermodesulfobacteriota > Desulfobacteria > Desulfobacterales > Desulfobacteraceae > Desulfobacula > Desulfobacula phenolica. The sequence goes on along the minus strand of NZ_FNLL01000015.1, from coordinate 39,816 downwards.
GGCTTTTATCTCTTTTTCCAGTTCTTCTGATGCTGAAATTCCCTTGTTTAAAACAACATAAGCACAGGGCTTCACAAGATTTTCTTCATCCCTGCTGGGAACAACCGCACACTCAAGCACGGATGGGTGACCAATGAGGCAGGCTTCAACTTCAACCGGAGAAACCCAGATACCGCCAACCTTTAACATGTCATTGGAGCGCCCCACATAAAAGAAAAACCCGTCTTCATCCACAAAAAATTTATCATCCGTATTAAACCATTCGCCCAACATGGCTTCTTTGGTTTTTTCATGCCGGTTCCAATAATAGGCAGCCGTGCTGTCGCCTTTGATCCAAACGGTTCCGATCTCTCCTTGCTCCACTTCATTACAATCATTGTCCACTATTTTTGCCTCATAACCGGGCACAATCTGTCCTGTGCTTCCCGGACGGATATCCTCCACCCGGTTGGAGATATAGATGTGGGCAATTTCCGTTGAACCTATTCCATCAAGGATATCCAGGTTAAACCGTTTTTTCCAGCGATGAAAAATATCGGCAGGCAGTGCTTCGCCTGCGGATACACAAAGCCTTACCCCGTCCATTTCCCCCTCTTCCGAAGCCAGCATGGAACCATACAAAGTTGGAACACCAAAAAACAAGGTCGGCTTGTGTTGGGCAATTGTCTTATAAACAGAATCCGGTGTCGGACGTTCCGGCATTAATACGCTTGTGGCACCGACACTGAAAGGAAAATAGGTGCCGTTACCCAGACCATAGGCAAAAAACAATTTGGCTGCTGAAAAGCAAATATCATCTTCCCTGACTTTAAGTACCTGCTTGCCATAAGTTTCAACGCTGAACCGCATATCATGCTGCAAATGAACGGTTCCTTTGGGTTTCCCGGTTGACCCGGAACTGTACAGCCAAAAGCAGGAATCATCAGGACCGGTAGGGGCTGTCTCAAGAGTCTCTGGCTGACCGTTGACAAAATCCTCATATGTCATGGTATCCGGCCTGGCCTGGCTGCTGTTGACCATAACAATCCGTTCCAGAAATTTTAATTCACTTTTAATCTCTTCAATATTAAAATACAGGCTCTCATCAACCACCAAAACCCTGGCCCGGCTGTCATTTAAAAAGTAAAGATAATCTTTTGGCCGCATAAGAGTATTCAAACAGATGGGCACGGCACCGGATTTAATGCCCCCAAAAAACGCAACAGGATAAAGCTCCATATCCAGCAGGAGCAGCGCAACCCGGTCTTCCATCCTGACGCCTGATGATAAAAGGGCATTGCCGAACCGGTTAGCTTCTTTGGCAAGTGTTCCATATGTCATCTGGCGGTCTTCGCACAGAATGGCCACTTTATCTTCTCTTCCTTCACGGACATTTCTGTCTACAAAATAATCTGCTGCATTAAAATATTCAGATTCAATAATATCAGGTTTCATATTCGATATTCTCCTTATGTATTTTTTTTATCAGAAAGCCTTAAACAATCCATACAGAGACTTTCATTATTTTTTGCGGGCAAACCGGATAAAAATCAAGCCTGCCCTTGGCAATTATTTGCTTAAAACCGGGTGAAAAAACAATTTAAGACTTTTTTGTTCGGTTTTGCCCGGAGTTGTCAGGTAAGATCCCACAAAGAAAACAATTCCTGCGATAATAAACGAAGCAAGAAATCCGTTCAGCTGAAACAGTGATTTTTGAGGGAAAAGAACCATGGCTTTACCGCCAACAAAAAAGAAGGTTATGTTTAAACAGACCCCGACAAGGATGGATAAAATAGCGCCCGTTGCGGTTGCTCTTTTCCAATAGTAAGCACCCCACAGGGCAAAAAAGGTTACCGCTACCGTACCAAAAGCAATGATGGACAGTTCAGCCACGGGGGTATTGGGATTCCAGGCGATAAACACGCATATGGCCATGATAATCGCCACAAAAACCCTGGCAATGGTAATCAGTTCGGATGGTTTGGTTTCCGGCCTCATTATTTTAATAACATCCACAGATAAATTTGCAGCGTTTCCGAAAACAAGACCGTTCACCGTTGACATGGCAGCTGTAAAACCGCCTGCCACAGCAAATGCCGCCAGCCAGTCCGGCATGGTGGCTGCGGCAACAAGACCGTAAATTTTATCGGCTTCAACCCCTTTAAGTCCGGGAACAATGGCATTGCCGGCAATACCGATCAATGTGGGCATGGTAATGATGAACAGACAAATACCGCCAAATGAAAGGAACATGGCTTTCAAGCCCCTTGCAGACCGGCTTGAATAGGCATGCATAAAAGGTTGCGGAAAACAGACACACCCCAGACACATTGCTGCTGCCATTCCAAAAATCATGGGATAGCTCCAGACTTTGCCTCCTGCCCAGCCAATCTGGAAAAGGTTGGGATGTTTTGCCATGACCAGCTCCATGGTCGGAACAAACCCGCCGTTTTTCATCATGACAAAAAAGAAAAGGACAAACACCATGATGGAAAAAAAGACCCCCTGGATGGCGTTGACCCAGGCCGCCCCTTTCATTCCGCCCATCATCAGATATAATGCTATAAAAAAGGGAACAAAAAACAGACCCGCATGAAAAGAGATGATGCCCTCGCTCATGGCCTCCAGCATGACCCCTATTCCCTGGATCTGGGCGACAATATAGGGAACGGATGCCACAAGGACAACAAGTACCAGAACAATTCTCATGGGAGTGCCGTATCGTTCACCAAATGGCGCGCCCATGGTCATCCACTTTCGGGCCCTTCCCAGAAGAAATGTTTTTTTGTGAATGAAATACCATAAGAACCCCAAAGGAACCAGGTTGGCTGTCAAAACATATAAAGAGCCAAATCCCAGGCGGTATCCAAAGCTTGACATTCCGAACATGGAAAAGGCACTTAAAAAAGATGCCAGAAGGCTGAAAACAAGCACAAAATAACCAAGACTTGACCCTGCTACAAAATAATCATCTGCACTTTTTGTAAATCCCTTGCGAAATGCCACATAACTGATATAGACGGATACCAGACAAAGCCCGGTAATAATAATGACGGCTACCATTTAATTTTCCTCCGTTATGGTTTTTCCAGCGATTGTTTCTTCTGCAATGGTTTTTTCAAGCGCAGCTTTGATTCCTTCAAGATCTTCGTCATACAAGGCCAAATCCGTTTTAAACAGATAAACCCATTCGACAAAAAACAAGACCGCACCAATCAGCAGCAGATAAAAGGCCCACGAGGGCATTCCCATGATCAACCCGACTTCACCATAACTTCCATATCCAATAGGGCACCAGCAGAACACAGTGAGAACAAGAAACAAAATCAGAAAAACAGTATTTTTCTTTTTATTTACGTTGGACGCCATTCACTTTCTCCTTATTGTGTTAAAGATGTTAAAAAATACCGACACTTTTGCCAATGAAGCTTCATTTTCATTTGCTTCTGTAATAGAGCAAATCCTGTGCCAATCTTTCCCAAGTCTGTTATTACCGGCAAAGGCTTACGGGAATAATGGTTTTAGAATACAAGCAAACCTTAAACAAAACGAATTTACCGGAAAGGATCTTTTTAGACTAGAAAAATACTTTCCGGTATAAACCCCGCCCTGTTCAAAAGAACGATATTTTTTTCACCGAAATTCAGCTTTTAAAATAATTTTCATGTGCAACCTGATGTTTTATTTGAAATTTATCCACAACAAATATTGAAAGTCTCCGCATGAATTTTTAAAAATTTTTATATAACTGCCACGGGCAGACTTGGTCTTTCAGCTTGGTTTGCCCACAAAAAATATTGCAAGTCACTGTTTGGATTTTTTAAGACTTTCACATAAAAAAGGTTGACAAAATATTCTCTATAGAGTCATAGTGTTCTCTATGGTGGTCAATAAACACAAAATCAATATTGACCACATTAGTTAAAAGGCCTGCAAAGGCAATAATAATTTCCCTTAGATTAAAAAGGAGAAAAACAGCATGGGGTCAAAAAATATTGATATTGTCCGCACCACGACCTGGTCTGCCGGACCTGGATGCCATGGCGGCTGCGGCGTACTCGCCCACATCAAAGATGGAGAGCTTATAAAAATAGAAGGAGATCCTGATCATCCATGGAACCAGGGAAGGCTATGCGCCCGTGCCCTGGCCATGACCCAATACGTTAAACATGAAGATCGTATCACCCGGCCGTTAAAGCGCGTAGGCAAACGCGGACAAGGCAAATGGGAAGAAATTTCCTGGGAAGAGGCCCTTGATTATATTGAAAAAAAAATGAAAGACATTCGGGAAGAGTATGGCCCTGAAAGCGTTATCTTTTCCATGGGAACAGGAAGGGACATCGGCCCCTGGATCTGCATGCTGGCCTATGCCTTTGGCAGCCCCAACGTGATGTTTTCTCTCAGCGGAAGTGCCTGCTATGGACCCAGATTAAGTGCCTGCAACACTTTTCAGGGGTGTTACTGCGTGTTTGATGCCGGCCAATGGCTGCCGAAACGCTATGAGGATCCAAAATTCAAACTGCCCGAAACCATTATCATCTGGGGGTATAATATTGCCGCCACCTGCCCGGATAACCTTTTCGGCCATTGGGTGATCGACATGATGAAACGCGGCACCAAGATCATCTGTGTAGATCCACGCCTGAGTTTTTTTGCCTCCCGGTCCAAGCACTGGCTTCAGATCAGACCAGGCACGGATGCGGCCCTGGCCATGGGAATGTTGAATGTTATTATCAATGAGGATCTGTATGATCATGATTTTCTTGAAAAATGGACCAACGGCGCTCATCTCATGCGCATGGATACGGGGAAACTTCTGCGTGAAGTCCATCTGGACAAGACCGGCGCTCCTGACAATTTCGTGGTATGGGATGAAAACAGCGGGGAACCGGTAATCTGGCACTCCAGCGAAACTGAGTTTAAAACCTTGAACGTAAAGGCAGCGTTTTCAGGCCTTTGGGACGTAACTCTTGCCGACGGCACCCGTGTGACCTGTCGAACGGCCTGGGACGCATATAGAGAAGAAGTCAACAAGTATCCCCTGGACAAGGTACAGGAGATAACCCGGGTGGATGCCGATGAAATCCGAAAAGCCGCCCGGCTTTATGCCACCAGCAAGCCTGCGGCCATTCAATGGGGGGTTCCCATTGACATGACACCTGCGGTGACGCCCACCTGCCATGCCATTGCATCGCTGTGGGCGCTGACCGGTAACCTGGATATACCCGGCGGAAACGTGATTGCCAAATTCGCCTTTGATGCTGTGTCCTATGCCCTTCCAGGCGCTGTGGGCCCCATTGGCCTGAAAGACAAAAAAATGGATGCCAAACGGGTGGGGGTAAAAGAATACGGCCCCTACCGCACCTTTCACTGGCGGGCCCAGACCGACATGACCCTGGACCAGATTTTTACAGGCAAGCCCTACCCCATCAAGGGGATGTGGATTCAGACTGCGGGCCTGTTGAACGGCATTGGACTGGATCCCAAAAAATGGAAAAAAGCCCTGGAAAAACTGGATTTTATTGCTGCCGTGGATCTGTTTCATACTCCCACCACCCAATATGCGGACATTCTTCTGCCTGCATCCACCTTTCTGGAAAAAAACGGGGTAAGAAGCTGGTGGGTGCCGCTGCAGACCATCAACAAAGCCATGAAAGTAGACCAGTGCCGGCCTGATGTGGAGATCAATTTTGAACTGGCCCGGCGCTTTGATCCGGATTTCAAATACGATACAGTAAATGAGTTGTTTGACGAAATTCTCAAACCATCGGGCATGACCTTTGAACAGCTCCAGAAAAAAGGGTGGGCCATTCCGCCGGAAGATCATCCCAGCTCTCCATACCATCGCCATGAAAAAGGACAATTGCGGCCCGACGGCAAACCCGGATTCAAAACCCCCACCGGAAAATTTGAATTATACTCCACCTACCGCGAGGAATGGGGCCTGGATCCCCTGCCCCACCATGAAGAACCGCCCTTTACACCGGTAAGCCGCCCGGACCTGGCTAAGGAATATCCTTTGATTTTATCCACTGGAAGACGCTCTCCTGCATATTTTCATTCCGAACACCGCAATATCCCGTGGCTGCGGCAACTTGACCCGGACCCGGTTGTTGAAATTCATCCGCAAACCGCTGCGGCCCATGATATCGGTAATGGTGAATGGGTCTGGCTGGAGAACTGGCTGGGCCGCTGTAAAATGAAGGCAAAAGTAACTCCCATTGTTCCGCCCTGGATGGTGATGGCGGCACACGGGTGGTGGTATCCTGAAAAGAAAGCGGCTGAACCGAGCCTATATGGGGTTTGGGAGTGCAATGTCAATCAACTCATCCCCATGGGCAATCAGGGCAAAGACGGCCAGGGAGCCCCCATCAAACACCTGCTTTGCCGAATCGTCAAGGCAAACGGAAAGGAGACGAATAATGGCTAAAAAACCTGAAAACGGATTGTTGATTGATTATGAATATTGCACAGGCTGCTTTGCCTGCCAGGTGGCCTGTTCCCAGGAACATCACTGGCCCGCAGGGATGGGCGGCATCCAGGTTCTGGAAATCATTCAAAACCTTCCCAAGGACAAGGCGTACCTCAACTTTTTACCCTTTCCCACGGAATTGTGTGTGTTGTGCGCTCCGAGAACAAAAAAAGGACTGGAACCGGCCTGTGCCCAGCACTGCATGGCCAATGTGATCACCTACGGGTCTTTATCCGATCTTGCCAAGGAACTTGGAAAAAAACCCCGCATGGTGCTGTGGTCACCCAAATAATTAAAACAACCATGATGACATTTTAATAACAGCTATTTGTATCTGAAATATCAAAAGGATTGACACGTTTCAGTAATGACGAAAAAGCCGTTACTGAAACATGACAAATAACTGCAATCCGCCGAAGCGGGCTTTGCAAAACATTGTTACCATTTAACAGTTAGAATAAGGTTAAAACCGAACAATTCAACGCAAGGAGGGTCTTATGTCAAAATGTAAAAAATGTGCTTTTTTCTTTCCAATTCCAGAAGGGGATATGGATTTTGAACCCAAGAAAGGGGATTGCATCAGACAACAGGAGGATACAAAGGGAAAATTCTGGTTGTCCAGACCGGTATTCAAGGACAACACCGCCTGCGAGCATCTCAGGGCTCGAACCAACTGATTTTTCATGGACCAGTTGACTCGAGTTCTATCCAAACAGCAAGTTTAAGTTAAATTAAAAAATTTTGATGCCAGACAGGAGGAACGACCATGCCGACAACAGAAAGAACCACAAGACTTAAAGACAGGTGCCGTTTTAAACATGTAGCAGGAGGCGAATATGTTGACGCCGGGGTAAAAGCCGGTGTTGAACGGGCCAGACTGATCACCCAGTCCCATAAAAAGAATGTTGGTGAGCCCAATTGCATTATGAGGGCCAGAGGGCTTGAAAATATCCTTAAAAACATTACCATCCATATTCAAGATGACGAACTCATCGTGGGTGCCAACACGGAACATCCTGATTATTTCCCCATGTATCCGGAGCTGTCCTATTTTGCCACCGTGGATATGGTTGAAAGCCCGTATTGCGAGTACAAAGAAGAGATGCGGGAAATCGCTGAATACTGGAAGCCCTATACCATTCAAACAAAGGGGGAAAAATATTTCACACCCGAAGAAATCAACATCATGTATTCTGCAACGACAGTACAGCCGCCCCTGTTTGTTACGGCATTTTCAAGTCTTGTCCCCAATTACGAGTCTGTTCTTGAAGATGGCCTGATCAAAAGAATTGAAGAAGTTGAAAAAAAGATTGCCGACGCCAACGATAAGATGCGCCAATCTCCCTGGAATGCCCAGGACAACCTACATTTTATGGACAAACTTGACCAATGGGAAGCCATGGTCATTGCCATGAAAGCGGTTGTAGGCTGGGCACAGAGGTATGCCAGGCTGGCCAGGATCATGGCAGAAAACTTTTTGACCGATGCAAAAAGAAAACAAGAGCTGCTTGAAATTTCAGACATCTGCAGGCATGTTCCGGCAAATCCGGCCAGGGGGCTGAAAGATGCCATGCAGAGCAAGTGGTTTACCTTTCTGTTATGCCACTCCATGGAACGATACAGCAGTGGGTATGGCCACAAAGCAGATAAACTTCTCTGGCCCTATTTTCAAAAAAGCGTCATAAATAAAACAGACCAACCCATGACCAGGGAAGAGGCAGTAGAACTCTTTGAGTGTGAAAGATTAAAAGTGTCTGAACACGGCAGTACAAAGGGAAGACAGCTTCGAGAATTTTTTGCCGGTTCCAATGACCTGTTTATCTTTACTTTGGGAGGCATCAATCCGGATGGTTCCGATGCCAGCAACGACTGCACCAATGCCATTCTTGAAGCTGCAGAAAGCATTGTTACGACCGAGCCTTCCATTGGATTCCGGTGGAATAAAACCGGCAATGTTGAAACAAAGAAAAGGGTATTCAATTGCATTAAAAAGGGATTCGGGTTCCCCTCTATTAAAAATGATGAACTGAATACCGAGCAATTGATCAAATACTTTAATGTACCAGAAGATATTGCCAGGGACTGGGCTCTTGTTTTATGTATGTCACCGGGAATAACGGGCCGCAGAGGGACGCAGAAGACAAGAAACGAGGGCGGCGGAGATGTTTATCCGGCCAAAGCCATGGAAATCGCCCTGACCAACGGATTTGATGAATTTTTCACCAATATCCAGTTGGGCCCCCAAACAGGTGATGCTGCAAATTTTACGAGTTTTGATGAAGTCTGGAATGCATACAAATTACAATTGAGGTATGCTATCGAATTAACTCTGCGCTCTAAAGACGTGGGTCGTATAATAGAATCAACACATCTGTGCTGTCCTTTTATTTCAAGCATTGATGACGGATGCGTTGAAAAAGGTATGGATGCCAATGCCCTGGCAGAGGTAGCCAATCCATGGCACAATATCTGCAGCGGCAGTGTGGTGGTGATCGATTCCCTTGCAGCCATTAAAAAATTGGTGTTTGAAGACAAAAAATATACCATGGCCGAACTTATGGATGCCTTGAAAAATAATTGGGAAGGCAAAGAAGAAATGCGTCTGGACTTCTGGAATGCCCCCAAGTTCGGCAATGATGATGATTATGCAGATGCAATGGCCACAAAGTATTATAACCTGATTGCCGATGAGTGGAAGCGGAATACAACCTATTCAGGCACCTATCCCTTACCCCTGGCCCAGTCTGTTGCCGGATATATTGTAAACGGTCCTAAAACAGCGGCCACTGCAAACGGAAGACACGCAGGAGAGGCCTTAGATGATGGCGGCTGCTCTCCCTACATGGGATGTGACACCAACGGACCGACTGCGGTTCTAAAATCCGTATCAAGAATTGATGCCTCAAGACACAAGGGCGTCCTTTTAAACCAGCGTCTTTCAAATATTCTCATGCACAGTGATGCCGGGTTTGATCTCTGGCATGCCTACATGAAAACATGGCATTCACTGGGAATTGATCATGTCCAGTTCAATGTCATCTCAACAGAAGACATGAAAGCCGCTCAAATAGAACCTGAAAAATATACAAACACGCTGGTAAGAATTGCCGGATACAGCGCAAAATTCATTGATCTTGCAAGATACTCCCAGGATACGATTATCGCCCGTACCGAGCAGGATATGGCAGCAGGATAACCCACCATATTAACGACTTCCTCATCCCCGGCTATATTTGCCGGGGATGATCCCAATATTACCCTATCACTGAATTATATTTTTTAAAAAACAAGGCTGCTATAATTTCACTTGACAACCATTGGTGGCTGTTTAAGAATAGAAGTTTATTTTAATTGAAAAGGCCTTTGATAAAAAACAGCCATGTCTGTAGAATTTAAAGCAGTACCAGCCATCTATAAATGTTTTGATCTGATTGATCTGTTGTCAAAGACTCGGAAATCCCTGGGGATCAGCGCCATTGCTTCCGCCCTGGGATATCACCGCAGTACGGTATTCAATATAGTCTACTCACTGGTGGATCTGGGAATCCTTGAACGTGATGATGAGGGAAAATTTCATCTTGGGTCACGCTTCTATCAATTGAGTAAGACAGCAGGAAAATCGACCAACCTGGTTCAAACGGCCCGACCGTATCTGGAAGAAATTAATCTTAAAACAGGATTGACCGCTTTTCTGGTTGTTCGCTCGGCCTTAAACGCTGTTGTGGTGGAAAAGGCAGATTCCATCACAGGATTTAAAATATCCACCGAGGTGGGACACAGCCACTCGCTGTTCGTTGGAGCAGGGGGGAAAGCCCTCCTTTGCCAACTCACAGACCATGACCTGGATCATCTTCTGGCCACCAATGATCTGGTTGCTTTTACCCCTTTTTCCTGTGTGGATAAGGTCGATTTTAAAAAAATGATTCAAAAAGTTCAAAAAGAGGGCGTGGCCTTTGACAGGGAGGAATACACCGAAGGTATCCATGCCGTAGCCGTTCCCCTGTATGTCAGCAAGACCATTCCCGCTGCCATTTATGTGGTTGGGCTTAAAAAAATGCTACCCGAAAAGCGTCTCCGGTCCTGGGGAGAATTCATAAAACACATCGCTGATAAAATTCAAAAAAAAATGACTGTCTGATCCGGCAGGGGAATGGTATCATGTTATTTTCCAGCATACGGACCAAGCTGATTTGTATCCTGATGATACTGGGGGCAATCCCCCTGCTGGTTGTCGGAGCTGTTTCCTATCACAGCGCAGCCAATGCACTCCTGGTACAGACCCGCCAGCAGCTGGACAAGGTTGCCCAGAAAACCGCACAACAGGTGGATCATTTTTTTGATGCTGCCCAAAAAGACATTGACCTGTTATCAAAGTTCCCTTTTATTCAGTTGACATTCCTGCAATTTGAATTCAATCAACGCCTTGATACCTCCCAGCGCCTGCTGGCAGATTATTTTCAAAGCAACCCAAATTACAATGGCATTTACCTGGTCAATCTGGCGGGAAAAACCATTTTGTCCGTTACCGGAGACCAGGATGACAGTCTCCCGGATTTTTCCGGAGCCGACTGGTTTGCAAAAACACTTGAAACCGGCAGATTTCTGTCAGATCTTCAATTTTCAAACCACCGGTCTTCAAAGGTCGTGATGCTGGGAAAAATTGTGTATGATTTTGAAAATCCGGATAAAATAGTTGGTGTTCTGGCCTTTGACCTTAAAAAATACGCGTTTGTTGATTATGTGGCAAGCCTCCGCATCGGGGAAAAAGGGTATGCCTTTTTAATACACAAAAACGGATTTCTGATTTACCATCCGGACAAGGAGATTGATTCTGAAACGGATATCCAGGCCTTGAGTGACCACCGCTTTCAAACGCATATCAACAATATGATGGACGGTAAAAAAGGATTCGGAAATTATACGCATGACCATGCTGAAAAATTTATTGTATACCTTCCCTGCACCCTGATGAACTGGAGTATCGGGGTGACGGTTTTTAAATCCGAGTTAATGGCGGATATCCACACATTCAGGAATCAAATCATATCCTTTATCATGATTATAATCGGGCTTTTCCTGCCGGTATCCTTCCTGTTCATTAAAAGCCTGACCCGTCCCATACTGCAATTGATCAAAGGTGCTGAAGCCATTGGGAAAGGAGACCTTGACCAGCGGATTGAAATTAAATCCAATGATGAACTCTCGGCTGTGGCCAGGGAATTCAACAAGATGGTGGCCACCCTGAAGAAAAACATGAAAGAGATCGTGGACCTGAAAACTTTTATGGAAGATATTTTCAGGAACGTGTCTTCCGGTATCATCACCGTAGATGAGGCAGGCCAAATTTCCTCCATTAACCAGAGTGCACAAACCATGCTGGGATATGGTCACAGGGAAACATCCGGGACAGACGGTTTCCGGCCCTGTGAACCGGTGCAACAGGTTGTAGACCTCTTGAAGCATTCCATGAAATCCGGTGAAAATACACGGGATCATGAACTGAAACTGGCCCGGTCCGATGACAAGGCCTCCTGTGTGGAGATCAATACCTCCCAGCTTACCGACCAGTCAGGCGGACTGATCGGTGCCATCGCGGATATCCGTGACATCACCCGCAGAAAGCGCATGGAAGAACTCATGGTCCGGGTTGACAAACTGGCTTCCCTGGGGCAGCTGTCCGCCGGCATGGCCCATGAAATAAGAAATCCCCTGGCCGGCATGAAAACAAGTCTCCAGGTGCTGGCCGAAAGGGCACGCACCGATGCGGAACAGATCCTGATTTCCGGGGTATTGTCTGAAATCAACCGGCTGAACACCATCGTATCCGATTTATTGCGGTTTTCCCGTCCATCCCCTCCGCTTCCGGCACCGGTAAATGTAAAAAACATCCTGGAAAAAACCATTGGCATGGTCAAGGAAAAGCTCAAAAAATCCGATATCCGCCTGATTTGCAGGTATGATAAAGACCTTTCTTTTGCCATGGCCGACCAGGAGCAGATGCACCAGGTCTTTCTTAACCTGATTTTAAACAGCCTCACAGCCATGGAAGCAGGGGGAGAGCTGACTATAACCGCAGGGAATGTCAGGAACGAAGAACAAATAAAAACAAAGCTGACCCAAAAAGATCCTGATTTTGCAATGTACAGGGCCGGGTTTGTTGAAATCCGGTTCAAAGATACCGGCCATGGAATTTCAAAGGAAGCTCTGCCACGGGTTTTTGATCCTTTTTTTTCCACTTCCCCCAAAGGAACCGGCCTGGGACTTTCCATTGTTCATAAATTACTGGAAAAAAATAAAGGATATATCTTTATCGACAGTGTGGTGCAGCAGGGAACACAGGTCCGGCTGCTGTTGCCGGCATCCGATAAAAAGCAGACAGGAGATCGGTAGCATGGAACAGGAACGAATTTTGATTGTTGATGATGAAATAGTATTAAGCCGGTCCCTGGCAATTGCCTTTGAAGGAAAGGGCTATGAAATTGCCACAGCTGATTCGGGAGAAGAGGCAATAACGCTTTTGGAAACATTTTCACCCCACCTGGTTCTTCTTGACCTGAGGCTTCCGGGAATGAACGGCATCCAGGTATTGGAAAAAATTTCCGCCTGGAACCGGGAGGTGCCGGTCATTATCATGACGGCCTACGGGGACACCCAGACAACGGTGCAGGCCGTCAAAAGAGGGGCGTTTAATTTTATCAACAAGCCCTTTGAACTGGAAGACATACGGCTGCTGGTGGGACAGGCCCTTGAAGACCGGAACTTTCGAAAGGAGTATGAATATCTCAAATACCAGCAGCGACGATTTTACAGGTTCAGCGACCTGGTGGGGCAGAGTCCTGAAATGAAAGAAGTGTACAAACAAATAGACATTTTGTCCCATGCCGGAGACACAACGGTTTTAATCCGCGGACAAAGCGGTACAGGCAAGGAACTTGTGGCCAGTGCCATCCATTATAGAAGCAAAAGAAACAAGGCCCCCTTTATTGAAATCAATTGTGCATCCCTTCCTGAAACCATTATTGAAAGCGAGTTGTTCGGATATGAAAAAGGCGCGTTTACCGATGCCAAAAAAGACAAAAAAGGATTATTGGAGCTGGGAGATAACGGAACTGTTTTTCTGGATGAAATAGGGGATATGCCCTTGCCAGCCCAGGCAAAACTCTTACGGTTTCTTGAAAAAAAACAATTTAAACGCCTGGGCAGCGGGCGGGATATCAAAGTGGATGTCAGGATTGTTGCCGCCACCAACAAAAATCTTGAAACCGCCATTAAAAACGGAGAATTCCGGCAGGATCTTTTTTACCGTTTAAATGTGATCACCCTTTATATGCCGCCCCTGAAAGAACGCAAGGATGATATCCTGCTGCTGGCAGACTATTTTTTAAATGAATTCTGCCGGGACATGAAAAAACCGCCTAAAAAAATTTCCGAACCGGTAAAACAGATATTTACCCGGTATCCATGGGAGGGAAATGTCAGGGAATTGAGAAACGTCATTGAAAGAGCGGTGATTTTCACCAAAGGGGATACCATAGAAACAAAGGTGCTGCCCCCGGAATTCAAACAGGGAACAGGCTTGCATGAGAAACCGGTCATGGAACACGATAGTGAGACGCCCGCCCCGGACCCCGGTCATGATCTGAAAACCGCCATGGACCAGTTTGAAAACCGCATCATCCGGAACGCCCTGGAAAAAGCCAAAGGGAACAAGACCGAAACCGGACGGATACTGGGCATCAGCAGGTTTGCGCTGAACCGCCGCATGGAACGGCTCAATATCATTTTACCCCCGGGCTGAGGGCACGGGGGCAAAATCAAGATTGTTTAATTTCCAAGAATTAATTTTTGGGGATCACATTTTTCACGCAGCACCATCAGCTCATCCATGGAAGGCGGATCAAGTTCCCCGGCCCTTGATATATCCACCTCAAACTCCATGTTGTCCAGCACCTGCTCCGGTGTAATGCCGGGATAGACTTTATCCAGATACATTTTCTTTGTGATTTTATCAAATCCCATAATCGCCATGTTGGTAATCACCGTGGATGGCCCGGAACCGCCGAGGCCTTCTGCCTCACGGCTGCCGGGACCGTTGATCCACCCCGGACTTGTGAGATAATCAACTTTTTTTACAAATTTTCTTTTTTCATGCTGCATGAAAATAATGCTCTTCGGCACAAAGGATGCCACATCGCAGGCACCGCCACTGCCGGAAAACCGGACCTTTGGGCGATGGTAATCCCCAATCACCGTGGAATTGAGGTTTCCATAAATATCAATCTGTGCGGCCCCCATGATTCCCACAACCCGTTTTCCGGTTTTTTTGTTCTGCATGGTGGCAAACGCATCTGCAAGACTGCCGTTCACCGATGTCGCGTACATGACCCGGGGATCGGCAACAGCCATGGGGACTTCTTCAAGCTTTGAATCAATGGCACCGGTTTCAAAAAATATCACACTTTCCGGCGCACTGATATGTTTTGCCGCCATGGCAGCCAGCATGGAAATCCCGGTGCCGCAAAAAACGATTTCCCCGTTGTTTATCTGCCGGGCAGCAGCAATGGTCATCAGTTCTCTCAAGGTATAATCGGCCATATTATTTCACTCCTAAATTTTTTTAAAAAAAGCCTGTAAAGGCAAAATGATCCGCTCTAAAACCGATTTATCTTCGATCCAGGTTAACAGCATATCCGCGTTCCGGATCAGCCTTGACTGCGTTTAAACGATCCATTCCGGCCAACTCAAGAAACGCCTCATGATGGGGTGTTCCATGGATAAATTTATCCAGGTATTCCCGGTACAACTGATCATCAGAGGCAAATTTTCCATAATTATTTAAATACACAGGGTCATAATCATAACAATTATAACATGCAGTGGGATAAGCGCCCCAGGGCATATGCACAACAGCATCAACACAAAAATGGGGAATCTGGTTCATGTCGGACTGTTTTTTCATCTCATCGGGCTCTAAAAGCTGTTCACAGGTAACGATGAGATATTGTGCCGCTTTGGCCTGTTCCACATCCGCCATGGGCAACCCCTCTATACTTACCGTGCCTTGAGAATCTGCTTTCTGAACATGGATAATGGTGACATCAGGATTAATGGCCGGCACCAGAACGATTTTTTCGACATCCGCCCATTTATTGAACGGATTATCCGCTACAATTAATTTATCGTCCGGAATTTTGGGATCGCTGTTTCTTATTTCCCTGGAAAAGCCCCATTTATTAACAATATCGGTTCCCAGAGAAGACCTGACCGGCAGATAGGGCAGTCCCATGGCACCGGCCTGGAACCGCAGGGTCATTTGGTAATTGGAATAATCTTCAACCAGCAGTTCCCCGTTTTGAACCGCACGCTTGAACCGGATGCAGGTGGAGGCGAACTTGCCGTTTCCGCCGTATGCGATCTCCAGTTTATCCACACATCCCGCCCCCACAAGCTCGTCCACGCCCTGCCCGTTGGAATGGGCATACAGATGCAGATTTTCTTTTCTCTGACGGATAATTTCATAAACAGCAGCCATGGGGTTTCTGTTTACCGTAAACCCTCCTATGCACATATGACAGCCGTTTTCCACAAATTTCCCGATGGCCGCAGAAAGGTCCATAACTTTTTCTAACCCTTTATTCATCAATATTTTTCCTCTTTATTCATTTCATTATTATTTCAATGGTACTAAACAATCAGGCTTGGAAGCCAGGTAACAATTTCAGGAAATATCATGATCAGTCCGATGGTGACGATATCCAATATAATAAACGGCACTGCGGCTTTGAACAATTCAGCGAGCTTTATTTTATCCGGCACAAGCCCTTTTACAATATACAAGTTCAATCCCATGGGCGGCGAGATATTTCCCGCACACATATTTACGGCCATTAAAATGCCGAACCACAAGGTGTCTATCTCCAGGGCGGTCAAAATAGGCAATATAATGGGGGTTGTCATCATAACGATGGCCGCAGGGTCCAGAAACATCCCCATAATCAAAAATCCCAGCATCAGTATCATCACCACCGCAGTGGTCGGCAACGGAAGGGATACGACAAAGTCGGTCAGCTCGGCTGCGCATCCGGAATAAATGATAACATACCCAAAAGATGTGGCACCGATAATAATCCAACCGATCATTGCCGTGGTTTTTACGGTATGCAAAAGCGCTTTCCGGGTAGTCTTCACATCCAGGGTTTTTTTTACAAACGCAATGATAAAAACAGCAAGGCAGGCGATGGCACTGGCTTCAGTAGGGGTTGCAACCCCCGTATAGATTGTGAACAACAGAATAAAAATAACCGTTAACAGCGACCATACCTTTGAAAGAGAGGCAAATTTCTCTTTCCATGTAAACCGGACATCATCCCTGGGCGCCACGTCAGGATCAATCAGCACCCGGATAAAAATATAGGCCAGGGCCAGAACGGTCATCAGGATTCCCGGAATAATTCCTCCGGCAAACAGTGCGCCGATGGATTCATTAGCCAGGGTGCCGTAAAGGATAAGAATTACGCTGGGCGGGATCAAGATGGACAAGGCACCGGAAAATGCAACAATGGCACCGGACATGCCGGCCTGATACTCTCTTTTTATCATTTCCGGAAGGGACAGCAGACCGACCGTAGCGGTTCCAGCCGTGCTTGCACCGCAAACCGCACCAAATATAGCGCCAAACACGGCACTGGTCATTCCCAGCCCCCCCGGCAACCGGCGCAGGAAACGATCCGCCACCTCATAGCTGTCCGTTCCCATGCGGCTGTGCATCACCAGCTGTGCCATGAGGATAAACAGAGGGACGCAAACCAATGTATAATTGCCCATATGGCCATATCCGGCCAATGCAACCCCATACAGCCCGGTGGTGCCCGGCCAGAAAACAAGTGCACAGATAATGCTGAGAAATCCCAGAGAAAATGCTACCGGAAGCCCCAGAAAAAGAAAGAAAGACAGAGACACCACCAGAATAGAAAGAACGATATACCATTCCATAAATAAATCTCCTTATTATTTTTCCTCATGTGTTTGAGAAAGCTGTGAGAAATTTCGAACAATTCTCAATATATATTCAAGAAACAACAATGCGGCACCCACTACCAGAAATGCCCTTATGGGCCACAGCGGCCAGGCCAGGTACTCAGTGCTTCTTACATTATGTTCCAGTGCGTCATAGGTAAACACCACGGATTGGATCAGAAATATCAACACATATGTCCCGGCCATAAAAGATGTAATAATATCCAGTACAATTCTTTTTCTTTCCGGGATTCTTTCAGTGGCAATATCTACAGTGACGTGTCCTCCGGCAGGGAGGGTCCATGCCGCACCGATGAACACCACCATGATGAGCATGTACCGGTTGACTTCAAAGCTCCAGGTGGTCGGTGAATTAAAAGCATATCGCATGACCACGTCATAACTTATGGTCAGCATCATGAGTACAACGATCCAACCGGCAATTTCAGCAAGTTTCTCATCAAATGACGCAATGCCGTCCATGATCCGGGTCAGTCCTTTATTTTTATTCATCATTTTATCGTTCCTCTATTTCCCCTGGTTGAAAATGCGTTATTGAAGCCCTGCAATTTTTTCAAGACCGCTATCCTTTTTCAGGGCAGTCCAGGTTTTTTGCTCGGTTTTTATCAAGTCCACCAATCTTTCACATTCCGGGCTTTCTTTGGCATACCAGTCCCACACCTGCTCCAGCATCTTCTTTGATTTTTCAATATTTTCATTGTCCATGCTGACAAACTTTACCCCGTTTTCCCTGCACCATTTTTCGTTTTCAGCCTCATATTCCGGCCAATATTCAACACTGGCCCAGTGCCCCCACTCACGGGAAACCGTTACAAGCGTATTTCTCAAATCCTCGGGAAGTCTTTCCAGGGCACGTTTATTGATCCAAAGATCATCCGCCCAGGTAAAGACCGGCGGTGTTGAAAATGTTTTTGCCACCTCAAAAAATTTATAATCCTTTAATCCGTAAGCATAGAAGATCAGTGCGTCCACTGTTCCCCTTTGAAGGGCCGGATAAATTTCTCCTGTGGCCATTGTAACCGGACAGGCTCCCCACGCCTTGGCCACTCTTGTGCTGACCCCACCAGCGGCTCTCAATTTAATATTTTTCAATGACTCCATGGTATTGTATTCAGTATTGCCCCTGCCGATGATGCCGGAGCTGCCGCAAATAATATTGGTAAGCCATACGGCGTTTGCTTTCTCCAGGTAGGCATTATAGATAATATCGTGAAATTCACCGGCTTTTCCGCCCTGATCATTATTCATATAATCCCAGAATTTTTCACGATTGTTCAAAGAAATATACGGCAGCCAATCCACATCGCCTTCCGGCACCATACCATGATAATACGTCCCGCAGCCGGCCAGCATATCAATGGTGCCGCTTTTCAATCCGTCCAGGGCTTCATTTCTTCCGATCAGCTGACTGGCGGGGAAAACAGTAAATTTCAATTTTCCATTTGACGCCTCTTTCACCCTTTTGATAAATTCCTTATACGCTTTATATTGCGGATGCTGCGTGTGCCATGCCATCTGAAATTTCAACCTGTATGTTTTACACTGGGCCATGTTCGGTATTGCTCCGAAAACAAAAACAGACAGGATCACTAAAGCCAATACATTAATGACAAATAAACCTTTTTCCTTCATTGCCGGACTCCTTGTTAAAAGATTAAAACAGTTACAATTTAACTATATTATAAACCATATAAGCATCTTTTGTGCCAAGCCCGATACAGAAATTTTTACCTATGATTTCAAGGAATTATTTATCAGAATGTTTTATGCGAGCGGTTTACGCACACATAAAACCGTGCGGAATCTCACAGCAGTTAAATTTTAGAAGTAATTATGGATTGGGGCAGGACTATCTTATAATCATTCCCGGCAATGGTTGACAAAAAACAATATGACCGTGAATTTGATTATCGAATAATTTTATCTGCCATCACAAGAATGGAGGTGGGGATATTGATACCGATCTTTTTTGCCGTATGCATGTTCACGGTTATCTTAAAATGATCCAGTGTGGAGGTTTTAATTTCAGAAGGGTGGTTGCCCTGGAAGATCAAACTTGCTTTTAAAGCAGCCAGTCTGCCCAGCTGATAATAATCAGGGACAAGTCCCATAAGCGCACAATCGTTGGTCACAAGGTCCTCCAGTGCGGAAAGCGAGGGAATTTTAAATTTATTTACCCTGGTGATAATCTCTGTACCCAGTATTTTTATCATTGAGTCCGAAGGAAGATAAACCGCATCCACCGCTTCATTTAACCTTGTAAGGACTTGAGGGATATCTCTTTTTCCGGTTATCTTAAATTCAGTCAATCTGAAATTGAGCATGGTCTCCATTCCCTTGACAATACCTTTCTGGATAACGGAGTTCTGCTCCAATGGATTATATATGATGCCCAACCGAAAAAAAGGAACCACTTTTTTCAGGGCCTTCAGCTGATGAACAATCGGCACCATACTGCTGACACCGGTGGCATTATTTCCCGATGAATTCCAGCTTGCTATAATTTTCGACTCAACCGGTCGTGTCACAATATTAAACACAACGGGCGTCTGTTTTATTTTTGAAAGTACGCGTTTTGCAGCAGTGGTTCCAAATACATATATCAAATCCACATCACTTTTTCCCACGGCCGCAATGGCGTCATCCAGCAGTTGCATATCCTGGTTTGCATGGTATTTTATAATATGAATCGCATGCCCGTAATATTTCAATCCATCTGAGAACCCTTTTTCCGCAGGGGTTTCGCCGCGCCATGTAACCATTGCAACCCTATGAATTTTTTGTGCAGACAGCAGGGGCAAACAGGATATATCCCACAAACCCGCAAAGGCAATACTCAAAAATAATACCAGAGATATTTTTTTTACCATTGACTAATCCGGGGTATCCAGGTGATATTTTTTAATTTTTTTTCTTAAAGTGGGCAAAGAAATTTTAAGAATGTGTGAGGCATGGGTTTTATTCCATTGAACCGATTCAAGAATATTAAAAATATGCTGGCGCTCCATTTGTGAAAGAGACTGCGAACTGCTGCTCTCTTCTGCGGAAACCGGATGATGGGATAAAATGGTTTCAAGATCATCCAGCAGGATCACACTTCCCCTGGACTGGATGGAGGCGGATACAATAACATTTTCAAGCTCCCGGACATTTCCCGTCCAGGGATGGTGTTTCAGTCTCTCAATACAGCCGTCCTGCAATGTCATATGTTCAACCCCCAGTTCATCCGCACTTTTTTGAACAAAATGGGCCACAAGGTCTTTGATATCGGACAGGCGATGCCTTAAAGGCGGAAGGGTCATATTCACAACCTTGAGCCTGTAATACAGATCCGCCCTGAATGTTTTCTGTGTGACCATTGTTTCAAGGTCCCTGTTGGTGGCAGCAATGATCCGGCACTTTGATTTCATAAGTACTTTCCCGCCAACCCGCATATATCTTTTTCTTTCAAGAAAACCCAGCAGCTTTCCCTGGAGGTTCAAAGGCAATTCCCCGATTTCGTCCAGAAACAGGGTGCCGTCCCCTGCCAGTTCGATTTTACCCGGCCTTAAGGTTACGGCTCCCGTAAACGCGCCTTTTTCATGACCAAACAATTCACTTTCCAGAAGTGTGTCAACAACGGCTGAACAATCAAAAGTAATAAATGGTTTTTCACAATCCGTGCTGCTCAGGTGTATCCGTCTTGCAACAATTTCCTTTCCAGTACCGGTTTCCCCCATTATCAATGCGGTTGCCCGGTTCTGGCAAAGCATCCCGATGGTTTTATACACTTCTTTCATGGCACGGCTTTTACCCACGATCTCGCTTTCATTGTAAACCGTTTTTCCTTTATCTTTTACCGCTGTTTTGGCATCTTCATAAAAACTTGCAATGGCATCATTTACCGTTTTTTCCAGTTCATCCGCATCCAAAGGTTTATGAATATAATCATAGGCTCCCCTTTTCATGGCTTCGATGGTGGTTTCCATATCCTGAAATGCCGTAATCATGATCACTTTGGACAGCGGATAAAAATCACGCATTTGACTTAAGGCATCCAGTCCACTGCCGTCGGGAAGACGGATATCAAGGATAACAACGTCGGGGGTACATTCCTTAAACACGGAGATTGACTCATTAACACTTGATGCGGTGTGAATCGAGTGACCTTTCTCAGACATGAACATGCTGATGGATTCGCGGATTGGATGCTCATCATCCACAATCAAAAGATTAGCCATTTATTTCTCCCATGGGTAAAAAGACCTCAAAAGCGGTCCCTGAATTTTTCAAATCAATTACCCTTACCCTTCCCCCATGGGCAGTTGCAATCTGTTTTACATTGGCAAGACCAAGGCCGGTTCCATTTGTCTTGGTCGTATAAAAGGGCTCGAAAATATGGGGAAGCAAATCTCTTGAAATTCCTTTGCCGTTATCTTCAACCCGTATCATGGCACAGGGTGTGCCGTTTTGTTTTTTTACAGCCGTTAAAACCCTTATAATCCCGAAATCATCCACTGAATCCAAGGCATTTAAAAGAAAATTGATAATAATTTGCTCAACTTTGTCTTTATCCGCAGAAAATTCTTTTAAGCCAGGATCAAGTTTAATTTCACACTCAATGCTTTTTCTATGAAACTTCATTTCCAACAATTCAACACAGGAACGGACAATATCATTGATGTCAACCATGTCAAACTTTAATGACACTGGTTTTGCAAAATCAAGCAATTGTTTTAAAATGCCTTCAAGCCGGTTAATCTCCCGTTCTGATATTTGAATGCGTTTTCTGTCATTGCCTTTTAAAATAATATTCTTGCCCAGAATCTGAAGGTTCATTTTTACCGATGACAGCGGATTTCTGATCTCATGGGAAAGAGATGCCGTCAATTGCCCGATATAGGCCATGCGCTCCATTTCCCTGCTTTTCTTCTCCGTCTCAACCCGTTTGGTAATATCCCTTACAATACAAAGGTTATAATCTCTGCCCCCGAAACGGGACGGCCTGAAATTGATTTCCGTTGGCAGGCATTTTTTGTCCTTAGTTAATCTCAGATACTCAAAAGCTTCCGGCTCCGCACCCTTGTTTATCCCCCTGGAAATAATCGCACTGACTTTTTCATGGCTTTTTTTTGAAACAAAAGACAAAAACGAGGCCTGCAGAGGCTCTTTGATCCGGCATCCATGCATCCCGCAGAAAGCCGGATTAACAAAGGCAATCCGATCTTTATCCAGCACCAGAAATCCGTCACTGATCTCTTCAACCAGGGTTTTATACTTATGCTCTGATTCCTTTAGTTCCACAGTTCTTGACGCCACATCTTTTTCAAGCTGCTGGGCATAGTCTTTCAGATATTTTTCATGCTTTTTTTGAAAATCGGAGCTGAACCGGTTAATGGTATACGAAAGAGCTGTATTAACCGCTTCA
This sequence comes from Desulfobacula phenolica, assembly GCF_900105645.1. Taxonomy (NCBI): domain Bacteria; kingdom Pseudomonadati; phylum Thermodesulfobacteriota; class Desulfobacteria; order Desulfobacterales; family Desulfobacteraceae; genus Desulfobacula; species Desulfobacula phenolica. The sequence goes on along the minus strand of NZ_FNLL01000015.1, from coordinate 16,921 downwards.
ATATTTTCACACAACAGTTCTCTTGGCGATTCTTTTATGAGAGCGGGAACAATAAGTTTGCGAAAAAGTTCAAATGCTTTTTGAACATCATCCAGCCGAAATCCCTCTTCCAGACGAATATTGCTGATTTCATCAATAAATCGATTAATCAGAGCATGGTCATTGCAAACTATCATGCTGCAACTCGCATCATAGGCCATTTCCGTGGTAACCCGCAACTCGTCAAGGGATCTGAGTTCATAATTTCTGGACACATGATACTTGAGCCTTTTTTTCCACTCAAGCGTTATCTCAGCTCGATGCCTATTGAAAAAATCTTCCCAGTCAAATTTTTTAATACTCATTTTTGCAACCATTGCTCAACCATTGCTCAACCATAACTTAGCTGTCACTCAACCAGCATTGCAAGACCCTGCATCACTTCCTCTTTCTTTTCTTTTGAATAGAGCAGTTCAACAAGCTTTAATGCAAACTCACAAGAGGTTCCCGCCCCCCTGCTGGTGATACAATTGGTGTCCACCACAACATTGGATTCAATAATATTTCCATTATCAATCTGATCCACAAACCCTGGATGACAGGTTACACGGCCGGGAGTGACAAGCCCGTGGTGATGCAGGACAACAGCCGGAGAGGCACAGATGGCTGCATAATATTTTTCAAGTTTTGCCTGTTTTTTTAGCAGGATCTCAAGTTCGGTTGAATTGCGAAGATTCTGGGCTCCAGGGATACCGCCCGGAAGAACAATCAAATCGAATTCTTCCTCCATGCAGTCTTTGATAAGTTTATCCGCCTTAAATTCAATTCCCTTTGACGCTTTAATCATAATTTCATCCACAGACGCGACAACAACATTCGCGCCTGACCGTCGAAGGACATCAATGATGGTTATGGCTTCCATCTCCTCCGTACCCTGGGCCACCGGAACAAGAACATTTCTTTCCATGGCACCCTCCTGTTATTTTAAGATTTAAAAAAAACAATCATATAAAAACAAATTAGCAGCTAGTTTTGATGAAGTCAATCAGCTCAAACAGTCAACAGGACAATCCATTCACATGAGGTCACACTAAATAATAAGGGCTTGTTTGACTTTAATCCAGCCGACCATGCCTTTTGAAAACACTATTTTCACATACCCGTTTCTTTGTTCTTCAACGCTGACCTTGGTTCCGGCATGGAGGCTGAACAATTTTGTGGATTTATCCGTAACCCCTGAGCGCACAGCCACTTCATCGGCCACAATAACGGCGGCAAGGTTTGCAGATTGTTTGTAAAAATTCACGCAGGTGATTGCGGTAACAATGATAAATACAGAACAGATAAACACACCTGTCCCTGAAAACACTTTTTGTTGTTGTACCACCCTGACAGCTGCCCATGCAAAGAAAACAAAAGAAAGAAACACAGATGTGATCTGAAGTGTTTTCACAGAAATAAGCGTATCCCAGAAAAAAAGAACATCCATGATATTGACAGAAGACTCTTTTTTGTCTTTCACAAGGCTGTTGGCATATTCAAGGTTGAATCTCAGGTCGGGATCATTAGGAGCCAAAACCAATGCCCGTTCATACCAGAGGACGGCACGACCTATGTCATTGGCTTTCAGATAGGAATTTGCAACATTATAAAAAAGATAGGGGTTTTTGATGTGATTTTTTGCAACGGTTTCAAACTGCATGGCAGCCTGCTGGAAATGACCGGCCTTATAATTTTTAACTGCGTCCATAAAAGTGGTTGCAGGATCGGCCATTGCTCTTTGCGGAGCAAAAGAGAACAGTCCCATGCAGAACAGGGCAAGGCAGAACATTTTCAATATCTGTTTTGTTTTTGACAACAGGGCTTCTGGTTTAACTTCATGAATCTTGGTTCCTCCGAACCGAACCGATTCTATGGTGTCAAGCAGCTCCACAACCTGTTCAATTGAGGCAGTATCCACATGGGCATCGCTTAAAATACCCCGGGCTTCCTGTATGGTCACGGTTTCGCCTCTTTTTTTCCCCTTAGCCAGAATAAACGCCACTAAAGCGGAATAAACATGGCTCAAAAACTGCGATTCCCCGGCATCTGTTTTCCCGGCCTGTTTTAAATGATGTTTTGCCTTTTCTTCCATAAGCTTTTCAACTGATACATCTTTTTTTGTAACCAGAACAAACAGTTTAACACCTGAAAATAAAAATGCTGGAATGGACAACAACAAAATAAAAAAGAGCGGCTCTATTTGCCTGTAATCTTTTAACACCTCCAACCCTTCTTTTATTTCCAGGATATCTTTATTAACCAGGGAAACCTCTTGTTTAACAACAGATTTTTCCTGTGACAGGTTCAAGGGGGCAGCCGCAAGATGTATTTGCTCAGACGGCCTGACATCCAAATGGATTTGATCTGTTGAAATTGTCTGATATGCTTTTTTATCCACATCAAAATAAATCAGCACAACAGGCTTGATCACATATTTGCCAGGATTAACGGGAACAAGGGCTTTTTTGAATATCTTAACCCCCTCATAACCATCTTGCGTCAATTGAATGTTTTCCACTGGATTATCATCATAGACTTTAAACGCATCCGTATTCAGATCAATTTCAGGAGGGCTTGCATCCATGATATTGCCAGACCCTGAAATTTTAATGGTAAGTGTGATTGATTCACCGGCCTTGAGTGTTGTTTTGTCCGTTATTACGTCAGTTGTTCCGTCCGTTATTCCATCAATTTTACCATCGGTTGTACCGTCAATTGTTCCCTCAATCTCAAAACGGCCAACAAGTCCTGAAAATTTACCTGTGCCTTCATAGGGAGGAACAGGAGATACGTTAATTTCTACCGGATTTGATACCACACGCACAGGCTTGGAACGGCTGGACGAAAAAAAAGAATCATTAAAAAAAGAATCCAACCGGGGGTCACGGTTTGATTTTACCACCACATTGGCAATGAGAACCGCAGGATCAATGGTAAAATTTCCCGGACTTGCCGGGATAATGACGTAATCGACTTGGGTAACCTGAAAAAGGACCCCGTTGATATTCAAATTATAAGTTTTTTCCTTTTCAAAAGGTTTGGATGAAAACCCTTTAAATTCAGGCGGACTTTCAAACCCTAAACCGGACAATCGTTTTGAGGTAAAAAACCGCAGGGTAAAAACCGTCTGCTGGCCTACAAAAAGACTGGGCTGTGCCACATGGGCTTTTGCAAACAAGGCCTTGTCGTCATCGGATTTCACCACCTGATCGGACACATGGATGATAATTTGCCGGGTAAACGCAATTTGACCATCCTGTGTGGCCTTGATGGCGGGAATCTTCAACTCGCCTTTTGCCAGGGGTATCAATACATATTGATAGGTTGCCTTTCTTTCAGACCTGCCATTGATAAAATTATAACTGGATGAGGTTCCCCGGGACCTGACCTTAAAATCCCTTATCATGGAAAGATCCAGGTCGGCTTGACCTCCGTTGACCTCCACCTTTAAAAAAACGGAATCACTGATTGAAATCCGGGTTTTATCCACATGGGCCGTTACATCGAAACCATAAACCATTGACGGTATGAATACCGCCAGCACTATTGCGATTAAAAAAAATCTTTTCAGATTCATATCATTACCAGTCTTTTTCAATATGTCGCTCCTCTATCACAGGCATCATTGCACTGCCAGGTTTGTCTTCAAGCCGGTTGAGCATGTTTTCCATTGCCTGGTCTGCCTGTTTTTGCTGCTGGTTATCTTCAGAAGCGGCTGTTTTATTCCCCTTTGCCTGTTGAGTCTTTTTGTCTTGCGCCTGGGACGGTGTTTCCCCGGGATTATCGCCCTGCTGATGTTCAGATGATGGTTTGTCCTGCTGCTGATTCTGATTTTTATTCTGATTCTGATTTTGGTTTTTGTCCTGTTCCTGATTTTTATCCGGGCCTTCTGTATTTTGCTTGTCCTGCTTATTTTGCTTGTCCTGCTTATTTTGCTTGTTCTTATTTTGCTTGTCCTTATTTTTATCGTCCCCGTCTTTATCAGGGTTTGATTTTTGCTGTTCCTGTTCTTGTTTTTTTTGTTTTGCAAGCGCAAGGTTTTCTTTTGCATCATTGTCATCCGGGAATTCTTTTAAAACAGCTTCATACCCCTTGATGGCCTCGTTAAAATTTCCCATCTGATATTGTGTGTTGGCAAGATTATATTGGGCATTATGGCGCAGGTTGACGTCTTCTGACCTGGCCGCCTCAGTAAAGTTTTTCAAAGCATGTTCATATTCTTTGTTCATATAAGCTGCCGCGCCAATATTATAATAAAGAGTTTCATTGTCAGGACGTTCAAGCTGGGCGTCAATAAAGTGTTTTTTGGCCTGTTCATACTTCTGCTCTTCATAGGCTTGTATTCCCTGCTTGACACTGGAAGAAACCGTTTTGGCATAAACCGGAACAGTCTGGGCTGAAAAAAGACTTAAGCTGAATGCGACAATCACTACAAACCATCGGTGTGATTTGCGTTTTGACGACAACACAAATTCCATCAACAATAACACAAGGCAGGGAAAAAGAAACCATTGATAACGGTTCTCCCAGACTTTTTTCTTACCTGATGTCAGGGTTTTTCGTTCCATGGTGCCAAGGATTTTATCCTTATAAATCACATCAAGATCCATATCCCCTGCCACAGACCTGACATAAGCGCCGCCTGTCATGGCGGCCAGTTTTTCCAGACCTTGTTCATCCACCCTGGATAAAACAATATTGCCGGATGCATCTTTTTTAAACCCGCCGTTTTCATCGGGTATGGGAGCGCCTTGAAGATCCCCCACACCAATACAAAAAATCTTGATTCCCTGCTTGAGCATCTCTTTGGCAGTTTTTTGCACATCTCCTGAAGTGTTTTCGCCATCCGTAATAATGATAATGGCTTTTTCAGTATCAGACTCTTTTTCAAACCCACTGTAGCTTGTCGTGACTGCCGCATCAAGGTTGGTCCCGCCCACCGGCAAAAAACCCGGCTCAAGCACTTTTAAAAAAACATTAAATGCCTCATGGTCAAGGGTTAACGGGCATTGAAGAATGGCCCTGCCGGAAAAGGCAACAAGCCCTGCCCTGTCGGATTTCATCATGCGCAGCAAATCAACAATCTCTCTTTTTGCACGCTCAAGACGGTTGGGCTTGATATCTTGAGCAAGCATGCTTTTTGAACAGTCAAGGGCGATAATGATATCCACACCTTTTTGCGTTGTTTTCTCCCACCTGTATCCCAATTGCGGACCTGCCAGAGCAACGATGGCAAACCCTGAAGCCAGGAGGATTAAAACCGCCTTTATCCACCGCCTTTTAGGATCAAATCCGGGAATAATGGAAGAAAACATGTTTGCCCCGGCAAATTCGGACAATATTTTTTTTCGTTTCAAAATGCCGTACACCATGATGCCGAACACCGGGATCAGTGTCCATAATAAATTCAACAAATAGGGATGGGCAAATTTCATTTACGGTATCCTTAAAAATCGTGTGTTGGCCAGTATAATATAAATGAGAAGCAGGATCAAACCGGTTGCCAGCAGACCCTGATACAACTCCTTATACTCCACCCATTTTTCAACGTCCACCTTTGTTTTTTCAAGGGTGTTGATCATTTCGTATATTTGCTCAAGAGCGGTTAAGTCCCCCGCCTCAAAAAAGCTGCCCGAAGTTTGTTCGGCAATCGTTTTCAAGGCATCCAGATCCACATCCACTTTCTGGTATACATACCGTTTGCCGAACATGCCGTCCACAAGAAACGGAGCTTCCCCTTTTGTGCCAACCCCGATGGTATAGATTTTCACCTTTCTTTGTGCTGCAATCCGTGTTGCATCCTGCCAGGAAAGTTCACCTGAATTGCTTTTCCCGTCTGTGAGCAGAATAATAATATTGGATTTGCTTTGAATATCTTCCAGCCGCTTTAAGGAAATACCAATGGCATCCCCGATGGCGGTCATGGGCCCTGCTGCCCCGATATTCAACCGGTCCAGAATAAAGGCAATGGTGTTATAATCACGGGTCAAAGGAAGCTGGGTAAAAGCATTTGACCCGAAAACCACCATGCCGATGCGATCCCCCTCGCGTTTGAGGACAAAATCGCGCACAACCCCTTTTACCGCCTCAAGCCGGGTCACAATCTTTTTGTTCTTTTTAAAATCAAGGGCCCGCATGGATTCGGAAAGGTCAAGGGCCAGGATAATATTAACACCTTGGGTGGTCACGTTTACTTTTTTATCCCCCCACTGGGGCCTGGCAAGAGCAAGTATCAACAACACCAGGGCCGCGATTTTCAAAATCGGCATAATGCTTGAAAGCCTTACCATAAAAGACCTGGGAAGCGTGTGAACACCATCCAGGGACGACACCCTGATATGGTTGGCATTTTTCTTTCTATATTTCAAAAAAAGGGCAACAGCCACCACCAAAAGCAGACACAAAAAAAGCGGCGAGGCAAATCTGAACATTATGCTCTCTCCTTTTGTTTTTCTGCTTGTCTTTCTGCTTGTTTTTCCGATAGCAGTTCGGCTTGTTTGGTCAGGTCTTTTTCTATTTGATCTATGATAGCTTTGATCAACAGAAGATCTTTTTTCACCCGGTCTTTTTGGGGCACAACACCTGCATATTTAAAAGGATCGGATATGTTCTGAAACTCTGCCATCTCTTTTTTTATACCTTTATCAAGATCAAGGGTCTTGAAGCTGCGAATAAACTCCTGGGATGTCATTTCAATGGCGTTGATACCAAAAGAACGACCTATATATTGCCGCAGAACAATCGTCAGATCAAAATAAAAAGCTCTGGGATCATCCATTTGCCTTTGAAACAAAAGATCCAGCGCTTTTGCGGCTGCTTCATAGGGTGCCAAAGGCTGAGGAAGGGCTTTTTGGTCTTTGGAATGTTTTTTTCTTTTCCAAAATTTTTTGACCAGAAAAAATACCAGGGCAGCCACAAGAACGGCAGCCGACACCATCAAGATAATTTTAAAAAGAATTGGGTCAAAACCGACTTGAACAGGAGGCCTTATGCCATGGATATCCTTCATTTACAGCAGTCTCCTTTCCCTTAACCTAAAATACCGGGACAAGGTATCTGATACTGAAGCTGCGGTTTCAAGTTCAATCACATCACTTTGCGCCTTGGAAAAAAGGGTCAAGGTTTTTTTGTGATTCGCCTGTTTTGCAGCAAAAAATTTCTTCCGGGTATGTGTATCAAATGCATCAAATACCATTTCTCCGTCGGTTTCAAAATCCGACAGAGTTACAATGCCATTAAACGGAAGTTCAAACGCCCCTTGATCATAAATCATAACCCCGATCACCTCATGACGTTGCCTGACGGTTCTCAGACTTTTCAGGTAACCGTCATCCAGAAAATCCGACAAAACAAACACAAAAGATCTTTTCTTGGATATTTTCGCCAGAAAATCCAGGGCTTCCGATATGTCGGTGCCTTTTCCCTGTGGCGAAAACGTGAAAATCTCCTTGATCACCCTCCAGATATGGCCGGACCCTTTTTTAGGCGGTATATATTTTTCAACCCGGTCAGTAAAAAAAATCACTCCAACCTTATCATTATTTTTAACGGCATTAAACGCAAGCACCGATGCCACCTCTGCGGCCCTCTCAAGTTTCGGCCCGAAAAAAGTCCCGAACTTTAACGAGGCACTCATGTCGATGAGCAGCATGACAATGCTTTCGCGCTCTTCCTTGTAAAGTTTGACAAAGGGCTTGCCAAGCCGTGCCGAAACCTTCCAGTCAATGGTTTTAACATCATCGCCCGGGCAATACTCCCTGACTTCTTCAAACTCAATGCCCGAACCCCTGAACACGGATTTATACTGCCCTGCCATGATGCTGTTCACCGTGCGGCTGGATTTGATGTGGATTCGTTTTATTTTTTTAATAATATGTGCGGGAATCATCTGATGCGCATCCTCAAATCAAGGCACCTCAACCGAATCAAAAAGCGTTTGGATTATATCTTCGCACGAGATATCTTCAGCTTCAGCCTCAAAGCTCAAGATAATTCTGTGCCTTAACACATCCGGCCCCACAAGCTTGATATCCTGGGGTGTAACATAGGCCCTGCCAGACAGAAATGCATTCACGCGGGCGGCTTTTGCAAGAAAGATAGTGGCTCTGGGAGATGCACCGAACTCGATATACTCGGCCATGTCCATCCCGTATTTTTCGGGCTGACGGGTGGCAAACACCAGGTCAACGATATACTCTTTGAGTTTTTCATCCACATAGATATGGTCAATCAACTCTCCCATGGCGGCAAGCTGGTCACAACTGATGACCGGATTGACGGTATCTGTCTTTTGAAAACTGTTCTTTTTAAGGATCTCCAGTTCCTGGGCCTTGTCAGGGTAGTCAATGCAGACTTTCAGCATAAACCGGTCCACCTGGGCTTCAGGCAGCGGATAGGTTCCTTCCTGTTCAATGGGATTCTGGGTGGCCAGAACCAGGAAAGGGGACGGCAGCACAAAAGTTTGATCTCCAATGGTAACCTGTTTTTCCTCCATGGCTTCAAGGAGTGCGGATTGAACCTTGGAAGGTGCCCGGTTAATTTCATCTGCCAGAATGATATTGTTAAACAAAGGCCCTTTTCTCGTCACAAAATCAGCGGTTTTAGGACGATATATTTCAGTTCCGGTCAAATCCGCCGGAAGAAGATCCGGTGTAAACTGGATGCGTTTGAACTGCGCCTGCACAACAGAAGCCAGAGCTTTTACAGCACTGGTTTTAGCCAGTCCCGGGACACCCTCGATCAGCACATGCCCTCCTGTTAAAAGCCCGGTCAAAAGACTGTCCACCAGCTTTTCCTGGCCCACGAGTTGTTTTGAGATTTCGTTTCGGATACTGCTGATTAACAGATGACTTTTCTCTATTGATTCTTTGATCTCTTCCATAATCCTTATTTTGCCCATATCATTTAAAGTTTAACATCATAAACCATATCAAGCCCTGTTTCTTAACAATGAATTCATCTAATATAGTATTGGTTAATCAAGTGTCAAGAGACGAAGCAAGCAAACAGGCCATGACTTTTCAGGTGTGAGCAACAAGATTGGCCGGGTTGTTTTTCAACATAAAATACGCTGTATCAAAAATAAAAAAACTCCGATTATTGACGACTCTTCAGATAATTGATATAGGTAAGCTTCATTTTAAACAAAAGAAATAAGTTATGGAAAATATTATTAAAAGAGACAAATTTGATTTTGAAATCGGATATTTGACCAAAAGCCCGTGCCTTACCTGCGACAAAAAATCATCGCTTCCAAAATGCCATGACGGCTGCCTTATCCTGGATGAAATCCAGACAAAACTGGCACGGGGAATCTCATCCCAGCGATCTTCCTACGAAAGTTAGATCACAGGCAGCTTCCTGATATAGAACTGTTCGTTCTGATATTCAGAAACCTTAAGTTTGTTTTCTTCCAATAATTTTTCAATGACTGAGAAATCACTGCCCGCCTTTTTTAAATACCCGGCAACCGCATCTTTTCGCATGGGGTGAACCGATGTAATGCTTAATATGTCGTCTTCAATATTCCCGGTAAACGCAAACTGGTTCCCCTCATATCCCATAAGGTATTCAGTATTTATCCCACGGTCGTCAAACACATGGTAGGCCTGATTCAAGGCTTGTTCTCCGGGAGGCTTTACCCATTTTTGTGCAGGCGGCCGTGTTGGAATGCTCAGGTATGCTGTGGCGCAGTCTATGCCCAGAATAAAATCAGCAGTTTTTTCGATGTTTTGCCTGTCGTCATTCAGGCCCTTGATCAGCATGGTTTCCGTTACAAGCCGCCCTGTAAATTTTTTTGCAAAAGAACTAATCCCGTCTAACATGACATCAAATTTAATGCCGTTGTGGGGGCGGTCTATTTTCCGCCATGTCTTTTCATCCAGAGTATCAATTTTAACGGATACCCAGTCTGCCTTGCACAGGTCATGTCGAACGTCAATCCTGTGCAGGAGGCTTGAGTTGGTTATGACGGCAATTTTAATACCCAGCGGACGCAGCCGGTCGATTAATAGTCCCAATTTTGCATCAAGTGTGGGTTCACCATCCGACACAATGGTTAAATAGTCAATGGATTCATTATTGGATTGCGCATTGATTAATTTTGTTTTTGTCTCTTCCACCAGCCTGTCAGGATCATGAAAAACACACCTGTACACAATCATTTTTTGAGTTTTGCCCAGCTGGCAGTATACGCAGGAATATGTGCATATTTTTGGAGGAATATTGTTTATCCCAACACTTTTTCCCAGGCGTCTGGATGGCACAGGGCCAAATACGGTTTTTGAATTCATTTTTACTCCCTTTTATAATATCCCGGAATTGATTTCATTGTAATTTTATGAATCTATACCCGAAAACTGTTAGTTACCATAGTTCAACAGGAGGGACAACAACCAAAGCTCCGGCCGCGCCAGCTCCTTTTTACTCGACCCGGAGAATTTTGATTTTGTCTTTCGACATCAGATCATAGAGATCCAGGCGCATGTCATGAAGGGGCCGGACCGTTGCCACATGCCGCTGCTGGGACAGGGAAGACAAGGCCAGTTCGGATATGACAACCGCTTCCACATTGGGGTCTGCCTCTCCCTCTATCCCTTTTTCCGGAAATGAAAAATCGCTGGGAGTAAGTATGGCGGCCTGGCTGTAGTTCAGAAAGGAACCTGATCTGGTTTGCATATTGCCGACACTTCCTGTCATCACAACATATATAAAATTTTCAACGGCCCTGGCCTGGGCGCAATGCCGTACACGATAGTAGGCTTTTTTCTCTTCCGTGTAATAAGGTACAAAAATGATTTCAGCGCCTGCCAGGGTCAAAAGGCGGGATACCTCCGGAAATTCAATGTCATAGCATACCTGGATCGCAATCCTGGCCAGCGGGGTGTTGAAAATCCGAACAGATGTGCCTGGTTCAATTCCCCCTTCATTACGTTCTGCCGGGGTGATGTGAAGCTTGTCCTGGGTATGAACATTTCCGGCCGGGGTGAACAAATGGGCTGTGTTATAGAACTTGCCCTCCCTTAATACCGGTGTGGACCCGCCTATAATATAGATGTTATACTTCCGTGCAAAGCGCTTGAACATATCAATATACTGATCCGTATAACCGGCAAGTTTCAGGGCGGCATCTTTCATGGACATCTTTTTTTCCTGAAAACTTAAAAGCTGATAAGTAAAGTATTCGGGGAAAAGCAGAAAGTGGCAGTGATAGGAATCAGCCGTATCCACAAAAAACTCAACCGATCGCTCAAGATCCTCAAAAGACCGGATGGGCCTCATGTGGTATTGAGCTGCGCAGACCCTGACCCGCCGGGCCTGGATTTTTGGAAACACGGCCGAGGAAATTCTTTTTTTTGCCAGATTATAATCAGGGTTGGGCATGACAAGAAAGGTTGAGTAATTCAAACTGGAATGGTCGATGGTGATGTCCAGCTGAACTTTTTTCACCTGATAACCGACTTTCAAGTGAGTACTCAGGGCCTGATCTTTTAACTCGCCCTTTTTCACCTTTTCCACATATTGCTCAGCCGTCATTTTTCCTGCGTAATTCCGATATCCGGAAAGCCTTCCATAGGCGATCATCTGCTTGAGGTTATATCGTTTGAGAATGCTTTTCCGCCGGCTGTACAGCAGCATGGCAATACCCCGGCGCTGGTAATCGGGATGAACGGCAATATCCGCACCATAAAGAGTGTCTCCGTCCGGGTTATGCGTGCTGAACGTACCGGCCCCGGTCAGTTCATCCACATCGTACCAGAAGTCGTCATCAATACTGACTATAATGCTGGTGGCGTATCCGACTATTTTTTTATTGCAGACCGCCACAAACTGTCCCTGGGGAAAAGCGGCAAACTGCATTTCATAATGACGTTCAGAATATATGAACTCTTCTGAATAGTCATGGTAGGTGGCTCTGCTGCATTCTATTATTTCCGGAATGTCTTCACGACGCCACCTTCGGGTTGTGATTTTTGATTGTAATTTACCCATTAGATTACTCCTTATATTGTTTGCCTTGACGGATATCTGATTAATAGAGAAACATTTTGCGTCCGAGTGCGGCGCGGGCCATGCGTACTTGTTTAATTGATTTTTGAATTTAATTAATCTTTTGAATTTTCAATAATCTTTTCCAATGCCGCATTAAATTCATCCGGTTTTATTTGAGCCACAAAATGACCGACGTCTGAAATCAAAACGACACTTTCATGCAAAACTTTTTCTTTGCCTGTCGGCGCACCATTGATATTATAAAGTTTGCTTGAAAACTTTTTAAGCTCCAACGGCTCTTTTTGTGAATTCCATTTGATGCATTCATATAAAGAACTGATTCCCATCTTATGATCAGCAGCAAGCATATTTTTATAATATAAATTGATCAAATCAGGATTTGCACTTTTCGCAAACATTGACTTTACAGTTTCCTCCAAGGCAACAGGATAATTGTTTTTCAATTTTTCAAGAAAGACCAATTTCATTGCTTCAGGAACAGATGCAAGCGGAGTATAAAAAGCATCAACGCCAACGATTCCAACAACTTTTTCTCCAAGCAATTTTGCAGTTTCAATAACGATAGGGCCTCCCATGGAGTGACCAATAAGAATTATTTTTTCTCCGCCAACTTTATCCGAAACCGACTTAACATCCTGAGCAAATGCTGACATCGTGAATTTCTGACGGTTGGTTTCAGAATCTCCGTGACCTGCCAAATCTAACCATGCCACCTTATAATGATTGGAAAAATAATCAATCTGAGGTTGCCAAACTTTATGGTCACATAACCAGCCGTGAACGAATAAAAGAGTCGTTTCTCCCTGACCTCTGGTCCCATAAGCAATGCGACTGTCATCAGCAGATTGGGCGGTTAATTTTTTATTCTGAGTTGCTGGGTTGTTTATGGCACAGGCTGAAAACAACAAACATAAAATTGCAGTTATCAGATAAATCGCGATTGTCTTGTTATTCTTGATGCTGGCTATATATTTTTTCATTACAGTTATATCTGTTTTCATTATTAAGGCTCCTTTTTTATTACATAATATTTAGCTCACAAATTTATCTGTGTGCAGCAGCTTGTTAATAGGCCCGAGGAAAGTGGGATAAGTACTTTTCAAAAGGCAGTGATTCCATTTCCCATGTACTTTTTCTTACATTTTGTTTTATTTGTTTTTAGGGTCGATAAATTTGACATATATGGTCAATTTTTTCTTATATGGGTGCTATAACCAAACACTTAGGAGGATATCCCCCTTTATTCTATGTAACCTCTACCGAACCATACCTATGGATCTTTTTTAAATTGTGCAGGGTGCAAAAAAGCAGCCATTGACTGTTTACTTTTATTTTCCACCTCATACTGAACCAGTTAAGTTTCATCGTATGACGGATATGGCCAAAAACAGGTTCCACCGTTCCGAGCCGTTTAGAGTAGATTTGTCTACCCGAGGGCGAATCTATTTTTAATTTCATCTTTTCTGTTGCAGTTTCAGGTGTTTTCCTGCTGACATGAAAATAAGCCACCTGCCTTTGGAGTGTCTTATCAGGCTTTCGAAGGCATTTAGATCTAAGTTTGCACGGCCCACAAGCTGATTTTGGGCCTTCAAATCGGGTAACGAAATTGCCCTTTTTATCAATGCCGTTGCCAGTTCTGTAAAGTCGCTTTCTTGCAGGGCACATAGAAAATTTAAACTCAGGATCAAAGTAAAAATCTTTCTTTGAAAACAGTTTCGTGTTTTTTTGTTTTCTAAACAATTCTTTGTAACGGCCTGCATTATCGAATCGGGGATCTCGTTTTCGAAAAAGGTTGTCAGCAACATATGCATCTATGTTTTCTTCCGCTAACATATCCATATTCTTATTGGTATGAAATCCGCTGTCTGCTGTTAAACGAGTGTTTTCAAAGACATCATCTCCCAGGTTTTCTTTTGTGTTGTTTATTAATGGCTTTAATAAATCTTGTTCCGGTCCTTTCCCAAAAGCTTCGGCCCCCACGATCACTTGATGTTTGTTGTCCACCATGGCAAGGCCGTTATACCCTTGGATAACACCATTTGAGGTTTTCATTTTGGCAGAGTCATTGTCTGTAATGTTGGACTTAACAGGCTTGCCACTGGCACATAGTTTGTCATCATTATCTTTTGTCCAGTTCCGGATTTTTTTTATCTGCTTTTGCAGGGTGGCGATGTATTGAGTATCTGTATCTATTATGTTGTTCTTTTCTTCAATATGATCTATTTCCCGATGCTTTTGAATGATCCGCTCGATAGCTTTTCCAAGTTTAAGGGCTTTGTTTTTAAAATCCGTTTTAGTTCCACTCCATTCCTTTGAAGCATTTGAAGGCAGCTTGCAGCCATCAACTGCAAACATCTTTCTGCTGGATGTGATCCCCCTTGAGTAGGCAAAAAGAATAATCTTTAAAAGGATCCTTGGGTCATACGCTTTTGCACCGGTTTTATCATTATTATAGCGGTTGTCAAAAATAGTTAAATCAACTTCATTATCAATCAAATGATTGAGGGAGTATTCAAAGGTTCCCGGGAGGATCTGTTTATCAAAAAAGACCGGGAGGAAAACGCCTTGATCGTATGAATAATCTTTGTATTTGGCCATTTTGTTTTTTTACTCTTTGAAGGTCAGTGGTTTGTCTCTCATTTTTAATAAAAACCTAGCACAAAATGATAAGAATCTCCAGTGTTTTCGACCTTTTTCTACAGCCTCAACCCCTCCAAATAAGCGGTTTATCCGTCTTCATTTGGATTGTTGGAATTGAGTATCGTGTTCTCCGATTTCTATTTTAGTCTATACATTGAACGTTTTCTTTACCAAACCATTCCCTCGCTCTATCAATAACGGCTTGTGAAGGTTGGTGAAAAAACACAGCTAATTGTTCTTTTGCTCTTGTACAACAAACATAAAATATTTTCTGTGTACGATGCAAAACGCTCTCAGTGCCTTCGTTAGTAAACAAATAGTTAAAATTATAATTATTCCATTTCCCATTATCTAAAACCACCAAAACATTTGGAAATTCAGCACCTTTGGTTTTATGTTGAGTTGAAAATGGTGTAAAACCCTCAAGATATTGATAAAGTTGTTGGAATTGTATAAAATTCAACCTACAAACTTGATCATAGATATATTTTTTGTTTTCTCTAATTTTTTGTACTCTGTCATCAATTAGGACAATCCCATAGTCATCAGCGTCATTAATAACTTCTGAAATAGTTTTTTTACTTGCCTCGACTAACATCTGAACATTTTTTTGCAACCGACTTTTTGCTTGTAATGATGTGATTTTAAAATCTGTTATCCTAATAAATTCATTATACTTCTTTTCTTCATAAAGTCTGAGAGCATGCTGAATTTTAAATAAATGCTTAATGATATCATCTCGTTTTGAGCCTGGTTTATCATTCTCTTCAGTATCATTTTTTTTATCGTCTACTAATTGATCCTTATTAATATAAATGGATGCAATCTGGTCAAATGGGCATTGTAGAGCTTCCTCATATGTTGCTTGATTAATATCTATATATTCCTGCATACCTCTGGTAGGGGAGACGGCGTTTAGAGTACGACCAGACTTCCCCTCCTGAAGTTCATCAATAACTTTTTTTAATGTTTTACCCTCTGTTTCGATCGATTCTGGGTTAGCTTTAATATATTTCTTCAGTCTTGCAACGAAATCCAAAATCTTATCACTGTCATAAATTCTCATTAGCTCTTCAAACCCTGCTTTGGCAGCAATGAGGTTATGAGTCAAATTTAGCTCTTTATTTTGTTTTGTATCCGAAAAATCCCACCCTAAATAGCTCCTGACATTATTCAGATCATCATCGTCGGAATATAAAAAGAAAATGCTCCCTTCTTTTACATTTCCATCAGGTTCCATATTAGGGGCGGAAGGGTCATCAGAAGGATGCTGAGTTAAACCATCGGTTCTGATTTTATTAGATAGATCGATAACTAATTGAGGATTGCGTCTATTTTGTTCTTTTTTAACTTCATTTACTAAATGATCTTCCTGACCTTTATATTCATCAATATTCCCAATGCTGCCATCGTATATTGATTGCATTGCATCACCGAAAAAACCAATAATATTTTCTTTTTGAGATTGTTTGAGATGTTCCAGTAAAATTTCAACAACCAGTTTGCTGGTATCCTGATATTCATCTACAAAGACGAAAGGATACGTATCTTTGGTGATAGCACAGAGTTTTGGGTACTTTTCATACATTTTATGGGCAAGAATTATCAACTCATCATGTGAAATTATACCGTCTTTTAGTCGTACAAACTCTTTGTATTGGATACCGTCTTTTAGGTTATAATAAAAATTGAGATCTACCTCTTCTCCTCCAGGTATTCTAAATCTTGGTTGTGCTTCGTCATTAATTAACTCAACCAGTGTTTTTTTAAGCTCTTCTTGAAAGTGCTTGATGTTACGCCATAAGAATTCATGAATTGTAGAAACATAAAGATTGGGATGCTCAACCCTTTCTTCAATCTCATCAGCTGCTGCATTTGTGTATGTAATGCAAGCAACATTTGATAAAGGCTGTATCTCAATCCCCTCTGTGACAGTATGAGTGAGACACTTACCCCTTGAAAAATTAGTGTAGGGCGGGTAAGGAAAATGCTTATGGAACCAATCAAAATGAATCAGCTACCGACATCATGCAATCGGCCAGGCGCATCCCCCAATGAGGAGCCAGTGGAAGGAGCCCCCGGGGCGACTGGAACTGGCTCCTCATTGGGGGGCGAGGTTGACAACATCTTCCCAAACCCTGAAGTGCCTGAGAAAAAACCCCGTCGGAATTTTACGGCGGCTTATAAACTTCGTATTCTTCAAAAAGTTGATCTTTGCACGCAACCAGGGCAAATCGGTAGGCTGTTG
>NZ_FNLL01000019.1:4110-48575 GCF_900105645.1 Desulfobacula phenolica | reverse complement strand
CTAATAGGTCGTGAGGCTTAGCCACTTTTTCCACAGATAACTTTGAACGCTTTAATGCAAACATATTAAAATTTACTGCAACTTATTATAAATTTAAGGATTTATCGGACATGTAACCCCATTAAAAAATATTCAAACGTCCGGGATCCAGCCATCTTAATCCGGTGGCTATGGCAAAGAGGTCACACCCGTACCCATCTCGAACACGGAAGTTAAGCTCTTTAGCGTCGATGGTACTGCATGGGAGACTGTGTGGGAGAGTAGAACGCCGCCGGATTATTCTTTAAAAAGCCCTGATCATTATTGCAATGGTCAGGGCTTTTTGCGTTTTGTGATTCAGATGATTTTTCCCCAGGGTTACAAGGTTTGTTGCTTGTTTAAATATATATTATAAAAAGTTTACATAATATATATTATCAGACGCCAAGGAAACATGCTATTTTTACATATATTGCACATATAGCGTTTTGATACAGAATTTATATTTATTTTAAAATAATAATTTTATTGTTAAAATATTCCCTTTGTTTTATAAATATAAATTTTGCATTTTACATGGTTCAATATGGTTAAACAATGATAATAACAGGAAAAAAGACTGGACAGCCTTATACTGTCTCAAAATTAACAAAAGAAATCAAATCTCTTTTAGAAGAAACCTATCCATTTGTATGGGTAACAGGTGAAATTTCTAACTATGCAGTACCTGCTTCCGGTCATTCTTATTTTTCCTTAAAAGATCAACAAGCAGTTATCAGTGCCGTAATGTTTAAGAATCAAAAACGGACATTAAAATTTAAACCTGAAAACGGTATGAAGATTAATGGACTGGCAAGGCTTACACTTTATGAACCCCGGGGTGCTTATCAGCTTATTTTTGAATATTTGGAACCGGAAGGCGCAGGTTCTATGCAGGTTGCTTTTGAACAACTAAAAAAAAAATTATCCAATAAAGGTTTTTTTGATGACAAATATAAAAAAGCCATCCCGTTTTTACCTTCAAAAATAAGCGTGATAACTTCCGGTACAGGAGCTGCTGTCAAAGATATCATCAATGTCGCTCAAAGACGGTTTTTAAACTGCCACATTGAAATTATTTCGGTTAAAGTACAGGGAGATGGATCAGAAAATGAAATTAGTGATGCCATTAACCTTGTAAATCAACATCAAAGTATGGATCACAAAATATCGGACATCATAATTCTTGCCCGGGGTGGCGGATCATTGGAAGATCTGGCCGCATTTAATTCAGAAACCGTTGCCAATGCCATTTTTGCTTCCTCTATACCAATTATTACCGGTGTCGGTCATGAAACCGATTACACTATTGCTGATTTTGTAGCAGATTTAAGGGCTCCTACACCTTCTGCGGCGGCGGAATTGGCTCTGCCAGACAAAAACAGTCTGGTGCAAACAGTTTTAAAATTGCAGGAAAGTTTAACCATATCCGTAAAAAAGAAAATTATTGTACACCACCAGACTGTTTCTTATTTGATTTCAAGATTAAAAAGTCCCAGAACAATTATTTATGATTTTCGATTCAAGCTTGAGGATTATAAATCAAGATTAATTAATATGATGACGCAGTATGTACAGTATAAAAAAGAAAAACTTAGCTGGTTGTCAAATTCGCTTCATTCCAGGCAGCCCCTTAAAAAAATTTTTGACCACCAGCGGCAGGTTAAAAGACTTTCCAACGAGTTCACACATAATTTTCAAAAAAAAATTCAGCAGATGAAAACAGATCATTTGGAACTGACCTCTAAACTTCAGGCGCTTAATCCAAAAGCAGTTTTAGACAGAGGGTACAGTATCTCAAGATTTGTGTCCGACAAAAAGTTGATCACTAATTCAAGTGATGTGAAAAAAAATGATCAAATTGAGGTAATTCTTTCTAAAGGACAATTGATTACAAGGGTGGAAAAGATAAAAAATGGCTAAGAAAAAAACATTTGAAGAAGCGTTAAAAGAACTTGAAGATATTGTAAGACAAATGGAATCAGGTGATTTGCCACTTGAAGATGCGGTTAAAAAATATGAATCAGGAATGAAACAATCCAAATTTTGTCTGGATCTTTTAGATAAAACCGAGAAAAAAATATCACTTCTGACTAAAGACCTTGATGGTAATGTAAAAGAAGAACCATTTGAAGATGAATAGTATATAATGATGAATAATATAAACTTTAATTTACAGTATTATCTAAAAGAAAAAAGAAAACTGGTAAACCAATATCTGAAACTTATTTTTCAGCCTTATGACCAGACGCGTGAGCTTATTATGGCCATGGATCATTCACTTATGGCCGGGGGAAAAAGGCTGCGCCCTATCCTGTCAATGGCTGCTGCCCAGGCCTGTGGAAAAGATTTCCTGCTTGCCCTGCCCGCTTGCTGTGCCATGGAAATTATCCACACCTATTCTTTGATTCATGATGATTTGCCAGCCATGGATGATGATGATTTGCGACGAGGGTTGCCCACCTGCCATAAAAAATTTTCCGAAGCCACCGCCATCCTGGCAGGAGATGCATTATTGACTCACGCATTTAATGTCCTTTCCAATCCTCAACCCTTTTTTGAAATTTATCCGGACAATGACACAAGACTTCAATTGATTTCAATCTTTTCTGCCGCAGCCGGTATCCAGGGGATGGTTGAAGGCCAGATGCTGGATATTCAGTCCTATCAACCCGGGCAAAATAACAGGTTAGCCCACCTGAAGAAGATACATGCACTTAAAACCGGCAAATTGATCACCGCCAGTGTTGAATCAGGTGCAGTAAGTGTTGGAGCCGATTTAAAAACTATTGTAAAATTAAAGTGTTATGCAGATCAAATCGGCCTGGCATTTCAGGTGGCGGATGATATTTTAAACATAGAAGGAGATCCTGAAATCATGGGCAAATCTGCCGGGTCTGATGAGCAAAATGATAAAATGACGTTTCCTGCAATTATTGGCCTGGATGAGTCAAAAAAATACGCAAAAATGCTTGTTGAAAATGCTATTGATGAGATTTCAAACTTTGATGAAACCGCAGCACCTTTGAGGGCCATTGCCAATTATATTATTAACAGGAACCATTAATTGAATTGAGGTTGATACATTTTGAGTTTGCTTGAACAAATAAAAACATCCAAAGACATAAAACAACTCACCAGAAAAGAACTCAAACTTCTGGCCAAGGATATTCGAAGCCGAATTATCGACGTGGTTTCAAAAAACGGTGGACATCTGGCCTCAAGCCTGGGAGCCGTGGAATTAACTCTGGCCATCCATTATGTGTTTGATCTGCCAACCGATACATTGATATGGGATGTTGGCCATCAGTCCTATGCACACAAACTGATAACAGGAAGAAATGACACCTTTGACACACTTCGCCGGTATAAAGGCATATCAGGATTTTCTAAAATCAAGGAAAGTCCCTATGACGGTTTCACTGTGGGGCATTCTTCAACCTCGATTTCAGCTGGGCTGGGGGTGTGTTATGGCAACTATTTAAACAAGGATGATTCCGATGTTATTTCGGTTATCGGAGATGGTTCTCTCACTGCAGGGATGGCCTATGAAGGGCTGAACCAGGCCGGAGAATTGAAAAAACGAAATTTGATTGTCATCCTGAACGACAATGATATGTCCATTTCTCCCAATGTTGGTGCTTTGTCTTCTTTTTTAAGCCGTACGTTTTCAGCCAGATATCTTCAGGCCATGAGAAACAGATTTGGGTCTTTTTTAAAGTCTTTGCCGAAAATTGGTGATGACATTTATAAAATTGCTAAACGGTCTGAAGAGTCTTTTAAAACATTCATGACACCGGGGATGTTATTTGAAGCCTTTAATTTTGATTATTTCGGCCCTATTGACGGCCATAACCTGGATCATTTGATCGATATCCTGAAAAACATCAAAAACCCTAAAGATCCAGTCCTTCTGCATGTTACAACTGTAAAAGGCAAGGGTTATGAACCCGCTGAAAAAAATCCGGTTTATTTTCATGGGGTAGGCTCTTTTGCGGTTGATACGGGTAAAAGCAAAAAAATACCCAACGGGATTCCCACCTATACACAGGTGTTCGGCTCTTACATGATCAACCTTGCTGAAAACAATGAAAAAATAGTTGCAGTGACGGCTGCCATGCCTGAAGGGACCGGGCTGATTGAGTTTTCCAAACAATACCCTGACCGGTTTTTTGATGTGGGAATTGCAGAACAACACGCAGTAACATTTTCAGCCGGTCTGGCATCAAAGGGGTTAAAGCCTGTTGTTGCCATTTATTCAACATTTTTACAACGAGCTTTTGATCAGATTCTGCATGATGTCTGCATTGATTCACATCCTGTTGTGTTTGCCATTGACCGGGGAGGTGTTGTTGGAGAAGACGGCCCCACGCACCATGGCCTTTTTGATTATTCATATCTTAGGTGTATGCCCAATATGACCATTATGGCACCAAAGGATGAAAATGAACTGGTAAGAATGCTGGTTACAGCAGTTCAGCACACTGGGCCTGTGGCTGTTCGATACCCCCGGGGAACAGGAGAAGGCGTACAAGTTGAAAATAATCCTACGCCGATAAAAATAGGGAAAGCCAAGGTCATAAGTAAAGGTGATGACTTGTTGATCATTGCCATAGGAAATTCTGTTAACGAGGCTGTAAAAGCAAGCAAGTGCCTGGAGGAGCAGGGTATTTATACAACAGTGATTAATGCACGGTTTGTAAAGCCTCTTGATACGGATTTGATAATGGAATATGCAGTAAAAATCAAGAAAATCATCACGGTTGAAGAGCATGTTCTTGATGGCGGATTCGGGTCTGCTGTCTTGGAAATGTTATCGGATCAAGGTGTTACGGAGTGTTCCCTTAAGCGGATTGGCATTAAAAACAGATTTGTTGAACATGGCCCTCAGGATATTTTAAGAAAAGATTATGAAATAGACTATTCAGCTATTGCAGACGCAGCAATGAAAATTTATGGCAAAACAATTGAATAAAGGGACAAAAAATAAAACCAGGCTTGATCTCTTTATTGTTGAAAAAGAACTGGTTAAATCCAGGCAGCGAGCAAAGGCTTTAATTATGGCGGGTAAAGTTTTTGTAAATGACATGCCTGTGGATAAACCCGGAAGCTTGATTGCCGATGATGCAAAGGTGATCGTAAAACAGGATGACAACCCGTTTGTCAGCCGGGGAGGCTTAAAACTTGAAAAGGCATTGAAAACAATCCCGGTCTCGGTAAAGAATTTGACCTGCCTTGATATTGGTGCTTCAACCGGCGGTTTTACAGATTGTCTGCTTCAGCATGGGGCAGGTAAAGTTTATGCCGTTGATGTGGGATATGGCCAATTTGACTGGTCTTTAAGACAAAACAAGAGGGTTGTGGTTATTGAAAGAACCAATATCCGGCATATGCCTTTTGAAGTTATTAATGAAAAAGTTGATGTGGTTGTAGCAGACACATCATTTATTTCTCTTAAGGTTGTGATACCTTCTGCTGAAAAATTCATGAAAAAAGATACAATGGTTTTGGCACTGATTAAACCACAATTTGAAGCAGGAAGGCAGAATGTAGGCAAGGGTGGTGTTGTAAAGGACCCTGAAGTCAGGAAACAAGTGATTAAAGACTTGAAAGTCTTTTTCAAAGAAAAGGGATATCAGATAAACCAGGTAGTCCCTTCCCCTATTTCAGGTCCGAAAGGAAATAAAGAGTATATTATATCCTTAACTTTTAAAGAAAATTTAAAATAACACTGTTAATTTTATTTAAATTTTATTATTTAAATGTAACTTTTTATTAATTGTTTATAAGGAGCAGTAATGAGCGAAGAAATTAAAACCATGAGAAATGTGGCTCTGGCTGGCCATGGGGGTGCAGGCAAGACAACTCTTGCTGAGGCTATGCTATTTAAAGCCGGAGTTACCAACCGTCTTGGGAAGGTTGAAGAGGGCAATACCGTAATGGACTTTCAACCGGAAGAAACCAGGAAACAGCAGAGTATTAACACATCATTTATTAAGTATACCCATAATAAGCATACAATTACTTTAATAGATACTCCTGGTGATCAGAATTTTTTCTCTTCTGCTAAAACATGCTTTCCTGTTGCAGACTGTATGGCATTTGTGATTGACGGAGTCGGCGGACCGTCCGCCATGACCGAAGAAGCCGCAGCCAGTGCATTGGAATATAATCTGCCCGGTTTTGTGATTGTGAATAAACTGGATCGTGAAAGATCGGATTTTTCAACCTGTATTGAAGCCTGTAAAACCGCACTTAAAAAAAAGATCCTTCCCATATTTTATCCCATCGGTTCTGAAGATGACTTTAAAGGGTATGTAAATATTATTTCAGGCCAGGCTTTTGAATATGACGCTGATGGAAAATCAAGTAAAATTGATGTGCCTGCGGATATGTTGGATGATATTGAGCTGGCAAAAGAAGAATTTGTTGAGAATGTGGCTGAACTTGATGATGAGCTTCTTGAAAAATACCTTGAAGGTGAAGAAATCACAGAAGATAAACTCAAGGCAGCATTTCGGCAGGGTATTCTGGATGCCCAATTTTATCCGGCTATCTGTTCTTCAGCTACAAAAATGATTGGCATTGATGTTATTTCCGATATTATCAATGATTATATGCCGTCTCCCCTTGACAGAGGTGACTGGACTGCCAAAGATGCCAATGGTGAAGATATTATTGTTTCTCCTGATCCGGATGCGGAATTTTGCGGATTTGTTTTCAATACTATTGTTGATCCCTATGCAGGCCGACTCTCCCTTTTCAGAGTGATTTCAGGAACTCTTGGAAAAGAAGGCAATGTTTTTAATACGACAAAAGACAAAAAAGAGCGGTTTTCACAACTTCTTGAGATTGCCGGCAAAGAGCAAAAAAACATTACCAGAGCGATTCCTGGATCTATTGTGGCTGTGGCTAAATTAAAAGACACCTTGACCGGGGATACTTTGACAGGTGGAAAAGAAATTCAAATTCCCGCGCCCAAGCCCATGCCGCCAGTTATATCCTTTGCCATATCCCCCAAAGCAAAAAGTGATGAGGATAAGATTCATGAAGCCGTCAGAAAAATTCTTGAAGAAGATACAGGCCTTTTGTTGAACAGAAACGAAGAAACCAAACAGACCGTTCTTTCAGGCAGAGGCCTTGTTCATATCGAAGTGACTGCCGAAAAAATTCAAAGAAAATTTAATGTGGGCATGGATATTGAGACACCAAAGGTTGCCTATCGTGAGACCTTCAAGAAAAAGATTCGTGTTCAGGGTAAACATAAAAAACAGTCTGGCGGACATGGTCAGTATGGTGACTGCTGGATAGTTCTTGAACCGCTTCCCAGTGGTTCTGGATTTGAATTTGTAGATAAGATTGTCGGTGGTGTTATCCCGAAAAATTATATTCCAGCCGTTGAAGCCGGTGTAAGAGAAGCCTCTCAAACCGGTATCCTGGCGGGATTTCCCTGCGTGGATTTCAGGGTAACAGTTGACTTTGGATCTTATCATTCTGTGGACTCTTCCGAGATGGCTTTTAAAATGGCAGGAACCCTTGCCTTTAAAAATGCTGCAAAAGATGCAAAAGCGACCCTGCTTGAACCGATCATGAAGATTGCCGTAAAAGTACCCGAAGACAGTACCGGTGATATTATGGGAGATCTTAATTCCAGGCGAGGCAGAGTTTTGGGAATGGATTCAGAGGATGACAAACAGATCATCAATGCCCTGGTTCCCATGGCTGAAATACTGCGCTATGCACCTGATTTAAGTTCAATGACAGGTGGCAGAGGAACATTTACCATGGAATTTGAACAATATGACGTGGTTCCGGGTGATCTTTCTCAAAAAGTTATTGACAAGGTAAACGCTGAAAAAGAAGAAAACAAATAAACACATTGCATCATTGTGATTAAGACAATCAAACCGGACAGTTAAGAATTACATCTTACCTGTTCGGTTTTTTTTATTGTTTATTTTTAGGATTTGCTTAATTTATAGATCGTCTCAAAAAGAGTCTGCTGTAATTCTTCTATGGATAACTTTTTAAACTCTTCATGGGAAATTGGTTTACCGATATTTACCATTACCACTCCCGGATTTAAAATTAAACTTCCTTTCCGATTATAATCAAACAAACCCTTTATTCCAAACGGCAGAATATCTGTATGGGCATCTTTGGCCAGGTGAAAAGGCCCTTTTTTAAATGGTTTCATTTCTCCGGTCAGGGTTCTGTGGCCTTCCGGTAATATACCAATACTAATCCCGGACAAGAGTGCCTTTTTTGCCGTTTCAAGGCTTAAGATGGCATTTTTAAGATTGTCTCTTTTGATGGGAATGCAGCCCCATTTTCGAATCAAATATCCCCACACCGGCAAAGAAAAATGATATGAAGCTTCTACTCCGACAAAGCACAGGGGAATGGCCGCCGGAATGACGAAAATATCAAACAGACTTTGGTGATTTCCCATGATTAAATAAGGCCGACCAGGAATTATGTGGTCTTTACCGGTTACAATGAGTCTTATTCCCATAACCTTAATTAAAATTTTGAACAGGCGTCTGGCCATAGTGAATGTTGTTTCCCGAGACAGTGTAAACAGGCATAAAACAAGAATAAAAGCTGAAACCAAAAAAAAGATACCACCAACAATCCATAACCCTGTTGAAATTATCTTTTTCACCTCAGATACCGTATCATTTTATGGTGTACGCTTATGGTTGTCGGTGTAACTCCAATTATCTCACCGTCCGGTGATAAGGTCTTACCGGGCCATGTTTTGATGGTTGCTTTTTGAGCCTTGATATGTTTTACGGCAGGATGCCGGATATGGGTACCGGTATAAATTTGGGGCAAGGTTGTCAAAAGAGTGGTTCGGGATACTTTTTCTGCAATAATGATATCCATAAAACCATCATCAATTTCAGCATCAGGAGCTATGAGCATGTTCCCGCCGGTAAACCGTGAATTGCAGAACTCAACAAAACAATTTTCCTGCGACAATGGTTTTCCGTCAATTTCAAGTTCCATATGGTGGCAAGAAAGCCTTGCAGCCCTGTAAAAGACGCCGATAAGGTAAGAAAAATTCTTTAAGAATTTAAATTTCTGAGCTGTTTTTGCCACGTCAGTGGCAAACCCCAACCCAAGTATGTTGACAAAATATTTTTTTTTTGTGCCTTGTGTAAAAGAGCAGACATCAACCCATCTTGGATTATTTTTCACAAGGGATCTGATGCCATCTTCAAACGTATGTATATTCAGATCCCTGGCAAAAGAATTCCCGGTGCCGACCGGAATAACGGCAATGGGTGGAATTTCTTCAGGTTTAAATCTGGAAAGAAGACCGTTTAAAATGTGAAAATTGCTTCCATCGCCACCCACGGCAGCAATGGCATCATATTGTTTTATGTTAAGGGCCGAGGCTATTTTGAGTATATGTCCATGATAACAAGATAGATGAGTCTGATAATCAATACGGTTTGCTGCCAGCTTTTTTTCAATAACAGGCAGCAGTTTTCCAACTTTTTTCCCGCCGGCATACGGGTTTGCGATTAAAGCAACTTTCATAACGCCCTTTTTTTATAAAAGATTGTAATTTAAATCACAATGTGAGACCGCACTTTTATCCAGCATATGGCCAAGTTCCCCTTCTTTTGCAGGAAAGAATCCCATACATTTTTCCCATACTTCTTCATCTTCCATGCAAAAATAGACCAGCAGATCAGGCGCATATTCCTTTATGCATGAAATAATTTCTTTGTACAGTTTTATTCTCAATGGTTTAAAATATCGCATTTTATTATCCAGGCCAAGGATAAATTCTCCGTAACAGATGGTTGACTGCTTGAATCTGGTTTCAATGACCTGCTTTAATTTGGGCATGAAACGAAATGTTCCAATACTGATCCATACAATGCTTTGGCTGCTTACATATTCAAAAATCTGTTGAATGACTTTTTTATACTCAATTTCACAGCCAGGATAAATCACCAGGGGATCAAAATGAAATGCAAGCCTGTATCCTTTTGATTCGGCTTGCCTGGCTGCTTCAAAACGTGCTTTAAGAGATGCGGTTCCTTTTTCTTCGGAACTAATAATATCCGGCGTGTTCAATGACCAGGCAAGAACGGTTTTGCCGTTGTGATCAAGCGGAAGCAACGAGTCAATATTAACGGTTTTGGTTTTAAGTTCCAAAAGACAATTATTCTGCCGGGCAAATTTTTCAACCAGAAATTTAGGCACAAGGCTGACTTTTTCCCAGATAAGAGAGTCCGTATATTCACCTGTACCGATCCTGAATATTTTGTTCTGGTGGAACGTTTTTTCAAGAGCGTGATCAAGGGTTTCAAGTCCGGCAAAATATTGCAGCACAGGCGGATGGAAATAAGCCTGAAGAATGCAATATGAGCAATCCATGGTACAGAAAGTGCCAGTATGAAGGATGGTATAATCACAACAGGTATAATAACTGGTTCCAGGGCATTCCTTGACGACAGCCCCCTTGTTCTTCGTAACATAGAGCGTTGATTTTGCCTTTAAGACGGGATCATCCGCCTCATTGATAAAATCATAGACTGTTTTTGAGTCATCTACCCATTGAGGATCTGCGTTAATTTGTGACATCAGATAATCAAGTTCCATATCCAGGGGTATGGTTTTATCAATAAAGAGCGTGTCGATTTTCATAGGTTGAAAATTTCTTTTAGTTCATTTTTTTCTAAAGCTGCGGCCAGGTGATGACTATGTGTCTTAAATTCGTCATAATTTTTGACTTTAAAGGAGATGGAATAATATTGGCCCTCAAAGTTTTCCGGCGGCAACAATTTAATATTACCACCCAGTTTAAGGGCGGCTGTTTTTTCCCGGACCAGTTGATGTGTTTGGAAAATGGCTGGAAATCGCCGTTCAAAGAGATAAGCCCGCAACTGTGTGGTTTTTAATCCTGGCTCTTTGTTTGCATCCAAAATAATTGCCCGGATTGCTTTAGTTTTGAAAAAGTCTGTGGGGTTAATGGTCTCTCTGGCTGTAATTTCCATGATATGCTGTATGATTTCAAATTGCTTGCTGCTAGAGGCTTTGATTTTTGAAAAAATATTCAAAAAAATCTCCATGGTCGCTTTTTCAAAAGAAGAGATTCTTTGAGCAGACTTTAAAGACAGATTACCCATATGGATTAATTCCAAAGCCTTATCAGGCAAAGTCCCGATTGTTAATAAATCCTCTACAAACCGAATATTGAGTTTTGTGTTGAATATGGCAGGTGATTTTTCCGCGATCTGTTCCTTATCCAGAAAGGAAGACAAGCGCCTGGTACAGATGATGAGTTCACAATGGGTTAAAGGCCGTTGAAATGCAAGGGCTGTTATGGATTTTAAAAGACATTGATAATCACCTGCATCCGGTTTTGTTTGATATGCAACTATTTTTGTTTTTTTATTATAAATCTGAGCTTTTACTCTGTTAAACCCTGAAATAATAATAAATTTTTTGCCCGCAGGCCTGACAATGGGGGGATATGTCAGGCCTGCTTCTTTAATGGACTGTGCCAGAAAGATGATATCATGATCAGAAAACGAAATTTTATACCGTTCATCTGTTAAATCAATGTCAGACAACTTCACTTCACAAAGGATATCAGACATTGTCACCGGTCAACCGTGTATAAATATCTTTATATGTCTTGGAGGTCCTGTCAATAACATCCTGTGGAAGGTTGGGTCCTGGCGGGGTCTTATCCCATCCTGATGCAATGAGCCAGTCTCTTACATATTGCTTGTCAAAGCTGTTTTGCCCTCTTCCCGGTTCATAATCGTTTAATGGCCAGAACCTGGAGGAATCCGGTGTGAGAATTTCATCAATCAGGATGATTTCTCCGTCCAACTCACCAAATTCAAATTTTGTATCGGCAATGATAATACCTTTTGTAAGGGCATATTCAGCGCCTTTTTTATATATTGCAAGGCTTAAATCCCTTAGCTTTTCAGCTTTTTTTCTGCCTATCAGCTTAACAGCCTCTTCAAAGCTGATATTGATATCATGATCACCGACTTCAGCTTTGGAAGATGGTGTAAAAAGAGGCTGTTCAAGTTTATCAGATTCTTTGAGTCCTTTGGGCAACTGAATTCCGCAGACATGACCCTCTTTTTGATATGAACTCCAGCCTGAGCCTGAAATATAGCCTCTTACAATGCATTCAACCGGCAGAGGGTCGGCTTTTTTAACAAGCATGCTTCGTTTGTCCAAAGCTTTTAAATGAGGTTTGAACTCCTCGGGATAATCATTGACATTGGTAGTGATAATATGGTTTTTAACAATGCTTTCCATTTGTTTAAACCAGAATACAGATATCTGGTTCAATACTTTTCCCTTGTCAGGGATAATGTCCGGCAAAACCACATCAAAAGCGGAAAGCCTGTCAGTGGTAACCATCAACAGGGATTCACCCGTATCAAATATATCCCTGACCTTACCCTGCCTGACCAATGACAAATCATCAAATTGAGTCTTAGGAATGGATGCCATCTCAATCTCCTTATTTTATTACAATTTATATTGTTTGATTTGAGGTGATTAATATCATAAAATTTAATATTTATCCATATGCAGACTTTCTAAATTCATCTTTTAAATTAAAAACAAAGCAAAAATAATTTACAATTATTTGATTTTAATGTTCTGTAAACTTGACGCGGGTTGCTAAATGATATTATTGTTGATGGTATTTTGATTTTCAAAAAAAACGAGGTTATCAAATGAATAAACCACCAATTCTATTATTTTTCAGCATGTTCTTCTTTGTCGTTTTCTTCCAGATCCCTGCATATTGCCAGACAATTTATTCCCTTTATGACTTGACACAACTTGCCAATAAACATAGTGAGACCATTAAAATGGCACAAGAAGATGTGTATATAGCGAATCAGGACAAGGCCAGGGCTTTGTCCGTTTTGATTCCAAGAGTCACAACCTATGGCAGGATGACTGAATATAAAAACGATGATATTTCTGTCCCTGACACCCTGACACTGGGTGTCAAATTGACACAGTCATTTACTTTGAATGGAAAAGAGCTGATTGCCTTGGATGTCACAAAAACAGCTATTGAAGGTAAGCAGTTTTCACTTGAAAGCATCCGTTCACAGTATTTATTACAGGTGTCACAAGCCTATTACAATATTTTAAGCGCACAACGGTTTGTTGAGATTGCTCTGTCGGATGTTAACCGCCTGAGTTCTCACAGGGATGCTGTAAAAGAAAAATTGAGTGTCGGAAATGTAACCAAAACGGATTTATACAGGGCTGAAGCAGAACTATCTAAATCGTTGACCGAACAGGTAAGGGCAGAAAACAGGATGCTTCAAAGCAAGGCTGCCTTACGCAATCTTGTTGAAATTGAAGATGATTTTACTCTTCAAAAAAATGATATTGGAGAAATTGAAAATTATGATATCACTCTTGGTGATATTCAAATTGATGCCCTAAACAACAGATCAGAAATAAAAGAAGCGAAAAAAAATCTTGAGATCACAAAAAAAAATATTAAATTCAAAAAAAGTGATTACTGGCCTACACTTGAACTTGAGGCCGGATACAAAGAAACCGACATCAAATATGATTCCGGCCCAACGACTGTGGAAGACGATACAAACGCCGCATATATCACGGGGGAACTTATGTTTACCCTGTATGACGGTGGCTTAAGAAAAGCTGAAATCCGGCAGGCGCTTGCAGATCATAGAAAAGCTGCCGATGCATTGACCCTGAAGGAAAAAGCGATCATTCTGGATTCAAAAATTTCTTTTCTGGATTACAAAACTGCAAAAAGTGCATTGTTGAATTTACAAGATGAACTTAAATTTGCCCGGGAAAACTTTAATGCAGTTCAAATGCAGTTCAAATATGGAATGGCGGACAGCATTGATATGATGGATGCAAATACACTGTTGGTTTCGGCTCAAAGAAGGAGTTTGGATGCTAAGTATACATACTATCTTTCCGTGCTGAAAATTTTATACACCAAGGGCGATCTACTTGCCTTTCTTTTAAAACAAGCCTGAAGGAGAATTTTACATGTATGAAATAATTGCAAACCCTGAAGAGTACCGGATTGATCATCTCATCAACGGCACCGGCAATGCAAATATTGAAATTTCCAAAGAGGAAAAAGACAAATGGGCAGGTGAAATTGTAAACTTCAGTGAAAAACTGACTGAATTTGCAAAAAAATCAAAAGCATTGGCAAACCTTCTTGCCGGTTCAGAAGTCATCTCAACTACCCCGGCATCATTGAAAACATTGAAAATTCAATTGTTCATGATCAATGATGCTTTAAGTTCAGCCATTGAAATTGCAGATAAACTTGAATCGGATATTATAAAAAAATAAATCCGTCAACCCAGGGTTTTCTGGCGTAATATATGGTCTGTGAGGACAATCGCCATCATGGCTTCACAGACCATATTAATTCTTGGAATGGCACAGATATCATGGCGCCCTTGTGTTGAAATTTCTCTTGAATTACCATTTTCATCAATAGTTTTTTGAGGTTTTAAGATTGAAGGGATGGGTTTGACATGAACCCTTGCAATGATATCATCTCCGTTTGAAATTCCTGCCAGGATACCGCCGGAATGATTTGTTTGAAATCCATCCGGTAAAATCTGGTCATTGTTCTCAAAACCGGTCATTTGAGACGCACAGGTACCTGCCCCTATCTCAACTGCCTTGACAGCACCGATACTCATCAGTGCCTTGGCAATATCCGCATCAAGTTTGTCAAAAACAGGCTCTCCAATGCCTGCAGGTACATTGGATGCAATGATCTGCACTACACCTCCCAGAGAATCTCCTTGTTTTTTCACCTCTGCAATTTTTAATTCCATCTTACGGACAGCCTCGGAATCAGGACATAGCAAGTCGTTTTTTTCTTTTTGGGAGATATCATCAATCCGGTTGGCCCGGATACCGCCAATTTCAAGCGTGTAGGTTTTTATCTTAATACCCTGCTGATCCAGTACAAGTTGGGCAACGGCCCCTGCTGCAACCCTTGCTGCCGTTTCCCTTGCAGAAGCTCTTCCGCCGCCCCTGAAATCCCGGATACCGTATTTGGCCTGATAAGTATAATCCCCATGCCCGGGCCTGAAAAGAGAGGCGATATTGTCATATGATTTTGATTTTGCATCTTTATTCTCAATCATAATCATAATGGGCGTTCCCGTGGTAAGACCATTAAACGTACCAGACATGATAATGGGGTGATCAGGTTCTTTTCTTTTTGTACCGGATATGCCCTGACCAGGTTTTCTTTTGTCTAAAGCCTTTTGTATCAAGGCCTCGTCAATGGCAAGGCCCGGAGGACAGCCTTGAATCACAACCCCGATTGCTTGGCCGTGTGATTCTCCAAAGGTTGTGATATTAAATGCTTTTCCAAAACTACTGCCTGACATTTTTTAATCTCCTGTCAATAATATTAACTATTTCTTCGGGGGAATGGACACTGGTATCAATCCTTAAATGAGCTGTATTTTCATAGAAAGGCTTTCTTTGTCGTATCAATTCATCAGTTTCTTTTAAAAGGTCATCAGTTGTAAGCGCCGGTCGGGAGTCACAAGTTTTATCATCCCTGTTCAACCTGAGCAAAATTGTCTTGATATCTGCATCAAGCCAGATGCAAACCCCGTTGGCTTTTATAAATTCCCGGTTTTCAGTATCCATAATAATACCGCCGCCTGTGGCAACAACAGTATTTTTGATGTTTTTTGTTTTCAATAGTGTTTTTTTTTCAATTTGCCGGAATTTTTCCCATCCATGGGTTTGAACAATTTTTAAAATACTTGATCCGGTCTGTTGTTCAATGAACCGGTCAGTATCCATAAAGTCAAATTCAAGTTGATCTGCAAGCAGTTTGCCTATGGTCGTCTTTCCGGTACACCTGTATCCTGTAAGAAAAATTTTCATGTCTGGTTTGAGTTCTGGTTTCATATCTATAACGCTTCAAAAATATTCCAATAATTTGGAAATGATTTTTCAACACAGGTTTCATTTTCAATTTCAATGCCGTTAACCAACAGTCCGGGAATGGAAAACGCCATTGCAATTCTGTGATCATTAAAAGTTTCTATTCTTGCCCCTTTGGGAGTTCCGCCGGTGATTTCAAGATAATCGCTTCCCTGGGTTACGGATATCCCCATTTTTATCAGTTGTGAAGAAACCGCGTCAATCCTGTCACACTCTTTTTCTCTTAAATGTTCAATATTACAGATTTTGGTTTTCCCTTTGGCAAAACTTGCAACAATTGCAATAGCAGGGACGGCATCAGGTGTATCTGCCATGTCCACATCAATGCCGTTAAGAGTGCCGCCACAAACACCAATCCTGTTATTTTCAATTTTCAGGGTGCATCCCATCTGTTCCAAAATCTTAATCTGCTTTAAATCCCCCTGCAAAGAATTTTCACTGATATTTTCAACCGATATCATTTTCCCTGTAATCGCACCAATGGCCCAGAAATAACCGGCATTGGAAAGATCTGGCTCAACAAAAAAATTGCCTGGAATATAGGTCTGTTCTCCTGCAACCTTGTAATGGGTGGTATCGATTTGGCGGGCTTTAACATTGAATTTTTTCATGATATCAATGGTCAAATCAATATAGGGAGAAGATACAGGCGGACTGTCAAGGCTGATATCAAGCCCGTTTTTCATCAATGCCCCCATCATTAAAAGAGAGGACAGGTACTGGCTGCTTTTGGAACAGTCAATGTTAACACCCCCCCCTTCCCTGCTGCCTCCCCGGATATAAACAGGAGGCGTGCCGTTCGGGTTTTGTGAAGTTGCATCAATTCCCAACATATTTAATGCCTCAAGCAATTCTATCATGGGCCGTTCACACATCCGCTGATCACCTGTAAGAGTATAACGAGTATTTCCCAGTGCTGCGATCCCTGCAAGAAGCCGCATGGATGTGCCGGAATTGCCCAGATAAATATCACTGTCACATGCTTGAGGGGTTCCGCCAAACCCCAAAACCTTGTAATGATGGTCTTTAAGGTACTCAATATTTGCTCCCATCTGTTTGAGCGCACCCATGGTGAGGTTTATATCATCGCTTTGAAGAAGATTTTCAATATGTGACGTTCCATTGGAAAGAGATGCACAAATCATCATGCGATGGGAAATGCTTTTGGATCCAGGAATCACGACAGCCTGGTCTTGAATATCTTTTGGTATAATCTTTTTCAATTAATTGTTTTCCTTTATTATGGTTTGCCGCATAAGTTTTATATCCGGTAATATATCTGTCCACAGCTTAAATTGAGCAGCGCCCTGATGCAAAAACATGGACAGGCCGTCAATGGTTGTACATCCCTTGCTTTGGGCTATGGACAATAATTTTGTTTTCAAAGGAGTATACACAATATCCATAACAACCATCCGAGAATCCAGAAGGGTTAATGGAAAAGCACAGGTTTCAATATCAGGACTCATGCCAATGGATGTTGTGTTGATGATAATATCAGCATTAATAATATTTGTTTTATTTATTGCTTCTTTATCTATTTCGGTTTGATTCATTTTATCCATGGAAATAAACTCGGCATTATATTTTGATGC
Organism: Desulfobacula phenolica; assembly: GCF_900105645.1. NCBI lineage: Bacteria > Pseudomonadati > Thermodesulfobacteriota > Desulfobacteria > Desulfobacterales > Desulfobacteraceae > Desulfobacula > Desulfobacula phenolica. Next base: position 30,963 of record NZ_FNLL01000019.1, on the reverse strand, counting down.
CAGTCTTTTACCCCGCTCCTTGTTTCTGTTGATAATCACAAGCTTGCCTTTTTCCTTGTGTATCCCATAGGCAACAGCTTGTGCAGCCCCGCCCGCTCCAATGATACATACTGTTTTGTTCTTTATGCCAAAGGGTTTTAAAGGAGAAACAGCAGCCTTATAGTCTGTGTTATATCCTATAAGTTTTCCATCCTTGTTCACTACAGTGTTTACCGCACCAATACTCAACGCCTCCTCGTCAATTTCGTCAAGATACGCCATGATGCTTTCCTTAAAAGGTATGGTAACAGAAGCGCCTTTGATGTTTAAGGTTCTCATTGTCGCTATGCCTTCTGAAATTTCATCAATTTCAAAGGCCAGGTAGACTGAATTCATATGATGTTTTTGAAAACAGGCATTATGAATTAAAGGGCTTTTGGAATGGGTGACTGGTTTTCCAAAAATGCAGTAAAGTTTTGTTTTAGAATCAATCATGCCTCATGCGCCTCTTTAGCAAACACTGGATAAGACCCCAGTATTTTCAATGAAAGAGAATATTTTTTGATATCTTCAATGGTATCTGCAACACGCTTATCCAGCTTGTGTCCTTCAATATCAAGAAAAAAATAATAACTCCAGTCATGATGCCGTGTGGGCCTGGATTCAAGTTTCAGCATATTAAGCTGCGCCTTGTTAACAGGTTCAAGGGCTTTAAACAGGGCGCCGGGTACATGGGAAGTGGCAAACATAATGGATGTTTTATCCTGTCCTGTGGGTTCAGGCATCTCTTTGCCAATAATAAGGAATCTTGTAATATTTCCCGAATAGTCTTCTATTTTTGATTCAATCGACTGCAATTCATACAGATGCGCTGCCTGTTTGCCGGCAATGGCAGCAATGGTTTTGTCATCAGATGCCAGAAGAGCAGCTTTGGAGGTGCTGGTGGTCTCAAATATTTCAGCATGAGCAAATTTTTTTTTTATCCAGGTTTTACATTGAGCCAATGCCTGGGGATGGGAGTAAATTTTTTGAACATCTTCTGCCTCACCTGTTATTGATAACAAATCATGGGAGACAGGTTCATAGTGTTCCGCACAAATATTCAGATCAAAGTCTGCGAACAGATCAAGGGTATGATTTACTGCCCCCTCAATTGAATTTTCAACAGGCACCACACCAAAATGACTTTGATTTTTTTCAACTTCCCTGAAAATTTCATATAAATTAGGCTGCTCGACAAATTTGCCGGAATGCTTGAAGTGAGTCAGTGCAGCAACATGAGTATAGCTTGCTTCAGGTCCCAGAAATGATATGGTTTTAGGTTTTTGAATTTCCCGAGTGGCGGTAATGATGACATTAAAAACATATCGTAATAAATCTTTACCGGCCGGTCCCCGGTTCAGCTTAAACAATCTTTCAATCAACTTTCGTTCCCGTGTCCGGTCAAGGATTTGACTGCCGGTTTGCTTTTTGATTGTCCCGACCTTTTGACCGATTTCAAGTCGCTGGTTAATCAAACTCAAAAGTTGTGAATCAATGGTGTCTATTTGATTTCTTAGCCGGTTTAATTCATGTTCAGAGTTTTTTTCATTCATTATGGCATACCATTTCATTAATAATTAATAAAAAAACCGCATCAGGTGTTTAATCTGCTGCGGTTTTAAGTGCTTTTTAATTTGTTGGAATGTTAATAAGCTCACCACAGACTATGATGTATTGTAAAAAAAATACCAAAAATAGGTAAAAAAAATATCTGTAGTCTGCATGCTGTCATTTCCTAATATAATTTTTAATCCTAAAAAATTATACTCAAGGTATGGATATGTCAAGATTAATCTTTTTTAATAATAAAACTTTGTATTCTGTTTCCATCCATATCTTTAACCGTTACAGTCCATTTATCAATAATGATAGACTCACCAGGCTCTGGAATTCGCCCAATCTGTGATAGAAAAAATCCTGAAAATGTATCGTATGTATTTGATTCCGGAATTTTAAGCTCGATTTTTTTATTTAGATCATCAATATCAATTTTTCCAGTTACCAGCCATTTATTTCCCTTAAGTCTGACAATATCGGGTATAAGCCGGTCGGTTTCATCAACTATTTCACCAATGATCTCTTCTACAACATCTTCAAGTGTGGTGATACCTGAAACACCACCATGCTCATCCACAACAACTGCAATATGATTTTTTTTCTGCTTGAAATCCTGTAACAGGGAATCCAGTTTTTTTGATTCCGGTATAAAATAGGGTTTCTTCATGATCTGTTTGACATCCAGAGGGGTGTCAAAATCAGATGTGCAGGCTTTTTGAAAACTTGCAAACAAGTCTTTTACATGCAAGATTCCGATAATATTATCAATACTGCCTTCGATAACCGGTATTCTTGAATATCCGGTCTTAAGAATTTGTTCAATATCCATCTCCTGTGAAACGTCTATTACGAACATATCCGCCCTGGGTGTCATAATTTCAGAACAGGAGGTGTCGTCGAATTCAAATATGTTGGTAATGAATTCTTTTTCTTCTTCTTTGATTTCACCATCTTCTTCCACCACTTCCACCATTGTCATGAGTTCATCTTCGGTCACTGTTTCATGTGAAGTGTTAATTGTTCCATGAAGCCTGGGTATAAAATTCAACAGATAGATCAACGGAAAAAATAGTTTTGAAAGCCAGAAAAGCGGATAAATGACCAGCCTGGCAACCAGAATATTATTGTGATTGGCAAATGATTTTGGAAAAATTTCACCAAAAATAAGAATAAGTATGGTCATTGTACCGGTTGCAATGCCGACGGCATTGGATTTAAAATATGAAATGGCAAGAGCTGTGGCAAGGGACGATGCACCTATATTGACCAGGTTGTTTCCAATCAAAATTGTGGTTAAAAGCGTATGAGAATCCTCCTTCATGTCCAAAATTAATTGTCCGGTTTTTGAACCGTCTTTGGCAACATGGAGTGCCTTGATTTTGCTGATTGAAAAAAGAGCTGTTTCAGAAGAAGAAAAAAAAGCGGATAAAAAAAGACATATTATAAGTACTATCAATTCAAAAGTCATCAAAGCAGAATAGCATCCTTTGGACAGAGGACAGATTTCAAGTCTGTTCCCACCATTAATTGTTTTTTGTATAAATTAACTCTAATAATATTCAAATGTGTTTGTCAAATTTAATATCATTGTATGATTTTTGGGATCATATGCATTGCAATACCTGCCGTTCTTTTTGAAGCCCCTTTATTTCCAAGTAATTTTCTGACCATCTGTAACTGATCTTGAAAATAAGATAAATGATCAAGCATATACAATGCTTTTTGACTTATTTTTTCAGGGGTTGCATCGTTTTGTAAAAGTTCCGGCATCACTTCGCCATTAACAATTAAATTCGCCAGCCCGGCATATTTTATTTTAACAAACAATTTTGCGATCCTGTAACTGATACCGGACATCTTGTATATAAGAATTGTTGGAACACAACAAAGAGCAGCCTCAAGAGTAACTGTTCCGGAAGCAGCAATCACTATGTCTGATTTTAAAAATATATTTTTAACCGGGCCATCATAGATTTCAAATAACTGATCAAATGAATGTTTTTTTAAAATAGCTTTTATGTTTTTTTCATGAATTAAAGATGCTTGAGAAATAATAAAACATATCTTTTTTCGTGTGACCTTCAGGTTATGGGTTTCATGAATAATAACAGCCGCTTTGATCATGATTTTAAGCATATTTTTTATCTCAGCCGGTCTGGACCCCGGAAGCAGACCGATAATCAGGGAATCCATATGCTTTGCTGATAAACAGTTTTTTTCAAAAAACGGTTTTGATATATTTTCAGGATACTCGTCTACAAGGGGGTTGCCGACATAAGTGGAGGCAATGCCGGCTTTTTTAAATATTTTTTCTTCAAAAGGAAGGATTAATGCTGCATGATCCACATATTTTTTGATCTTTTTAAGCCTGGATTTTTTCCATGCCCATACTTTGGGTGTAATATAATATAAAATTTTTAACTGGTAATGGTCTTTTGCGAACCTGGCCGCTTTTAAATTAAATCCCGGATAATCCACAAGTATAATTAAATCCGGTTTATTAACCCTTAATTTCTCCTTGAATAAATCAAAGGCTTTTTTTATCTGTCTCAACTGTGCCAGAACTTCTGTAATTCCCATTGCCGAAAGATTTGCAATGTCATAGAAAAGGTCTACATTCTGATTTTTAAGATGAGGTCCGCCAATACCTGAAAAATAAATATTATTATTGGATTGTCTGATTTCTTTAACAAGATGTCCTGCATGGAAATCACCGGAAGGTTCACCTGTAAGAATCAGAATGTGTCTTGATTTTGAAGGAAGATCCATCTTATGTGAGGCCTTCAGGTGAGATATCATCATCGGTATAGCCAATTATGGAAATATGATATTTATTTGCAAGATCAATCATCTCTTCCCGGTCAAAAGCAATGGATTTTTCAGCTTCAAGCACAAGAACCCCGACCCCGAATTTATGCATCCTCTCAATGGTTTGACAGCCCGAGGAAGGCAGATCAAACCGCAGATCCTGGGCCGGCTTGGAAAGTTTAACAACCACTGCACCATTTTTGTGGGACAATAAACCGCCTCTTTTAATAGTGGCATCCGTACCATCAATGGCTTCAACAGCAAGAACCGTTCCATTACTGATCACAACACATTGACCTATATCCAGCTTTCCGATCTCTTTTGCTATTTTCCATCCTTGAACAATATCTTTTTTTTCAGCTTTATCCGGCTTTCGTTTTGTCCAGCATCCTTTGGGGCTGATCAATTCAGGAAGAAGAAAAGTGGAGGGCAAAATTTGTATACCTTCTTTGGCAAGTAAATTTGCAAAAGAGGTTAAAATTGAATCATCATGGGTTTTGGCGGTTTTGGCAATAAAGGAAAGCGCCTTAAAATCCGGGCGGATATCTTTGAAAATATTGGTCTTTTTAATACTGCCCAGCATGACTGCTTCGGTAATATGGTGTTGTCTGAAATATTTGATCAGTTTGGAAATCTGCCCAAGGTAGAGCCATTTCAGCTCTTCAACATGGTTCAAAAGAATTTTATCCGTTTCAGAGTGAAATCCTGCTGCAAAAACCGTATATCCTTTTTTAACCGCTTTTTTTGAAAAAAGAATGGGGAATTGTCCACCACCGGCAATAAGTCCGATTTTCATCTCTAATTTACGCGTGACCTCCAGGTTATGTGTGACCTTCAGGTTATCGTGTAACCCCACGGTTTGATTCAATAATAAATTCCACAAAATTTTTAACTTCGGCAAGTTGTTCAACTTCAGCTTTTACCCGTTCAGAAGCTTGTTTTACGGTTAATCCGATTCTAAAAAAAATTCTATAGGCTTTTTTGAGTTCCTGAAGTGTTGCTTTGGGAAAATTATGCCGCTTCAAGCCTACATTGTTCAAGCCATGGAGAGTTGCGCGATCCCCGGATGCGATCACATATGGCGGTATATCCTTTACAACCGCTGATTTTCCACCGATATAGGCAAAATCTCCTATTTTAACAAATTGGTGTATGGCAACCAGACCACCCACCGTGACATTATCACCAATAATGATATGACCGGCAAGTGTAGAGTTGTTGGCTAAAATAACCTGTTTTCCGGTCTTGCAATCATGGGCAATGTGGGTATAAGCCATTAAATAATTTTCTTCCCCCACCTCTGTAATGCCGCCCCCAGATTCGGTTCCTCTGTTAATTGTCACAAATTCCCGGATAATGGTTCCTCTGCCTATTTTAAGATGGGTTTTTTCACCATGAAATTTTAGATCCTGAGGGGCACCGCCAACAGATGCATATTGAAAAATCCGGCAATTTTCTCCAATGGTCGTATATTGTTCAATGGTAGTATAAGGGCCGATGGTTGTACCTGACCCAATGTGAACATCTGATTTGATAAGTGCGTAAGGGCCAATGGTAACATTGGAATCAATTTCAGCTAAAGGATCAACAATGGCAGTGGGGTGAATCATATTTGCTCCGCTTATTCGTTTTTATTTTCCAACTCTTTCAATCTTTTTTCAAAAGAAAATAATTTTTTTCTCATTTCCGGCAACCGGGATATGATGCTGACAACCTTGCGCCAACGGCCATGCGGCATATGCGGTATACCGGATACGATTTTATTCTCGCCTACATCACTGTGAACCCCTGTATAGGGACCGACAATAGAACCGTCACCAATCTTAATATGTCCTGAAATACCGGCTTTGCCAGCAATAATAACATTTTTACCGACAATACTGCTTCCGGCAATCCCAACCTGGGCAACAATCAATGTATTATCCCCGACTTTAACATTGTGTGCAATATGGACAAGGTTATCTGTTTTAACGCCAGTCCCGATAACCGTCATGCCAAGTGTTCCCCTATCAATGGTATTACATGCCCCAATTTCAACATGATCTTTGATGTGGACATATCCGGTATGGATTATCTTTTCATGCGTACCGGACGATTGGGTAAAACCAAATCCATCCGAACCAATAACCGTTCCTGAATGGATAAGAACATAACTGCCGATTATAGATCGTTCCATTATGGAAACATTGGGCTTGATAACGGTATGGCTTTCAATGCAGGTATCGTCCCCGATAAAAACATTGGGCATCAAGTGTACATGATCACCCAATGTTACGTGGTTACCAATAAAAACACCTGATTCAATGACCGTATTTTTTCCAATTTTCACATCCTTCCCGATCGTAGCACTGGAATGGACATGGCTGGCAAGTTTTTTTTGCGGATGAACCATTGAAACCAGTTTAAAAAATGAAAGCTTAGGGTTTTTTGTTTTTAGAAAAATACCGTGATATCCACTTTCCTTTTCAATGGAAAAGGTATCGGGAATGATGATCACCCCGGCGTTTGTCTGATCAAGACGGGTTAAGAACTTTGAATCACACGCAAAAGTAATATCATCCGGCCGGGCATCTTCAAAAGAGGAAACACCGGTAACGATAAAGGAAGCATCACCAATGATTTCAGCCTTAATAATCTTTGCAATTTCATTTACAGAGAATTTCATAAAAGAACTTAGTTGGTTTTAGACATTTTTAAATTGTATTTTTTAATAACTTGATCCGTAATATCAAGTTGTGTTGGATGATAAATCACACCAGCCGTCTTTTTTTCAAGAATTAGCAAATAGCCTTCTTCTTTTCCAATTTCATCTGTAATTTCAAAAACTTCTTTTTGAATTTTATTTAATGAGTTCATTTCTAATCGCTTAAATTCTTTTGAAAAATCATCCTGCATCTTTTTAAAATCATTAACGCGAATTCTAAACTCCCGTTGTTTTTCTTTTTGTTTTTCAGGACTTAAGACAAGGGATTCGCGTTCAAAGGCTTTTTGCATTTCATCTAATTGATTTTTTTCATCCTGCAATTTTTTTTGTAATTCAGCGCCTTTCCCAGTTATTTGTTTCTGGATTATTTTCCCAGCGCTGGACTCACTCAATATTTTTTGGAAATCGACTACACCTATTTTTGCGATATCCGCACAAAAAGCTTCAGGAATAAATCCAAAAAATAGTATCATACTTAAAATAATTACTGCTCTTTTCATTAAAGCCCCCAGAATTTTTAAATTTAAAAAGATGCGCCAACGGAAAATTCAAATTGTCCGTCGCCACTGTTTTTTATGTTTTTACCATCAATGACCCAGGCATATTCAACTCTTAATGGCCCTATCGGAGAATTCCATCGCATCCCAGTACCGAAACTTGAGAATTGATCTCCAAGGTCAAAATTTTCACTGGTTCTATATACATCACCGCGATCATAAAAGAAAACAACCGCAACTTTATATTTTTCCGTCAAAGGAAATGTTATTTCTGCATTAAATTGAAGATATTTTTCTCCGCCCCTATCCTTTTCACCCGCCTGTGAAGCATTGATGTCAAATTTATCAAATCCTCTGATGGAATTCATACCTCCCAGGTAAAATTTGGTAAAATCAATATCAATGTCATCGCTGCTTCGGTCATCCAAATATCCTGCTTCCGCATGCAAAGCACCTGTAAATTTCCAGAAAAGAGGAAAAAAGATACCTGTTTCAACAAGATATTTTGTGTAATCAATGTCACCACCCAAAAACTCTCCGGCATATTCAATTGAAAGTTTATGTTTTGATCCTTCCGTGGGCAAGAAAAAATCATCCCTGGAGTCATATTGCAAAAAAGGTTTTATGCTGCTGGTTAGAAAAGAGCCGGGTGTCATGTTTGTGTCTGCAACTTGAATATCTGTTATTTCAAAATCTTCAATATTATAATTGATACCGATTGTAGTATAGTCAAAAAGCCGGTATCCCAACTTTAATGTTATACCTAATGCTTCCTTGTCATAATAGTCATACTCTTTATCTTCTTTATACAGTTGGACCCCGCCAGAAACAGCCGTATCCATAATATAAGGTTCAAAAAAGCTGATATCATAAAGAACGGACTCTTCAGAAAGCTGGGCACCTATTTTTAAGGTTTGGCCTTTTCCAAAAAGATTTCTTTCCTGGATGGAACCTGACAGAAAACCACCTTCTGTGCTGCTGACACCACCGCCAATTGAAAAAGTGCCGGTTTCTTTTTCAACAACTCTGACATCTAAATCCATTTTATTTTCATCGACTGTTTTTACCGGCTTGACATCAATCTCATCAAAATAATTCAGGCGGTTTAAATTTTTAAAGCTTTTTTGAATATTCTCTTTGCTGTAAAGATCCTGCTCAATGATTTTGATTTCTCTTCTGATAACTTTATCACGGGTTTTCAAATTACCACTGATATTAATCCTGTTAAAAAAAACAGGTTCTCCCTTGTCTATGGAAAATGTGACACTCATCATTTTTTTCTGATCGTCTTTATCCACAAGGGGAGTGATATCAGCATTGGCAAAACCTTTGTTGGCATAATAATCGGAAATAGTGAGAATATCTTTTCTAATCGTCTCTCTGTTGTACAGCTGTGTTTCTTTGGATTGAATATCTTCTAAAAGTTCTTCTTTGGCTGCAATTAAATCTCCTGCAATATCAATTGTTTTAATCTTATATTGAATGCCTTCTTCAATTTTGAAATAAATGGAAATTGATTTTTCGCCAATATCAATAATAGGATCTGAAACTTTTGTATCAATAAAACCATTGTTTTTATATAGTGATTCAATCCTTATCACATCATTTTGAACCTCGGTCTCGTTAAGATCTCCTGAAGAGGTAAAAAATGAGAAAAAGCCTTTTTCAGACGTTTCCATAGCTTTTTTTATTTTTTTATCAGAAAAATAATTATTTCCTTCAAAGGTGATTTTTTCAACTTTGATTTTTTTTCCTTCATCAAAAATAAAAACAATGTCTGCCTGAGAATGCTCAAGCTGTACTATTTCATAGGTTACGGAACAATTTTGATAATTTTTTTCAGTATACATTAAGCGCATGCGATTCACATCAGAATTAAGTTTGTGAATATTTAAAATCGAACCTGTTTTTGTATCTACACTGTCTGCAAGCTCCTCATCCTCATAAACCGTATTATCCTTGAATTTTAGTTTCCGGACAGTGGGTTTTTCAGTGAGTTCAAAGACCAGTTTGACGCCATTGTCAAGGGACTGTTTTTTAACAACCACATTGTCAAAATAGCCCATTTCATAAATTTTCTGCAAATCTTTAGAAATATTGTCAGGCTTAATAATATCACCGGCCCTGGAATCGATAATCCGCATAATGGCATCGGTTTCAACTCTTTTATTTCCTGTAACTGCAATATCAGTTATGATTTTTTTATGGTAAAGTTCTCCGATTATTTCTTTGCTGAGCTGGGAGACGGCAGAAAACAGATTTTCAAGGGTGTCGGCATCAGCATATAGGGAAAAAGAACTGTCCTGCTTGTAAATATTTACAAGATTTGAGTCAATGCTGACACTGTCTCCAGCCATAAAAACGGATCCGGTTAAAATATAATCAACCCCTAATTCAATCCCATGTTTTCTAAACTGTGAAAAGGTCCACTGATGTATGTCTGGTTGGGTTTCTGATTGAATTTTTGAAAATATTACGGTAACACCTTCCAACTCAAGATTTTTAGAAATCATTAATGGAATTTTTGTGTCAAGCTGATTATCGGGTTGTCCGGTATCAATGGAAAAAGGAAGGATCGCCAGTTTGATATCAGTGTCTGCGAGCAGATCACCACTGAACAATAAATTAAATAAAACAATAACTATGGCTGTTTTTCTTAAAATAGATTTATTCATGATATTGTCTCTTGTTTTTTATCTTCGTTAAACAGGAATTATTTTTCCATCCATTATGGTAACGGTTCTGTTCATCATCTTGGCAAGTTCATCATTATGGGTTACCACAATAACGGTCATGCCGATCTCTTTATTCAATTCATCAATTAACGCATGGACACTGCGGCTGTTTTTTTGATCAAGGTTCCCGGTTGGTTCATCTGCCAAAAGTATTTTTGGTTTCATAACCAATGCTCTTGCCAGTGCCACCCTTTGCTGTTCCCCTCCTGAAAGATCTTCCACCCTATGTGAAACCCTTGATAAAAGCCCTACCCTTTCAAGCATATTTAAGGCACTTTTTTCAATAGTTTTTTTATTTTTATGGGCAATCAAACCTGGCATCATAACATTTTCCAATGCTGAAAACCCTTGAAGCAAATAATGAAATTGAAATACAAAGCCAAGTTTTGAATTTCTGAAACCGGCAATTTTTTCATCTCCCAATAAAAGCAAATCATTTTCATGGAAAAAAATTTTACCGGAATCAGGCCTGTCAAGGGTGCCGATAATATTCAATACTGTAGACTTGCCAATACCGGATGCCCCAACAATTGCTATGGTTTCACCTTTGTAGATGTTAAAAGAAGATGTATTCAGAATTTCAATTTTTGATGATTTTGAATAAAACCCTTTTGAAACCGATTGAAGAGACATCAATGGTATGGGTGAATTATCCATATCTTAACGCCTCAACCGGATCCATTTTTGACGCTTTATACGCGGGGTACAATGTCGAGAAGAAACAAATAATAATGGCAGAAATCGCGATAACCATGACATCAAGAAATTCAAGCTGCACCGGAAGTGTGGAAAAAGGGTATGCATCCGGCAATTGGATAAAGTCATATCGTTTTAAAATAAAACAAATGGCCACTCCTGACACAGTACCGATACATGTCCCCATAAGCCCGATGATCATGCCTTTGAGAATAAATATTTTTCTGATGGTCTTGTTTGTTGCCCCCATTGCCTTTAACACAGCGATATCCTTTGTTTTTTCCATTACCATCATAATCAGGGCACTGGCAATATTAAACGCTGCAACCAGTATGATCAGCGTCAGAATAATAAACATGGCTGTTTTTTCAAGTTTTAAGGCTGAAAAAAGGCTTTTATTGATTTCCATCCAGTCCCGAAGATAAAAAGGATAAGTTGAAATATCTGAAAGGCTTTCTTTAACCGGTTTGACATTAAATACATCATCAATCCAGATACCAATAGCAGAAATCTTGTTTTTGGCATTGGACAGTTTTTGAGCTTCTTTTAAATGAACATAGGCCAGCGTACTGTCATATTCATACATGCCGGAATCAAATGTTTGTGTTACGGCAAATCGTTTCATCGAGGGAATATGGCCCATGGGAGAAATAAATCCGTTGGGGGTCATGAGAATCACCTTGTCTCCTTTTGTAACTCCGACAAGGTTTGCAAGTTCCCGACCTAAAATTATTCCTGGAAGGTTCCCGTTTTCCGGTTTTGTGCCCAGCAGTTTTTTTAATTGTTCCGGCCCCAATCCTTTTACAAGGCTAAACCCTTTTTCAGGGTCGATTCCCCGAACCATGACACCGGAAAAAGCATTACTTGACCGGATCATGGCCTGGGCAAATAAAATCGGCGTAGAACCTTTAATCTGTTCTCTTTGATCAAGGTCGGTTAATATAGAAGAGTAGGTATCAAACTTTCCTGCGTAATTCATCAAAAGGATATGTGGTTCAACCCCTAATATTCGTTTTCGAAAATCAGTTTCAGCACCACTCATAACGGCAATAACGACAACAAGTGCCATCACACCGACGGTAACACCTGCCACGGAAAGAAATGTAATCAGGGAAATAAACCCTTCTTTTCTTTTTGCTTTAAGGTATTTACCGGCTATGAATAATTCAAAAGTCATCTAATCAGGCATTCTTTTTCATATGAGGAAAAAGAATGACCTCTCGAATAGAGGCGGAATCGGTCAGCAGCATCACAAGCCTGTCGATACCAATGCCTTCTCCTGCAGTTGGCGGCATACCATACTCAAGTGCTTCCACATATTCGGAATCCATTATATGGGCTTCTGAATTTCCTTCATCTCTTTGTTGTACCTGCATTAAAAAGCGGCTATGCTGATCTTCGGGGTCATTGATTTCAGAAAATCCATTGGCAATTTCCCGACCCGCAATAAACAATTCAAACCGGTCAGTCAATTCAGGATTGTCCTCGCTTTTTCTGGATAAGGGAGAAACTTCCACAGGGTATCCGGTGATAAATGTGGGCTGGATTAACTTGGGTTCAACCAAAATATCAAACAGTTTTGTTAAAATTTTACCATGCCGGTCTTTTTTTGTAATCTGTATGTTGTTTTCCTGCGCAAAGTTAAGCAACGCCTGGGTATCCTCTATGATTTCAGGATCAATTCCACCGATTTTCGTAAGTGACTCAATCATTGGAATTCGCTGCCATCCTTTTTTAAAATCAATGGCTTGCCCCTGGTATTCAATTGTTGTTGAACCTGACACCTGCTGTGCAATGGATTCAAACATCTCTTCAGTCATATCCATTAACTGTTCATAGTCTGCATAGGCCTGATAAAACTCAACCATTGTAAATTCAGGATTGTGTCGGGTTGAAACTCCTTCGTTTCTGAAGTTCCTGTTAATTTCAAAGACCTTTTCAAATCCGCCGACAACCAGTCGTTTCAGGTATAATTCAGGAGCAATTCTCAAAAACAGCTCCATTCCAAGTGCATTGTGCCATGTTTTAAAAGGAGTGGCTTCAGCGCCACCGGCTAACGGCTGCATCATGGGTGTTTCAACTTCCATGAACCCTTTTTCTTCAAAAAATCGTCTCATGGAAGCGACAATCTGGCTTCTTTTTATGAAAATCTGCCGGGTGTCCTCGTTCATTACAAGATCAAGATATCGCTGGCGGTATCGCTTTTCAGGGTCTTTTATCCCGTGAAATTTTTCCGGCAACGGTCTTACCGCCTTGGATAACAACCTGAATTCATCAGCCAGAAGGGTCCACTCACCGGTTCGTGTTTTAAACAAAGGACCTTTAACGCCAATAAAGTCACCAATATCAAGCTTCTTAAACAGAGAATAGGTTTCATCCCCTACCCTGTTTTGTTGTAAATAGACCTGGAGTTGATCAGATCCGTCTTTAAATCGGATAAAAGATGATTTTCCCATTTTATTAATGGCCATCATTCTTCCTGCCATATAAAATTGATCACCTTTTTCACCTAAAGAGTCAGGGTTTTCTTCAGTGATTTTTTTAAGTGCATTGATGGAACATGATGGTTTAAAATCATTTGGGTAAAGATTAATTCCATTATCTTTCAATTCATTGATTTTTTCTTTTCGAAGTTGTATCAGCTTACTTTGTTTGTCCATAAATAGTTACTTTCATATTCTTAAGTGCATTTTGCAAGTCGTTTGATTTTAATAAAAGAAAGAATAAATAGCCTAGTTTGCATAAAATTGTCAAGATTTTGTTATTTGCCTTTTGAGGCAACTCCATTAAAAAAAATATTAAAAACCGTACCTTTTCCAGGTGTTGATTCAAAGTCAATCACACCATCGTAGGTATCAATCAGCCTGTGGATAATAGAAAGACCAAGACCGGTTCCATCGGGTTTGGTTGTATAAAAAGGATCAAAAATATCACGGCCGTCTTTTTGACTAATCCCGATACCCGTATCTTCAATAATCAAATAAACCCGGTTGGTTATTGAAGATCTGAGTTGAATTTTAATCTCTCCCGGACCGTTTATGGATTGTGCGGCATTTTTTAATAAATTCCATAGAATCTGGGTAAAATGCAATGGATCAATAAACACACTGGCATCTTTATTCAACTTCATAGTAAGATTGATATTTTCATTTCGTTCAGGATCATTTAAAAAAAGCGCAACCGTCTCTTCAATTATTTGTGCCATTTTAATCACACAGGCATTGTCTGTACGGGGATTTGCAAACAAACGGATATTATTGACAATATTTTTAAGCCGATCTGTTTCCCGTAAAATTATCTGCATCAGCCGATCTTCATAAGAACCGGGTTTTGTATCTTCCTGAAGTAATTGAATAGATCCTGATAAAGACGCTAAAGGATTTTTGACCTCATGAGCTATGCCTGAAATCATTTCATCCATGGCAGCCATTTTTTCAACCCGTTTCAAGTGTTCCCTTACCATTTTTAAATCCTGTTTAGCCCCTTTTAACTGACGCGCCAAAAGGCCGCTTAAGATTGCCACGGCAAAACAAGCCATGATGATGATGATAATTCTATAAATAATGTAACTTTCATCAATCGTACCGGAAAGATACAACTGACCCATAAAGGGCGTGATGATTTTATAGTATTCCAGTTCAACCAATATGCCGTATTGAAGACATGAAATTGTGGCAATAATCAAGCTGCCTTTTTGAAGCAGCAACATGGAAGTGTAGATAATAACAACCAGGTAAAGAAAGGTGAAAATACTGTCATAACTGCCGGTAACAAAAATAATGGCGGTGACGATAAACGTATCCGTAATTGTTTGAAAATACGCCAGAAAAAGTTTGTTTTTAAATTTATTTAACCAGATAAGATAAAGGATTGAAAGAACCAGAATGGCTGCTGCAATATTATATAAGGTTAAAAATGGCTGTGAAAAAAAAGACAAGTGTTCTCCTGATGAAAAAACAAGGCAGGAGACAATCAAAATAACGGCAAAAATGACCCTTGACAGAATGATCCATTTGATTTGAAGAGATAAATTTGCCGATTCTTTAACAGAATTGTCTTTCATATTTCTATGAAATTGCACCCGCCATGGTAAAAATAGGCAGATACATTGAAATAACAAGTCCGCCAATCACCACTCCAAGAAAAACGAGCATAAATGGCTCTATCATATCCGTCAGATTTTTAACGGCCTGGTCCACTTCATCATCGTAAAAATCAGCAATTTTTTCCATCATTGTATCCAGCGCACCTGTTGATTCTCCAACAGCGATCATTGAACAGACCATGGAAGGAAAAACACCGGATTCAAGCAATGGGTCAGCCATTGACCGGCCTTCTGCAATTCCTGCTTTAACGTCCTGGATTGCAAATTCCACGATTTTATTTCCGGATGTTTTGGCCACAATTTCAAGTACCTCAAGAATTGATACCCCGCTTGAAAGCATTGTACTGGTCGTTCTGGTAAATTTTGCCACAGCAACTTTGCGTATCAGAACACCAATGACAGGGAGTCTCAAAAACAGGTCATCCATTAAAATTCGGCCTTTCTTATTGGCATAGGTCCGTTTGAAAAAAAACAAGAAAGCAATTATTCCTCCAATGATATATCCGATATTGCCAATGACAAATTCACTCATGGCTATCACCAATAAAGTCGGTGCAGGTAATGTTGCACCAAAATCGGCAAACATGGCAGAAAAAACTGGAATTACAAACACAAGGATAACCGCAACAACTATAGCTGCCACAATAAGAGTTATAATCGGATAGGTCATAGCGCCCTTGACCTGTCGCTTTAACTTGGCCATTTTTTCCATATAGGCAGACAGTCTCTTCAAAATAACATCAAGTATACCACCGGCCTCACCGGCTGCAACCATATTGATGAACAGCTCATTAAATACTTTTGGGAATTTTTTCAAAGCATCTGCAAAAGTTTCACCAGATTCAACAGAGCCTTTGATTTTTTTTAAGTTTTTTTTAAACGTTGGATTTTCCTGTTGTGACTGGAGAATATCAAGGCATTGAAGAAGCGGCAACCCGGCATCAATCATTGTGGAAAACTGTCTGGAAAATATAATGACGTCACTTTCTTTAACTTTGGGTTGAAGAAATCCTATATTCTCGAAAATATCTTTTGGTTTTTTTTTGACTTTGGTCGGGGTGATCTTTCGTCTTTTGAGGCTTTGTTCTACTTGTTCCGAAGTTTCCGCCTCCATTTCTCCCTTAACTTTTCTTCCTTTGGGGTTTTTCCCCTTCCATTCAAACACAGTTGCCATCATCAATCCTTATTGTCATGTTTCAAATTAAGACCACCGTTATAAAATTAAATATACCAAAAATTAAATGTATCAGGATCAGATCATTTGTAAAATCAAAATAGATATACTATATAAATTTTATTAATTGATTACAACAGGAGTTATTTTTTGAGCAAAAAAAACAAAACCATTACAGCAGAAACGATTATCACAAGTCATATTAATGCGGATTTTGATGCCATCGCTTCAATGCTGGCGGCTCAAAAATTGTATCCAAATTCAATTATTGTTTTTCCAGGTTCCCAGGAAAAAAATTTACGGGACTTTTTTATCAGTTCCACAAGTTACCTGTTTAACATGGCAGACCCAGGTTCCATCGATTTTTCTCAAACCTTAAGGCTTGTAATTGTTGATACAAGACAAACAAGCAGACTGCCCCAGGTATCTGATTTGCTAAGCAAAAAAGATATTAAAATAGATATCTATGATCACCATCCCGCCATGGAGGGCGATTTAAAAGGTTCTGTGGAAATCACCCGGCAAACAGGTGCAACAATAACCATATTATGTTCACTATTACAGGAAAAAAAAATTTTCCCCACCCCTGAAGAAGCAACGATTATGGCCTTAGGCATATATGAGGATACCGGATTGTTTACCTACTCTTCAACAACCAAAGCTGATTTTGAACAGGCTGCCTTTCTTTTATCATGTGGTGCAAGCCTCAGTACCATTGCCGGTTTTGTGGTCAAGGAAATCAAATCCGAACAAGTGACATGGTTAAATGAATTGTTAAATGAAATGACCATTCACAGGATAAACGGGGTTGATATCCATATGTCCGTCATTTCTTCTTCCACATACATTACGGATCTGGCGACAATTGTTCAAAAAATTGTCAGGATGGAGAATCTTGATATCTTCTTTGCTATTGTTTTAATGGGCAATAAAATACATATCATTGCAAGGAATTTGATTCCCGAAGTTGATGTCGGCAAAATACTTTCGGAATTTGGCGGCGGCGGTCATCCTTCTGCCGCTTCTGCAAAAGTTGAAAATCGCACCTTGGCACAGGTTGAAATGATGCTCATCGAACGTCTTCAAAAACAAGTAAAGCAGATTCAAATTGTAAAAAATATGATGACCTCGCCTGCCATAACCATTGAGCCTCTTGTTACCTGTAAAACAGCCGGCAGCCTGATGACACGATACAACATCAATACCCTGCTGGTTGTCGATAAACAAAAAAATTCTTATGAAGGATATATTACCCGGCAGATCATAGAAAAGATATTATACCATAAGCTGTCCCATCTTCCGGTGAAAGAGTATATGAACTCCGAAGTCAGCTCTATTTCTTCCGATGCCGATGTCTCCCAGATTGAAAATATTATTGTTGAAGGAAAGCACAGGATTCTTCCTGTTATTGACGATGGATTTATCAAAGGGGTTATTACCCGAACGGATCTGTTAAACTACCTGGTTCAGCACAGCAAAGAAATCAAAAGGAGTGAAACCGAACTGGGGATAAAGAAAAATGCCAAGAAAAGACAGATTGAAAATATTTTGTATCAACGACTGGACAACCGTATAAAACAACTTTTACAAAATATCGGTAAAACCGGCAATGAACTTGGGTTCAATATGTTTGTTGTCGGAGGCTTTGTCAGGGATCTGTTGTTGAGCAGACAAATTGATGATATCGATATTGTTGTTGAAGGAGATGGTATTGAATTTGCCAAAACATACGCAAAAAAAGAAGGCTGCAGAATCAATACCTATAAAAAATTTGGTACAGCCGTCATTATTTATCCGGATAATTTTAAAATTGATGTGGCCTCTGCCAGGCTGGAATATTATAAAACACCGGCAGCATTGCCCATTGTAGAGAAAAGCTCCATAAAACTTGACCTTGCACGAAGAGATTTCACCATCAATACCCTGGCCATAAGTCTCAACCCTGATAATTTCGGGACAATGATCGACTATTTCGGTGCCAACAGGGATCTGAAAGATAAAACCATAAGAACCATACACAATTTGAGCTTTGTTGAAGACCCCACCCGTATTTTCAGGGCTATTAAATTTTCAAACCGGTTTGGGTTTAAAATAGGGAAAGTCACATCAAATTTAATTAAAAATGCAATTACCATTGATTGCTTTAAAAATTTAAGCGGTCTTCGGGTATTATCCGAATTAAAGCAGATCTTTGAAGAGGAAAACCCGATTCCCGCCATTAAAACCATGGAAAGCTACGGCCTTGAAAAGGTTCTTCATAAAGACCTGACCCTTATCCCAAATACATATCAACTGCTGGAGTCGGTGAATAAAATACTGTCCTGGCATGATCTTCTTTATATGGATGAACCATACCCAAGATGGGCGGTTTATTTTATGGCGATGTTGAACCGGTGTTCGTATAAAGTATGTGAACAAATATGCACACGGCTCAACGTACCGTTAAGAGAACGCGGCATTCTTCTGGAAAAAAGATACAAGGCTGAAAAGCAGCTCAATCTTATAGAAAGTTCATCAACTTATACGAAACAGGAGTTGTACTGGACTCTCATTAATTTTAAGACAGAATACATTTTATATATGATGGCCCTGGTAAAAGATGAAGAAATAAAAAAAGCCATCTCAAATTTCTATACGCATCAAAGAGGAATAAAACCTTATATAAAGGGCAGGGATTTATTGAAACTCGGTTTAAAACCCGGTCCTGTTTTCAGTGCCATAATCAAACAGGTATTAAATGCCAAACTGGACGGGCAATTAAAAACAAGAAAAGAAGAAATCCAGTTTGCCGCAGCATATGCTGAAAAAACAAATTTATTGATTAAATCATAGCTTTTTGTTACTTCCCTTTCATTTTAAAATAATTTATTTCAGGAATAATTGAACATGAAAAATGCAGATTTTTTAACCGGGATCACACCCAGCGGAACCCCCCACCTCGGTAATTATGTCGGTGCCATACGACCGGCTGTTGAAACCAGTAAAAACAAGGATCTTGAATCCTATTATTTTCTTGCTGATTACCATTCTTTGATAAAAAATTATGACCCGAAATTGAGAAAACAATCCGCACTTGAAATTGCAGCTGCATGGATCGCTCTGGGCCTGGATTATAACCATTGTGTTTTCTACCGGCAGTCGGATATTCCTGAAATACCGGAATTGACCTGGATTCTCACCAGCCTTACCGCCAAGGGATTAATGAACCGTGCCCATGCTTATAAGGCTGCGGTTGCAGAAAATGAAGAACAAGAAAATAAGGATCCGGATAAAGGCATTACCATGGGACTTTTTTCATATCCGGTTCTCATGGCTGCCGATATTCTCATGTTTAACGCCAAAAAAGTACCCGTGGGCAAGGACCAGATCCAGCATCTTGAAATGACAAGAGATATTGCTGCCAGATTTAACCATGTTTATAAAAAACTGTTTATCCTTCCCGAAGTGGTCGTGGATGAAACATCTTCGGTTCTCTCAGGTCTTGACGGCCGCAAGATGAGTAAAAGCTATAACAATTATATTCCGCTGTTTGATACGCAAAAACGACTTAGAAAAATGATCATGAAAATTCAAACCAATTCCCTGGGTCCGGATGAGCCCAAAGACCCGGATACCTGCACCCTTTTTTCAATCTACAAGGCATTTGCATCTGAATCCGAAACCCTGGAAATTGCAGAACGCTACAGACAGGGAATCGCATGGGGAACCATGAAACAGGAATTGTTCGAATATATTGACAATATCTTAACAGAACCCAGAAAGCAGTATGAAGAACTGATAAAAAATCCATCGGATATTGATGCCATACTTAAAAAGGGTGCAATGAAAGCAAGAGAATTTTCCGTCCCCTTTCTTGAAAAAATAAGAAAGGCCATCGGAATTGAGTCATTGAGTTAACTGCTTGATTTCTTGTTGGGTCAAGTAGCGCCATTTTCCTTCTTTTAAATTTCCAAGGTTGATATTTGCCATGCGGATTCGCTGTAAAATATCAACCTTGTTCCCGGTTTTGCCCACCATTTTTCTAATCTGGCGGTTTCGTCCCTGTTTCAATACAATACTGAATTTATTTTTTGAAAGACGCTTAACCTTTGCCCGCCTGGTTTTAAGTTTATCAATCACCATCCCCTGGGCCATATGGGTTAAGTCAGCATCGGATATTGAGTGACCAGTGGTGACAACATACTCTTTTTCATGATTATAAGACGGATGGGATAATTTATTGTGAAGCTCTCCGTCATTGGTGAGCAGCACCAATCCCTTGGAATCTTTATCCAGCCGACCCACAGGATAGACCCGCTCATCAATATTGATCAGATCAAGAATGATTTTTGTTTTCTGCTGTGAACAGGATGTAACAACCCCTTCCGGTTTGTTCACAGCAATATAAATTTTTGAAACATGCTGTTTTAAAACCACTTTTTTATTGTCAAAAAACACCTGGTCTTGTTCAGAATCAACCTTTGTTCCAAGTTCTGTGACCACCTGATGGTTTACTTTTACATGACCCTGTAATATGTATTCTTCAGCTTTCCTCCTGGAACAAACCCCTGCATGGGCCAGATATTTTTGAAGCCGCATGGTTAAGACCTGTAATCTGCATTAATCTTTACATAATCTTCACTAAAGTCGCAAAACAGGAAACTGTCGGTCTCTTGCCCGAGGTTCAGATCCAGGGTAATGGTAATTTCACTGTTTTTCATGATTTGAGCGGTCTTTTTTTCAGCTTCGGTTCCCTGCCAGTCGCCCTTTAGAACCAGGGCCTGGTCATCAAAATAAAGATCAATTTTTTCAGGAACAACATGGGCACCGGAACGACCGACCGCAGCAGTGATCCTTCCCCAGTTGGGATCTTCACCGTAAATCGCCGTCTTGACCAGATTGGAATGGGCAATGGCTTCAGCAGCCTTGAATGCATCCTTTTTTGTCTGGGCACCTTTAATAATGATCTGGGCAAGCTTGGTGGCACCCTCCCCGTCTTTGACCACCATTTTGGCAAGTTCAAAACAGACGTCATCCAACATGTCCTGAAAGATTTTTTTAGACCCGGCATCATTTATTTGTGCTTCTGAAGTACCGCTTGCCATGGCCATCAGCGTATCATTGGTGCTGGTATCCCCATCAACGGTAATCCGGTTAAAAGATTTTTCATTGGCGGCACTCAGGCATTTGTTTAAATCATCTGCTGAAATACAGATATCCGTACAGATATACGCCAGCATGGTTGCCATATCAGGTCGGATCATACCGGATCCTTTTGCAATCCCCATGATTGAAAATTTTTTATTGTCTATTGTAGCGCTTCTATTCACAATTTTCCGGCAGGTGTCGGTTGTAAGGATGGCATCGGCAAACTGGTCCACATTATCTTCGGAAAGCTGTTGTACAACATCTGGAACACCGGTTTTAAATTTATCCATTGGCAAATTAGCACCAATCACACCGGTTGAAGACACCAACACATGATCTTCTTCAATATCAAGGCAATCTGCGACCATTTTTGAACAGGCACGGGCATCTTCAATTCCCTGGTTTCCCGTAAAGCAGTTGGCATTGCCGCTGTTTGCAAGGACTGCACGGCAGACACCGATTTTAATTTTTTCTTTTCCCAGAATTACCGGTGCGGCAATAACTTTATTCCGTGTAAACAAAGCTGCTGCAACAGAAGGTTTTTCACAATATATCAGCCCCAAGTCTTTTTGATCATTTTTTTTTATCCCGGCATGAATACCGGCAAATTTAAAGCCTTTCATAAAACTTACTCCTAAAAAACAAAAAAAATTGAGCCTGTATTATACGTTGCGGTTTGATTTGTGTAAATGCTTTAAGGCAAAGAAAAACCGATTCCCAGTGTTGTATTCCTACTGGCCTAATTCATATTTTTTTTAAAAAACTAGGGGTTTTTACCTATTGATTTTCTGAAAAACCCCTTATATAGTACAAAACTGTCTATTTACTCTTTGATGCCGCTGATAGCAATTAAGTAATCGAAGGGGCGGAGCTATATCTCCTATAAGCCTGTCCGCAACATTTTTTTACACAATAAATCAGACACAAAGTTCATATCAAATGAAAATTCATGCATTGACTCTTATTGCTTTTATACCAAGACCTGCCTTCATAAATCCAGACCTTCAAGAGGGCTGCTGATACGGGAGATATCCTTGTCCATCACATGGGTATATCGCTCTGTAGTCTTGACATCTGCATGGCCCATGATTTCCTGCAACACGCGGATGTTGATTCCGTTCTCCAGCATGGTGGTGGCAAAGCTGTGGCGCAATGTATGGCAGGTGACACGTTTGTCAATGCCGGCCATTCCTGATGCCCTCTTTACCGCCTTTTGAAGACCGGACTCCATGACGTGATGTCTTCTTTCTTGACCTGATCGGGGATCTATGGAGCGTTTTTTCGATGGGAAAACGTATTGCCACTGGGTTTCCATGGCAGCCTTTTTATATTTTCGGCCTAAAGCCTCTGGAATGTATACTTCACCGAATCCCTGTTCAAGATCGCATTGATGCAAAGCCTTGACATTTTTAATATGGGTTTGCAGTTCAGAAAGAATTGGGTCGGCCAGAATAGTACTTCGCCACTTGTTTCCCTTGCCGAGTACATGAATTCTCTTCCGGTCAAAATCAAAGTCCTTGATCCTCAGGCGAACACATTCCATAAGCCGCAGCCCTGAACCATACAGGATCTTGGCCATCAAAGCGTGGGTTCCATTTATATGCCTGAATAGTCGGATAATTTCCTCTCTGCCGAGTACTGTAGGCAAGTTGAATTTTTTTTTTGAACGAACCGGCTGAATTTTTCCATCCAGGGGAAGATCCAGTACATCTCGGTAAAGAAAAACAAGGGCGTTTAGGGCTTGACGCTGGGTTGAGGCCGATACCTTTTGAGTGAGCGTTAAATCAGACAGGAAACGTTCGATATCACGGGCATCAAGATCACGAGGATGCGTTTTGGCACCGAAAAAACGGACATAACGTAATATCCACTGAGTATAGGTTTGCTCGGTACGATATGCGTAATGGTGATACCTCAGGACCTCCCGGACCTGATCCATTAATTTTAATTTTGGATTTGGACGGAATTTTGATTTATTTTCCATGATGTGGCTGATAATAGCACAATAAGTGGAAAAAGAGCAGTTAAATATTTTAACAAGACATAATTTTCTATTTTTCATGGCTCAATATCGCGATAAGTGGAAAAATTTAACATCTATTACCGTCAATATTATGGAAAATTTCCACTTATTGACACTGTTGAGAGACCTACCAGCCAGTATGATTGTTGAAATTAATTTTTATCGTTTGTGGAACGTGTCTAATCACTAAACTGAGATCATTGATTTTGTAGTTAATTTAGCGGGGTTATTTCTCAAAGAACTGACCATAGTTCCCTACCCAGCTTCACCAATTTTTAGTCAACAGTTTCAGATAAATTTGCAGGAAAAGCTCTACAGTCTGCAAGCTTCAAAAATTGAGTTTTTCCAAAAGCTTATTTTACAAGACGTTTCGACTTGAAGCAGCAATCATCTGATATATAGGCACATTTACCACTGTAAAGAATTAGAATCCTCGGTCTCCCAACCAGCGGGTGAACCGGACGCCAAGGGTCTCATTTTTTTTAAAGGTTAAAAAACTTTGAAACGATGTGCTTTTATTTAACTTTATTGGAAACCCTTGCCGCCCGTTACCCAACCGTTAAGCCAAAAAGGAAAATACACCCATGATAGACGAATCTAATCCTGCAGGACGATTACATAAAATTTTATCAATGGCCAAACGCCAAGCTGATGGGAAAAAAGTAAGAGAAGTTTGGGCTGAAGCGGTAGGCTTAGAAAATGATGATATGATAGTAACCAAGGGTGTCGTTGCTCTATACACGTTGTCACAAGAGATTCAATCTTTGATAAAAATGAATGAAAGCTTGAATCATGATTTATACCTTTCATCTTTTAATCGCATTGATAAAACTTTTTTCCCTTTGATCTTAAACGCAGAGTGGAAAACCGCAAAAGGGCATCTAACAGACGAGGCAATGACAAGGCTTCAATTTTGCGCTGAAGAATTGACTAAATTTTATTCAGAAGAATCACTTGAAGAAGAAGATCTTCAAGATATCATTGAAATAACTGATAACCTTTTCGACGCATTGAATCAGAGTTCTTTTTCAGACATATTAAGGCTCACACTTTTGGAAGAAGTGCAAAAAGTAAGAAACGCCATCGTTATATATAAAATAAAAGGAGCTAAAGGTTTAAAAGAAGCCCTCCAAGGCACAATTGGAGCTGTTGTTGTTAGCCAAGAAGATTTAAAAATGGAATCAGAACAAAACAAAGAAGTAATTCAAAAGATTGGTCAGTTAATAGATAAGCTAGACGCATTTACTTCTCGTGCATTAAAACTTAAACGGATGTTGACGAAACCTATAAGGTTTTTACTGGAAAAAGTAACTGATTCTGAATGTGAAGAAGAAATAGAAGGGGCTTAACCAGCGGGTGAACCGGACAGCAAGGGTCTCCCTCTTTTTAAAGATTAAAAAAACTTTTAAATGGTGTGCTTTCAATTAACTTTTTTGGAAACCCTTGCTGCCCGTTACCCAAACGTTATCTTTTAGAACCGTATTCCAGTGATGAGGATCGACAAATTTTAAACTTGACATTGATATCAATAGTGGTATCATTTATACATGAAAAGCATAGCTGAAAAACTGAAGCAGTTTAAAAACAGTCCAAAAGATGTCAAGTTTTCAGACTTATGCAAAGTTTGTGATTTTTACTTTGGTGACGCGAGACAATCAGGCTCAAGCCATAGAGTATACAAAACCCCTTGGAGAGGAGACCCTCGTGTTAATATCCAGAACTCTAAAGGAAAAGCGAAGGCCTACCAAGTCAAGCAAGTCCTAAAAGCCATTGAGCGTTTGGAGGTGGAGAATGGCAATAAAAAATGATCACTACACATACCGAGTAACTTGGTCAGCCGATGATGATGAGTATATTGGTCTGTGTGCAGAGTTTCCAAGTTTAAGCTGGTTGGCTGAAACGCCTGAGGCCGCTTTGAAAGGTATCCGAAATTTAGTTGCCGATGTGGTAACGGATATGAAGGGGAATAAAGAAAAAATTCCTGAACCTATCGCTATTAAAAATTATAGCGGTAAATTTATGGTTCGTGTTCCGCCAGATGTTCATCGTACTCTTGCTATCAAAGCAGCAGAAGCTGGTGTAAGTCTAAATCGTCTTGCAAGTTCCAAATTAAGTCACTGACCCGAAAACATAATAATCTGATAAAAATAGAACTGATCAGATAACAGGCGGGTGAACCGGACAGCAAGGGTCTCCTTCTTTTTAAAGGTTGAAAAAACTTTTAAATGATGTGCTTCCAATGAACTTTTTTGGAAACCCTTGCTGCCCGTTACCCAAGCGTTGGGTTTAAAAAAAGAGGCGAAAAATGATTGATATTTGGATAGAATTTATAAAGTGGGGTGATAGCATAGATGTTAAACAAATTATCTGTTTTGCAGCGATTATGTCGGTTGTAGTTGGATTGCTTCATTGCTTGTTTTCTCGCAACCATTTTGAGGCTACTATCAATAATCCAGAATCAGCTGATCAAACTATCACTTATAGAAATAGAAGTAACCCGATTTATCAAATAATTGAAAGTGCTTCTGTTGCTGTAACTGTTTTTGCCGGTATTTTAGCACTATACACAACAATATGCCCAACGAAGGTCTTTGGAGCTTTCTCTGATTTATTACGCCCCCCTACTATTACTCAGTCGGAACCTGTTAGAGAATTTAATGAACATTATTTTACACCACAGATATACCATGGTCGCCTTGAAAAATGGGAATGCTTTGATCTAAAAATAACAAGAAATTTTTATGATCGATATTCCAACGAAGACCCTGTGAAAGTAATACAGCGTCGCCTTCGCTATAAGGATTACCAAGCATTAAAAGAAAAATTACAAAGCGCTGAAAACAAACGAAATCCTGTTATTACCATTTGTGTTGATGATATAGAATTATCGAGTGGTTTTCAAAATAAACTTTTATCTATTTCCAGATACGTAGGTGTTTCAGGAACATCTTCTACAGTTGGACAACTTTACGGTGTTCCAAGTGAGAATGTATTTATCGCAGAAAACGGTAGTGGTACACTTCGATTCCCATATTATAAGAAAAAGGAAAACCGAAATGATTGGTATGAAAAAATAATACCAACCGAAAAAATTTATATAATGTTAAATTTAGGTAATTTTATTCACAGTAATCATCCTTTGGAAACACCACCAGGGGCTGATGTTTATTCTATAATTCTGGAAGCAAGAGAAAAATAAGATAAAAAACCCAACCAGCGGGTGAACCGGACGTCAAGGGTCTCCTTTTTTTAAAGGTTAAAAAAATTTTGAAGCGATGTGTTTTTATTTAACTTTTTTGGCAACCCTTGCCGCCCGTTACCCAAGCGTTAGAAGGAATCAGAAGAAAGCGTTATGAGTTTATTTTTGTGCATATTAAGTGATTCTATCATTTTTATAGCTCTTCAT
>NZ_FNLL01000019.1:0-3190 GCF_900105645.1 Desulfobacula phenolica | reverse complement strand
AAAACATTCAGAAGCACAATTCAGTCATGGTGTTTGTCCAGAATGTGAAAAACTTCATTATGGTAATTTAATTGAAGAGTCCTAACAGGCGGGTGAACCGGACAGCAAGGGTCTCATTCTTTTTAACGGTTGAAAAAACTTTTGAATAATGTGCTTTTAATTAACTTTTTTGGAAACCCTTGCTGCCCGTTACCCAAACGTTGAGCTTCACTCGAATCAAACTAAAAGAACGGAAAATCAATGGAATTACCGAAGTTTAATGAAACCTTTCTTCCAATATTGGAAGTACTTAAAGATGATGAAATTATCAAAGGTCGAGAGTTGGTTCGTATTGTCGTAGAACAGTTTTATGCTGACTTGCCGCAAGATCTGCTTGAACAGACCACAAAAAGTGGCGATCGTTTAATCGAAAATCGTATTGCTTGGGGAAAGTCTTACTTAAAAAAGGGCGGTCTGGTGCATTATCCACAACGTGGCTATGTTCAGATTACCGATAAAGGAAAATCCATCAAGCCAGAAAAAGTTTCTCTTGATGACTTACAATCTAATGTTATCACCTTTTATGAACCAGAAAATAAATCTGTATCAAAAACAAAAATAGAAGCCGATGCAAGCCCGCAAGATTTAATTGATTCAGGTTTTGAGCAAATTGAACGCGAAATAAAGGATGAGTTACTTTCAAAGCTTAAAGAGGTTGATCCGTATGCGTTTGAAAAAATGATTTTAAGGTTACTTAAAAAAATGGGTTATGGTGACTTCATAGAAACAGCAAAATCCGGCGATGGTGGCATAGACGGTATAATTAACGAAGATCAGCTTGGGCTTGAAAAAATCTATATTCAAGCTAAACGTTATAGCGAAAATAAGGTTCGTGAAACTGATATACGAAACTTTATTGGTGCCATGAGCGGGGATACCACCAAAGGAATCTTTGTAACCACTTCATCTTTCGATGAAAAAGCAAAAGTGAAAGCCAGGGATGCGCATCACAAAATAATCTTACTGGACGGTTCAAAGCTTGTTGATTTAATGCACAAGTTCAATGTTGGTGTACAAACTAAAAGCTATTACGAAGTAAAGGTTATCGATAATGACTTCTTTGACTCTGAAGAAATTTAGCCTAAATAATACGGTTAAGATAAATGCCATAAAAAGCCCAACCAGCGGGTGAACCGGACAGCAAGGGTCTCCTTCTTTTTAAAGGTTGAAAAACTTTTCAATGATGTGCTTTCAATGAATTTTATTGGAAACCCTTGCTGCCCGTTACCCAAACGTTGGCGAGTCGTGGGCAGAAAAATGCAGCAGTGCCGTTCAAACGCTCTCAGCTATTCAGTGAGATACAATAGTCGAGTTTTAATATAAACAGAGGTTAAAATGCACAGAAGGACTACTACAACATTATTACCTTCAATTGCCATTTTCATTAGTGGGTATACTCCATTATTTCTAATAATGATAATTAAAGATATTAAAGAATTTGTTTGGTATGAACATGTCCTAAAAGAACCATTCTTCATAATAAATAAAATAGTACTCCCTTATTGGGTATCAGTTAAAAATGCAAATGTTGTTATTTCACTTATTGCAATATCGATAATTAGTTTGCTGCTATTACGATATGTGCTTAACAACATAACTAATAATCCATTTGAAATTAGAATCATAACTGCGAAAAGTCGTTCGAGTGAAGTTGTTAACTATACAATTCCATATATGATATCATTTGTTGCGTTTGATTTGAATCTGTGGCAGGACATCGCCTCGTTAATTTTATTTTTGAGTGTTTTATGTCTGTTGTCAATAAGAAGTCAAAGTATATTTATCAATCCTATACTGTCAGCCATAGGTTATGGATTGTATGACTGTAGCTATAGTGAAGGTGGAATCACGAAAGAATGTGTAATGCTGTCAAAAGACGATTTATTACCTGATTCAGATGAGAAATATAAAAAGTTAAATAATTATATGGGAATAATTTCATAACAAGGTAGATATGATGCAAGAAAAATTACAAACTTTGGTGCAAATCAAAAACAAAAACTTTGAAGAGTTAAATAATCGTTTATGGGTTATTAAGAAATATAGTCGGGGTGGTGTTAATCATTATAAGGCATTATCTACTGCCATTGAGGGACTTGATGGTGACTTGAATTTAGCTTTAAAAAAATTTTACTGTGGCTTTGACAATGTTATTGAGCCTATTAGAACACTTTCTGCTTACTCTGCGTTAACTATTGATACAGATGAAGACAGAGCATTAGTTCACTCTGTTGATAAAACGGATTTCAACGTAATCATTAACAAGATTAAGGAAGGGGCTGATAATGAGCCTGTTATAAATATAAATGAGTTTAATAATGCTTGGGCCTTAGTTGTTGAGTTTTCAGGTGGGCAAAATAAATTTTATGCTTTCTCCAAGATAAAAGGTGGCTGGAATTTAAAACGAAAAACAACTGCTAAAAACTGGGTATTTCGGGAGGGACATTTTAAGAAGGTAGAAGTTGAAAGAACATTCACATTCCGGGACTATTTTGATTTTGTGTCATATGGCAATGACGTATTCATCCGTGACAAAGCGCACTATGAATTAGGACTAAATATTCGCAAAGGCCTAGAGGCAAAGAGAGATATTTTAGTTCATGAATTAGCAGAAAATGGTATTATCGCTTCAGTTGATGATTTAAAGGTTGCTATAGGGACAAATAAAACACTGCTAAGACGACTTGTAGCAGCAGAAGAGACACGTTATTACGAAGATCAACAGTTCATTGAAGACATGAAAAATATTGTTGATGAACATGGTTGGCATTTAACAAATGACGATTCTGGTAAATTTATAATTGATGAGAACAACATTGATCTATTCCTTAAGTTAATTAACGATAAACGATTCATTTCATTAATAAAAAAACAAATGGTAGATGCTGACGTCGTTGAAGTTGTACAGCCGACTCCTGCTTGATAAGCATCGCGAGTCAAATATTCTTATAGTGCCAACAGGCGGGTGAACCGGACAGCAAGGGTCTCCTTCTTTTTGAAGATTGAAAAACTTTTAAATGATGTGCTTTCAATAAGCTTTATCGGAAACCCTTGCTGCCCGTTACCCAAGCGTTAGAAGGAATCAGAAGAAAGCGTTATGAGTTTATTTTTGTGCATATTAAGTGATTCTATCATTTTTATAGCTCTTCAT
>NZ_FNLL01000020.1:0-32543 GCF_900105645.1 Desulfobacula phenolica | reverse complement strand
TTCGGGTTCAGAAACAGGTTTAAAGCTAAACAGTTCAGATTCAAAATTAAAAGGTTCGGGAAAATCCGGATCTCTATTATCAGGCAAAATCAAAAGTTCTGGTTCAGGCGCACGTTGAGGTTCTTGTTGAGGTTCTTGTTGAGGCTCTTGTTGAGGCTCTTGTTGAGGCTCTTGTTGAGGCTCTTGTTGAGGCTCTTGTTGAGGCTCTTGTTGAGGGCCAGGATCGGATTCGGGTTCAGGCTTATCAGACTGCCAGCTGTTATCTCCACCGCCGTTATTCCCCCCATCTTCTTCCTCTTTTTCTTCTTCCTCTTTTTCTTTTTCTTCTTCCTCACTTAAAGGCTCTTCATTTCCTTGGTCTTCGTTTTCCGGGTCAGGTTCTTTTCCTCCGGCATCTGGTTCCTCAGAAGTCCCCTCATCCTCTTCTTTTGTATCCGGGTCATCACTTATCCCCCGGATTGGTGCTTGAAACCTAAAAAATCTCAATTCCAAATTCGTCAATGGACGGGGCGGTTCAATCCCCTGATTTTGAAAAAAATCAACAACCATAAGGGGCTTGGTGATAAACTGAGTATTGCCCATGTTGTCCTGAACCACCAGGGTTTTTCCTGGTCCGATATCTTCGACACCATGTTTTTCCGTTGTTTTATTTACTTCACTTACAACCGTGGTCCCACGGATTCCAATTGTTGCCAGAGGAGATTTGATTTTAAAATGATCCGGGTTCTGTTTGGCAATCTCTCCTGTGATTGTCCTGAAAACACCTTTTGTCATTTGCAAAAGAAGGTCGGAATTGTCTGCTGACTGAGAATCATATACATAGGAATCAATGTTTATTTCACTGTCTTGACCAATGGACAAGCTCGTATCATCCAGGAATTTAATTTCCAGCTTGCTTCCCTTATCCGTCACAAGGGTTTCGCCTTGAAAAATTTCACTGTTTGATGAAAGTTCCCGCATTTCAGTACCTGACAATGCCCTGGCACTGCCTTGTATTGAAATAACCTTACCAACCGATTCCATAGTCATAGTGCTGTCAGCCATTTGTTTTCCTCATCTGATATCATATATGATTTTTTTCTCACACTTGGCTCTCTAAAAATCAACTATAAATATTTACGTTCACCTATAATTCGTTGAAAAAAATTAGTCAACAGTTTCATTAACTCATATAATTTCAACAAACTGGCCGAATAGACAGGGGTTAAAGCCTGAATTCTTCCTTGCAATGCTCACAAAAAGAAGTAGATAGCATTTGCCGGCAGTGAATGCACTTATCCATTAAAAACCGATCCTTTCCTTGCATTTGGTCGCAATTCGGACAATGCCAGTTTTTACGGGTTGAAACAAGCTTGTAGCAATTCGGGCATTTAATGGGGAATTTTCTGAAAATCAAATAGAAAATTCCTGCGCCAATAAAAAAAGGCCCCATTAATTTAAATTGAAGTGTGGAAGCAAACTGGTCAAATTCCGCTGAACTGGAAAGAATAACATACAGCAGAAATGCAATGGTGGTAATCGCCAGAAATTTAAATCGAAAATGAAAAAAAACACTTTTTAATGGTTTTTCATCCATAACTTGTAAGCTCCTTGTTTTTTTTATTTTAATAAAAATTTCACTTCACTTGTTCTGTCAGTGTTTGAACTTTCATTTTCCAGTGGCTCCAGCAGAAAAATCCTCTCTTTTTCAACCTTACCTGTTGAGAGCAGATATGCCTTTATATTTTCTGACCGTTTCATGGATAGAAGTCTTAAATCATCTTTTCCGACATTGATATTTGTCATCAACAACTTGGTTTTTTCCTCCATACCAATTTCTTTTTCATTGCCGGCCTCATCCCTTGGTTTAGGAAATTTTGCCACAGCATAGGCCATATCAATATAGTACTGCAAATCTTCTTTTAGGATCACCACATCTTTTAATGTTCCTGTATCACTTCCTGAAGCTGATAACTCTTTTATTTGCTCAGCCTTGATCAAATCTTCAAAGCCTTTTTTTCTTAAAACTTCAGCATCCCGGATGTTGTCATAAATTCCCTGAATTTCCAGGTTTATGGATGTTTTTTCCTGTAAGATCTGCGCCAGTTTATCCAGTTTTTCATAATCAGACGGGTTGATTGCTGAATCACCATATTCAAATTCAACAAACCCCAGATCCTCCCCGCCGCCAAACATGGCACCTATTATTGAAAAAGGTGACGTCACCACTTTTAAAATCAGGTTTGAAATCATTTTCAAAACAATGGAACCTATTTTAAATTCAGGGTCATCCAATTGGCCTGAAACCGGCAGATCAAGGTTAATCCGGCCGTCCCTGTTTTTTAACAGGGAAATGGCAAGTCCGACAGGCAATGATGTGGCATCCTTGCTTTCCACACGTTCGCCCAGAAAAAAATTATCAAATTGAACCCTATTTTCTGATTTAAGGGTACTCCCGTCAATGGTATATTCAAGATCTAAAATAAGTTTTCCTTTTTCGATTTTGTACCCCAGATACCTGGATGAATATGGAGTAAAATTTACCAGTTCAATATCCTTAAAAGAGATATTGATGTCTGCAATTTTTTTTGCAGCCAGTGGATTTATGGTCCCTGCAATATCAAGAGGTGAAGAGTTACCATGAAGCCCTTTCAGTGAAAGCTTTGCCCGGGATTGTTCGTCTGATGAAAGGCCGGTGACAGATCCTGCAATCTGTTTCATGCCTGCTGTGAAATTGGGTTGGGTCAGATAATCTGAAAAACTGATATCCCCTCCCTGCAGCGTGATACTGTCTACGCGAATCTGTGGTGTTTCAGATGCTGCTGTTTTCTGTTTATTTTCCTGCTTGCTTTCCTGTTTGCTTGTTTGGCCTTTCCCGTGATCTTCTGGTGTGTCCTGCTTGAAAATTGTATTCAAGTTAATTTCACCGGTATTACTGACAATAATCCGGGAATAAAAATCAGTCAGTGAAATATCTTTTACAGTGACCTTAACCGGGAATAACGACACATCAAGTCCTGAAAAATATAATGAGTTGCATTTAAAAAAATCCGTTGCTGTCTTTTTATCAAGACAGATAAAGTTGGTCAGGGATGTTTCTCCGGCAAACGTAATGTTATTATTGCGGGTGCCTCTCATATCCAGATCAAGAGTTCCTTTTGTGTTCAGATGTCCGTCTGTGACAAGAACTCTTACAAAATTTGTAAAATAAGGCTGTAAGGATTTGATATCAATTTTTTTTAAATTCACATCAAGCCCTGCACTTAACATTGATGGAACCGCATTGCCCTTGATACTGATCCGCCCTTCCCTGCCCCAGTCCATTTGAACCGCAACACGGCCCTTTTGTTCACCCTGAGTTTTAAGATCCGCAGCATTGATGGAGATATTGGAAAGATCAATTTTTACAGGATCAGTGTTGGTCAGATCATTGAACTGTACGGCAAATCCGGTTGCATCAAAAGAGTTCATTGTGACATCCCACAAGGACTCTTTTTCCCCGGATGATACAGCAGTTGTTTTACCGGCAGTGTTTGCCGGTTGCCGTGATTCCTGAACAGGCATGACACTTTTGACAATGTTGATTTGTCCGTCTTTATCCCTTTTCAACAGGATGTTTCCATTTCGGGCGGTAATCGTTCCGGTATCAATTTTTTTATTGCCCACATCAATGACTGCCCCTTTGATCTTGAATTCCGGAATATTGATCATCTCTTCTTTGGACTGTTGATCAGAAAATACCAGGGATTGCATCGAAAACTCAGGGGTGTTGATCGTCATATTCAAGGTATTGCTTTTTTGTGATACCTTTGCCCCTGCCAGAAAATTCATTGTACATTTAACGGCTGTTTCATTGGAAAAATCCTGAAAAGACACTGCAGCATCTTTGATTTCAAAGTCTTCCAGGTTGAGACTGAAAAAATTGTGCCCGGCGTTTGCAGTTTTCTTGTCTTCTTTTTTCTCTTCTTTAAGATTCTCGTTATTTTTTGAAAAATAGTCTAACAAATTTATTTTACCGGCCTTATCCCGGTTTACATTCAATTGCGGGGTGGCCATTAAAATTTTTGAAATATTTAATTGATTTGCCAAAACATCTGACGGTGAAATATCAATCGTCAATAACGGGATTTTAATTATTTCCTCTTCAACACCCCCATTTACAATCGCGTTTAATGCATTGATGGTTCCCTGAACCACGAGCGAATTTTTTGAATCTGCTTTGCTATAGCCGGCATGGAAATCCAGGTTAATATCCAGGTTAAGATCCATTTTTTTCAACCGGATATTTTCAGGCATTGACAGATAGGAAAGATAGTGAATCAAATCAATATCCAATGTCCTGATGTCCACCTGCGTGGCAAGGTCTTCTGCAAATGGCGTTGATTCAACATGAATATCAGTTTTTGACTGGTTTAAGGTAAAACCAATATCCAGTTTTGATTTTTCATGCCTGTTTTTTTGTCTGCTGCTTAACAAAGGAAGGGACAAGGAAAAGTTCTCCATAAGATGAGAGACATCATTTGCCTTATCCTTGAACCGGATTTCACCCTGAACAATATTGACATTTTTTAAAACAAAGTTGATGAGTTCCCCTGAACTCTTCTGATCGTCATTTTTATCTTTATTCTTATCCTTTTCCTTTGAAAGCGTTTCATCTTGTTTGCCGGAATTTAAAAGATCTGAGAAATTAAACGATCCGTCTTGGTTTTGAACAATACTCACATAGGGACTTTCCAAAGAAATATCAGATATGCCAAGGGTAAAGGCAAACAGGGAAAAAAAGCTTAAATCAGCTGATATTTTGTCTGCGGAAAAAAAAACGTCTTTGTTGTTTTCTGTTGCAGCTTTATTTTTTTCTTTCACAATCAGGACATCAATTGTCGATGTAAAAGTATAAGGATTGATAAAAATCTTTTCAATAAAGACCTCCCTGTTCAGCAAAGTGCTTAATTTGTTCATCAGGATATTCTTTCCAACAATTGGCAACAAAAAGAATCCAACCAGGGTATACAGCAAAATAACGGCAACCGGAATTAAACTTGTTTTTCTTAAAAAGAAAGCTTTCATTGTCATATCGTATACATTCCTTCTGCTAAATAATTCCAAAAAGCGGTCCGCCTTTTTTTCCCATGGATTTTACCTTTTCAGCAACCTTTGGATCGGACACCAACGGATCGGCATGAAAGGGTTTGATTCTGGCATCTATGATCAAGGGAGGGGTGCAGCCCCAATGTTTAAACAAAGTTTTCTCATTCACACCATAAATATCATGAGAAGGGTTTGATCGTAAAAAAGTCACCCATAAAAAATTTGAAAATGATTTTGCTGCAAAACCTGCATCATCTGCAACCACAAACAAAGGAAGCGATTCAAGCCCGGTTTGAGTCTGCAAATGTTTTTTCAACTGATTTATCTGTACTTTTCCTTGTGAATAAGTTTTAAATGCAGGGCCTTCAAGTACCACCATGCCAGGTGCGACAATTTTCGGATGAAAAAATTCGTTTGGCAAAGAAAAAAATTGGGGAAAATCAAATCCCAAGGTTCGTTTTTTTTCACCGGCTGCAGCAATCACAAGTTTTGATCCATGGTTGATGTCCCGGGTGGAATAATCAAGAGTATCCATGGTTGTTTTTGTAAAAAAATGCAAATCAGATTCAAAATCAATATGTTCAAGCATATGAATAAAAAAAGCTTTTTCATCGGTCACATCCAGATCAGGATTGTCTTCATGGGCACAGATCAACAAATATTTTGCCAGTGACAACTGACCTGTTCCCATTACCCTTGCAGCATGGGTTAACAATTCTCTTGGCATCCTTTTTTCATAAGGAACATACCGCTCATGAGCTTTTACAAGAAGAAGGGGATGAACGCCTGCGTCATCAACAGCATTCACGGCTGTAACCCCGGGAATGCTGTCCTGAATTGCGGATCGTGTTATCTTGTGGATCAATCTTCCGAAATTGGAATCTTCCTGGGGCGGTCGTCCCACCACGGTAAACGGAAAAATGGCACCAGGTCTGTGGTAAACTGACTCTACTTTTAAATACGGGTAGTCGTGTGCCAGAGAATAATAACCCAAATGATCGCCAAAGGGGCCTTCTTTTTTTGTTTTTGCCGGGACAAGGATTCCTGTTATGCAAAAATCCGCATCTGCTGAAATAAAATGCCGGTCTTTATTTGCATAGCGAAAATTTCTCCCGGACAGTGACCCTGCAAAGGCGATTTCAGGAATTCCTTCCGGAAGCGGCATGACAGCGGCAAGGGTATGGGCAGGCGGTCCGCCGATAAAGATACTGACCCGTAAAGCCTGATTTTTCTCAAGAGCTTTTTGGTGATGGTTGCCGATCCCCCGGTGCAATTGATAATGAAGACCGATCTCTTTGCCCGGATCATAGTCATTTCCGGAAATTTGAATTCTGTACATGCCCAGATTTGAAGTGAAAACAGACGGCTTTGCCGGATCTTTTGAAAAAACCTGGGGCAACAGGATAAAGGCCCCGCCATCCTCAGGCCAGCACTTGATCATGGGAAGATCCCTGATATCACATTTGTTTTCCAGCACCTTGGGATTGGATGTCTTTACAGGTAATGCGTGTAAGAGTGCGGGCAGGGCTTTTGATGTTTTCCTCAAAGATCGAACCGCCAATCCCGGATCTGATTTGATATCCACAAGGGCTTTGACAGATGCAAGCTGGGGTTCAAAAATTTTCAGGGTTCTTTCCCAGGTGCCGAACAGGTTTGAGACTGCGGGGAATTTAGTGTTCATCACATTGGCAAACAATATGGCCGGGCCATTGGCATCAAACACCTGTCTTGTGATTTCAGCCATTTCAAGGTTTGGATCAACCGGTTGCCGGATCGTTACCAGTTCCCCCTGTTTTTCCAAAAAATTGACACACTGCCGGAGGCTTGAAAATTTCATGATTTAATTTCTTCTCCAGACAGTTTAATTAACAGCATGATTAACAGTCTGATTAACAATTTTATTATTTGACATAGCCCCATTCTTTCAGACGATTATAGGCGTACTTGGAATATTGATTGGGCTGATAATTAATCAGTTTCAAATAGGTCTGATAATGATGGGCTGCCGGAGACCTGTCACCTTTTTTATCCAGGCAATACCCTTTATAAAAAGCCATTTGCGGGTTACCCGGCAACAGGCCGTCACACTTGCTGAAATTTTGATAAGCTGCCCCATATTGTTTAAGCTCGGTATTGGCCATACCGGCAACATAGTGACCCTGGACTTCCGACGGATACAATTTTTTTGCAGCATCTGCATAGGACAAGGCCTGGGCAGGTTTTTTCATGATCATCAGGCATTTGGACATTAACACATGGGCTGTATAATCCTCTTTCAGAGCATACAAGGAGTTTTTAAAAGAAGTCTGAGCTTTGTCATACTCTTTTTTTGCCAGATGCTTTTCTCCTTGCTGCAAAAGTTCTATGCCTTGTTTTTTAGCACGCAGGGAAGCTGTATGATCCATATATCTTTCACGGTTCAACAAATAATTTTTTGAATACCGATAAATCCCTTGTTCCCTTTGAATTGCGGAATTTAACCGTTCCGAACTCATTGGATGGGTTGAAAAAAGTATCTGGGCGGAATTTGGTTTTTCCCTGTTCATGGCATTGAGCATCTGCATAAGTTCTACAAATCCTTTGGAGGGATAGCCCGCCTTAACCATATATTCGTTGCCAAGAGAATCAGCTTCCCTTTCGTTATCCCGGCTGTACTTGGACAAAAGCAATCCCTGGCTCAGCATGCCAAGCTGTTGAGTTAATTCGCCAAGGCCAGAGCTTTGAGTGCCTGCGGCAATGGAGACACCGCTCACGAGCAGAGAAGAAAGTTGCCCTTTGGAGATCTGTTCCGCTGTGTGCCTTGCATTGACATGGCCAAGTTCATGGCCAAGCAAAGCTGCAAGTTGGGCCTCATTGTCAAGTTTCAATAAAATTCCCCGGGTAACGGCAATGGAGCCGCCGGGAAATGCATATGCATTAATATAAGTTGCATTCACACAATTAAAATTATAAGGCATTCCTGGCCTGTGGACATTAAACAACAATGCCTTGCCCACATCAGAAACATACCGGTTGAGTTCAGCATCCGTTGTAATGCCGTAATCCGAAGAAAACTGAAAAGGTGACTGCTGTTTGTCAATTCCGATCTCCTGTTGCTGGGAAACCATCATCAATTGTTTTTTTCCTGTAACAGGATCAACAGCACACCCGGTAAAACATGCAGCACCTGCAACAGATGCAGACATAAATGCTGAATATTTTAGAAACTGCCTTCTTGAAATTTGATTGTTTTTAATTGATTGATTCATTTTTCTATTTCCCTGTCTGGTAGGTTCTTTTTTACTGTATGAAATGGCTTATAACCTTTTGAAATCAGGGTTCTTTTGTTTTTTTATTGTGACAGCTTGACCTGCCATGGCCGTTAGTGATCCTTAACAAACAAACTGATAATCAAAAAAACAACGCCAAGCCCAAATAAAAAACAAAAAAACGGTAAATCATAAATCAGGAAATCCAGGTTTTTTTGTATAAAATCACTGCCTATTAGCGTTATAACGGTTTCAGACGTATCATTTCCGATTATTTTTGATAGGGTCAAATCAACCCAGAAATTTTTAGATTCCATAAAGCCGGAAACAGTACTAAAAATACCCATAACCAATCCTGCCACTAATGAAAAAATTCCTAATTTAGTAAACATTTTCTATCGTCCCCTATTCCTGATTTATAAAAACTTTTTAAATGATGCACCAATATATTCTGCAAACTTTGTCCAAGTCAAACTATTTTCCCCCACAAGGCTTTTATTTACCAACCCTTTATGATAAATC
This sequence comes from Desulfobacula phenolica, assembly GCF_900105645.1. Classification (NCBI taxonomy): domain Bacteria; kingdom Pseudomonadati; phylum Thermodesulfobacteriota; class Desulfobacteria; order Desulfobacterales; family Desulfobacteraceae; genus Desulfobacula; species Desulfobacula phenolica. Next base: position 23,706 of record NZ_FNLL01000020.1, on the reverse strand, counting down.
CTGTCGATACTACGACTATGAAAAACGAGACTATATTAAAAAAGATAGGCATTGCATCCTTTATCATGATGGCATCCGTATTTGCCAGTCGTGTCATCGGAGTTTTTCGTGAAATGACCATTGCCGGTGTCGGCGGCATAAACGCCGGTGTTGATGCCTACCAGATCGCGTTTATTCTTCCTGAAATTCTTAACCATATTGTGGCAAGCGGTTTTCTTTCCATCACCTTTATTCCCATATTTGCCCACTATCTTTCCTCAAACAAAAAAAAGGAAGGATACCGGGTCTTTTCAATTATTTTGAACGGGTTCGGGCTTCTTTTGTTAGGTTTTATCATGGTCACGATGATATGGGCACCCCGTTTTGTTAACCTGCTGGCACCGGGAATCAATGATCCCGGCACCTTTGCTCTTGCCGTAAAAATGACCCGGATCATCATACCTGCCCAGTTTTTCTTTTTTGCCGGCGGGCTTCTCATGGCGGTTCAGTTTGCCAATGAAAAATTTTTCATCCCTGCTCTTGCACCGTTGATATACAACATATCCATTATTCTGGGCGGACTTGTTTTAGGCCCTTTCATGGGGATGGAAGGATTTGCCTGGGGCGTACTGGCGGGCGCATTTGTGGGTAATTTTGCACTACAGGTCATGGGCGCAAAAAAACTTGGGGCCAGGTATTACCCTATCCTGTGCTTTACCCATCCTGATTTAATACGTTACGTTCAGCTCACACTACCTTTAATGATAGGGTTAACCATGACATTCTCAACGGAAATTCTCTTGAAATTTTTCGGGTCTTATTTGCCTTCCGGCAGTATTGCCGCCATGAATTATGCTCTCAGGGTTATGTTTATTATTGTTGGACTTTTCGGGCAGGCCATCGGGGTTGCCTCTTATCCGTTTATGGCAAAACTGGCCCGTCAAGGCAATATTTTTGAGTTAAACCGCCTGTTAAACAAAACATTAAAATTTATTTTCCTGGTCATTCCTTTTTGTGTTCTGTTTATTGTGTTAAGCCGTGAAATTGTAACCATACTTTTTCAAAGAGGTCAATTTGATGCCCAGGCAACCATGGTGACCACGGGAATTCTGCCTTTTTTCATGGTCGGTGCTTTTGCTTTTTCAGCCCAGAACATTGTTTCAAGGGGATACTATGCCATTCAAAACACCCTTTTTCCGGCTATTTTCACAACTCTTTGTGTTTTATTCAGCCTCCCTGTTATTTTCCTGTTCATGAAAATAATGGGAGCCAAGGGAGTGGCCTTAGGGTTATCACTGTCGGTGATCATCCAGGCATTTATCCTGTTTGAATGCTGGAACAAAAAAAGTTTAAATTCTGAAAAAAAAGAGGTTTATCAGTTCTTTTTAAAAATGATCCCCATCAGCCTGATGATGGGGATCATACTTTTTATAACCGCTTCCGGCCTGCGACTATTCATTGATCCTGCAACTCTTTTGGGGTCTTTGGCCATTGCAGGTCTGATCGGAATTGAATTTTTATTTCTATTTTTCTTAACCGGGTCTGTTTTAAACATACCGGAAATTCTTATTTTCTATGAAAACATTTACAAAAGGATTTTCCCATGGCTAAAAAAACGATTGAAAAAACAAATGAAAAAATCACAATAGCAGCCGATAAAATCAAAGCATCAAATAATTTGGTTATCTTTACCGGCGCCGGTATCTCAACGGAAAGTGGAATACCCGATTACAGAAGCCAGGGGGGCATTTGGGACAAATTCCAGCCAGTGTACTTTGATGAATTCATGTCGTCCAAAAAAGCTCGGATCAAGTATTGGGAACAGCGGCTTGACATGGAAAAAAGCCTGTCTGTATCCAAACCCAACAAGGGCCATAAAAGCATTGCAAAACTTCATGAAATGGGCAAATTAAAGGCTTTGATCACACAGAATATTGACGGACTTCATGAAGCATCCGGCATTCCGGCAAAAAAAATCATTGAACTACACGGCAACACCCGGCGCGTAAGGTGCATGAGTTGCAGCAAACTGATCTCCTGGGAGGAAACACAAAAGATGATTGATGCAGGCGAAAAGGCACCTGAATGTTCCTGCGGCGGATATTTTAAGCCGGACACGGTTTCTTTCGGCCAGGCCATGCCGGTCGAGGAGACCAGGAGAGCTGTCGAGTTGTCAACAAACAGTGATGTCTTTATTGTCGTGGGTTCCACACTTCTGGTTCAACCGGCAGCCTTGATGCCGGAATATGCCAAAAATGCGGGTGCTTTTCTTGTTATTATCAATCTTTCTGAAACTCCTTATGATACAAAATGTGATGTACTGATCCGGGGAAAGGCAGGAGATGTCCTGAAAAATATTGTTAATCAGGTTATCTCTGACTGAAAAGGAAATTGGGATAAGGGCTATCATCAACTTGCCGCTGTAACTTTAGCTGTGCTTTGTCTGTCTCAACAAATTTTGAGCAGCCGCTCTGCTAAAGTTACAGCGGTAATATAATTGTCGGGCGATTGTCCATCCCGCGCCCGGTCTACTTGTTGTTAAGCAAATAACCGCTGCAAATGAAGCGCAGCGGAATTTGTATCCGATTAATTTATGTTGTTATGCTTTTTTTTCGCCTAAAGTATATAAAATACCCATTTCAAGCCAGATTCCTTTGTCAGATGCAAATTCTTTTATTTCAGCTAAATGTTCTTTTTGGAATTTTATAAAATCATTTTTGGAAAGTTGATTTACCAATCCACGAAAACCCCCGTTCCAGATTATGTACCACCAGTCCGAGACATCTTTTAGATAGTAACCAAAATCTTTCTGCTTACATTGTATATTCTGCAATCCGGCTTCTTTAAAAAGAGAGGTGCATTGTTCTTTTGTTGCAACTCGTTTCCAAGCAATGCTTGGCACTTCAATTCCATAATTTTCAAGGCGGTTGATAAATAGATTGAAAAGAGGAGTAAAGGCATTGTCGAAAAATGTTGTTATAAGGACTGTGCCTCCGGCTTTGACTTTACTGGCTATATGGATTAGTTGTTTTTCCATATCCTCGACGAAAAAAATACTAAAAGCGCTTACTGCGATATCAAAATTATTATCTTTGTAATCAATAGCCTGCATGTCCATTTCAACAAATGTAACATTTTGTATTCCCAGCTCATTTTTGTTTTTAATGGCCTGGGTGAGCATGCCTTCTGAAAAATCTATACCCGTCACCTGTCCATCCGGCAAATCTTTAGCAATAGCAAGTGCCACATATCCAGTTCCTGTGGCCACATCAATTACATGCTCATCTCCCCTCAAATTTAAAAATGAGGAGACTTGATTAGGGGTCTCAGAAAAAAAACGCATTGCTGAATGTCCATATCCATCAGAAATAGCATTAAATGTATTCTTATATAATTCTTTCAATTCAATATGATCCATAATAATACTTCCTTGTATAGTTTGAAGCCTAACACGGCCTTCACTGGCGGCAATTTTGCTGCAACTACGTGTATTATGTTCCTGATATGATATTATTTGTCAGATAGTGTCCATGGTTTTGTAAAGTAAGTTTCGCGAACTTCAGATGCCTTTGACTTTGCCCAGTTTTCCAGCCCCATCTTATTTATTAAACATAAATTGAAGACTTTCATATTATGCGGCAGCTCAGTAGACCTGTCAGCATAAGGGTGTAAGTTGTCACATGGGAATTCGTTACAATCTCCACAAAAATCAAGGCCCTTGTTTTTAGAGCATTCATATGCAGCACAACTATGCGAATCACCAAAGATATGTTTTTGTAATGGTATATTGCCATCGTGATTTCGGCATCCTTTGCACAGCATTATTTCAACAGGTACATTATATTCTTCGGACATTTTTTCAACTACAGCTCTTGCTTCCTTGTTTTCAAGGGCCAAATAGAAATGGCAATTAAAACAATCAAGGCCACAGGGGGCAGTCATATAAAAATAATCCATAATTGATCCTCCTCATAATTTTTAGATTAATTTTGACAGGGAAGATTATAATTCAACCGCTGGCAATAAACATCACCCATTTGGAGGATATTGGTAAAATTCAGGCAATATAACACCAAAATAACCGATGAAATCAGGTTTATTTTTTTGTTGAGATATTGTGGTTATAGATAATAGTCTTCAAACTGACTTTGATTTACATTTTACAGGCCGTAAAAGTAAACTTTTGTTTTTATGAAGCTTTTATTTGGAAAGTTTCAGGCGTCCACAAGCCTTTTTCAACTCTTTTTTTATAGTATTTTTTAGGAATGAGGGCGTTAATATCATTTCTGATTTTTTTGAGATTGGCTCTGTCTTCATGTATGTTATTGAATCTATCAATAATGCCATTTATTGGTCCGACTTCAACTCCAATCCATTTTCTTTCTTTCAATTCTGAAACTACATAAGTGGTCCCCGATCCGCCAAAGGGATCAAAGACAACATCTCCTTTATTTGAAGACATTTCGATTATCCTATCTAACAATTTAACGGATAACTCGTTTGATCCATTTCTTTTTTTGTATTTTGCATGTCTTACTGGTGGAATATCCAGCCAAACATCACTAATATTAATTCCATCAGGATTCATTTTATTTTTATAGCCACCATAATCTTTTAAATCACCATAGCAATGAGGGCATATACCCATGGGAAGGCGGTCAGGATGAAAGGTGTTTGGTTTCTCGCCCTTGCAATAATATAACAGAGAGTAGTGTGAAGGATATAACCGCCCTCTGACAGGTAGAGAGTATTTAATATCGACGGAAATCCAGTGTCTGAATGTCAATATTGAGTTTAAGAATTCCGACAAGTAGGTATTCCATTTTGGAAGATTCCATGTAAAAAAACTTCCCCCAGGCTTCAATACGCGAGTACATTCATATGCCCAGTTTTCACACCATGACAAGTATTGTTCTGTTTTAAGATCATCATCAATCCTGGAAGGGTATAATTTATTTAAATTAAATGGTGGATCTGCAAACACAATATCAACACTATCAGATTCCATTGTTTTAAGCAGATCTAAACAATCGCACTGATAAAGCTTCCCAAGTTCAGTTTCGAATAAAGTTTTGATATCGTTTTTTGACTCTTTTCTTTCTTTTTTAGATGATAACAGTTTTTCAATTTGTTGAGCATTTTTTGCGATCAAGGATTTTAATTCATGATTGAAGGTCTCAGTTAATAACATCAGTTCAATTTTTGATAAATCCGTATTTTTTAATATAAGATTTAAATCCTTGCCGGTTGGCATTTTATTGCCATCATTATAATATTTTAGACGTTTGGCGGAAATACCTGTTTTTTTTGAGAACCTATTTAACGACAATCTGTCCTCTATTTGCAGTGCTTTGAAAAACATATCGTAACCTTCTACAGCTCATTATTTTAAAATTCATTTTTTAAAGCTAATTAGTAACACATTAAGCTATCATGATCAATTATATTTTTGCGGACTATAGTCTGTAGAGACTGGTTTTAAAAATATGTATTGTTGCTGCATCAAACTGGAGGAGAAAATTGACTATTGAAAAAATGTTTGGCCAAGTGCTTAAAAAATTTAGAACATCAAATAAGTTGTCTCAAGAAAAATTATCTCAAGAGTGTGGCCTAGATCGAAGTTATATTTCACTTCTTGAAAGAGGACTAAGGCAGCCTTCTTTAACCACAATATTAATACTCGCCAAGGTTTTAAACACAACTGCTTCCAACATGGTTCATGATGTCGAGGAGATTATAAGTGAAGATAATCAAAACTGAATATTTGATAAAAAAAGGTGCTTTTTCCAGCTCAAAAGAATTTGAAAACATACTATCTGAAACATATGATGCCATTCAATCCATCACTTGGCCTGACGGTAGTGACAATTTTACATTATTTCCTAAAAAGAAAGCCAACGGTGTCGTCCCTATAAAAAAGAATTTTATTAAATACCTTGAAGATAAAGGCTGGAAAAGTGAATATAGGATGAAAATTGCATCTCGTTTAAGACCGGGACCAGTGGATGCTGTAAAGTTTCTGCCTGAGAATAGGTGTTTTGCTGTTGAATGGGAAACCGGCAATATTTCTTCAAGCCACAGAGCAATAAATAAAATGGCTATTGGCCTATTAGATGGCATTATTGAAGGTGGTATTTTAATTCTTCCCTCACGAGACATGTATCAATATTTAACTGATCGAGTTGGAAACTTTGCAGAAATTGAACCGTATTTCAATGTATGGAAAAATTTACAAATAATAAAAGGACTGCTTGCTGTCATTGAAATTGAGTACGATTAGCTTTCAGAAGATGTCCCACCGATAAGAAAGGGTACCGATGGTCGAGCCCTTGTATAAATCTGGTGAAATCGATAACGGCCCTAACAAAAATCCAGCCGATGTTATACAGCAAGATACTATTTTGGACTTCCCTGGCGCACAATATCCTTGGCCCTAACAAAAATCCAGCCGATGTTATACAGCAAGGGATGTTTTTTAACCTGTTTACAGAAGGATTTGAACTATCTCCTAACCTGAGTGAGGTATATGAACTTGCACTTGCATATTACGAAAGCAGAATACTGACCAAAAAAGAACTTTTGAAAAGCAGCGCATACTTTGTAAAAGTTGATGGCGTTTTTACAAACCATTTTTATATTTGCACGGGTGATCCTGTTAAAATTCCTGAGTACTCATCATCAAGATTAAAATTATTTTTCATCAACAATCAATTTAGAACCGGATACTCTACTCATGGACTTTTTCCTTATAGGGGCAAATTCCACCCACAAATGATCAAAGCCCTTATAAACATTATGGGGATTAAACATGGTGAAACAATACTTGACCCAATGATGGGATCCGGAACAGTTCCCGTTGAAGCGTCATTGATGGGTATCAATTCAATCGGTATAGATTCAAGCCCTTTCTGTAGATTTATGGCACAAGTCAAATGTGATTCCCTTAATATCAATCCTATATGTTTGAATGATCTTCTTAAAAGGTATGAAAAAAATTTTCTGGCTTTTAATTCGTGTTCCAAGAAATTTAATGATCAAAAAGATGTATTTTTTAAAAATAATTTCTTTCCAGAATCCGTCGATAAAGAAAAAATATTTAATTTGGTATTCTTAGCTTTTCTTGACAGTGAGGGATATGCTCAAAGAAGTAAGCAAAAATCGCATTTGGAACATTTTAAATCTATCCTTGAGCGATATTTTACCGTTGTAAATAAAATACTTGCTGTTGAGAATCATCTTAAACTTGAACCGCTAATACAAATCTCGTACAAGGTGATGCCAGAAAGATTGATCTTGAAAACAATAGTATTGATGGGGTCATTTTTTCTCCACCCTATAGTTTTGCCATCGACTATTTAAAAAACGATGTTTCTCATTTAGGATACTTTGTAAAAGAAATTTCAAAATTGAGCCAAAATATGATCGGGATGAGAGGAAAAACTCTAAAAGAAAAATATCATCTTTATTTAGATGATATGGATAAAGTGATTTCCGAATGCTATCGGATCTTAAAGCCCGAGCGATTTTGCACAATAATTATTGGAACAAATGATAGTCAACTGAGCAAGGCTTTAAAAATTCCCAGAAATGAAGTCTCCGGTTTAAATGAAATCATTAAAAAAATTGGTCTGTCAAAAGGTTTTTCACATGTAAGATCACTTCCAAGACAAATTGTTGGAATGGCGAATACAATGAGACAAGAATATATCGTCATTCTACAAAAAAAGAATGGAGAAAAATAAATTTCTGAAAATTACGGGATCCTTCTGGATTCTTTCAAACCAAGGACTTGATTTTTCAGTTCAAGTATATTTTCTTCAAAGTTATCATAAGATGGTCCATACTCTAAGCAAGAAATATTGTAAGTTCGTTTCCAATGCTCTCGTATTTGTTTTGGAAGTCCTTCTTTTACAACCACATAATGGGGATTCGTTTCACTGCTGGAATTAATGATATTTTCTAATATTAAATTTATATCTGGATCACTTAGACTGTACCCTAAAAAGATTACAGTGTGTGTTAAGAATAAGGCCTCCAGCAGCTTATAGAATTCGGGGTATTTCCTTTTGGAATTGTAATATTGCTCTCCTGTAAAAATTATTGAATTAACATCATCTATACTTCCATGGGCTTTTATGATGACATTCTCTGGAGACTTTATATTAGATACAATTTTTTGTGTATCCTTATGATCACAGATAACAAAACCGTCTTCAGCGCACAGATTGTCATAAATTTTATCAAAATTAGTCATAATTACAATTTTCGAATCAATTTCTTTTATAGCTTGGTGTACCGGAGAAGGTTGAAATTTGGGGCGAGTGAATTCTTTCTTTAAAAAATCAGAATATACCCCTGAATCACAATCTGCATAAATCGTTTGAAGAGCCATTAGGTAATTTTTTTCGGCTATCATTTTATCAACAAAAGTGACTTCACAATTTTTATTCTCCATTAAAGATTTTGCATCTTCTAAAAACTTAGACCATGTTTTAGGTCTTAAGCCTTCGTCATTTTGTGATGTCGCTGAAACACCAGATCCCAAAACTAATAGAGCTCTTTTATATGCCAATTCCTCGATCAAATTTTCAGGCCATGTAATCATTTATTAATACCGATATTAAGGTTGATTTTAGTTGCAATTTTTTTCATCATTGCTAAATATTTTTCTACGCCCGCTTTTTGGCTCCCTCTTAAACCATCTTTATATTCCAAATTAAAAATAGGGACTTTATTCGTTTGTGACAGAGGAACGATACTATAGAGAAAAGGAATATCACCTAATAGCAAATCGTCCTCGGTTAGATTGTTTTTTATGAATTTCTTTAGCTGTTTTACTATTTTTGAAGGCATTTGTGAAATAATCTCATCATATGCTTTGATTGGTCTTCGGCCAGTTGAAAACGTTTTTGTCACATATTGTTGAATAGAAAAACCTATAAATTTTGTAGTTAAGTCTGGCTCGTGATTAATGTAATATTTCCTAATCATTGGTAGATATTCAGCTTGATGTTTTGTTTTTAATGTAGAGAGTCCTGTTTTATAAAGATTTTGCCAATCTTCCATCCAAGAAGAAATATTATCTATTCCAAGAATGCTGAAAATATCCGCTCCCATGGGAGTAATAAAATAATCTGAATTTAACAATACAGTTCTATTTAGTGCCCCCAAGGAAGGTCCAAGATCAATGAATAAAAAATCATAAGAGTCGCTATATTTGTTCTTAATAAAATTTAACCAGTTGCTTTTTCGAAAACCTCCAAGATCTCCTGCAGAACATTTATTCCAAGCATCACTAAAAATATCTTCTATGGAAGATAGTTTAGGGTGTCCTGGGATGAGGTCAAAACAATAACGAGAATCTGATTGATTAATAGAAATATTTCCTTCTTTTATGTTTGAATCTCCAGCAACAATATCCTCGAAAAAATAATAAATTGAATGTCGAATACTATTAGGGCCATATATTTCAAGCCACTTATCTTCGGCTAATATACTTTGTGTCGAGTTCGCTTGGGGATCCAAATCCAAGAACAGAATTCTTTTTTCCAAATATGTCTTATAATAAGAAGCAAGATTAACCGCTAAAGTTGTTTTTCCAACTCCCCCTTTATTATTGAAAAAGGTAATAATTTCCATTTGTATATTCTCCTCGTATAAAGGTTTTTAAACCAGGCTTGAAAATGGCGACAGACATCTTCAACACCTTTATAATTGTGGTTTGATTTTAAGCATTTCATTTTTTAGCTTTTTTAAAAAAACAAGTAATTGAATGTGCCCTGTTCTCTTGTTTGATATGACATATAGTCGCATATCATGAAGAAACTATTGATAACCTGAACGGTTATCACCTTCATATCCGCTGAATTCCATATCTGCATTACCAGTATTTTGAAATAGTGTAAAGAGATTCCAAATTTCTTGAATAACTGCCAGGGGCAGACCTGGTCTTTCGCTCAGATTTGCCCACAACAAAACATGAAAGTCACTGTTTGGGTTTTTGAAAACTTTCATATAAACGGCCATGGCAGATCAGTTTGCCACAACAAATAATGAAAGAGTAATGCCAAGGTGGGCACTAATAGTATAATCATAAACAGTCAAGATTTTTAAAATGGGCGGGAACGGAAAAAGTGGTGCGGAGTGATTCTGCATTTGCCAGGTTGACAGCTCATATAGCATAGAGTATGAAATCTATTCAATTAAAAGACAAATCAGGCTTAAGGAGCGCCTTACTGATGACACAAGAGCCTAAAATACAACCAAGACAGATTATTGATACGATCAACCATCTGCTGGATAACAAGATAAAAAAAATCAGTGTCCTCGTCCGCCATTCTGACAGGATGTTCACTGAAGATGCAAACCTGGAACCCTTTATGACATTAACGGATGAGGGTAAAAAAAATGCGTTTGAGTTCGGTGCCGACCTCCGATCAGCGCCCCTGCCAAGATTATATTCCAGTTTTCTGGGGCGCTGTATTGAAACTGCTTACTTGATTGATAAGGGTTTTACAAAAACACATAACCAGACCCTTGACCACAATTGCACCAATGAGATGCTTACACCGTTTTATGTCATTGATATGGACGAAACCGTTCACCGGGTTAAGAAACAAGGCAATGCCCTTTTTTTGAGAAACTGGTTTGATAAGCTAATTGACGAGAGGATCATGGAAAACCCGGAAAAAACCGCGAACCGTTTAAGTGAATTTATGATTGAACAGATAAAAAAATCTGATGAGAACCGGATAGCTGTCTGTGTTTCCCATGACTGGAATATTTATGTGTTAAAAGAGTTTAAATTGGGACTCAAACATGAAACCTCAGGAGATGTAGACTTCCTTGACGGGGTCGTATTTTTTGAAAAAGAAAATCAATACTATATTATAAATCACCAGGCAGGCCCGGTATTATTATAACAAAATCAAAGGAACTCATTTTGGAAAAAACAAAAATCACAATTGTATGCGAAAACAGAGCCAGTGAAAAAATGGGCATCATGGGTGAACATGGATTTTGTGCCCTCATAGAAAAAAACAAAGAACAAATTTTGCTGGATACCGGCCAGGGCTTATGTTTAAAAGCCAATGCCCATGTTCTTGACATTGACCTGGCCGGCATAAGGAAGATCGTCCTGAGCCATGGCCACTTTGACCATACCGGAGGACTTGCCGATTTAATGCCTCGAAACGAAAAAACAGAAGTCTGGGCACATCCGGATATTTTTTCTCCAAAATATGTTCAAAGGGGAGTTGAAGACAAGGACAAAGAGTCGTTTATAGGCATTCGATTCAGCCAGGAGCAACTTGAAGCTGACATGAATGCTCAATTTCATTTTAAAAAAGAGTTTTCAGCCATATCAGATGATATCTTTTTTTCCGGTGAAATACCAAGAAAGACAAACTTTGAAGGCAGCGACACCCGTCTGCTGGTCAAGCAGGGGCAATCCTTTATCCCTGACCCGTTACTGGATGATGCATCTCTTTTGATTGAAACAGCATCAGGACCTGTAATCCTTGCAGGATGTGCCCATTCAGGCATCGTGAACGTCATGAACCATTTTTCCCAGAAAACCGGGTATACATCCTTTCATGCGGTTATCGGCGGAACCCACCTGGGATTTTTAAACTCCGATCAACAGCTTGAAAAAACAATGGATGCATTTGAACACTACAACCTCAAACTGATTGCCGTTTCCCACTGCACGGGCAATGAGGCTGCAGCCGCCTGCCACAACCGCTTCAAGAACCGGTTTGCATTTGCCAATGCAGGATGGAGTATGGAGTTTTAACCGCACTTCATATTTATATGAAACTCTTTGTAAAACAAAGAGATACCTTCATGCTTTGTTATGGGCAAACCAGGATGAAATACCAGGTCTGCCCGTGGCAGTTATTATGAATAAAACTTCTGGATATCGACACAGGTATCCGATGCTTTAATACCCGAAAAGCGATGTGGGTTGCAGATAAAAAAATCCCATCAGCATTATCCTGACGGCAGACTCTGACGAATGGTCTTCAGCAGTCTGCAGACCTGAGCCGTTTTTTCAGGGTCAAGATCCGGCAATGCCCTTTCAATGATTTCATTTTCTTTTTGCCGGGCCGCCTGAAAGGCTGTCCGGCCCGGATCAGTCAACACCGCCAATTTTGAACGTTTGTGGCGGGGATTGTCTATAAATTGCAAAAAGCCCCGGGAGGACAATTGATTGCAGACTGTTTGAACAAACTGACGGGAAACACCCAGCCGGTCTGCAATATCAGGAACAGTTACCGGCCCGGTATGAGTAAGTACCAGAATAACCTTATGCTGGGATGTGGCAAGCCCGGCCTGCTCATGTACCTTATCCATAATGCCGAACAAGACGTCATGCAGCGCAAAGACTTCCAAAAACAGATTATGAATAATTTTCCCTGGTTTAATTTCAGAAACGTGAGATGTCATGACTATATCCACCGCCTCACTTTCCGACAGTATTGTATGTACTCTTCACCAAAAGTTCTTTCCATATAAGCTTCCTCATGTGGAATGACATAGTATGATAAATATAAAAACAAAGGCAGATAAGCGGCCAATATCCATAAACTTCCTGCGGCCAAGCCGATGCCGATAAAAAAGATAGAACCACCCAAATACATGGGGTTGCGAGTAAATCGATATGTGCCCTGAACAACAAGTTCAGTGGCGGGAAGATTAGTGCTTACGTTGGTTCCGGTTTTTTTGAACTTTTCATGGCCTATGTACATGAAAATAAAACCACCGATGCCAATAAAAATTCCGGTCATAAGGTTCGCAGACGCCAAAAGGATATCGATATTGTGAGGATATATAAATTCAAGAACACCGCCCGCCAAAAGGCAAATAAAAAACACGGTCGGGGGCATCAGGTTTACGTTGGGGGAATCTTCATTCAGAGTCTTGGAACAGGTCTTTTCTAAACTCATTTTAATTTCCTTTCAATATTTTATCTGTTTAATCTACTCAACCATAAACTATGACAATTTTTTTGTCAAGTTGACAAGTAGATTGTCAATTAAAACCAATTCACCCTGTTTTCCCAGACCATTCAGCGTCAAGAATCTGCTGAAATAAATTTGAAACTATTTTTATATATTGACATTTTCAATCCAAAAATGCTAGTAGAAAATCAACCTTCAGCTATGAAAGCTGTTATTGCACAGATATAAAATTTAATTTTTTTTCATTAATAAAACCATGAAGGTTAATAGATTAAATGATCTTTATGGTTTCTTTATTTGGAGATAAATTGTGATAACAGTAAGTTCATTGAATCAAAACAGATCTATTTTATTCAAACTCTTATCGTCTAATAAAAAAATTGTTCTAATATTGATTTTTCTTGGAATCCTTGTTTTGACATCCTTATTTGCAATTACCTGTGGAAATTTTAATATCGAATTTTCAGATATTTTTTCAGTTATTGCAGCTAATATATCGCCCTTTACAGATATTGAATCTGTAAATCGTCTGCATAATACAATCATATGGAAAATAAGACTGCCCAGAATCATTCTGGCAATAAATGTCGGTATTGCACTTTCCATTTCAGGTGCAGTATTTCAAGGATGTTTTAAAAACCCCCTGGTTGAACCCTATATTCTCGGTATTTCTTCAGGTGCTGCATTTGGTGCGGCATTGGGAATTTTATTTCCAAGTTTTTTTCTTTCAGTACAGGCTTTGGCTTTTTGTTTTGCGTTTATTGCCGTTGCAGCTGCATATTTTCTTGCACACACACGGGGTGAAACGCCCATAATAATGCTGATACTTGCCGGGATCATAATCGGATCAATATTTTCGGCATTTGTAGGCATAATAAAATATCTTGCCCAGGATTCAGCTTTAAGGGAAATTGTTTTCTGGTTAATGGGTGGCTTTTATTATGCAAACTGGGATGATGTCATTTTAATCTCTCCGATTATTTTTGTTTCGTTTTCAATTATCTGGCTCCACAGCTGGAAGCTGAATATTTTATCCATGGGTGATGACGAAGCAAAAGCTCTTGGCGTCAGTCCGGAAAAATTTAAATTTCTGTTTATAATCCTTGCCACTCTCTCAACTGCGGTTGCAGTTTCCTGCGTTGGCATTATCGCATGGGTCGGACTTATGATGCCCCATGCAACAAGAATGGTTATGGGCCCGGACCATCGTTTTCTTATCCCGGTGTCGGCAATATTCGGGGCAATTTACCTGATTATTTGCGACACCATAGCACGAACCCTTGTCAATGCAGAGATACCCATCGGTATCATAACATCAATTCTTGGAGCGCCTTATCTTTTTTATCTCATAAGATCAAGAGGCGCATCCGCATTTGGAGGTTAACATGCTTCAGGTTAATAATCTGGATTTCACTTATCCACACCTGAATGAAACAATATTAAAGGATATCTCTTTTACCGTTAAAGAAGGGTCTTTATGTGGTTTGTTCGGCCCGAACGGGTGCGGCAAATCTACTCTTTTCAAATGCTGCCTTAATCTTCTTAAAATAAAAAAAGGAGAGATCCGAATGGATAACCATAATATTAAAAACCTGAAAATCAAAGATATGGCCAAAGTCGTAGCCTATGTCCCTCAGGAACATAAACCGCCTTTTCCATACCTTGTAAAAGAGGTGGTGCTTATGGGAAGAACTCCTCATCTGAAGGGCTTTTTCGGTACTGGAAAAAAAGATATACAAAAAACCGAAGAGGCCCTTGAACTGCTTGAAATAAGCCATCTTTCAAAAAAAACATATAATCAGCTTTCCGGGGGGCAACGTCAAATGGTTCTCATGGCAAGGGCAATCGCACAGGAAACAAAAATCATGTTTCTTGACGAACCCACTTCAGCCCTTGATTTCTCCAACCAGTTAAAAATCTGGAAAATCATGAAAAAAATAACAGACAGGGGTGTAACAATTCTTGCCTGCAGTCATGACCCGAATCATGTGTCCTGGTTTTGCGATAAAGTGGTTGTTGTAAACAATAAAAGCATTGTTAATCAAGGGTCTCCCGAAGATGTAATTACACAGGCAACTCTTGATTTTATTTATGAAGATATGTGCGATGTAAAAAAAATAAATAATACCCGTGTTATTTTTCCAAGCGATCTGAAATGCTTTGAAAAAAATTTAGCAGATGAGTCGTTCATGAAGTTGGCAAATTAAAAATATGCTGGCAAATCAAACACATCAAATATCAGAAACAGGAATCACAATTTATGTTCCAAAAGTTTAATCTGGCTATTTTCATATTAATCGCATTGTTTCAATCTTCTTGTTTTGCTTCAACGACAAGAACAATAATCGACAGCCGGGGAGTTGAAGTAAAAATCCCCGTAAATATTCAAAGAGTCGCAACAATAAGTGACGGCCTAGTAGAGGGAATAATGACAGTGTTCGGTGTTCAGGACAAACTTGTTGCTGTCGGTTCATCCTGTATTCAAAGAAATTTTCAATACACCTTTCCCAGTGTTGACGGCACAGAGCATACATATGACGATGGTATGAACCCTGTGTTTTACCTGAATCCATGGATAAACAATCTGCCGTGCATCAGCCAATCAAGCAGTCCTATAAACTATGAAGTACTTGTAAAAACAAATCCCGATGTTGTTCTTGCCAGAATAGGTTCCTGCACTTTAAGACATATTGATGATGAAAACGCTCAAAAATCAATTGAAATGCTTGAGTCAATCGGTATCCCCGTGATAGTGCTTTATGGTACAACCTGCCATGAAAAACCTTCCGTATCGGGAATTTCCAATGAAATATCAATCATCGGAAACGTATTTAACAACCCCAAAAAGACAAAAGAATTATCTGACTATCTTGAAGCCCAGATACAATTCATTAAAGACAGAACAAACGGGATCAAAGAATCAGACAAAGAAAACACCATCATATTCGGCCTGTCCCCCAGAGCCAGGAAAAACGGGGGTGCAGGACAAATCTTCGGCCTTGACACCATAGAATCCTTTTTTATTGAAACCATTGCAAATGCCAAAAATGCGTACAGGGAATCAGGATATTTCAGAACAATAAATACGGAACAAATTCTCAAGATAGATCCGGATGTTATTGTGTTGTGTACGGCTTATGGATATCATCCGCCAAAAGAGCTTTACAACGCCCCTTATTATCAAAATCTTCAGGATTTAAAAGCGGTAAGAAACAAAAGAATCGCGGCGCTGCCATGGTCACCGTGCAATTGCTCCAAACGCCTTGAATATCCCATTGATGCAATGGTTATCGCAACGGCGTCATACCCTGATATATTCAAGGACATCACTCTTGCGGACTGGCTCCTTGACTTCTACAAAAATGTGTATGGCGTTGACAACGAGACTGCAAAAAAATTACGGTCGGTTCAATGGATGGACTGGACTTTGGAAGAGATAAAATAGATCCTCAATCCAAGTGCCTGTAAAATCATAGTCCTGATATAAGTTTGCCGGAAGCCATAGCCAGATGCATGTATGTCATACCACATATCTTTTAGTTCTTTAAATTTTTTTTAAAATTGTGTATGAACGATCAGGTTGCTCCGGCTTCTTCAGCAAATTTAGTATAGACAAACTCCTCTAAATTTATTTTTTCATGAATTGAACCCATCTCTTTTGTAATATAATCCTGAATTTTTTCGAAATCTTCCAGTTGTGGCATAAGGTTATCTGTTGTAATGCGATCCGCCGGAGAAGTAAGCACTCTTTCAATAACATCTATGTCCTGATTAAGAAAAAACACACCTATCCTTGCAGCTTCTTTTATATTATTTTTAATAAATTTTCCGGATTTTACAAGACTATTGGTCAGTTCCTGGACAGCATCCGGAAAATAACGAATGATATCTGTTTTTATAACCAAGACACAACAGGGATGATCCGGCCAAATATTTTTTGACAATTCAAATTCATCACCAAGCCCTGCTTTTATCACATTAGAACCAAAAGGCTCTGCAACCAAAAAGCCGCCGATTTTCCCCTGTTTATCGATCTCCATATAAGTAGGTATTTTTGATGGGGCAACTGTTTGTACTTCAACATCTTTACCAATACCCATTCCCATATTGTTATCTTTTAACAATTTGTGCAAAAGCATATTGTGAATTGATAAATGAAAGGGGATCAGAACATCTTTGCCTTTAAAGTCATTAATATTATTTATATTTGCACTTTTATTGGTAATTAAAACACTCCCATTTTTATGACCAAGGAGTATTAATCTTATATCTTCCCCCTTTCTAAAATGATCCATTGCTAATGGAGCCAGCATAAAGGCGGCATTAATATCCCCACGTGAAAAAGCTATACTGAGGGTTCCCCAATCAACAAAAGAACGAGTCTCTATATTTGAATATTTAAATATTTCATCTCTTTTTAATATTTTTCTTTCTGTAACACCTAGAATAAGATGGTCGGTAATATTCAAATAACCGATTTTTATATTTGGTTTATTATTCATTAGCTCCTCAATGTAATCATTTTTAATAAAAAAATATTTTATCCGATTCATTTAGCAAGCAAATACGGGAATTTGTCAATTACTTTCTAAATTTTATCAGTAATTCAGACCTGCATTTAATAAATGTTAACTGAATTTGATGCTGGACTTCATAGATATAGCCCGCACCATAAAATCTTTAAGATACCGATGCAAATCAAAACCGGTTTCCGTTAAAAATTGAAGCCAAGATAATGCAAGTAGTTTTGAGTGTTAGCTAATCGCCTTGCCTCTCTTGCCACCAAGAATCAAAACCAAAGAACAAATTACATTTCCGATGTTTTAACCTTTTCCTTTACGCTTTTTTAACAACAGAACATTTAAGGTACATGGCACCGAAACCTGCAATCTTACAGGAAATATCGTGGCCATTTACAGATTCATAAAGGAGTTTGATGTTTTTGACCTTCGTACCAAATTTAATTGTGTCCTTCCCGGCCTTAAGATCTTTGATGGTGGTGACTGTATCTCCATCCTGCAAAGGATTGCCATTGGCATCGAGGAATCGTGGCGCATCTTCCGAGGGCTTATCAGAAGCCTGATCAGATGTCCACTCGTGAGTACATTCAGGACATATCCACAGGAGTCCATCGGGATAGGCATAAGGTGAATTACATTTGGGACATGTATTTTCTTCAACTGACATAGCAAAATTCCTATTTGATTGTATAAACTTATTTAAAATATTTTTCTCATACAGTGAAACACTTATCACGATAAAAGACAAATGAAGACTTCATTACTTGTATTTACAGTGAGAGTCAAGTAGTTAAAGGAATAGAAGCTTGCTTTTTGTTTGTCAAAGTCACGAATATTACCGATCCCCCCTGATATAAGTCAAGACAAGAATAAAGGCTTGAAAAATTCGTATTCCAATTAGTTTATGAATTCCAAAGTTCTCAATGGGTAATAACAGTGACAGAGGAGCGTTATGAATTTAAAATAACAATGAGCCAGTCTAACCGGCTCAAGGATAATTATCCTGATGGAAATTGTCAGGAGATATTCAAAATATTAATGATACCATTTGTAATCTTGCTTTTATTTTTTTGATGTCGGACAAACCGAAAAGGAAGGCCAGAAAAAATCCAGACTACTGTCTATACTAAAGGAATCCCCGGCATACAAAAACCGTGTGTTTGAAATGTTATAATCCTTGTGATCTTAATGAAAAAAGTTCTTTATGGCCTGTTAATATCCCATCCATAAGCGAACAGGTTCCGTGACTCTGAATCAAACATTCTTGAAGATTTGTTTCCTGCGTGAACAACCACCTTAAAAGAGCATGATAAACACTGAAAATCATACCTTCTGCGCCCTGGTATTCCTGCCTTACTTTTGACAAAATCAAACCTTCTGCTGTGAATAAACTCATTTGGGTATCATCAGTGAAGTTGCCAAGCCTGCCATATGCTTGAGAATAATTTGTCAATCCATCATGCCCGAAGATGGATTTTATCTGATCAATCGACATGAATTCAATTGATGCGCCCATTGCATCTCCGATTGCACCGCCCATCAGACAACCTTTATAATGCTCAATTGTTCGTTTTTTGTTCATTTTTATCTTATTATCTCCCATGGTATGAGTCTGGTGAATAAATATTTACAGATATTGCCTCTGAATTCAATACCTGATTTTCTCTTGACAAGAATCGCTGCATATTTTAAATCAGCATCTGTTTGAAGTATGGAGATTGTTTATAGCCGGATCAGGAAGATCTTACACTCTTTGCTTCGAATTTGTATCATTTGATCTGTATAACTTGAATTGACAAATAAAAGCCACGAAGGCTTGTTTCCTTTAAGGGAACAGTTCTTCGTGGTTTTTTTTTGTGTATAGTGGACCCCGAAAACTGGACAATGTGTTAAGATAAAATATAACAGTCCAGAAACCAGAAAGAGGTTCATTTTGAAACGGAAAAACCACAGTAATAAATTAAAAAGCAAAGTTGCATTGGCAGCTATAAAAGGGAACCAAACTGTCAATGAAATTGCCTCTGAGTTCGGTATTCATACAAGCCTTGTAAATCGATGGAAAAAGGAAGCAATAGAAGCCCTTCCATTGGTATTTGGCAATAGCCAGGCAAAACAAACCAAAGAAACCGAGATTGAAAGAGACCGTCTTTATCAAAAGGTTGGCCAACTCCAGGTAGAACTGGATTGGTTAAAAAAAAACACCGGACACCTTTAATGAGCATTGAAGAGAAAAAACAACGTATCCAGCCCAATCACTCGAAAGTCAGTATTCAAAGGCAATGTGAACTGATAGGGCTCACTCGTTCCAGCTATTATCGTGAGAACTTGGCAGGACAGGAAACGCCTGAAAATCTTGAGCTAATGAAACTCATTGACATTGAATATACTGATCATCCGTTCTATGGTACCCGCCAAATGCGCAATATTATGAGACGCAAAGGATATAAGATTAACCGAAAACGGGTTCAGCGATTGATGCGGAAAATGGGAATTCAATCCATTGCACCGAAGCCGAATACCAGCAAGGCTCATCCTCAAAATAAAGTGTATCCATATCTTTTGAGAAATTTTGATGTAATCAGGTCAAATCAGGTGTGGTGTACGGATATAACATATATCCCACTTTCTGGTGGTTTCGTTTATTTGACGGCGGTCATGGACTGGCATAGTCGTTATGTCCTCTCTTGGGAACTTTCTATAACCATGGACAAGGAATTTTGTATATCCTCTCTGGAAAGGGCACTGCGATGTCATGGGACCCCCTATATATTCAACACGGATCAAGGATCTCAATACACAAGTCACGAGTTTACAAAAGTATTAAAAGATAAGGACATTAAAATCAGTATGGATGGAAAAGGTCGGTATCTGGACAATATTTTTATAGAACGTCTATGGCGCAGTGTGAAGTATGAAGAAATTTATGTAAACGAATTTCAATCCGTTGAGCAGCTGCGCAAGTCCCTGAAGAAATACTTTGAGTTTTACAACCATGACCGACCTCATCAGAGCTTTAACGGATAAACACCAGCTGAAATCTATTATGGTAAAAATCAGTTGAGATCGGTGGGATGATAAAAACAATTATCCAAAAACCCGCTCCAGCGGAAGCCAACCCCTTCCGACGAGCAGATTTTGTGGTGCCCATTCTCAGGGCCTGGTTTCCACTTCCGCTAGTTGGCAAGGCAAATCTGAGCGATGGTCCCCCTGACACAGGATTATGAACGTTTTTACAAATGGAAAATGACGCTTAATTTTTATGGAAAACTGTCTTGACATTGGGGTCCACTATAGTGTGAGTTTGTGTAAATTTATATTTAAAAGGGATGGGAAGACAGCCGATCCGGACCAGGGTTCAAAGCCGTCTTCCCATATTTTCGGCAAAAGCTTCCGCCGAAAATGAATTATAGCAACCATGATTCATAAAATCAAAAATTTATCAGGAAGCTTCTGCCTGTCAATATTTTATTTATTGTTAAAAAAGCAAGGAGAGAGACTGAAAAATGAAAAAACTGATCAGCATATTAATACTTGTTATCTTAAGCATAGTAATTGCAGCGCCGGGATGGACGACTGTGGAGGGGGACCGGGCAACCAGACTTGATACTGTTGTTGTTACCGCAAACAAATATGAAACTTTGGTAAAAGATATTCCAGCTTCCATAACCATCATAGACTCGGATCAGATCAAGGCTCACAATTTGCCCAATGGAGACATTGGAGATATATTACGTTCCATTCCAGGGATAACACTCAGGCGGGCATATGCTCCATTTCCCTCATACCCCAACATAAGGGGACTTGGAAGCGATGCAACCGCCGTTCTTGTAAACGGCATCCCCACAAACTGGGAAATCACCCAGGCAATTCCCCCGGGAAATATTCAACGAGTTGAAATCATACGAGGTCCTGCATCAGCCCTGTACGGTGCCA
This sequence comes from Desulfobacula phenolica, assembly GCF_900105645.1. Taxonomy (NCBI): domain Bacteria; kingdom Pseudomonadati; phylum Thermodesulfobacteriota; class Desulfobacteria; order Desulfobacterales; family Desulfobacteraceae; genus Desulfobacula; species Desulfobacula phenolica. The sequence continues at coordinate 2,312 of NZ_FNLL01000020.1, read as the reverse complement.
ATGTAAGCGGCGGTGTTATAAATATAATTCTTAAGGAGGGAAAAAAAGAAAAAAGCGGCAGCCTCGGACTTGGGTATGGCAGGTTTGATACCCGGAATTTAAAGGGCGATGCACAAGGAGGATTTAACAAGTTCAAATATGCCCTTGCCGCATCTTACGAAGAGTCCGACGGCAGCAATATCGTTAAAAACCAGGTAAATCAAAGTGTTACAATGATAGATGACTGCGATTATGACAAAAAAACATTTTCCCTGAACACAGCCTATGATATAAACAAAGACTCCAAGATATCCTTATTGTATAATTTTTTCAAAGACCGGTACACAAGGGGACGGCCCCATGTGGGAGGTGACTGGGACAGGCATTTCACAGCACTTGCCTGGGATCATAATATTTCAAACCATATTTCTTTCAAGGCATATGCAGGGCTTCGCTATGATGATCTTTTGCATTTGTATGATAACGGAGGAACAAACTATGATCCCAATCAAAAAAGATATACGGATTATTATGAAACTCCCATGGAATTGCGCGTTACTGCGGATGCGGGAAGCAAAAACAAAGTTACCGGTGGTTTCTATTACAATCAACAGGAAACAGAACAGGAATACCGTACCTGGCTCACCAATAATCTATCACAAGTAAATGAGTATAAGGTCAGAACCCTTGCCGGGTATATCCAGGATGTTTTCAAGCCTGTTGAAGCCATGACGATAACAGCCGGGCTTCGCTATGACCACTGGAAAAATTATGATAATTATTTCAGTAATTTTATCGATTCCAACCCTGTAGATCGAACAGATGACAACTGGAGTCCCAGCTTTGGAATCAGATATAATTTTTCCAATGCCTTATCAGTCTGGAGCAACTAAGGCATGGGATTTAAACCGCCAACATCCAGTCAACTCTATGACGACAGGACTTCAGGTGGAAATCCCCGGCAACCCAATCCTGATCTTAAATCGGAAAATACACACTCATGGGAACTGGGGCTTGAAAAATGGTTTGGGAATTCTTTTCAGTCCAATATTTCAGGCTTTTACACCTATACGGATGATAAAATTTTATCCTGGTTTGATTCAAATAATGTCTGGGTAAACAAGAATATAGGACGATCAAAATCCTATGGAACCGAACTTACCATGGCATGGTATCTTTCGGACAACTGGACACTGGATGTAAACTACACATATAATATTGCAACAATTGATAAAAATCCTGCAAACCCTTCACAGGAAGGCAATTATCTTCCCTTCAGCCCAAGACACAAAGCAAACATTGGTATAAATTACAAAAAACAGGATAATTACACGATTGGTCTGTTTGTAAGATATCTCAGCGACCAGTACACAAATGACAATAATACCAGGTATAATTCAGCTACTGTGGATCTGATGATGGACGAGTCATTTGTGGTTGACATAAAAGCCACTAAACACTTTCAAGTTTCCTGGGGATGTGTGAACATGGTGGACGTATCCATGAACATTGATAATCTTTTTGATGAAAATTATCGTGCCTACTATATGTATGAAGATCCCGGCACTGTTTGTTCTGCAGAAATAAATTTTAAATTTTAATGCATTATAAAACAAAGCCGCTTTTATGAAGCGGCTTTGTTTACTTTAATTGTTGAAATTGCCCCAGCGAAATGCCAAGCAAGAACTCTGATGATATCTTTGGGTGCTTTTCAAGTAAACACCGCCATTCAAAATAATTTGACAGATACTTTGTTGCAACAACATAAAACCGTTTCATCCAGACGTAAACCTTTTGTGATAGGCATTGACATTTTGGAGGTGGAAAGCGCACTTAACTATTTTTTAATCGGCTCGGAGAAAGTCACCTCCTTTCGCCCACAGAACCTTGCGTACGGGGCCTTACACGGTTCCTCATATCAGGACATCTAAACTGAAAGCTTTCCATTCATTATGTAATCAAAAGGAGCTTTACAATTGTTGCAATTTTAAAAAAAAATCACAAAACGCAAAAAGCCCTGACCATTGCAATAATGATCAGGGCTTTTTAAAGAATAATCCGGCGGCGTTCTACTCTCCCACACAGTCTCCCATGCAGTACCATCGACGCTAAAGAGCTTAACTTCCGTGTTCGAGATGGGTACGGGTGTGACCTCTTTGCCATAGCCACCGGATTAAGATGGCTGGATCCCGGACGTTTGAATATTTTTTAATGGGGTTACATGTCCGATAAATCCTTAAATTTATAATAAGTTGCAGTAAATTTTAATATGTTTGCATTAAAGCGTTCAAAGTTATCTGTGGAAAAAGTGGCTAAGCCTCACGACCTATTAG
>NZ_FNLL01000039.1:0-3643 GCF_900105645.1 Desulfobacula phenolica | reverse complement strand
AAAAGCTATTTTCTATATATGGTGACCGGGCTTGTCCAACAAACGGTTCAGATTGTGGTTCGCTGCGCTCACACAATCTAACCTTATTCGTTAGAGCCGGAAAACCCTAACCAACGTCCTGTTAACTTTTTTGAATTACCGATGCGTAATTGGAATGCACCACGGTATCCATGGTTGTCATTCTTATTATACCAAACTCCTGTGAGGTGAGACCCCTCAATCTTCCCTGTCATACAATATCTCTGATCTAATGCTGCATAGTCCGCATAGCAATAATCACTAAATTGATAGATCCGGGCTGTTTTATGCCGATCTTTAGCATCCTCAAAGTTTGGGCTTTCGCTTTCCCAGAAAACATCCCATTCACCTCTTAGATTAGGAGGGTTATCTCGGTATATACTTCTTACAGGGATTTTGCTTAGTAGCTTGATAAGAGGTGGCCAAAGCTTTATGTCCAGTAAAAGCTTCAGAATGAGTCCTATAATTAGTGGACTTGCACCTATAAGTAATGATGGCCAATTGATATTCATAATTTATCGTCTAAGGGGCGTAGAAATTTTAAAATTCACCAAATAGGGGGCAGGCCTATTGTATGATTTGGCAGCTCATATCAAGGTGCGCCGTGGGACAAAGCAGAAGGCTATTCATATGCTGAAATTTATTTTTTCCGAGGCCCTAACGTTTGGGTAACGGGCAGCAAGGGTTTCCAAAAAAGTCGATTGAAAGCACACCATTGAAAAGTTTTTCAACCTTTAAAAAGAATGAGACCCTTGCTGTCCGGTTCACCCGCCTGTTGGAAATGCAGGAACCACTTAAGCACCTGGACTAAAATTTTTTCCGATTTCAGCTTGGAAGAAGGCCTCTCAATCGGCGGAATCCCTTGCTATGTAGAGGACGGAACTTATGTTCGAGTACTTAGAAGCTATAAGCTTGAGTCTCTTGGGAAATTAATGGGCGTGACTTTCTTTCTCCAGAACTCCAGCCGCCCACTGGTTAATGCTTTTACCGCTGGCTTCTGCTGCAGAAGCCACTGCCGCATGTATCTCGGAAGGAATTCTTAGCATAAGATTGCCGGAATATGGCTTGTTAGGCTCTTTGCCAAGTTCGTTACAGGCAGCAAGGTAGTTGTCAACTGCCTCTTGAAAGGCTGTTTCCAACTCGGTGACAGATTCACCATGAAAACCAACAATATCACGGATGCCAATAATATGGCCGACAAAGATATGATCCTCAGAGTCAAATTCAACTTTGGCGAAATAGCCTTTATGATTCATCCCTTTCATGGTGTCTCTCCTATTTTCTTTATGAATTCACGAGCATCCTTAATGCGATACCTCAAAGCTTCCTTCTCAGGATGTGGTCTGTGAAAATATGCTCGAATGCCTTTTTTCTCAAAGGTAACGCTTGATCCTGCTCCCTCAATAACTCGGCAACCAAGTGCGATAAGAAGCGCCTCAATCTTGTTCCATTCCATATTCCCATTTACAGGGTCAGTGAAAATTGTTGCCAAAGTTTTTTGGTGTTTTGTTTTCATGCTAATATGATAGCGCATAATGATTGCATGTGCAAGCTAAAAATGATTGCATAGTACAATAGCTCAAAATCGGCAAGGAGGCTTTCCAACGGTTGGGTAACGGGCGGCAAGGGTTTCCAAAAAAGTTAATTGAAAGCACATCATTCAAAAGTTTTTTCAACCTTTAAAAAGAAGGAGACCCTTGCTGTCCGGTTCACCCGCTGGTTCGCCTTTTAGCTTTTTTTTAGGTAGTTTTTTAAATCTCTATAGTAATTTTGATGTGGGCCAATCATTATTAATTCTAAATTATCGCCCATAAAACGATATGAAAGCAAATATAGGATAGTTTTTATTTTAAATTTATGAACGTGTACTCCGCGAAGATCGCCTTTTTTTTCTTCACCAATAGAAGGTTTTTCGACAATTATTTGAATTTGTTCATCAAGGATTACTTTATCTTGCTTGCTGAATTTTTTAACTTTTCGCTCAAATGAACGGGACTGTAAGATTTTCATTGGCAATTATCCAAATTTATACTCTGATAATTCACCTTGTTCCAGTTCTGCAAGACCAACAAGGATATCCTTTACCAAGCTATATGTTAAATCAGGATTTTCTTCAGAACATTTACCAATTCGTGCCCAATGTTCAATTTGGCCAGTTAAAGAGCGTTTATCAATTTGACTATATATCTTAGCGTCTCGGACTAAATCGTCGGTTATTCTTACTGCGGTTGCCATTATAGTTACCTCCTTTAATGTCACTTTAAATGCGACAATAATATCATGCATTGTAGCATTATGCAATAAAAAATTGCTTTATGCATTGTGTTTGGAGGCGAACGTTTGGGTAACGGTCGGCAAGGGTTTCCAATAAAGTTAATTGAAAGCACATCATTCAAAAGTTTTTTTTAACCTTCAAAAAGAAGGAGACCCTTGCTGTCCGGTTCACACGCTGGTTGGCCTATTCTTATTAAAACAGCCCTCACCTTATTTTCGTGATGGGTGCTATATTACCTTTTTAATGCGCACTACATACTTAAGTTTTCGAAAAATAGTTCTTGACTTTTTTTGCCTTTAGTGAGTCGCCCTGTTTGAAGGGGTTGGTCTATTTTCTTCGGTTATGGCCGTTTAGCAAAAATAGCATTGCCCCATTAATTCAGAAAACCAGAACTTGTATAACTATTTGAAAATATTGAAACTTATAGTTATAAGAAAATGTCAAATTAAAAAATTCGAAAACTCAAGTACATAGAAGATAATCATTTTGCACTATTTTTTTGATTCAAAAACCTACTCACGTTAATTCGATAGAGTCCCTTGCGCAAAGACGCAATATATAAGTAATATTCTTTATCGATTTTTATTATTTTTATCTTACTAAAAGGCGCTCTTAGATGTGATGAGTACGACACTTCTCCTATTTTTTGCAAATCACCTGTTGCATAGTTTATTATTGCAATCGTATATAAATACACAGAAAAGTGTCTTGACACCTTGGCTTCCATTTCTAACAACAAACCCATATCTCCAAAAAGAGGCTTTGAAATTAAATAATAAGGACTTTCAAAAAAACTCTTTTTTTCTGTGGTAATAATTCCTGATTTTAAATTTAAGTTTGCAAATTTAAAAATTTTACCATGCTTCTTTTTGTATTCAGTAGCAAAAATTCGGAAATTATCATTATCATTTTTTTCCAAAACAAGAAAACTATTCCTCCAATCTCCATCTATTTTGTACTCTCTGTTGATTTTATTAGCGCCACAGTCGTACTCAATGAACCACGAAGACAGTCGTCGTCTATTAGGGGAAAGAGTAAGGTAAAGTTTATTGTTTTTTAATGTAGATATCCCCGCATATTTATTGTTTTTTAGACCATTTAATTTTATCTTGTTTATTTCCCTATTGTCTTTTAAGGAATAATGAATCCAGTAACAATTGAGGGCTCCAACAAATATGCTGAAATTAGTTCCAGTAAAATGAAGATTGTCTGCTTCGTCAAAACTTATAGAGTCATAATATTCATATTCATCTAATATAGTGGACCCCGAAAACTGGACAATGTGTTAAGATAAAATATAACAGTCCAGAAAGGGGATATTTTGAAACGAAAAAACTACAGTAAAGAATT
>NZ_FNLL01000042.1:0-1982 GCF_900105645.1 Desulfobacula phenolica | reverse complement strand
GGGTCTCCTTCTTTTTAACGGTTGAAAAAACTTTTGAATGATGTGCTTTCAATTAACTTTTTTGGTAACCCTTGCTGCCCGTTACCCAAGCGTTATGTGTAAGTTAAAAGGAGTCCTATGGCAAGACAAGAGACCATTCTGAGCGTCTTCGTTGCATCACCAAGTGACGTTGATGAAGAGAGAAACCGACTTGAAGAGGTCATCCGTGAATTGAACACTGCATGGGCTGGCGAGATAGGTATTCGTCTTGAATTGATCCGCTGGGAAACGCACGCCTATCCCAGCTTTGGTGAGGACGCTCAAGCTGTGATCAATGATCAGATACCGGATGACTACGATTTGTTCATAGGTCTGATGTGGTATCGTTTCGGAACGCAAACTGGTCGCGCTGGCTCCGGGACAGCCGAGGAATTCCAACGGGCCAAGAAACGGTTCGACCAAGACCCGTCATCCCTCCAGTTGATGATCTACTTCAAGGATGCTCCCGTCCCAGTAGCACCATCTAAATTGGACCATGCTCAACTTACCAAAGTTGCTGAATTTCGATCTGATCTCGAAGACAAAGGTGGCCTCTATTGGTCTTTTGTTTCCTTAGAAGACTTCGAAAAGCTGGTGAGACTTCACTTAACCCGGCATATACAGACATGGCGGTCTAAGCACTCAGTGGTAACACAAGACAAGTCTGATATCAAACCATCAATTGAGAATGAGGATGCCTCGGATTCGGGATCTTTTGATCTTGAAGACGAGCCAGGTATATTAGACTTGATGGAACAGTTTGAGGACGAATTCACTACTATCACGGAAATAACTGAACGAATTGCAACTGCAACTAATGAAATAGGCGAAAAGATGAGTGCCCGTACCGTCGAAATAAAGCAGTTTGCCTCAGGTCCAGATTCCACCAATCGGAAGGAAGCCAAACGCCTTATCTCAAGGGCGGCTGCCGATATGGACCAATACGTTCAACGGATGGATGCTGAGATACCAATCTTTGGCCAACACCTCAACATAGGCATGAATGCTATCGTTAAGACCGCAGCGATGACTATTGAATTCAAGGTCGAATCGGACGATCTTATGCAAGCCAAAGAGAACCTTGTGGCTGTCCGTGGATTCTCTGATTCCTTGACCAATGTCGAACACCAGATTACTGAGTTTCAAGATAAGATTGCTTCTCTGCCGCGAATGACTACCTCATTGAACCGGTCAAAACGTTCGATGGTCAATGTTCTCCAGCGACTAATCAACGAGTTCCGCAATGGTCATGCCATGGCAAAAGAAGCCGAAGCTTCATTTGCTTCTATCATAGATCAATGATAGCTGGGTATATGCGCACATAACAGGCGGGTGAACCGGACAGCAAGGGTCTCCTTCTTTTCAACGATTGAAAAACTTTTGAATGATGTACCTTCAATCAACTTTATTGGAAACCCTTGCTGCCCGTTACCCAAGCGTTCGGGCTATAAGGAGATTTTCACATAATGTCTAATATTCGCATCCCAATGGCAGTATGTGCAGCTGTTGCTGAAATATTAGTTGGCACAGGCTCACACGCAACACTGGATGCAATTTTTGAAGCTGCTGGCGCCATCGGTTCACCTCCGGGCCTTCCTCATCATTCAAAATGGAAAACATGGTTATTCACGGCAGGGAAAAATCCTGAATGTGACAGCCTCGCTTTAATTGGTAATCTAATTGAAGAATTTATGGATCTCCCTCCCGAATCTCCATCAGAAACGGTCAATTTTTATGGCAATAATTATGATCCATTGGCTGAATATAATAGAAAACGTGAACGATTAAGTAATATTTTAGAAGAACATGGCTTTCGATATTATCAAGGTGGTAGAGTGCTTCCAAACGATAATATGCCTGTCACGCCAAACGTTAAGATGTCAGAAAAGCAGCAAGACACTGAACCAAAACGTCCTTCTTCTGTCGAGGAACTACTTCAAATTATCATAAAAGGATTGCCTAGG
>NZ_FNLL01000022.1:0-25910 GCF_900105645.1 Desulfobacula phenolica | reverse complement strand
AGTTCTTCATCTTCATCCAGCTCGATTTCTTCGACATCTTCATCCAGTTCTTCTATCTCTTCAAGTTCCTCATCTTCGTCCAGTTCTATTTCTTCGACATCTTCATCAGAGTTGTCCGCATCTGTTGTTTGGTAATCTTTCAGAAAATTCTTTACAGCTTTTAAAAGATCCTTTGCCTGATCAAAATTAATATCACCGGTTTTAAATGCATCTGCAAAAGAGTTGAACAGGTTATTTTTTGCTTCCTGACTCATATCAAACACATTGGAATCGGCAATAATAATGTTCTCACGATTTTGTCCTTTTTGGGACAGCTTTTCCAAATCCGCATTAATCGAAGATTTAATACTTGAGAAATTTCTTCGTTTTGCCTTGAGTTTTGAAAGATGGTCACCAACATCCCAAACAGATTGGATCAGGATATCCGTGTCAAGTGAAGACAATTGTTTTAAGGACTCATTTGAAGTATAAAAAGCCCTTATTGCCAGGATTGCTCTTTGTTTTATCGAACCTGGCCGATAATTGAGACTGTCAATAGCCTGATCTATTCCTTCAAGTGATATGGATATGTTTGTCAAAGGGGCTTTGTCTCCAGTTTACAGTTTGATATTGCCCCGCATTATGATATATTCACACAAATATTTCAACTTTCTCTGAATATTTCATTATAATTATTTTAATTGAAAAATAGAGAAATTTTGGCATCACCATTTATTTGAACTATATGATTGAATTTTTTGATAATTATGTTAAAGGTATATGGTTATGAGTAAAGTAATTACTATAGCAGGCCAGAAAGGGGGAACAGGTAAAAGCGTTACAGCTGTAAATCTTGCCACATCATTTGCTTTAATTGAAAAAAAGACGCTTTTAATTGATTGTGACCCCCAGGGATGTTCCACGAAATGGTGCGGTGTTAAGAAATTTGATTATAATTGTGATATTTCTTTGGTTTTATCCGGCAGGGCAAAGTTCACAGATGCTGTTGTAAAAACGGAATTCCAATATCTGGATATCATGCCGGCAGAATTTAATTTATTTCAAGTCGCCTTAAAATTGGGTAAGGATCCGGGAAATGAAAAAATATTACGCCTCCTTTTAAAGAATATTGAAGACAAATATGATTATATTATTATTGATTCGCCTTCTTCATATAGTTTTTTAAGCATTACGGCTATGACAGCCGCAGATTGGCTGCTTGTCTGCATGTCTGTTCATCACAGTTCAGTCGAAGATTTCCATTGCCTGCTCAGACTGGTGAAATATATTCGAACAACTCACGATATTCCCTTGAAAATAGCCGGTCTTCTTTTTAACAGGTGTGAAACAAAACAAGACATCCTGTCTTTTATAGAAAACCAGAGCCTTTCGGATATAAAACCAATGGTTTATAATACATTTATTCCCATTGATGATAGTATTAATAGGTCAATTGATTTGAAAATTCCTGCCGCATTGCATGAGATAAAGAGTCCGGCTGCTATAGCCTATTTGGAGTTTGCAGGGGAAATAGATGTTTTCTTCAATCAGAGAGGTGTTTCATGAAACTGACAAATTCGGAAATCATTCAGGAAAGCGAAAAAGAATTTATTGACACAATAAATGCGGAATTAGACTGGGAAGCCATTGAAAAATTGCTTCTTGAAAAACACGGTTTCACACTCCAAGATGAAATAGACTACAAAGACGGTGATCTTGTGGTTTATAATAATAAAATAGCCTATAAATTCGATTTTGAAATCAAGGTTCCCTTATCTGTAATTTTTAACAGGCAGGGCGAATGCTTGAAGATGTCAACCCTGCGGGATGATTTTGAAGATGAAAATGAAAATGATCTGTCTCAAAAAAAGGATACTTTAACACCCATAAACCCTGAACAACAAAACGACACAGTGGCTCAGATGGCCTCAAATATAGCGAGTATGATTTCTGAAATAAATCATGGAGATGACTAATGGATGCAGATGCTAAACCCGGTGAAAAATTAACCCCCGCATTTGTAAGAGACAAGCTGGATGAAATTCTTACACAGGAAATTACGGCATTGCTTGATGTTGATCCAGACTTTGCAATGCTTTCTTTTAATTTGACCAGTATCTCCTGTATAACCCTTATTGTCGAGAAAGAAAGAGAAATCAAGCAATATTCGGATTTTCCACCGGAAAGATATACAAAAGAATCATTTCTCAACGAATTGATGGAGATCGGGCTTGAAAAAGATGAAACCCTTGAAAAAACAGTTGATTCAGTCTTAAACAAGGGGTATGTAGGTATTGATTCAAATGGGGAATTAAAATCTGAAATGCCGGCCTTTATGATGGTTGGTTTTCTTGACAGCATGTTTCCGGGTATGCAGGGCATGAATCTGGTTGCCTTTGTTCTTCAGATGAATGATGAAGTGAATTCAGGAAGAAAAAGTCTTGAACTGGCAACTCAGAGTTTTAAAGCTGCCCTGAAAAGTCGCGGAGTATCTGTTTCAAAAGACCGGGCTGAAAAAAAAGCATCCGAGATAGTTTCAGGACGTGTTTCAATCCCAAGGAAATCCAGAGAAGTTGCCCGGAAACTTAAAAAAAACAATATGGATCGCCTGTCAAAATTTATCAAAAAACGAAAAAAACGATCTGTTGATTCGTCCGGTCAATTAAATATAAAGGATGTTTTTGATAAAGAGTCTTCAAAAGAAGCACTGACTGCTCAAAAAGATGAAATTAGAAAAGCTGATGACCAAACAGAAAAAGCATTGGAAAAAGCCGCAGAACTTACAAGGGTACTGGCTCGAAAGGAAGAGAAAATAAGGGAGGCGGAAGCAGCGTCAAAAGAAGCTGAAAAGCAATTAAAAGAACTTGAGTTGAGGGAAAAACAGCTTCTGGCAGCCCGGGATGAAGCAAGGAAGGCTGCTGAAAAGACAGCGGAAATAGAAGCCCGGATGGCCGAAAAAGAGTTACTATTAAAGACTTTGGAAGAAAGGCTGAAACAAGAAGAAGAACAAAAATTGATGCAGGAAGAAGAAGCCAAGCAAAAAAAGACTCAGGAAGCGCAAATCAAAGAAGTTTCCCGGGCGGATGAAGATATCGCCTCTCAGATTGCTGCATTTGAAAGCGAATTAACCATGCCCTGCCCACTTTGCAAAGATGGGGAGATTATTTCGAAGACAACCGAAAAAGGAAAGGATTTTTTCACCTGCAGCAAATCTGACTGTAGATTTGTTTCCTGGGACAAGCCCTATCATTTTGAATGCCCGCTGTGTAAAAATCTGTTTTTAACGGAAATGACAACACCCAGTGGTGAAAAAGGACTAAAATGCCCCAGGGCATCATGTTCATACACCCAGAACAACCTGCTTGATCCAAAGCAGAACATGGTCCGGGCAGCAGCTGAATCAGCACCGAAAAAAAAGAAAAAAATAGTTAGAAGAAGAAAGAGACATTAATGGACATATCCTTTATAGATAAAAGACTTGAAAATATTTATTCAAAAGTCTTAAATGGTTCCCGTCTTTCCCGAAAAGACGGGATTTGTATTTATGAAACTCATGATTTGATTGGTTTGGGGCAGATTGCCAACCATGTCAGAAGATCTTTGCATGGGAATAAAACGTTTTATATTTATAATCAGCATTTAAATTATACCAATGTGTGTAAAAACCGGTGTCGCTTTTGTGCCTATGCCAGGGATGACAATGAAAAGGGTGCCTATGCCTGGTCGATCGAAGAAATCGAACAAAGGCTTTTGGAGCGTATTGATGAGCCTGTCAATGAATTGCACATTGTCGGGGGGTTGAATGAAAATTTAAGTTTTGATTATTTTATTGACCTCTTAAAGACCGTCAAAAAAGTAAGACCCAATGCCACCATTAAAGCATTTACCTGTGTGGAGATTGATTATCTGTCAAACCTTGCAGGACTTAGTGTGGAGAATACCATTCAGCAGTTAAAGGATGCCGGGCTTGAAATGATGCCGGGCGGTGGTGCCGAAGTACTAAACTCAAGGATACACGAAGAATTGTTTCCCAAAAAAATAGGCCATGAACGCTGGCTTGAGATTGTAAGGGCTGTTCATAAGGCCGGTATCAAAACCAATGCCACCATGCTGTATGGTCATATTGAAACAATTAAAGAGCGGGTGGATCATCTCATCGCGTTAAGAGAATTGCAGGACGAAACAGGAGGGTTTTCCGCCTTTATTCCATTGGCGTTTCATTCTGAAAATACCCAGTTATCCCATCTTCCGCCCACCACCGCCATGGATGATTTAAAAAATGTGGCAGCCGCTCGCTTGCTACTGGATAACTTTGGCCATATTAAAGCATACTGGGTGATGATAGGGGAAAAACTGGCCCAGGTGGCCTTGAGTTTTGGAGCCGACGACCTGGACGGGACGATTATAGAAGAGAGAATTACCCATATGGCCGGTGCGACATCAGCAAAAGGTCTTACAAAAGAGCAAATGGAGGATATGGTTGTTTCAGCAGGGTTTGAACCTGTTGAACGGGATTCTTTTTATCATCCGGTCAACTTATCATCTGATCAACGAATGGCGTGAATATAATGGACAATTTAAATAATATTATTGAGAAGGTTAAAGAAAATCAAAGAATCGATATTAATGAGGGTCTGCTTCTTTTCAGGCAGGCTGATTTTCTGACCCTGGCAAATCTTGCAAACCATAAACGGTTTTATTATCATCCTGATAAAATTGTTACCTATGTGGTGGACAGAAATATTAATTATACCAATATCTGTGTATCAGGCTGCAGGTTTTGTGCTTTTTTTGTGCCCCCGAACCAGAATAGGGGATATGTTATTTCAAAGCAGGAATTGTTTGATAAAATTGAGGAAACACTGGATCTTGGGGGAACCCAGATCCTGTTACAGGGCGGCATGCACCCGGATCTTGAAATCAACTATTATATTGACCTGCTAACCGATATTAAAAAAAATTTTGATATTCATGTTCACGGATTTTCCCCCCCTGAAATAGATTTTATTGCGAAAAAATCAAACTTTTCCATCGCACAAACAATATCGATTTTAAAAAAGGCAGGTCTTTCTTCCATTCCCGGGGGCGGAGCGGAGATTTTATGTGATGATATCAGGCAGCAGATTTCCCCGAACAAATGCAGTTCCGACGAATGGCTTGAAGTGATGCGCCAGGCCCATCTGCAAAAAATGAAATCCAGTGCCACAATGATGTTCGGACACCTTGAAAAAGATGTTCATATTTTTGAACACATGGATAAAATAAGGCGTCTGCAGGATGAAACCCACGGATTTACCGCCTTTATTCCCTGGACTTTTCAACCGGACAATACCCAAATTACCGTTAAAAAGAAAACCAGTGTGGAATACTTAAAGGTTCTGGCAATGAGCCGGCTGTTTCTTGATAATATTGATAATATCCAGGCATCCTGGGTAACCCAGGGAGATAAAATAGCCCAGGCCGCACTTTTTTTCGGGGCAAATGACATGGGTAGCACAATGATCGAAGAGAATGTTGTTGCATCTGCAGGTGTTGATTTTATGCTTTCCAAAGAAGAGTTGACGCGGTTAATTACTACGGCCGGGTTTGAACCCAGGCAACGGGATTGTTATTATAACCTGCTATGACCACAAATGAGAAAAATCTTGTCTGTGTTGAAAGCAGCCATAAAAGAGAACTTCATCGCGCCGGATGGATTGTTGTTGATGCTTCAACCATTATCGAGAACGCATACCTTGAAACTGAAAAAGGTTTGATTACAGGCGTTCATAAAGGAAGGCCGAAAGAAAAGTTTATTGATCACGGCCCTGGCGTATTAATGCCGCCACTTGTTAATGCCCATCTGCATCTGGAATTATCTGCCTTAAAGAGCCAGTTGCCTTTTGATAAAGGATTTGAATCCTGGGTTAAAGCGCTTTTGGAAAAAAGAGATGCCCTGGGACAAGAAAAGTTAATTGAACAAGCCCAAAAGGCTGTCGGGGAATTGATAAAGTCCGGCACTCTTTATGTGGGTGATATATCAACTCTTGGGATTATAAAGCCGATGATTGAAAATTCCAGATTGAATGGCGTTTGTTTCCATGAGTTTCTGGGATCAAATATTCCATCGCTTTTTACCTGTAAAAATGATTCTGTCTCATCTTCCGTTGCAGGGCATGCACCGCATACCTCTTCGCCTCAATTGCTCAAGGCACTAAAGGAACGGTCGAAATCAGCAGGCTTGCCTTTTTCCATTCATGTGGCGGAATCTGATGTTGAATCAGAATTTATCCATGATAAAAAAGGGCAATGGGCCGATTTTTTAATTGATCGTGGAATAGACTGGTCTTCCTGGAATATTGGATCAAAAACACCTGTATCATATCTGAATGACATGGGACTGCTTGATCCTTTAACAATTGCCGTTCATGTGTTGAATGTGACAAAAAAGGACATGGAAATACTTGCCCGGTCAAAGGTCAAGGTGTGTGTCTGCCCCGGAAGTAATCAAAATCTGCACGGAAAACTTCCTGAAATTGATCGGATGATCCAAAAGGGGATTGAACCTGCCCTTGGGACAGACAGCCTGGCAAGCTGTGATTCTCTTAATATGTTTGATGAAATGGCCTTTGTGAAGAACCATTACCCGAGACTGGACCCTGAAATTATTTTTTCAATGGGGACCATTAATGGTGCAGTGGCCCTGGGGCTTGACCGTTGGACAGGTACGCTTTCAAAGGGTAAAAGAGCGCGGTTTTTATATCGATCAGTGAATGTAACAAATAAAAAGGATCTTTTTCAAAGAATAACGTCCAATGAATAATAAACATGTTTATATGGGGAAAATAAGTTATATCAATGCTTCCCCGGTATATTACGGCCTTGATCACGGTCTTTTGCCCCATTGGCTGGCAATGGTTTCTGACGTTCCGTCCGTTCTTAACCGGAAAATCATAACCGGTCAGATAGAAGTGAGCCCGATATCAGCTGCATTTTATGCCATGCATCACCGGGAGCTGTTACTGCTTCCCGATCTTTCCATATCCTGTCACGGAAGGGTGTTAAGTGTTATCCTGGCAAGTAATTATGCCATTGATGATCTTGAAGGCAAAAAAGTTATGTTCACCCGGGAATCCGCTTCGGCAGCCTCGTTTATGAAAATGATATTTAATCAAAGAAAGGTTTCTCCGGTCTATGAAATTGGGTCTGTAAACAATTGCCGGATGGTTTCGGAATCTGTTGATGCCGCCCTGGTGATCGGTGATGCAGCGCTGAGGCAACCCTGGGATCAGGTTTTTGAATATACCATTGACCTGGGACAGCTTTGGTTTGAAATGACGCAACTGCCGTTTGTCTTTGCGGTCTGGGTTGTCAGGCGATCTTTTGCTCAAAAATATCCTTTTCTTGCAAAAGACATTCATCAATTGCTGTTGAAGTCAAAAAAACAGGGATATCAACATATGGATGAGGTTGTTGAAGCAGGTAAAACCAAATTAAACCTTGAAAGATCTATTATTAAAGAATATTTTGATCTGCTGTATTGTGACCTTGACGATAAAAAGATAAAGGCCATGCAGATGTTTTTCAATTCCCTTCTGGATCAGGGGATTTTAAAAGAAAAAACCGACATCAGATTTTTTAAAGCCTGACCTTTTCGCACTCCTGCGAAAAGTATGTTTTTAGGGCTATGATTATATCGGATAAGGTGTGGCGATTTTTTCAATACTGCCCGAATTTTCATAGTTGTTATGACAGGCCTTTTCCAGTATCCCCGGAAACAGTGTCCCGGGGATACTGGAAAAGGCGTTTTTTCAACATAATCATTCAGCTGCTTGAAAAAATGCCCGGTATCGGCTGTTAATCTTTCATCAAAGCATGCATCTGCTTGGCGTTTAAGAGTATTCCATAATCAAAGGATGCTAAGATAACGCTGTTTTTCGGATTTACAATACGAGCGGAGACATATACCCTGTCATGAATGCGCCCATATGTGCCGACAACCACGGCACTAGCGTTATGGTTATTGCTGATCGCCTTAAGATCACGGCTTAATAAAAACTCTCCTTTGCCTTCTTGGACAAAGACAGAATTATGGCGGAGCTTCATTTCAATAACTTTATAGCCTTTTTGGGCTAATCTTGACCCTACCTGCTCTGCCATGATGCGACCGAAGGTTGAGGATTTTTTTAAGTTCTTAACATCGACAAAACTTGCCACAATAATAGGGTCATCCGGAGAAATCGGAGCCTTTAAACTGTTTTCCAGCTTATTAACAATAGAATAACTCACATAAACAAGATCGTCGTTCTCAGGGTGATAATTAATGTTTGGTTGAGGCTGCCCGCATCCTGTCAAGGCAATTGCGATGAGAAAGATGGATAGATAAGCTAATATTTTTTTCATGGATACCTCCTTTAATTTGTGAGTTGAAATTCCACGGGCTTTAAAAAACTTTCCTGGCCGGCATAGTCAGCTATGTTGTTGTAATGATCAAAATCTTCTGCGTTAACATAGTAGGCCTGTGACTGGCGGGATAGTATTATCGTATCTTTGGATACCGTGAAGGTCAAAACTATCTCGACATGGGATACCTCGCCTGCAGCAAAAAAATCACCAGGCTTATTAACCATAGAACTATTCAACAGATCCAAGGTGGCACCAACCGCTAATGCCCCCGGCAATGCAGCACTGTTACTATCAAAAAGTTTATAAATTCCTGCTCCAAGGGCCACGGCCATCGTACCCGTTACAGGAAAACCCGAAGAGGTCCTATCAGCATCGTGTTTAATCTTATTAACCGACCATCTGACCATTAAGGCATTTTGGGGCGTATGGGAAATAGAATATCCAAGTTTTGACAGTTCTGTAATTAAATATGTGCGAAAAGATTTACCAAAGTCGGATATATCATTGGTCTGTAGATATATATATGGCAAATCAACAGACAATCCCTCCCCGATTTCCGACAACTTCGACTCATTTTCGTCCGCATGGCCGAATCCAGGGGAGTTGAGCATGGGCCAGGGTTTTGTTTTCATAATCGTTGCGATCTGTTTTGTGAAATCCATGGCCAGTATTTCCCAGTGTTGTAATGCCTCTAATTGTTTTTGAGTGCTGAATTCGTGGGTTATTGGCTTTGGAGCTGAAGAGCAGCTTGCGATAAAAAAAATACTCAATAGCATCAAATAAAAACATTTATTCTTCATGTTGCCTCCATCTTTAAAAGAGTTATAACGAAATATTAAGAGCCTAATCATAAAAAAAATTTTATGATCCAGTGAAAATCCTGGATTTTTTGATAAAGAATCAGTAATTATTCGTAAACCGGGATGAAATATCGCGCTCATTCATAGTATTAATTATTTAGACGATAGTATTGTTATATTGTCAGAAATAACGGAAGTCAATTCTTTTTTTAAAATAATGTTGTCGATTTTATTTTTTTTATAGATGAGTTATCTGATTTTAAGATCTCAGAAAATACCACAACAGGCTGTTACAGTTGGAAAGTTTTTGAAACCGTTGACGATAAAATTGCTAACCGCTGGTGGCTATGGGTCAGCCGTTCGGTTGTTTACTTGCAGATTACACAGGGCAGTGGATTCAAGCAAAAAACCTTGCATCAAAAATTTTTTCTTTAATGGCTCGTTATCTCCCGGATGATTGGGAAAATAGATATAAGATCCGGCCGATATTGTTAGAATCTTTTGTGCAAAAAAAATAAATTTGCAGGCACTTGTTATAAAGCTGCAAAGTGGCAAAATATTGGGAAAACTAAAGGGCGTGGAAAACTTGGACAGCCTAAAAAAAATTAGTGTTCCCATCAAAGATATCTGAATATATCCCTTAATAACAAATTTTAGGGTTTTGCTGAAAAATTAACTCATGAATTACTAAGGCAAATATTTACATTATCGTTTTGACAATTTTAAACATTATGCTTGATTAGCCTCCTTTACCTTGTTACAGACAATAGAGAATAAGAAATAAAAATGTTGATAATCATTGGATAATCTAAAGGTATTAAAGTGGTTATGAGAAATACTATAAAAAAACAGATATTTGATAAAAATTTAAACAATAATAGTCATATTGACAAATTAATTAAAATTGGTATGGCTCTTTCTTCGGAAAAAGATATCAATAAGCTGCTTGAAATAATGTTAGATAATGTTATGGAGATCTCTAATGCCGATGCAGGCTCTTTATATGTACTCGACAAAAAAAAAAAACAACTGAATTTTAAAATCGTGAGAAACTATTCCATGAATATACGGATGGGTGAAAACGATGGAAATGAATGCGTTTTACCACCGGTCCCTTTAGAAATTAATAATGAACAAAATTTGAAAAATGTTTCTTCTTATGTTGCTATCATGGGCAAAAGTGTTAATATCAATGATGTATATGATGTAAAGGGTATTTTTGATTTATCCGGTCCTAAAAAATATGATGCCATAACAGGATATCGCACTAAGTCAATGCTCGTTATTCCGTTGAAAAATCATAAAAATAACATTATTGGTGTTCTGCAACTGATCAATTCTCAGGATATTGAAACAAATGAAATTATTAATTTTTCTTCGTACGATGAATATTTAATAACATCCATTGCATCTTTGGCTGCCGTTGCTCTTACGAATGCACAATTGATTCAAAATCTTAAAGAGCTGATTTCAGCTTTTATTACAAGCATGGCTGCTGCTATTGATGAAAAATCTCCTTATACTGGTGGACATATCAGACGTGTGGTTGATTTAAGTATGCTGATAGCAAAAGCAATCAACAAAAGTGATAATCAAAAATTTATCGATATTGTTTTTAATGCAGATGAACTTGAGGAGCTGAGAATAGCAGCATGGATGCATGATGTGGGAAAAATGACTGTCCCGGAATATCTTATTGACAAGGCCACTAAGCTTGAAAAAATCATAGACAGAATTGATCTTGTTGAAACAAGATTCCAGTTAATTGAAACACTGATTCAAAAAGATCATCTTAATGAAAAAATTGAATTGTTAAATAAAGAAGGTCATATTGAATCACATATCAAGCAACTGGAAAAAAAATTTCAACTTACAGTTGATTCATTGAGGCAAGATTTAAATTTTATCAAATCCTGTAATAATACAGGTGATTTTATGCCGGAAGAAAACATAGCCCGAATAAAAAAAATCGGGAACAAAAGATATGTTTTTAATAATAAATCTTTCCCGTTTTTGAATGATGATGAGGTCGAAAACCTTTGTATTCAAAAAGGAACTCTAACTGATAAGGAACGTTTAATTATTGAAAATCATGCTAAGGTTACACAAAAGATTACAGGAGAGTTACCATTCCCTGATGAACTTTCCCGAGTATCGGAATTCGCATCAAATCATCATGAAAGACCTGATGGAAAAGGGTATCCAAATGGCTTTTCAGGTGAACAATTGGCTATTCAATCACGAATTATTGCAATTGCAGACATCTTTGAAGCTTTAACTGCAAAGGACAGGCCTTATCGGGAACCCATGAACCTGTCCAAGGCAATAAAAATTCTGGAGTTTATGCAAAAAGACAATCAGATTGACAGGGATATTTATGAGCTGTTTATGAATGCCGGCATTTATAAACAGTATGCTAAAAGGGAAATTGATCCTAAGCAGATAGATATGGAGATTTAAATATATGTCAAAGGATAGATATAAAGGAAAAAAAACCCTGGCAAGATTTACCAGCCAGGGATTTTATTTCTCTTTAAAATTTACAACAATAGCTCTATCAGTCAAAAATCAATTCAATCTGTACCATTGGAGCAACATCCCCTTTTCTGGGGCCTAATTTGATAATTCTTGTATACCCACCCTGTCTTGAATTAAACTTCTCTGCTACTTCATTAAATAATGTATGAACAACATCTTTTTCCCGAATAACTGCAAGCGCTTGTCTTCTGGCATGTAAATCCCCTCTTTTTGCAAGGGTGACCATTTTGTCTGCAATTGATCTTAAGCCTTTTGCCTTTGCTTCGGTTGTTTTAATTTTATCGTGTTTGAACAGAGAAGTTACCATGTTTCTGAACATAGCCTTTCTATGGCTTGAGGTCCTGTTCAATTTTAATACTGATTTTCTATGTTTCATGGAATATTATTCTCCTTCCTGATTGTTCTCATCTAAATCTTCTGGTGGTGGTTCAAAACCTTCAAGGTCCATACCCAGTGAAAGTTCCATGGTAGTAAGAACTTCCTTTATTTCATTTAAGGATTTTCTACCAAAATTTTTGGTTTTCAGCATTTCACCGTCCGTTTTTTGAACCAATTGATAAATAGTATCGATTTTAGCGTTTTTCAAACAATTGGAACTTCTGACAGATAATTCAAGCTCATCCACAGATCTGTAAATATTCTCGTTAATGCCGATATCCTTGTCTTCTGAACTTTCTTCAACATGATCAGGTTCCATGTCTTCATCAAAATTGATAAATGGATTCATCTGCTCTTTGAGAATTTTGGCAGCATATGCAACCGAATCATCAGGTGTTACGGAACCATCCGTCCAAACTTCAAGGGTAAGCTTATCATAGTCGGTTTTCTGTCCGATCCTGGAAGTTCCCACAACATATTTAACACGCTTAATGGGGGAAAACACACTGTCAATTGGGATAGTTCCGATTGGGGCATCCTCATCTTTATTGGCCGAAGAAAGAGCATATCCTTTTCCAGTTTTTACAACCATGGTCATGTTTAGCACACCATTTCTAGAAATAGTGGCAATATGCTGTTCAGAATTAAGAATTTCAACCTTGCCGTCCGGGCTTACAATATCTGCACCCGTGACTTCTCGGTCACCTTTTAGATTCAGTGTTAATATTTTATCTTCAGTGTCGTCAACCTTGAGCTTCAGCTCTTTAAGGTTTAAAATTATTTCGGAAACATCTTCTCTAACATCGGATATCACACTATATTCATGAAGAGCATCATCAAATTTAACGGATACAATGGCCGCGCCATATATGGATGAAAGAATAATACGCCGCAGAGAGTTCCCGATAGTAATACCGTACCCCCTTTCAAGGGGTTCACATACAAATTTACCATATGTTGAAGTTGTGGTAACGTCAAGCTTCTCCGGCTTGATCATCTCTCGCCAGTTCACATATGCAAGTTTTTCAGATGACATTCATATCTCCTGATATAAATATTTGACAAACCATGTCAAAGGTCTGCTTACTTTGAATAAAGCTCTACAATCAATTGTTCCTGAATAGGAAGCGTGATATCTTCTCGTGCAGGAACGCCTACAACTTCACCTTTGAAATTTTCTTTATTGATTTCAAGCCATTGCGGGATACCGCGTCGAACAATAGCATCCAAGGAATCTGAAATAGCCTGAATTTTTTTACTTTTCTCTCGAAGTTCGATCACATCCCCTTTTTTAACCTGGTAAGACGGTATATTTACTTTTTTACCATTTACCACAAAATGATTATGCTTTACAAAATGTCGACCCTGATTTCTGGAATTAACAAATCCCATTCTAAAAACAGTATTATCCAAACGTGTTTCCAAAAGACTCAACAGGTTTGTCCCTGTAATTCCTTTTCGTTTGTCCGCTTTTCTAAAAGAAATTCTAAACTGTTTTTCTGAAATTCCGTAAAGCCTTCTGACTTTTTGTTTTTCTCTGAGCTGAATCCCGTAATCTGACAATTTACTTCTTCTTTGCCCATGCTGTCCGGGGGGATAGCCTCTTCTATCAAAACTGCATTTATCTGAAAAGCATCTGTCGCCTTTCAAAAAAAGTTTCATATTTTCGCGTCTGCATTGTCGGCAAACAGAACCTCTATAACGTGACAATGTTTTTTCTCCTTTATCAAACGAGTATTCTTATACCCTTCTTCTTTTTGGCGGACGGCATCCATTATGAGGAACCGGGGTAACATCTTTGATCATGGATATATTGAATCCAAGTGCATGCAAGGCTCTTAAAGCAGATTCCCGACCAGGCCCCGGGCCTTTAACAAATACACCGATATTTTTCATACCGTGTTCCATTGCTTTGGCACCTGCATCTTCTGCAACCAGTTTTGCGGCAAATGGAGTGCTTTTTCTTGAGCCTTTAAATCCCTGCATACCGGCACTTGACCATGAAATAGTGTTTCCGTTTTCATCGGCAATGGTAACGATTGTATTATTAAAAGTGGATTGAATATGAACAATGCCGGTAGAAATGTTCTTTCTAACCCGTTTTTTGGACACAACTTTTTTAGACTTTTTTGCCATAATTAATAGTACCTTTTTAGATTATCCTACTTTTTCTTTTTAACCGCAGTCCTTTTTGGACCTTTTCGTGTTCTGGCGTTTGTACTGGTTCGCTGACCATGACAAGGAAGGCCTTTACGATGACGTAACCCTCTGTAACAACCTAAATCCATAAGCCTTTTAATATTCATGGACACTTCACTTCTAAGTTCACCTTCAACCTTGTACTCAGCATCAATGACTTTTCTTATCTCATTAACCTGTTCTTCTGTAAGGTCATTTGCCTTTGTAGTAGGATCAATACCTGTTTTTGCAAGTATTAGCTTTGATCTGCTTGCACCTATTCCATAGATATAGGTTAAAGCTATCCAAGCATGCTTATCTCTTGGTAAATCTACTCCTGCGATACGTGCCAAATTTCTTCCCCCCTATCCCTGCCGCTGTTTATGGCGTTTATTAATACAAATCACTCTTATGACACCACGTCTTTTTATAACTTTACAATCTCTGCAGATTTTTTTTACAGATGCTCTGACTTTCATCCATTTACTCCTAATCTAATATTTTTATATCTTAAATAAAATATTTATTTATATCTATATGTAATCCTTCCCCGACTTAAATCATAAGGTGAAATTTCAACCGTCACCCTGTCTCCTGGTAAGATCTTAATAAAATGCATTCTCATTTTGCCTGAAATATGAGCAAGCAGTACATGCTTGTTTTCCAGCTCAACTCTGAACATGGCATTTGGTAATGTTTCAAGTACTTTCCCGTCAACTTTGATGGGTTCTTCTTTTGCCATAATCTTATTAATCTCCTTTAGTTTTAGTGTTCAAATCAGGATCTGCCTTTTATTCTCTTGGCACCGGATCTTCCCAGAAATCCGTCATAATTACCTGTAATCAAATGGGACTCTATCTGGGAAATGGTATCAATTGACACCCCCACAACAATCAAAAGGGCCGTACCCCCAAAATAAAACGGAATATTAAACTTGCTCATTAAAAAGGTTGGCAGAACGCACACGGCAGACACATAAATTGCTCCACCTACAGTAATGCGGGTCAACACTTTATCAATGTATTCGGATGTTCTTTTCCCCGGCCTGATACCCGGAATATATCCGCCATTTTTTTTCATATTTTCAGCAACATCTTCAGGATTAAACTGTACAGCGGTGTAAAAAAAACAAAAGAAAATAATAAATCCTATATAAAGAAGATAGTACCAAATTGTTCCAGGGCTGAACATTGCCGCTACGGTTTTCATAATCGGCAAATTGATAAATTGTGCCAAAGTCGTAGGAAACATAATAATGGAAGAAGCAAAAATAGGCGGGATTACACCGGCTGTATTTATTTTAAGCGGAAGATGAGAAGTTTGTCCTCCATACATTTTCCGCCCTACAACACGTTTTGCATAATGCACGGGTATGCGCCGCTGCGCCTGTTCCATATATATAATTGCAGCAATAACAATCACCATGAGAACAATAAGAATAATTATCGCAAAAATCCCCATTTCACCAGTTGTCATAAGTCGTATTGTATTACCCATCGCTATCGGCATCCTTGCAACAATACCTGCAAAAATAATCAGGGAAATTCCATTTCCTATTCCTCTTTCTGTAATCTGCTCTCCCAACCACATGATAAATGAAGTCCCGGCTGTCAGTGTTATAATGGTAACAAGCCTGAATCCCCATCCCGGGTATGGAACAATTGCAATACCTGCAGGTGAGGTCATGGATTCAAGACCAACACTGATGCCCAAACCCTGGATAATACTCAGAACCACTGTTCCATATCTTGTATACTGAGTTTTCTTTTTTCGGCCCGCATCGCCCTCTTTTTTAAGTTGTTCAAGGTGTGGTACAACAACTGTCATCAGCTCTAAAATAATCGAAGCACTGATATAAGGCATAATCCCTAATGCAAATATGGAAAGCCTTTCCAATGCACCCCCTGAAAACATATTAAACATGGAAAACAAGGTGCCCTCGGCAGAAGCAAAGAAAGAAGCCAGTGCAGCTCCGTTAACCCCGGGTGTTGGGACATGGATACCGATACGGTAAACAAAAAGCAATGCGAGTGTAATAAAAATCTTTCTTTTAAGCTCAGGAAGTTTAAAAAGATTCTGGTAACTATTCTCGATCATTTATTGGTTCCTTACATCACTTCTGATAAGGTTATTCTATTGTTCCACCGACAGATTCAATTTTTTCTTTGGCAGTTTTGGAAACCAGAATACTTTTCAAGAAAAATTTCTTTGTTGTTTCACCATTGCCAAGAAGTTTAACACCGTCAACACGACCTTTTACCATTCCGGCTTCTCTGAGGGCATCCATATCAATACTTGCACCGTCCTCAAATCTATCCAAATCAGTTATATTTAAAATAGCATTGTTTGTTTTAAATATATTGAAGAATCCCCTTTTGGGAAGTCTTCTATAAATCGGCATCTGGCCACCTTCAAATCCCGGCCTGACACTGCCGCCGGATCTTGCTTTAAGGCCTTTATGGCCGCGGGTACTTGTTTTGCCCATTCCAGAACCAGGACCTCTTCCGACTTTTTTCCTATTTTTTCTGGAACCTGGTGCAGGTGCTAAATCATGAAGTTGCATATTACACCTCCTCTACTTTCACAAGGTGAGACACTTTTTTAACCTGTCCCAGAATAACCGGATCAGCATTATGTTCAACCGTATAATTCATTTTTTTTATACCCAGAGAACGAATAATCCGACCGTGTTTTGCCGGTCTTCCTATTGTGCTTCTGATTTGCGTAATTCTAATTTTACCAGCCATTTTTCACAACCTCATTATATATCTTCAGGTCTAAGTCCACGACGCTTTGCGACTTCTTGCTTTGTACATAAAGATTGAAGCCCTGCCATTGTAGCTCTAACAATATTCTGGGTGTTATGCGTTCCGATACATTTTGTCAGGATATCGGTTACACCGACGGCCTCAAGGACGGCACGAATTCCACCTCCTGCAATCAAACCCGTACCTGGAGAAGCAGGTTTAAGCAATACTCTGCCTGCACCTGCTTTACCGATAACTTCAAAAGGAACAGTACCGTCAAGTAATGAAATTTTGACCATATTTCTTTTTGCTTTTTCCAGGCCTTTTTTGATAGCTTCCGGTACTTCCGTTGCTTTTCCCAGACCATACCCGACACTGCCTTCTCCGTCACCAACCACAACAAGTGCGCTGAAGCTGAAATTTCTACCACCTTTTACAACTTTTGCAACACGATTGATTCTGACGACTTTATCGATCAATCCACTATCTTCCATCTGCTGTCTTGCCAAGGGTATTCCTCCTTAATTAGAAAATCAATCCGGCTTCGCGAGCTCCGTCTGAAAGCGCTTTGATGCGGCCATGATATAAAAATCCGTTTCTATCCAGAACTACTTTTGTAATTCCTTTATCAAGAGCTCTCTTGCCGATAAGGCTTCCAATTGCCTTTGCAATCTCAACCTTTTTACCCTCTACCTTATTGTCACTATATTCCTTATCAAGAGTAGATGCAGATACAAGTGTAATTCGATCCGTATCATCAATGATCTGAGCATAAATATGTTTTGAAGTCCTGAATACACTCAATCTTGGGCGATCCTGGTGACCAAAAATATTTTTTTTAATTCTTCTTTTTCTTTTAAGCCTTGATACAAGCCTTGGTGATGTATTTCCCATAATCTTTAATACTCCCGCCTTTTAGTCTTTACCTGCAGTCTTGCCGGCTTTTCTAATGATTCTTTCGTCTGAATACATTATGCCCTTACCCTTGTAAGGCTCAGGAGGTCTAAGATCTCTTATATTTGCCGCCACCTGGCCAAGAAGCTCCTTATCTATACCTGTCAAAATAATTTGCGTATTCTTTTCAACAGTCGCCTGGATTCCATCAGGAATTTTAAAATCGACCGGATTGGAATAGCCTACATTGAGTATAAGACTGTTACCTTTTGTTTCTGCACGATAACCAATACCGGAAAGGAGGAGTTGCTTTTCATAACCGGCAGTCACACCGGTTACCATATTGGATATAAGGGATCTGAACAACCCTTGCAAAGCCACTTTTTTCTTATCACTTGTATCTGTAGTTACCATTACAAAACCATCATTCATTTCAAGTTCAATGGCCGGATGCAATTGTCGCTCAAGATTACCTTTGGGTCCTTTAACAGAAATCATATCACCCTTCAGGGCGAACTGGACCTTATCTGGAAGCTGAACCGGCTGTTTTCCTATTCTAGACATATATTACTCCTGTACTACCATACGTTACAAAGAATTTCACCGCCGACGTTCGCTTCAATGGCCTGCTTATCCGTCATCAACCCTTTTGAGGTTGAAACTATTGATATGCCCAGCCCATTTAAAACCGGCTTAATTTGTTTTGATTTACTGTAAACCCTGCAGGACGGTTTACTCACTCTTTTTATTCCAAAAATTGTGGGCTGTCCTTCAGACACATATTTTAAATAAACACGAAGAACCCCCTGTGTCTCATTTTCCAGGAATTTGAAATCCTTGATATATCCTTGTTCTTTCAGCACCCGCACCATTTTCAATTTAATTTTTGATCCGGGGATATCCACTTTAGCAAACCCTGCTTTACCACCATTTCTTATGATTGTCAGCATGTCTGCAATTGGATCACTAGTTGCCATTTGAAATCTCCTTAAAATCCGCTGATATAATTTTTTTGTGTTAAAATTTGCTGGTTACCAACTTGATTTGGTAACACCGGGAAGTTTACCTTCTGACGCAAGTCCCCTGAAACAAATTCTGCAAATACCAGCTTTTCTAATAAACCCTCTTGGTCTACCGCATAAGGGGCATCTGTTGTATGAACGTACTGAAAACTTTGGTTTTCTCTGCGCCTTTACGATTAAAGCTTTTTTAGCCAAGCTTTCCTCCTTAAGATCCTTAGTTTTTGAAAGGCATCCCAAAAAATTTCAGGAGCGCCTTGCCTTCCTCATCGGTTTTAGCTGTCGTCACAACTGTAATATTAAGACCCTTGATACTGTCGGTCTTATCATAGTCAATTTCAGGGAATATAATATGCTCGGTAATACCAAGAGTATAATTACCCCTGCCATCAAAAGCCTTTCCGGATATCCCTCTAAAGTCCCTGACACGTGGTAAAGCGATATTTACAAGCCGATCAAAAAAATCGTACATTTTTTGACGGCGCAGGGTAACCTTGCACCCAATAGGCAAATCAGCACGAAGCTTAAAATTTGCAATCGGTTTTTTTGCTCTTGTAATTACCGGTTTCTGACCGGCGATCAACGCCAGTTCGGCGGCTGCAGGATCAACGATCTTTGGATTTCTGACCGCTTCGCCAAGCCCCATGTTTAAAACGATTTTTTCCAGCTTAGGTACCTGTAATTCATTTTTATAATTAAAAGTTTCCTTGAGCTTGGGCACAACCTCGTTATGATACTTTTCCTTAAGAGTTGCCATCTATTCTCTCCGCCTTTGGTCTTATGAATCTATCTGCTGACTGCATTTTTTGCAGATTCTGACCCGTTTTCCATCTTCCAATAATTTCATTCCAATTCTTGTCGGCTTTACACATGAGTTGCACATAATCATGAGATTGGAAATATGAATCGGCATGGTTTTTTCAACAATACCACCTTGTGGATTTGCCTGCGTTGGCCTTTGATGAACCTTAACGACATTAATATTTTCAACAACGACCCGATTTGTCTTTTTAACGACCTTCAGTACTTTACCGATCTTTCCCTTATCTTTACCGGTCAGCACTTTAACCTTATCATCTTTTTTCAGTCTAATTTTTATTGCTTCCATAAGATTTTTTCTCCAATAACCTGATTGTTAAAGCACATCAGGAGCCAGAGAGACGATTTTCATAAATCTTTTTGCCCTTAACTCTCTTGCCACCGGACCAAAAATACGTGTACCAACCGGTTCGTTTGATTTAGATAAAATTACAGCTGAATTATCATCAAATCTGATCATTGAGCCATCAGGCCGGGATATTTCTTTTTTGGTTCTGACAATAACGGCCTGAACAATATCCCCTTTGCTGACTTTTGCATTGGGTATTGCTTCTTTAACAGAGCAGGTGATAATATCGCCAATGCTGGCATATCGTCTTTTGGATCCGCCAAGTACCTTTATGCAGTACAGTTCCTTTGCACCGGAGTTGTCTGCTACAGTTAATCTAGTTTCACTCTGAATCATTTCTCAACTCCCTTAATCAAACAGCTCTTTTAACGACTTCACTTATCCTGAAACGTTTCAGCTTGCTCAAAGGCCTGGTTTCGATGATTTTAACCGTATCACCGATTCTGCATTCATTTGTCTCATCATGAGCATGGTATTTTTTATATCGTTTCATATATTTTTTATAAATCTTGTGTTGAACAAATCTTTCGACCTGAACAACCACTGATTTATCCATTTTATCCGATACAATAAGACCAATCAGCTCTCTTTTATTTTTTTGAATATTTTCCATAGTAATATCTTCGCAAATTAGCTAATGTTTACATTCATTTCATTGGATATCGTGTAAAGCCTTGCAATATCCTTTTTGACATTGGAAAGTGTTGCTGTATTCTCAAGCTGCCCGACATCATTCTGAAAGCGAAGATTAAAAAGCTCTTTTTTTAATTCACCAAGCTTTTCTTTAATCTGATCTGCTCCCATCTCTCTGATTTCACTAACTTTCATTTTATTTACTCCTTTCCACAAAACGAGTTTTCACGGAAAGTTTTCTGGCAGCGAGCTTCATGGCTTCTTTGGCAACTTCTCTTGGTATACCTTCCATTTCATAAAGAATTTTGCCGGGTTTCACCCTGGCTACCCAGGCATCCGTAGCACCTTTACCTTTACCCATCCTGACTTCTGCCGGTTTTTTTGTAACCGGATGATCAGGAAAAAATCGAATCCAGCTTTTTCCTGCTCTTTTAGCGTGACGGGTCAATGCAACCCTGGCTGCTTCAATCTGTCTTGCATTAACATAACCGCATTCAATTGCCTGTAGACCGAAGTCACCAAAGCTTAAGGTATTTCCCCTGTCTGGTGAACCCTTTGTCCTGCCGCGAAACTGTTTACGGAATTTTACATTTTTTGGACTAAGCATTTTTTATTTCTCCTAATCACCTCTATTTAACCAACGCTTGTTCACCGGGACTTAATACTTCGCCTTTAAATACAAAAGTTTTAATTCCAATGGCTCCGTATGTGGTTCTTGCTTCGGTAAAACCGTAATCAACATCAGCCCTTAAGGTGTGAAGAGGAATACGGCCTTCTTTGTACCATTCCGTCCGAGCCATTTCAGCACCACCAAGACGACCGGCACAAATAATTTTTATTCCTTTTGCACCAAACCGCATGGCCGAAGACACACTTCGTTTCATGGCTCTTCGAAATGCAATTCTTCTCTCAAGTTGAAGTGCAATATTCTCCGCTACCAACTGAGCATCAATTTCAGGGCGCCGGACTTCTTTGATATCAATCAACACCGCAGGTTCAAGCATTTTCTCAAGTTCCTGCTTAAGAAGGGCAATCTCCGACCCTTTCTTTCCGATTATTATACCTGGTCTTGCCGCAAAAACCCTGAGTCGAATCTGTTTGGAAAAACGTTCGATTTCTATTTTTGAAATACCTGCATGAAAGAGTTTCTTTTTTAAAAATTTTCTGACTTTAAAATCTTCTTCAACAAAAGAGGCATAATCTTTGTCTGCATACCATCTGGAATCCCAAGTCCTGATAATGCCTAACCTTAAACTGGTAGGATGTACTTTCTGGCCCAAGCTTATTTCCTCCTATTTGTCAGTTTCTTCAACAATAACTGTTAAATGACTGCTTCGTTTCAAAATTCTGGCTGCTCTACCCCTGGCTCTCGGCCTGAACCGTTTCATGGTCGGCCCGTGATCAACAAAAATATTCTTGACAACCAGTTTATCCACATCCAGTTCATTGTTATGCTCGGCATTTGCAACAGCTGATTGCAAGGTTTTATAAATAATACCTGCAGCTTTGAGCGGCATGAATTTTAACAATGTCAGCGCTTGTCCGGCATTTTTACCTTTTACTTCAGCAATGGGCAACCTAAGCTTAAATGGTGAAATTCTTGTATGTCTTGTAGTTGCTTTAACTTCCATATCAATATCCTTTAATCAAACAAGAGCTTATCTCTTGGATTTTTTATCTCCTGCATGCCCCCAGAAAGTTCTTGTAGGTGAAAATTCACCAAGCTTATGTCCGACCATATTTTCAGAAACAAAAACCGGTATGAATTTTTTACCGTTATGCACAGCAAATGTGACACCGACCATTTCAGGGAATATAGTGGATCTGCGTGACCAGGTCTTGATAACTTTGTTACGTGTGGATTTACTTGCTTCCAGCACTTTTTTTAAAAGCTGAGGTGCAATGTAGGGACCTTTTTTTAATGATCTTGGCATAATTTACCACCTATTTATTTTCTCTTAGCTCTTCTTTTAACAATGTACTGATCAGTCCTTGCACTCTTCCTGGTTCGCTTACCTTTTGTTGGAATACCCCAAGGCGTACAGGGCTGCCTACCACCGGAGGACCTTCCTTCACCACCGCCCATGGGATGATCAACCGGGTTCATGGCAACTCCTCGAACAGACGGTCTTCTTCCCATCCATCTGCTTCGACCGGCTTTACCGATCTTAACATCACCATGCTTTTCATTACCCACTCTGCCAATCGTAGCCTTGCATTTCAGGTGAACCATTCTTACTTCACCCGAGGGAAGAAGAACCTGCGCATAACTGCCTTCTTTTGCCATAAGCCGTGCATATGCACCTGCACTTCTGACAATCTGGCCACCTTTATTTTGTTTCAATTCGATATTATGTATTCTTGTACCCGTGGGAATATCCTCAAGCGGCATGCAATTACCAGGTTTTATATCAGCGCCGGATCCTGTTTCAAGAATATCGCCGACCGCCACATCCAGAGGAGCCAGGATATACCTTTTCTCACCATCTGCATAAACCAGAAGAGCAATTCTTGCACTCCTGTTCGGATCATATTCAATGGCAGATACCTTTGCAGGGATACCATCTTTATCTCTTTTAAAATCAATGATACGATATTTCTTTTTTGCTCCGCCACCTCTATGCTTAGCCGTAATTCTTCCGTAAGAATTTCGGCCGGCACGTTTGTTTATGTTCTTTGTCAGTCGTCTTTCAGGCTTGGTTTTGGTAATTTCTTCAAAAGAAAGGTATTCCTGAGAGCGTCGTCCTGGAGATGTCGGTTTTGTCTTTATTATTGTTGACATATATATACCTCTTTAAACACCTTCAAAAAAATCAATTCGTTGTCCTGGCATCAGTGTAACTATGGCTTTTTTCCAGTCTTTTCGTTTGCCGATAATTTTACCGCGCTGTTTAACTTTTCCTTTTACCTTGATAGTTCTGACCTGCTTAACCTTGGTGTTAAAACTTTTCTCGACAGCGTCTTTGATTTGTACCCGGTTGGCTCTTTTATCAACTTTAAGCGTCACCTGGTTGTTCAATTCTTTTTGAAGGGTTGTTTTTTCAGTTACTACAGGGCCTCTGACAATTTCATAGTGTTCCATAATCAGCTCAACCTCCCCTCGATATTTTTAATTGATGACTCTACCAAAAGAAGATTCTTAAACTTTAAAATATCATATACATTAAGACCCTCGGTCTTTATAACCTTGATATCCGGAATATTTCTAGCGGAAAGCAAAAGATTTGTATCCTCAGAATCAGACACAATCAACAAATTTGAAAGCGATAAGGTTTTGAGTACATTGGCCAGATCTTTGGTTTTAATAGTTTGAAGATTAAAATCATCAATCACAGTAATGGTATTTTCTTCCACCTTGGAACTTAATGCCATTTTCAATGCCAGCTTTCTAACTTTTTTGGGTACTTTTATCGCAAAAGATCTTTGGGACGGCCCAAAAATAATACCACCACCTTTTCTTAAAGGGGATTTAATACTGCCGGCACGTGCATTACCGGTTCCTTTCTGTCTAAACAGCTTTCTTGTACTACCCTTTACCATACCCCTGGTCTTAGACGCAGCAGTCCCTTCCCGTTTTGCAACGAGCTGGGATCGCACGACCTGGTGAAGAACGCTTGTTTTAACGGAAGTCTTGAAAATCTCATCAGGAAGCTGAGTTTCAGACACCTTTTCACCTGCACTGTTTAATACATCTACAGTAGCCATATTCTTCCTCATAAATTTTGATCAGCTATGCATCACTGCGATAAACTTTGCAATACCCATAGCCGCATTTTTGTCTTATACGTAACTGATTGTTTTTTTAATTATTTATCAGTTTTTCGAACTTCCAATATTCCTGTTTTAAAACCCGGTACAGGGCCTTTTACCAACAGAAGGTTATCGTCATGCTTGATATCTACGATTGTAAGATTCTTTACAGTTTCTCGATTAACACCCATATGACCTGGAAGTTTCTTACCCTTAAAAACTTTTCCCGGCCAGGCGCTGTTACCAATAGACCCTGGTTTTCTATGATTTCTGCTACCATGAGTTTCAGGCCCGCGTTGGAAACCGTGTCGTTTAATCGTTCCCTGAAAACCGCGTCCTTTTGAAATACCTGATATGTTCACCTTATCACCAACAGTAAACATATCAATTCCGATAGTAGCGCCTGCTTCAACGCTTTCAACATCATCGGTTCTAAACTCTTTTAAAACACGGAATCCTTTATCACTTGCTTTCTTCAAATGTCCGGCCATGGGCTTATTCAATTTCTCAACCGGTTTTTCATCAAATCCAAGTTGAAGAGCATTGTATCCATCAGATTCTATTGTTTTAATCTGTGTAACAACACATGGTCCGACCTGCACAACGGTAACAGGAACAAGCTTTCCGTCCGAGGAAAACACATTGGTCATTCCGATTTTTTTTCCAAGTAATGCGCTCATAATTGGTTCCTGTTATTGAACTATAATTTAATTTCCACATCCACACCCGGTGAAAGATCAAGCTTCATTAAAGCGTCAACTGTCTGTTGGGTGGGTTCCAGAATATCCATCATTCTTTTATGCGTCCTGATTTCAAACTGTTCCCTTGATTTTTTGTTTACATGGGGAGAACGCAGTACGGTAAACTTGTTTATCCTGGTAGGAAGAGGTACCGGCCCTACGATTTTGGCTCCACTCTTCCTTGCAGTATCAACAATATCTACCGAAGACTGATCAAGAAGTTTATGATCATATGCCTTAAGCCTGATCCTAATTTTTGTTTTCAACATGATAGATCGTTCGTCCTAACTTATTCTACAATTTCACCGATAACACCGGCACCAACGGTACGTCCACCCTCTCTGATTGCAAAACGGAGTTCTTTTTCCATTGCAATGGGATTAATCAATTCCACGTTAATGGTTGCATTATCCCCTGGCATGATCATTTCCACACCTTCGTCAAGAGTCAAAACACCCGTAATATCTGTTGTTCTGAAAAAGAACTGGGGTCTGTAACCACTGAAAAACGGAGTATGACGACCACCTTCTTCTTTGCTCAATGCATACA
The DNA here is from genome assembly GCF_900105645.1 of Desulfobacula phenolica. NCBI lineage: Bacteria > Pseudomonadati > Thermodesulfobacteriota > Desulfobacteria > Desulfobacterales > Desulfobacteraceae > Desulfobacula > Desulfobacula phenolica. The sequence goes on along the minus strand of NZ_FNLL01000022.1, from coordinate 152 downwards.
TTTCTGCTTTGAATTTCGTATGAGGAGTAATTGTTCCGGGTTTGGCCACAACCTGCCCTCTTTCGACCTGGTCACGTTTGGTTCCGCGAAGCAGGAGCCCGACATTATCGCCTGCCTGTCCCTCATCCAGAAGTTTTCTGAACATTTCAACA
>NZ_FNLL01000054.1:0-1122 GCF_900105645.1 Desulfobacula phenolica | reverse complement strand
AGCTATTTTCTATATATGGTGACCGGGCTTGTCCAACAAACGGTTCAGATTGTGGTTCGCTGCGCTCACACAATCTAACCTTATTCGTTAGGGGTTGGTGTGTTTTGTAGCGCGAACAACCAAGATTATCTTCCATTATCCTATCTGCCAATTCAGAATTGTGCATTGCTGAAAGTAGCAAAAGACCACGCGCCAAGTAATACATATTATGTTCACGAACCGCACTTCCACTAATAAAATTATAACTTTCTTCATTATCAGAAATAAGGTGATTCCAGAATTGGATATATTCAAGAATTTCCCCTTTTTCTCTTACTATAATACGGCGGCCTTTTGCAGGAGTTCCATCAACCCATAGCCTAGGGGATGGGTCAAAAACATAAGTAATTGCGCCATCAATATTCCAAGACGCATGATAAGCAAGTCCACCTCCTAAAGAGTGGCCAACAAAGTATAATTTGGCGTTTGGATAAAGGTTTCTAATTTTATAAGCTAATCTTTCTGCAATTTGGTATTGAGAGGGGATACGCGATTTACTCCAAGGCCACCATAAAGCAAAATTGGCCGTATGGTCAACACCACTATCTGTACCCCTAAAAACAAGAGAAACTTCGGTTATTACATTGTTTTGTTTCCGCTCGTATAAATCGGCTTGAAATGCAGATTCATAGTTGCCAGATAGTGCTCCGCGATAATGTTTAACTAATTTCCACCCAGGTATATCAAACTGAGCTTCAACCCTGTATGCATTGCTTGCCATAAGAGCAAACAAAAATGTTTCTTTGGCTATTTCAACATTTCCTGTGTATGGATGCATTGTTTTATCACAAGATAGAAATCTTGGTGAATCGTAGCTTTCACCATTTTTTCGCTGAGAACTATCAGTGACTTCATGTTCACTAACGTAGTTGTATTCTCGTGGTGAAGAAATCTTGCCAATAGGTGTTGGCAAAGCGCACCCAGACAGCAGTAACAAGCTCAACAATATACTATACAACCCCATGGTTTCCTCCTCTTTTTTATAAGACCCCAAACCCCGCGGTTAGCAAAAAAAGGAATTTGTAAGGTATTAAAATTGTAGTAGAAGCATAGAGAACCTCCCAAACAGTAATTTTTAACTTT
>NZ_FNLL01000050.1:0-1433 GCF_900105645.1 Desulfobacula phenolica | reverse complement strand
CTGCGCTGGTTGGAATAAAAAAGGTATTGAAAAAGGCTATCGCCTTTTTCAAGCCTGATTTAAAAACCTTTATACGAAACCTTTATACGAGGAGATCCTTGCCGTCCGGTTCACACACGGGTTAGCCTGTCATTGACGATATTTAGTAACTGCACTTTTAAAAATGTTGAAAATCAGATTTAAAATACTCCAAAGTGTAGTTTTGATAATTTTTGTTTTTGCTAAATTGTCCTATCTTGATATTTCTCTAACCATTGAATTAAAAACAGATTTTCCATTTCTACCATATTCTTCTACAAAACCTTTTCTTATAATAGCAATTTCTTGCTCTATATTGTTATTTCTAAGTGCCGTACGAGTTCTCCGTAACCACTCAAGCAGTTCTGAACGTGTGATCAAATTATGAGATAAAGTTTGTCCCATTTCTAAACCCACCATATAAAGTGATTTTTTGTACAGAAGATCCCACATTTCTAAAGCAGTAAGTATTCCAAATTTTGAAATATATAGCTTCCCTTCATACTCTCCAATTTGTCCTTTATTAAAATCTAAATTAATATATGATGTTTTATCAGAAGTATAAAAATTTGATCTTTTAAGGTATTCTTCTACCTCCGCTGTATAATAAGATAAAAACGATTCTTTAAACTTGTCTCTATCAGCAGGCGAACCCTCTGCAATAAGCTCTTTGAAAATAGCCACCGAATTATCTAATGCTTTTTTAAATCTATATTGGTAATTTATTTGGTCTTGAACATATTTCGAAACATCATCAGCAAAAAATTCGCTATTACGCTTGCCAATACGCCCAGCTGCAACTTCAATATGAGGGCCAAGTACTAAATCAGCCTCTCTATCTTGAAATCCTTTTCTAAAACCTTCTTGAAAAGCTTTCTTTAAACTCAAATGCACTGTGAAATAATAATTTGAAGTCCTCCAATCTCCTTTGGGATCGGAATCTGGTCGCTTTCCGGAAATAAGAAATTCAACAAAATCATTATCAATTTGTTTTGGTTTAAAGTTTTGTGATCGTAGTCTTGCTCCCCAGTCATTTCCAGCTCTTTCATAAGCTTCAACTGTTTTTGCAGTATAAGCCTTGTCAGGGATTCTTACTATTTTTTCAACTTCTTTGATTTGAACCTGTGGTTCTGGCTTTATTTGATTTTGTGCAACACATGAACTAAACACAAAAAGTGATAGAAAAAATACAAATAGTTTGTAGGAATATGTTTTTGTGAGTATCAAATTAAATTTCTCCTTTTCTAATATTATTATTAACAATTATGGCAATCTGTTTTGCCACAACATTAGCTTTGGTTTGTATTTGCAACATAAAAGGCTAACGCTTGGGTAACGGGCAGCAAGGGTTTCCAAAACAGTTAATTGAAAACACATCATTCAAAAGTTTTTTCAACCTTTAAAAAGAAGGAGAC
>NZ_FNLL01000052.1:0-1272 GCF_900105645.1 Desulfobacula phenolica | reverse complement strand
AAAGCTATTTTCTATATATGGTGACCGGGCTTGTCCAACAAACGGTTCAGATTGTGGTTCGCTGCGCTCACACAATCTAACCTTATTCGTTGGGCACCCTCTAACTTCACTCTATATAATTCAATCAATCACCTGAAGCCTCACTTCTGGATATCGAATCCTTGCATGCTCTATGACAACTGTATCTCCATTGCGTTTTGCCTCAATATCCAGAACGACAAACTTTCTCTTGAAGTCGCCAACTGGAAAATCCAAGAGATATGCAGACCTTTCATTCCATTGTGAATTTTTCTCAAACGTATCAAGAGGAATAAGATCTGACTGGATGCCACGAGTGGATCTTATAAATAATTTACCTTTTTCAAGCACTAAACTTAGCCACGGCATTTCGTCTCCAAACCACCGGTTCCAAAACCACTGATGAGGTTGGATTGGCCAAGTTTCCTTTTTCTGTTCAGAGAGAATAATTGGATTAATATTTGGATCCCTACGAGTTCTCCAACCATTCGAATATTTGTCGCCTGGAAAAGTCTGAACTACTCTGGCCAACTGTATACGGTAATAGACTTTTGGGTTTGAAATTACTGCGTGGTACTCGTTAGAGCCTTTAGCAGATATTTCGATAGTACCTATATCATCGTACTTAAATGTACCAGCAGTCAGTTGTTGCGTCGATGTAAAATCAATTGTGGCACTATCGGCCCGCAAACCTGCATATGCGAATGTTTGGTTGATTGGCACCCAAGCCCAATTATTTAGAATATCGACCTTAGTATTCGAAGCCGTTGTCTTGATTTTTTCTACAGATGTTGCACCGAGTTTTAAGATTACTTGCTTATAAATCAAGTCAAGAGCTACAGTTCGGTCATCCGAGCTTATTGTGCTGTCTTCACTCGTCCCATCATAAGTTATGATCTCAATGGGCCTGTGGTTTAGCAACTTTATTTTGTTTCCAACAATGATTTGATCTTTCCGACTCGTAGCAACCGTCCCTATTAGATCAGACATAGCGGGTGAGTAATGTCGCCAGACACCATGTGACGAGCATCCGCAGAGGCTTAACACTATCATACCTAATAAAAATCTATTCATTTAATCCTTCCTTTACTTGTTTAAATTAAGAAAGCTGGCAAAGTACTCAACGTTGGGGTAACGGGCAGCAAGGGTTTCCAAAAAAGTTAATTGAAAGCACACCATTTAAATTTTTTTTCAACCTTTAAAAAAAAGAAGACCCTTGCTGTCCGGTTCACCCGCTGGTTGGGGCACCGATGT